>NZ_QAJK01000196.1 GCF_003852515.1 Variovorax sp. KBW07 | reverse complement strand
GCGCATCGAAGTGCTGCGCGGGCCCGCCTCGGTGCTGTACGGCCAGAACGGCCCCGGCGGCATGATCAACGTGGTCAGCAAGCGGCCCTCCGAAGAGCCGCTGCGCGAGCTGCAGGTGCAGTTCGGCGACAACGCACGCCGGCAGGTGGCGGGCGATTTTTCGGGGCCGCTCGATGCCGAAGGCAAGGTGCTGTACCGGCTCACGGGGATGGTGCGCGACGCGAAGCTGCCAGGCAGCGGCCTGCCGAACGATCGCACCTTTCTTGCGCCATCGCTGACCTGGAAGCCCTCCGGCGACACCACGCTCACGCTGCTGTCGCACTACCTGCGCATTCGCGACGGCAGTTCGTACGGCAGCTTTCCGGAAGTCGGCACGCTGCTGCCCAACCCGAACGGCCGCTTCTCGCCGAAGACCTACACGGGCGACCCCAACTTCGACCGCTTCAACCAGGACCAGTGGATGGTCGGCTACCTGCTCGAGCACCGGTTGAACGACACGCTGACCTTTCGCCAGAACGCGCGCCTGGGCTCGATCAAGGTCGACTACGGGCAGGTCTACAACCGCAGCAGCCTCGTGACCGTCAACCCCGACAACGCGGACGATCCGGCCAACTACCGCGTGCTGGGCCGCTTCCCCTTCGCCAGCAAGGAAAAAGCACGCATCGCTTCCATCGACAACCAGCTGCAGGCGAAGCTGCACTGGGGCGACTGGCAGCACACGCTGCTGTTCGGGCTGGACTACCAGCGCTCGCGCAACGACCAGCGCACGTCCAACAGCGGCAGCGTGCCCGACATCGACGGCTACCTGCCGGTGCACGAAGGCTTCGTCACCACGTCCGACCCGTGGTTCGACGCCCGCACCACGCTGTCGCAGACCGGCTTCTATGCGCAGGACCAGATCAAGTGGGGCCACTGGGTCGCCACGCTGGGCGGCCGCTACGACAGCGCCAGAGCGGTGTCGTACAGCCACATCGACGGCACGACCACGGGCGTGTCGGACCACAAGTTCACCAGCCGCGCGGGGCTGGTGTACCTGCATCCGAGCGGGTGGGCACCGTACTTCAGCTATTCCGAATCGTTCTCGCCCACGGTCACGATCAACCCCGAAACGAAACAGCCGCTGAAGCCCGAGACCGGACGCCAGTACGAGGTGGGCGTGCGCTACCAACCAGTGGACCGCAAGGACAAGTACAGCGCGGCCATCTTCGACCTGCGGCGCCAGAACTACATCACCTACGACGCCGACTTCGTGCCCCGGCAGACCGGCGAGATCCTGGTGCGCGGGCTCGAACTGGAAGCCTCGTTCCAGCCGCTGCCGCGCATGAACGTCACGGCCGCCTACACCTACACGCCGAAGGCCATCGTCACGGCCAGCAGCACGCCGAGCGAGATCGGCAAGCAGATGCAGGCGGTGTCGCGCAACCAGTTGTCGGTGTGGGCCGACTACCGCTTCGCGACCGGCGTGAAGGTGGGGCTGGGCGCGCGCTTCATGGGCTCCAACCACGGCTACCAGCAGAGCACGACGGTCCCGGTGCCGTCGTACACGGTGTTCGACGCGCTGGTGGGCTACGACTTCGAGCGCTGGAGCCTGGCGCTGAACCTGCGCAACCTGGGCAACAAGACCTACGTTGCGAACTGCTCGTCGGGCAGCTGCTACTACGGCGAGCCGCGCAAGGTGATCGCCACCGCAACCTACCGCTGGTAGGCCGGCCTGCTGCTGCCGCCGCTGCTGCCGCTCAGCGCGGTACCTCGAAGCTGAGCGTGGCGGTGTGGCGCACCTCTTCGTATTTCTTGCCGCCGACGGTGACGGCGCCGTTCACGCGGGCCGACACCTCCAGCACGTAAAGGCCGGGGAACGGCGTGGCGAGCGTCACGGTGCCGTCCTTCGCGGGCTTGAGCACGCGGCGCCAGCCTTCGGCGGTGTCGACGTTGACCTGCGACGCGGCCACGGTGTTGCCCTTCCACACCAGCTTGAAGGTGTTGCCGTTGGGCTCCGTGGGCACCAGCTCGAGGTCGTTCACGGCCTTGGTCTCGGTGCGGCCCCAGCGCGCCTGGTACTGCACCAGCGTGCTCTCGCCGGTGACGCGGCTGGCCACGGCGCGCAGGTCGGTGCCGGCAGCGGCGACGGGGATCAGCACGCGGTCGGTTTCGACGGTCAACGGCAGGTCTTTGCCGTCGGCCAGGAAGGCGCGCGGCGCGCTGACGCTGGCCACGGGTTGCGGCGTCTTTTCGAGTTCGCCCACGCGGGCCGTGGCGGTAGCGGCAGCGCCATCGCGCGACAGCCAGAGGTAGTCGGCCTGCGCGGTGCCTGCCGTTGCGAGCAATGCGATTACGGCGGAAAGCGAACGGATGCGGAAAGAACAAAACATGGGCAGCGACTAATTTTTATGAATGGAATGAAGGACAGGAAAGAGGCGGTGTCGCTCTTCAGGACAGCAGGCCCGCAAGGGCCGTGGCCAGCCCCGCGCAACCGGTGATCGCGGCGCACGCCGCAAGCCACGCGGCGCCCTTCGGACGATAGGGCAACAGCAGCGCGACCAGCAACGCGCCCGCCGACAGGAAGCCGAGCCACGCCACCGGGCCGACGGTGCCGCCCCAGGCCATCACGCAGGGCACCACGGCGGCGATCAGCAGCAAAGCGCCGGCCACGCGAAGCAGCACGCGACGGCGTGCCGGCATTTCATCGCGCCGCTGCGTCAGCTGTTCATGGTGCCGGTCGATCGCAAAGCTCAGCGCGGCCATGCCGGCATGCGCGAGCGCAAGGCTGAGCAGGGAGGCGTACCAGACCGTCATGCCGTGCGCTCCGCCGTGCTCGCCGTGCTGGCCGTGCCGCCGGACACCGGCCTCGACGCGGACGCCTTGAGCAGTTGTTTGCGCGCCGCACCGCGCAGATGGCGCAACGCACCCAGCGCGGCAATGCCGAAGGCCACGGCACCCAGCTCCACCCCCGCGCTTTCCCAGTCGCCGTGCATCAGTTGCGCCGGCAGGTGGTCGCCCGTGGTCAGGAAGTTGAGCACCGGCAGCAGCAGGCACAGCGCCGCCAACGCACCGAGCTGCTCGCGCCAGGCCCGCGCGGGCTGGCGAACGAAGGCATGCACCAGCGACAGCGCCCACAGCCCGAAGAAAGCGCGCAGCTCCCAGCCGGCCCGATGGTCGATGGCCACCGGAATCAACCGGTTGGCCCACAGGAAGCCCACGCACGCCACGGCCAGCCCCGCGATGGCTGCGACGTTCAGCGCCTCGACCAGCCGGTAGACCCGCGCGGTCGCGCCGCCGAATTCGCCGAGGTGCTTGTTGCGCCGCTTGACGATGAAGAGCACGGCGCCGGTGCCCATCATGGCCGTGCCCGCCAGCCCGCACAGGAAGTACAGCCACTTCATGCCCCAGCCGCCGAAGGTGACCATGTGCAGGCCGCCCATGGCCGACTGCGCGAGCATCGCGGCGCCGCCACCGCCCGCGCCCGGCATGCGCACGCGCTGCACCTCGCCGGTGGCCGCCGAGAACAGTGCCATGCCGGTGGTGCCGCTCAGGCGGCGCAGCGATTCGCCCTCGCTGTTCCAGCCGTAGACGCCGATGCGCGCGCCCGCGTCGCCCGGATGGTCGATGACCACCGCGCGCACCGGCTGGCCGGTGAGCTGCTGGCCGCGCGCGGCAAAGGTTTCGAGTTCCGGCACCGCCATCGGGCGGCCGGTGCGTTCCACCCGGCCTTCGCCGCTCAGCTCGGCGGCGAACCGCGCCTGCGCTGTGGTGTCGGCGCCGTAGTGCACCAGCTTGCCGGCCGGCATGAAGGTCGTGCCCGAGATCACGATGCCGGTGTAGGCGATCATGAACTGGAAGGGCAGCGTGAGCACCGCC
>NZ_QAJK01000195.1 GCF_003852515.1 Variovorax sp. KBW07 | reverse complement strand
CCGCGCAGCACTTCGATGCGCTCGGTGCCGTAGTTCTCGGTCTGCCAGATGGCCCAGCCGTTGTTGTTGCGCAGCTGCAGGCCATCGAGGTAATAGCCGGGTGCCTGCGCGTCGAAGCCGCGCAGGATGGTCCAGTCGAAGCGCGAGTCGGCACCCCAAGGCGACACGTTGATGCCCGGCGTGTAGGCCAGCGCTTCCTTCATGCGCGTGGCGCCCGAGGCCTCGATGAAGTCCGACGTGACCACCGAGACCGATTGCGGCGTCTCGATGATCGGCGTGTCGGTCTTGCTGCCCGCCGTGCTGCGCCGCGCGATGTAGCCCGGCACGTGGCCCGTGGCGGCTTCTTCGGCGTCGGCCGTCACCGTGACCGAGGGCAGCGTGGTGGCGCTGTTGCCACCGGCCGTCGCGCGGATCACCGTGAGCGCCGAGGCGCTGCTGCGCACGAAGGTCAGGCCGCTGCCCGCCAGCACCCGTTCCAGGGCCTGCTGCAGCGTGACCGCCCCGCGCACCGCCGGTGCCGTGCGGCCTTCGAGCAGCGAGCTTTCGCCGCCGATGGACGTGCCGAACTGCCGGGACAGCGCGCCCAGGCTCTGAGCCAGCGGCTGCGATGGCAGCGACAGCTGCACGGTGGTGGCCGCAGGGGTCGCTGGGGCCGCGGTGGCCGCGCCCTGCGCGTGAGCCGCGCCGGCCATCGAGAGCAGCGCCGAGGCGACGGCGCAGGCCAGCGCCGCGGCGGTGAAGGATTCGGCGCGAAGGCGTCGCGCGGCGTTCAGCTTGTCGGTCATGTTTGAGGGTCCTGGAGATGGGTTTCAAACAGAAGACAAGCTCGAGGCGGTTTACCCCACAAAGAAAATCGAAGAAAGTTCAGAAGGGCAGGAGGGTGGACGGGCAAGCAGGTCAGGGCCGGCGCGCGATGTCCGTCGTGCCATCGGCATTGCGCGCCGTGCGCACCGGCAGCATCACCGCCAGCCCGTTCAGGAAGGCCTGCGGGTCCTGCAGCCGGTAGCTGCCCGTCACCCGCATCTCGCGCAGGCTGCTGTCGTCGGCCAGCCGCAGGGGTTGGCGCAGGTAGTCGTTCCAGCGCGCCAGCGCTTCGGGCAGCCGCGTGTTGCGGAACACCAGCCAGCCCTGCTTCCAGTCCGCGACTTCGCCCACGTCGACGCTGCTGCGCGTGCCCAGCCCTTGCGCATCGGCCTCGATGGCTTCACCGGCCTGGAGGATGGTCGCCGGCGGCATCGCCTCGGCATCGGCCATGCTGCCCGCCTGCGTGTGCGCCCAGATGGCCACCCGCCCTTCGGCCACCGCCAGCCGCATGCGCCCATCGCGCACCGACACCGTGAACACCGTGCCCAGCACGCGCACGTGTCCCCATTCGGTGGCCACGGTGAACGGCCGTTGCGCGTCGTGCGCAATGGCAAACCGCGCCTCGCCCCGCACCAGCCGCACGGTGCGCCGGTCGCGGTACAGCGTGACCTCGAGCGCCGTGTTGGCCGCCAGGTCCAGCGTGCTGCCGTCCGGCAGCGCATGCGCCAGCGTCTGTGCCTGTCCCGTGCGCGGCGCGGCCTCGTACACCGGCCGTTGCCAGTACCAGCGCCCGCCGACCCCCGCCAGCGCCGCAAAGCCCGCCGCGCCCAGCAGACCGACGACGCGCCGCCGCGACTGTCGTTCCTGCGCGGCGGTCGGTGGCATGGCCATCTGGCCGCGCAGCGCACCGACGTCGGCGGCGTTCCAGATGCGATGCGCGGTGGCCGTGGCTTCGGAGTTCTCGGCACTGAGGCTGCGCCAGCGCGCGAGTTCGGCCTCGGCGGCTTGCGCGGCCTGGGGGCTGCCGCGGTGGATGCGGCCGATGAGCGTCAGCGCGTGTTCCACCAGCGCGCGGGGGGCGCGGCGTTCTTCGTCGCTGAGCAGTGGGGCTGTGCGGGAGGCCATGGTCGTGTCAGTGGGTCATCGCGTTGTCGCGTGTTGTTCTGCTGTTCGGGGGCGGGTTCATTCTTGGC
>NZ_QAJK01000194.1 GCF_003852515.1 Variovorax sp. KBW07 | reverse complement strand
GTGTCATTCGCACGCGCCCCGAACACTCGTGCCCCGAACGTCACCAGAGCACAAACACTAAGACAAGGAAGAAACGAAAAAGCCCTCCGAAGAGGGCTTCAAGAAACGGCGAGCAGAAGGCGATTACATGCCCACGTAGTTAGGCCCGCCGCCACCTTCAGGCGTGACCCACACGATGTTCTGCGTCGGGTCCTTGATGTCGCAGGTCTTACAGTGCACGCAGTTCTGCGCGTTGATCTGCAGACGCTGCTTGCCGTCTTCCGTGCCCACGAACTCGTACACGCCCGCCGGGCAGTAACGGCTTTCCGGCCCCGCGAACTTCTCGAGGTTCACGTTCACCGGCACCGTTGCGTCCTTCAGCGTCAAGTGTGCCGGCTGCTGCTCTTCATGGTTCGTGTTGCTGATGAACACGCTCGACAGCCGGTCGAACGTCAGTTTGCCATCCGGCTTCGGATACACGATCGGCTTGCACTCCGCCGCCGGCTTCAGGTACAGGTGGTCCGCCTTGTTGCGGCGCAGCGTCCACGGAATGTTGCCCTTCAGCAGCCATTGCTCGATGCCGTTCATGAACGTCGCGACCAGCAGCCCCTTCTTGAACCATGCCTTGAAGTTGCGCGCCTTCTTCAGCTCCGTGTGCAGCCAGCTCTTCTCGAAGGCCGCCGGGTAGGCCGTCAGCTCGTCGTGCTGGCGACCGGCCTGCACCGCGTCGAAGGCCGCCTCGGCGGCCAGCATGCCCGTCTTGATCGCGGCGTGGCTGCCCTTGATGCGGCTCACGTTCAGGTAGCCCGCTTCGCAGCCCACCAGCGCGCCGCCCGGGAACACCGTCTTCGGCAGCGACATCAGGCCGCCGGCCGTGATCGCGCGGGCGCCGTAGCCGATGCGCTTCGCCGGCTTGATGCCCTTGGCTTCGTCGCCCTCCAGGTACCAGCGGATGTTGGGGTGCAGCTTCCAGCGCTGCATTTCCTCGAACGGGCTCAGGTACGGGTTGCTGTAGTCCAGGCCCGTGATGAAGCCCATGGTGACCTTGTTGTCCTCCATGTGATAGAGGAACGCGCCGCCGTAGGTGTCGCTCTTCATCGGCCAGCCGGCCGTGTGCAGCACGAAGCCGGGCTGGTGGCGCTTGGGGTCGATCTCCCACACTTCCTTCACACCCAGGCCGTAGGTCTGCGGGTCCTTGCCTTCGTCGAGCTTGTACTTGGCGATGAGCTGGCGGCCCAGGTGGCCGCGCGCGCCTTCGGCGAACACCGTGTACTTGCCCAGCAGTTCCATGCCCAGCTGGAAGTTCTCGGTCGGCTCGCCGTCCTTGCCAACGCCCATGTTGCCGGTGGCCACGCCGCGCACCGAGCCGTTCTCGTTGTAGAGCACTTCGGCGGCCGGGAAGCCCGGAAAGATTTCGACGCCGAGGTTCTCGGCCTGTTGCGCCAGCCACTTGGTGAACGCACCCAGGCTGATGATGTAGTTGCCGTGGTTCTGGAAGCAGGCCGGCAGCAGCGCGTTGGGCGTGCGCAAGCCCGATTTTTCGCCGAGGAACACCATGGCGTCGTCGGTCACGGGCTGGTTCAGCGGGGCGCCCAGCTCCTTCCAGTCGGGCAGCAGTTCGTTGAGCGCGCGCGGGTCCATGATGGCGCCCGACAGGATGTGCGCGCCGGGCTCGGAGCCTTTTTCGAGCACCACGACGGAGATCTCTTTTTCGTGCTGCGCGGCCAGTTGCTTGAGCCGGATCGCGGTCGAGAGGCCGGCCGGGCCGCCACCGACCACGACCACGTCGTATTCCATGGCTTCGCGAGGGCCGAACTGGGCGAGGATTTCGTCGTGGGTCATGTGGGTTGGGTCGATAATGATTTTTCGAGGCGCGGGGCATCCCGGGTTGCGGGGCATTTTATGCGGCGTCCAGGGGTGGTCCGTGTCACCGGTGGACGGGGCTCCCCGCGTCACCTGCGCGACTCCACAGGATTCAGTTCATGGCTTACAGCATCGATCTCTCGGGCCGCGTGGCCTTCGTCACCGGCGCCTCCAGCGGCCTGGGTGCCCAATTCGCGAAAACACTGGCGCGCGCGGGCGCCGCGGTGGTGCTGGCAAGCCGCCGTGTCGAAAAGCTCAAGGAGCTGCGCGCACGCATCGAAGGCGAGGGCGGCGACGCCCACGTGGTCGAACTCGACGTGACCGACTTCGGCAGCATCAAGGCCGCCGTGGCGCGCGCCGAAACCGAGGTCGGCCCCATCGACATCCTGGTCAACAACTCGGGCGTGAGCACCACCCAGCGCCTGCAGGACGTGACGCCCGAAGACTACGACTACATCTTCGACACCAACGTCAAGGGCTCCTTCTTCGTCGCGCAAGAAGTCGGCAAGCGCATGCTGGCCCGCGCCAAGGGCACGGCGCCGGGCACCTACATCGGCGGACGCATCATCAACATCGCCTCGGCGGCGGCGCTCAAGGTCATGCCGCAGATCGGCACCTACTGCATGAGCAAGATTGCGGTGGTGCAGATGACCAAGGCCATGGCGCTCGAATGGGGCCGCTTCGGCATCAACGTGAACGCGCTGTGCCCTGGCTACATCACGACCGAGCTGAACGAAGAGCACTGGGCCACCGAAGGCGGCGCCAAGCTGGTGAACATGCTGCCGCGCAAGCGCGTGGGCAAGCCCGAAGACCTCGACGGGCTGATCGTGCTGCTGGCCAGTGGCCAGAGCCATTTCGTGAACGGCGCCGTCATCGCGGCCGACGACGGGTTCGCGCTCTGAGCCCGCGGGCCTGGATCGGCATTGCCGCCGGCCTGGGCGCGGGAGCGCTCTGGGGGCTGGTGTTCGTGGCGCCGCGCATGGTGGGCCACTTCGGCATGGTCGACATCACGGCCGCGCGCTTCGCGGTGTTCGGCGCCATCTCGGGGCTGGCGCTGTTCGCGCGGCCGGCCGCCGTGCGCTGGCCCAACGGGCGGCAGGCGCTGGCGGCGCTGGGGCTCAGCGTGCTGGGCTTCAGCGGCTACTACCTGCTGCTGGCCTTCGGCATCGCGGCGGCCGGCACCGAGGTGCCCAGCCTCATCATCGGCACCATTCCCGTCTGGATGATGCTGCTCGGCCGGCCCGCCGGGCTGCACATGCGCGCGCTGCTGCCGGGGTTGCTGCTCACGGGCGCGGGCATCGCGTTGATGGTCTGGGGCGCGTGGTCGGCGCAGCACGGCGCGGGCGGCGGTGGCGCGCGGTTCGGCTGGGGCATCGCGCTGGCGCTGTGCGCGATGGCCAGCTGGACGGTCTACGGCCTGCTCAACGCGAAATGGCTGCAGCGCCACACCGAACTCAACGCCACCGACTGGGCCAACTGGCTCGGCATTGCCACCGGCCTCGGCGCTCTGCTGCTCTGGGTGGTGGCGGGCAGCGACGTCGCCACGCTGCGCTCGCAGCCCGACGGCACGCTTTTCATCTGGATCGCGCTGGCGAGCGGCTTCGGCTCGTCGTGGCTGGCGACCATTCTCTGGAACGTGGCGAGCCAGCGGCTTTCGGCCAGCCTGTGCGGCCAACTGATCGTGAGCGAGACGCTGTTCGCCTTG
The DNA here is from genome assembly GCF_003852515.1 of Variovorax sp. KBW07. Lineage (GTDB taxonomy): Bacteria > Pseudomonadota > Gammaproteobacteria > Burkholderiales > Burkholderiaceae_C > Variovorax. The sequence goes on along the minus strand of NZ_QAJK01000194.1, from coordinate 6,937 downwards.
CTCTATTCCTTCGTCTGGGACGGCCGCTGGCCGCAGGCCACCGAGTGGGTGGCGGCGCTGCTGTTCGTGCTGGGCATCCTCGCATCCATCAAGGCGCACCGATGAGAATCGAAATTCCCGAAAAGAAGAAGCTCGTGTATGAAATGGCGATCCCCATCCGCTGGGGCGACATGGACGCCATGGGCCACCTGAACAACGGCACCTACTTTCGCTACCTGGAAACCGCGCGCATCGACTGGATGCGCTCCATCGGCTTCGAGCCCATGCCGGGCGGCGAGGGCATGGTCATCGTCAACGCCTTCTGCAACTTCTATCGCCAGATCGAGTACCCGGGCGACGTGCTGTTGAAGATGTACGTGAGCGACCCGGGCCGCACCACCTTCGAGAGCTGGGGCACCATGGCGCGCGCCGAAGAGCCTGATGTGATCTGCGCGGCCGGCGGCGCCACCACCATCTGGGTCGACTTTCCGAAGCAGAAGGCGCTGGCGCTCCCCGACTGGCTGCGCACGCTGGTGAGCGAATAAACAAATAAAGCGCGATGCAGCTGAAGAAGATTCTTGCGCGCGCTTCGGCGTCGGTTGCGTCAGTCGCGTCGGCCGTTTCGTTGGCGCTGCTGGCCGGCTGGTGCCAGGCCCAGCCGGCGAAGGCCGGCGAGCAGGACGAATGCCCGGCCGACACGCCGTACCTCGATGCCGATGCGCTGAAGAAAGCTGGCTTCGAGCTCACCGTGTTCAAGCGCTTCTGCTATGTCGACAAGTCCGGCAGCTACGCTCTGGTGCTCGGCGAAAAGCAGGACCGGCCGTTTGCCAAGGAGCAACTGTCGTCGAGCATTCAGGCCGTGCTCTACAAGGTGGAGCGCGACAACGGACTGACCCGGCAATGGTCGATTCGCGACTTTGCCGGACCGGACGATGGCGGCATCAACTTTCGCTCCAAGCTCATCGAGCTGACCGACATCGACGGCGACGGCCTGGTCGATCCCATCGTGGTGTACCGCTTCTTCGCACGGGGCGACGACGGCGCTGTCAGCACCGACGATTTCTCGGGCGGCATCAAGCTCATCACCTTCCACAAGGGCAGGAAGGCGACCATCCACGCGATCACCGGCGACCTGGACGGCGACCGCAAGACCATCGGCAACAGCAACTACTTCGACCTGCCGAAGCCGATCCGGCAGCACCTGGTCAAGAAGATGGCGGCCATGTACAAGGCCAGGCAGTTCGGCTTCGACAACTCCTACGATTTCGCGCCAAGGAAAGAAGCCGCGCGGCGCTAAAGCGCGAAGGCCAGTGCCAACTGGCCGAAGGTTCCCGAAAAATAGAGCCCCAGGATTCCGCCAAGGAGAAAGAGCCCTGCGACACCCCGTGTGCGCCAGAGGTAGTAGGGCAGGTAGGGCAACCAGAGAAAAATCAGCAGCTGGTTGTACTCGTAGGGCCTGTAGATGTCCGGGTGTTCCTTGCTGTCGGCATCCAGCCAGAAGATCAGAAAGAAGATGGTGACGAAGTTCGATACCAGGACTGTGCTTCTGCTGGTTTCGGCGTCGTACCAGAAGAACAGCATTTCGTAAGCAGCCATCCCGAGGCAGGCGACCACGAAGGCTGCCAGATACCAGTTCTTCCACTTCATCCCGGCGCTCTCTTGCCTCAGGCCGGGCGCAGCACGATGCGCGCCTCGAAGCCGTGCGCCGCGCCCGCGGGCGGCGAGCTCAGTTCGAGCGTTGCCTCGTGCTTCTGGACGATGGTGCCGACGATCGAAAGGCCCAGGCCGTAGCCCGTGCGGTCGGAGCCGTGCCGCACGTGGCGCTGCTGCAGCGTCTGCAACTGCGCCGCATCGACGCCGGCGCCGAAGTCGCGCACGGCCAGCGTGCAGGGCGCCATCACCTCGATCAGCACGCGGTCGCCGCCGTAGCGCAAGGCGTTCTCGACCAGGTTGCGCAGCGCGATCGCCAGCGCATCGACATCGCCCAGCGCCACCGGCGCGGCGCTGTCCGGCACCTTGAGCGACAGGCGCTCGTTGGCGCGCGGGTCTTGCCAGAACTCCTGCGCCACGGTGCCCGCCAGCTGGACCAGGTCGACGCGCGAACGCGTGAGCGATGCGCCCGACTCGGCACGCGAGAGCTGCAGCAGTTTTTCGGCGCGGTGGCTCAGCATCTGCAATGCGTCGAGCGCCGCCTGCACATCGTTGCGGCGCAGGTCGTGCTCCAGTGCGGTCTGCAGGCGCAGGCGCGCCGCCGCCAGTGGCGTGCGCAGCTCGTGCGCCGCGTTGGCGGCCAGCGCGCGCTCGACATCGAGCGACTGCGCCAGCCGCTCCAGCAGCCGGTTGACGTGGTCGCCGACCGAGCGCAGTTCCTGCGGCAGGCCGGGCAGGGTGATGGGGCGCAGGTCGGCGCCGTTGCGCTTGGCGATCTCGCCGGCAAGCTGCTGCAGCACGCGCAGCTCGGCACGCGCCACGTTGCGCAACACCAGCGCCAGCAGCGGCAGCACGGCGCCCAGCGGAATGATCAGCCCGAACAGCGTGCGGTTCAGTGCGCGGCGGCGCTCGTCGAGCGGGTCGGCCACCTGGAAGAACAGGCCCAGCGTGGGGTGGCGCACGGTGTAGATGCGCCAGGTCTGGTTGTTGGCGAAGCCGGCCGCCAGCGGCACGTCGAAGGCATCGACCGGCGCTTCGGCCGAGCGCAGCAGCACGTGCTCGTGCAGGTCGACGATCTGGTACATCACCGCGTCTTCGGAGAACAGCTGCTTGGGCGCGATGAGCGGCGCGCCCGGCGCGGTGCCGTTGCCGTGCTGCAGGCGGTCGAGCTCCTGCACGGCCATGTCGAACATGCGGTGCGACACCTCGACCAGCTCGTTGTCGAAGTTGTGGTTGATCTCGCGGTCGACATACCAGACCACGGCGAACACGCACAGCAGCCACACGCCGCCGACCCACAGGATCAGCGTGCGGGTCAGGCGCCCGGCCAGCGAGTCGCGGCCAGGTACGACGCTCGCCGCACTCATTCGTCGTCGTCCGCGGAGAACGACAGCCGATAGCCCAGCCCGCGCAGCGTCTGGATGTGGCTGCGGCCGAGCTTGCGGCGCAGCCGGCTGATGAAGACCTCGAGCGTGTTGCTGTCGGCCTCGTCGCCGAAGCCGTAGAGCGCATCGGCAAGGTTGTCGCGGGTGTGGATGCGCTCGGGCCGGGTGGCCATCACGCGCAGCAGCGCCCACTCTTTCTGGGTCAGCGTGATGGGCGTGCCGTTCTTGCGGACCATGTCGTGCGCCAGGTCGATCTCGAGCGTGCCCAGCTGCAGCACCGGCGAGCTGCTGGCGCTGCGCCGCCGCTCGACCGCGCGCAGGCGCGCCAGCAACTCGGCCGGGTCGTAGGGCTTGATGAGGTAGTCGTCGGCGCCGGCGTCGAGCCCGCGGATGCGGTCGGTGACCTGGTCGCGCGCGGTCAGCACGATGACGATGGGGCGCTCGGGCAGGGCGCGTATCTGCGGCAGCAGCGAGAGGCCGTCGCCGTCGCCCAGGTGCAGGTCGAGCAGTACCGCCGCGTACTGCACCGAGAGCAGGGCGCCGCGCGCATCGGCCAGGCTGGGCGCCACGTCGACCACGAAGGCCTTGGCCAGCAGATAGCTGCACACGGCATCCGCGAGGGAGGTGTCATCTTCGACCAGCAATATGCGCACGCCATGTCCTTTAGCAAAAAAAGAAGTCTAGCGCCGTCCCCGGAGGCGGGCCGTTCGGTCAGATTCGGTTCATGTTGCTTCAGGCTGGGTTCATTCGGCAAACGTAGGCTCGCGCGGTTTTCCTGTTTTTTTGGTTGGCCATGACACGTTTCCCGAATTTCCGCCTGGGCGCCCTGACTCTGCTGGCGCTGGCAATACTGATGGCGTGGGATGCGTCGAATGGCGATCTTCTGCTGGCGCGCATGGTGGGTACGCCCTACGGCTTTCCCTGGCGCACGAACCCTTTCATGGTTCACGTCATGCATGAAGGCGCCCGGGACCTGAGCTGGGTGCTCGTGCTGGCGCTGCTGCTGGCCATTCGCTGGCCGGTCGGTATTCTGCGCCGCCTGAGTACGGGTGACCGCGCGCAACTGGCGCTGACGGTACTGGCTGCGGTGATTGTCGTCAGCCTGCTCAAGCAGGCCAGCCATACCAGCTGCCCCTGGGACCTGAAGGAGTTCGGCGGCATGGCGCAGTACGTGTCGCATTGGGCGTGGGGCGCCACCGATGGCGGACCGGGGGGCTGCTTCCCGGCCGGCCATGCGTCTGCCGCCTTTGCCTATGCGGGGGGGTACTTCGTGCTGCGGCGGGTGTCCGGCCGCCTGGCGTCGATATGGCTGGCCGTGGCGCTGGTTGCCGGCCTCGTGCTGGGAATTGCCCAGCAAATGCGCGGTGCTCACTATATGAGCCACACGCTCTGGACGGCCTGGGTCTGCTGGGTGGTCGGCTTTGCCATCGAGCTGGTGGTGACGCGCCTGAAGCCGCAGCCGCAGGCCCTGCAACCGGTCGTGCCCGCCCATGCAGGCCCTTGATTTCGCGCTGTTCGGGCTGCTCAATGCGAGCCCCGCGGTGCCCGCGTGGAGCCTGCGTTTCGCCGAATTCGCCTCCGACTTTTTTCCGGCGCTGCTGACGCTGGCGATGGCGGCGGGCGCCTTGCGCAGCCGGCGCTGGCGCCATGCGTTCTTTACCGCGCTGGTCAGCGTGCTGGTCGTCTGGCTGCTGGTGAACTTCATTCGTACAGTGATGCCGGTTCCCCGGCCCGCGTTCTACGGGCTGGGCATCCAGTGGGTGCCGCAAGGCCAGCGGCCCGGCTTCCCGAGCCTGCACACGGCCGGCACTTTTGCCGCGGCTTTTTCGCTCTGGTGCCTTCCCTCGCTCACCCCGATGCGGGTGGCGCTGCTGGTGGCGGCGGTGGTGGGCTGGAGCCGGGTGTTCCTGGGCCTGCACTTCCCATCTGATATTGTTGCGGCGATGATGCTGGGCGCGCTGGTGTCGATCCTGGTGGAACGCGGCGTGAGCCGTCCCCTGGGCCAGGTGGCATCTTCGGTCTTCCTGGCGCGGCGGCGAGCGCGAATGCGCCGAGTATGAATACTGCATGAATGGGAAGTTCAGGCTCCCTTCAGGCGAACTTCCTAAAGTCGCGCCATGTCTGTTTCGCGAACCGTTTCCGCGCCCCTGCCGCGCGAGGGCGCTCCTGAGCCCCGATCACAAGAATCTTCGGTCCTGATGAGCACGCCGTGGTCGAGCTTCCGACAGTGGCTCGACCAGCCGCGCTCGGCGCGCGCCGTCATCCTGTGGCTCAGCCTGTACCTTGTGCTGACCACCAACTGGCCGCTGTGGAACGAGCTGGCCCGCATCGGCGGCGCCCCCAGCACCTATCTGCCCACCGTCATCGCCATGAGCGTGCTCACGCTATGCGGCTCGGTGGCCATCCTGACGTTCACCGCCTGGTCGCGCTGGCTGAAGCCGGTGTGGTTCCTGGTGGTCGTGCTGGCGGCCGTGGTGCAGCACTACATGCTCGAGTACCGCGTGGTGATGGACCCGACCATGATCGCCAACGCGCTGCAGACCGACCCCAACGAGGCGCGCGACCTGATGAGCTGGCGCATGGCCTTCAACGTGCTGGTGGTGGCCTTGCCCGCGGGCTGGCTGCTCTGGCGCGTGCGCATCGCGCCGCAGCGCTTTTTCTCGAAGCTCTGGCGCAATGCCGTGCTGCTGTTGCTGGCCGTCGTCGTGGCCCTGGGCACGGTCGTGGCCATGAACCGGCAACTGGCGCCGCTGATGCGCAACAACATCCACCTGCGCTACATGATGAACCCGATCGCGAGCCTCTACTCGACCGGCGCCGTGTTCATCAAGCCGCTGTTCAAGCGCAGCGGCAAGCTCATTCCGATCACCGCCGGCACGGCGCTGGGCGCCAGCTACGCGTCGCAGGCGCGGCCGCCGCTGTTCGTGGTGGTGGTCGGCGAAACCGCGCGTGCCGATCACTTCGGCCTGAACGGCTATGCCCGCGACACCACGCCCGAGCTGGCCAAGCGCGGCGTGCTGAGCTATCGCGACGTGCACTCCTGCGGCACCAACACGCTGGCCTCCGTGCCGTGCATGTTCTCGCCGCTGGGCAAGGAGGGCTACGAATCGCGCAAGGACGACTACGAGAACCTGGTCGACGTGCTGCAGGCTGCCGGCCTTGCCGTGTTCTGGCTCGACAACCAGGCCGGTTGCAAGGGCGTGTGCGAACGCATTCCGAATGCATCGGCCTTCGCCGGCCTGGACGCAGCGACCAAGAAGGCGCTGTGCGACGGTGACGAGTGCCTCGACGACGTGATGCTGAAGAACCTCGACGAGCGCATTGCCGCGCTGCCGGCCGAGCGCCGCGCCAAGGGCATCGTGCTGGTGATGCACCAGATGGGCAGCCACGGCCCGGCGTACTACAAGCGTTCGGCGCCGGACATGAAGCGTTTCACGCCCGAGTGCCGCACGAACGCGCTGGCCGAATGCGGCCATGCCGAGCTGATGAACGTGTACGACAACTCGATCGCGCAGACCGACCGTTTCCTGGGCCTGACGATCGACTGGCTGAAGGCCCAGTCGAAGCAGTACGACCCGGCGATGCTGTACGTGAGCGACCACGGCGAATCGCTGGGCGAGTACGGGCTGTTCCTGCATGGGGTGCCGTACAGCTTCGCGCCGGAGGCACAGAAGCACGTGCCGATGGTGACGTGGTTCGGCGAAGGCATGAGCGAGCGCCGCAAGCTCTCGCGTCCGTGCATGGAGGCGGGGCTCGACACGCCGTTGACGCACGACAACCTGTACCACACGGTGCTGGGCGTGATGGACGTGACGACGCCAACCTACAAGCCGGCGCTCGACGCGTTGGCGTCTTGTCGTTCCAAGGGGTGAGCTTGTACTGGGGCGGGCTCCGTTCGGGGCGACGCCCACGCCGACGGTGTG
>NZ_QAJK01000193.1 GCF_003852515.1 Variovorax sp. KBW07 | reverse complement strand
TGGTGTACCGCTGATCAACGACCACTCTGATGACGCTCACGCGGATGGTGTGCTCTGCGCAGCGAAATAAAGGAGGAGCGAAGCGGGGGACATTCGCGGAGCAGAGCACACCGTCGGCGTGGGCGTCGCCCTGAAGCAAGCGCGTCACCAGACCAACGCGACGGCGAACAGAACACGAGCGCATCCGAACTCAATCGCGCGCAATCTCAAGCCGCACCTGCGCCGCATGCAGCAGATCGGTAAACGGCTCCGGCGGTTCCGCGTCCGTGAACAGGCGGTCGATCTGCGACAGCGTGCCCAGCTGGATCATTGCCGGCCGGTTGAACTTGCTTGCGTCCGCGGCCAGCCACACCTCGCGAGCCTGCGCGATGATGGTTTGCGCCACTTTTACCTCGCGCAAGTCGAAGTCCCGCAAAGAGCCATCCGCCTCGATGCTCGACACGCCGATCAGCGCGATGTCCACCTTGAACTGGCGAATGAAATCGATCGTCGCCTCGCCCACGATCGCGCGGTCGCGCGGGCGCACCGAGCCGCCCGCCACGATCACCTCGCACGAACTGTTGCCCGTCAGGATCGTCGCCACGTTCAGGTTGTTCGTGATCACCCGCAGCCCCGTGTGGCGCAGCAGCGCCTTGGCGATCGCTTCGGTCGTCGTGCCGATGTTCAGGATCAGCGAGCAGTCGTTGGGCACCAGCTCGGCCACGCGGCGGGCAATGCGCGCCTTGCCTTCGGCGTTCAGGGTTTCGCGCTGCTGGTAGCCGATGTTCTCGGTGGTGGAACTGGGCACGCGCACGCCGCCGTGGAAACGCGTCAGCAACCCCTGGTCGGCCAGCCGCTGCACGTCGCGGCGCACGGTCTGCAGGGTCACGCCGAGCATGTCGGCCAGTTGTTCGACGGTGACGGAACCGCGCGTTCGCACGGTGTCCAGGAGGTTGATCTGGCGCGGATTGGAGTTCACAAGGGCGTCGTGGAGGGCAGGAACACTGCGGGCAAGGGTACAGCGCGTGTCACTTTAAAACGAAAGAAAACGAATCCGAGTAAGGGAAAACTCGGAGGAAAATCGCGCTCAAAGGAACCTAAATGAAAAAACTCGAAAATACAATGGCCGCCGTCGGTGACGAAAGTCACGTTCCTACGGACCCCATTCCTGTGAGCGATTTCTCCTCCCAAGCGACCGATCCGGCTTCTGACTGCGATGTGCTGATCGTCGGCGGCGGCATCAACGGCTGCGGCATTGCACGCGACCTCGCGGGCCGCGGCTGGCGCGTGGTGCTCTGCGAAAAGGACGATCTCGCCTCGCACACGTCTTCTTCTTCCACCAAGCTGATCCACGGCGGGCTACGCTACCTGGAGTACTACGAGTTCTCGCTGGTGCGCAAGGCGCTGCAGGAGCGCGAGGTGCTGCTCAAGAGCGCGCCGCACATCATGTGGCCGCTGCGCTTCGTGATGCCGCACGACCCATCGATGCGGCCGGCCTGGATGATCCGCATCGGCCTGTTCATGTACGACCACCTGGCCAGGCGCGAGGTGCTGCCGGGTTCGCGCAGCGTCGACCTGCGCCAGCACGCGGCCGGCAAGCCGCTCAAGAACCAGTACAAGCGCGGCTTCATCTACTCGGACGGCTGGGTCGATGACGCACGGCTGGTGGTGCTGAACGCGCTCGACGCCCAGTCGCGCGGCGCCGAAATCTTGACGCGCACCCGCTGCATCCATGCGCAGCGCGGCACCGACGGCTGGGTGGCCACGCTCGAAGGGCCCGATGGCGCGCACCGCACGGTGCGGGCGCGGGCCGTGGTCAATGCCGCGGGGCCGTGGGCCGAATCTTTCCTGCGCGGCGTGGCGCAGTCGTCCAAAGGCGAGGCGCTGGCCACCAAGAGCCTGCGCCTCGTGAAGGGCAGCCACATCGTGGTGCCGCGCCTGTTCGAGCACGACCACGCCTACATCTTCCAGAACCCCGACAAGCGGATCATCTTCGCGATTCCCTACCAGGACGAGTTCACGCTCATCGGCACCACCGACATCGAGCTGAATGGCGACGACCCCGGCGCCGCGCGCATTGCGCAGGAAGAAATCGACTACCTCTGCACCCAGGCCAGCCGTTATTTCGAAAAAGCCATCGTGCCGGCCGACGTGGTGTGGACCTACTCCGGCGTGCGCCCGCTGCTCGACGACGCGTCGGGCGACCCGTCGGCCGTCACGCGCGACTACATGCTCGAGTCGAACACCACGGCCGCGCCGCTGCTGTCGGTGTGGGGCGGCAAGATCACCACCTTCCGCAAGCTGGCCGAGGACGCCGCCGACGAGGTCGGCAAGATGCTGGGCCAGTCGAGCGCGCAGCGCCCGGCATGGACCGATGGCGCCTTTCTCGCGGGCGGCGACCTGTCGGCCTGGATCGGCGCGCCCAAGCGGCCTGACGACGATTTCGAACGCTTCGTGGCCGCCGTGCGCGAAAAGTACACCTGGCTCGCCGCCAAGCTCGCGCGCCGGCTGGCCCGCGGCTACGGTGCGCGGGTGGCGCAACTGCTGGGCGATGCGCAATCGATGGCCGACATGGGCGCCGAGGTGGCGCCGGGCCTTCACGAGCGCGAACTGCGCTTCCTGCAGGACCACGAATGGGCCGTGACCGCGCAAGACGTGCTGTGGCGCCGGTCCAAGCTGGGGCTGCACTACACGCCCCAGGAACGCGAGCAGGTGGCCACCTGGCTGCAGGCTCACGCGAAGCAGAACCGCAACACCTGACCGAAAAAAGAAAAGCGAGGGGAGGCCCATGCAACTGACTCTGGAGCGCGTCACCAAGAAGGTCGGCGCGCAGACCTGGCTCTACGAGCAGAGCATTGCGCCTCGCAGTGGCGCCGTCACCGTGCTGCTGGGCGCCACGCAGGCCGGCAAGACCAGCCTGATGCGCCTGATGGCGGGGCTCGACGCGCCGACTACCGGCAAGGTGCTGGTCGATGGCCATGACGTCACGGGCATGCCGGTGCGCGAGCGCAACGTGGCCATGGTCTACCAGCAGTTCATCAACTACCCCTCGCTCAAGGTGTTCGACAACATCGCCTCGCCGCTCAAGCTGCGCGGCGAAAAGAACATCGATGCGCGGGTGAGGGCGCTGGCCGACAAGCTGCACATCGGCATGTTCCTCGACCGCCTGCCGGCCGAGCTGTCGGGCGGGCAGCAGCAGCGCGTGGCGCTGGCCCGCGCCCTGGCCAAGAACGCGCCGCTGATGCTGCTCGACGAGCCGCTGGTCAACCTCGACTACAAGCTGCGCGAAGGCCTGCGTGAAGAACTCACGCAGCTCTTTGCCACCGGCGACTCGACCGTGATCTACGCCACCACCGAACCCGGCGAAGCGTTGCTGCTCGGTGGCTACACGGCCGTCATGGACGCCGGCGAACTGCTGCAGTACGGCCCGACCGCCGAGGTGTTCCACGCGCCGCAGTCGCTGCGCGTGGCGCGCGCCTTCAGCGATCCGCCGATGAACCTGCTGGCCGCCACCTCGGCGTCCGGCCAGGTGCAACTGGCCGGTGGGCCCGCGCTTGCGCTTGCGCTGCCGCAGGGCGTGTCGGGCCCGGTCACCGTCGGCTTGCGCGCGAGTGCGCTCAACGTCGGCGCGGGGGAGGGCGACATCGCCCTGGCGGGCAAGGTGGAGCTGGCCGAGATTTCGGGCTCCGACACCTTCGTGCACGTCGAGACGGCGGTCGGCGAACTGGTGGCGCAGCTCACCGGTGTGCACCGCTTCGAGCTGGGTGCCGCGATCACGCTGTATTTCAGCGCGTCGCAGGCCTATGTGTTCGATGCCGGCGAAAAGCTGGCGCTGGCGCCCGCATGGCGCAAAGGAAACTAGTCATGGCACGCATCGACCTCGACCTGGCCCACGCCTACCGCGCCAATCCCACGCAAGACAGCGACTACGCGCTGCTGCCGCTGAAGATGAGCTTTCGCGACGGCGGCGCCTATGCCTTGCTCGGCCCCTCGGGCTGCGGCAAGACGACCATGCTCAACATCATCTCGGGCCTGCTGGTGCCGTCGCAGGGCACCGTCACGTTCGACGGCCGCGACATGACGCGTGCCACGCCGCAAGAACGCAACATCGCGCAGGTGTTCCAGTTCCCGGTGATCTACGACACCATGACCGTGGCCGAGAACCTCGCGTTTCCGCTGCGCAACCGCAAGGTGCCCGAAGACCAGATCAAGAAGCGCGTCGGCGAAATTGCGGAGATGCTCGACATGAGCGGCCAGCTCAACCAGCGCGCGGCGGGGCTCGCGGCCGATGCCAAGCAGAAGATCTCGCTGGGCCGAGGCCTGGTGCGCAGCGACGTGTCGGCGGTGCTGTTCGACGAGCCGCTCACCGTGATCGACCCGCACCTGAAGTGGCAGCTGCGCCGCAAGCTCAAGCAGATTCACCGCGAGCTGAAGCTCACGCTGATCTATGTCACGCACGACCAGGTCGAGGCGCTCACCTTCGCCGAAGAGGTGGTGGTCATGACGCGCGGCAAGGCCGTGCAGGTGGGCAGTGCCGAGGCATTGTTCGAGCGGCCGGCGCACACCTTCGTCGGCCATTTCATCGGCTCGCCCGGCATGAATTTCCTGTCGGCGAACAGCACCAACGGCGCGCTCGAAGTGGCGGGCACGCCGCTGGTGCCCACACGCGAACTGCCGCAGGGTGCGCTCAAGATCGGCATCCGGCCCGAGTACCTGCGTCTGTCTAACGCCGGCGCCGCCGGTGCCGTGCCCGCGGTCGTCAAGCAGGTGCAGGACGTCGGCACCCACGCGATGCTGAGCGCCGAAGCCGATGGCAGCGTCATCAAGGTGCGGCTGCATTCCGACGAACGGCCGCCCGCGGTGGGCGACACCGTGTGGCTGCGCGTGCTGGACACGCACACCTGCTACTACAAGGACGAGGAGCTGGTGGCATGAACGCAACCAACAAACCCATCAACCAGAAGGCCTGGTGGCTCGTGCTGCCTGTGCTGATCTGCGTCGCCTTCTCGGCCATCGTGCCGTTGATGACGGTAGTCAACTACTCGGTGCAGGACATCATCTCGCCCGAGCGCCGCGTGTTCGTCGGCACCGAATGGTTCGCCTCGGTGATGCGCGACGACGAGCTGCACCAGGCGCTGTGGCGCCAACTGGGCTTCTCGTTCTCGGTGCTGCTGGTCGAAATTCCGCTGGGCATCGGCCTGGCGCTGTCGATGCCGGCCAAGGGCTGGAAGTCGTCGGCGGTGCTGGTGGTGGTGGCGTTGTCGCTGCTGATTCCCTGGAACGTGGTGGGCACGATCTGGCAGATCTACGGCCGCGCCGACATCGGGCTGCTGGGCCATGCGTTGCAGACGCTGGGCATCGAATACAACTACACGGGCAGCGCAACCGACGCCTGGCTGACGGTGCTGGTGATGGACGTGTGGCACTGGACGCCGCTGGTGGCGTTGCTCTGCTATGCGGGCCTGCGTTCGATCCCGGACGCGTACTACCAGGCCGCGCGAATCGACGGCGCGAGCAAGTTCGCGGTGTTCCGCTACATCCAGCTGCCGAAGATGCGCGGCGTGCTGATGATCGCGGTGCTGCTGCGGTTCATGGACAGTTTCATGATCTACACGGAGCCGTTCGTGCTGACGGGCGGCGGGCCAGGCAATGCAACGACGTTCCTGAGCCAGTACCTGACGCAGAAGGCGGTGGGGCAGTTCGACCTGGGGCCGGCGGCTGCGTTCTCGCTGATCTATTTCCTGATCATCCTGTTGTTCTGCTTCGTGCTCTACAACTGGATGCAGCGGGTGGGGACGCAGGAAGTCGAGGTGGAGAAATGACGGGTCGTGTTGTGTCTTCGTTTCGCTGGTTTCGTTCAGGGCACGCTCACGCCGACGGTGTGCTCTGCTCCGC
>NZ_QAJK01000192.1 GCF_003852515.1 Variovorax sp. KBW07 | reverse complement strand
CAGAGCGGTCGTTGATCAGCGTTGCACCAGCGCCGTGTCCAGGTGCGACTGGCATCGGGTGCTTCCCGCAGCGAAATAAAGGAGGAGCGAAGCGGGGGACATTCGCGGAGGGAAGTACCCGGTGTCNNACGCGCCCCGAATGACCCCGCTCCAAAACAACAGCCCCAAGAACAGGCATCGCGGACAAACAACCGCCATCGAGAAACGACAAGCAATCATGACCATTCGACACCTGGGATTCCTCACCCCCGGCAACTACGCCGAGTCCGACCCACTGGCCGGCCTCGAAGCTGCACTCAAGCTCTTCGAATTCGGCGAGAGACGAGGCTTCGACGGCGCGTGGGTACGACAACGACACCTCGAACGCGGCGTTTCGTCGGCTTCCACGTTCCTGGCTGCCGCGACACAACGTACACGCCGCATCGAGCTGGGTGCAGCCGTCATTCAGATGGGGTACGAGAACCCGTTTCGGCTTGCGGAAGATCTTGCTACCGTCGACGTGCTCTCGCGTGGGCGCCTGCAGGTGGGCTTGAGTGCGGGGGCGCCGCTGCATGGGGCGCTGCTGGGCAATCGGTTTCATGACGCGGCACCGAACACCATCGACTTCACGCACAAGCGCGTCGGGCGGCTGCGGGCCAATCTTGAAGACGTGCTGCTGGGGGACGACGACACCTTTGTCGAATCGGCGGGCGGGCGGGTGCGTCCGCGCGTGCAGCCCTACGCGCCGGGGTTGGTCGACCGGCTCTGGTACGGCGGCGGGTCGCTGCGGTCCGTTGAATGGGCGGGGCGCAATGGCTTCAACCTGTTGCTGGGGAACGTGCTGACGGGGGAGACCACGAACGATTTTTTGCAGGCGCAACTGGGGCTGATCGAACGCTATCGGGCGAGCGAAGACGCGTCGCACAAGGGGCGGGTGGCGCTGGGGCGCGTCATCGTGCCGCTGGATGGGGCCGATGCGGCGACGCGCAAACGCTATCGCGAATTTGCGGCGGGGCGCGTCGAGCGCACGCTGGCGCCGCAAGGGGAGCGACGCACGTTGTTTGCTCCCGACCTCGTGGGCACTTCGGACGAGATTCTGGAGCGGCTGCGCAAGGACCCGGTGCTGTCGCAGGTCAGTGAACTGCGGGTGGAGCTGCCCTACAACTTCAGCGGTGAAGAGTACGAACAGATCCTCTCGGACCTGTCGGGCTGCATCGCGCCTGAACTTGGGTGGCGCAGCGCGGTGGAGCAGTCGTCGTCGCGCGAAGAAGAACAAGCGCTGCTGGTCGACTGAGCCATTCAGATGGCTTGGTTATGGACTTATCGCAAACGCTTCGTTGGTGATTGCGGCTCGGCTCCATAGAGTCGAGGCTTGATTCTTTGCTTTCGTTTCTTTCCGAATTTCACACACACGTACAAGGAGTTCCGCATGTCGATTCTCGGCAAATGGTGGCGAGTGGCCTCTCTCGCCGCGCTGACTTTCCTCACCACGGCGCCGACCGCATTCGCGCAGGCCTCGGCGGATGGCAGTGGCCCGCTGGTGTCGACCGACTGGCTCGAGAAGAACCTGAAGAACACGAAGCTGCGCGTGATCGAGGTGAGCGTGAACCCGGGCCTGTACGAGCGCGGCCACATTCCGGGAGCCGTCAACTTCTCGTGGCACCAGGACCTGAACGACCGCGTGCGCCGCGACATCGTGAGCCAGGCCGAGTTCGAGAAGCTGCTCTCCAATGCGGGCGTCGACAAGGACACCACGGTCATCCTCTACGGCGACAACAACAACTGGTTCGCCGCCTGGGGTGCGTGGGTGTTCGACCAGTACGGCGTGCAGAACGTGAAGCTGCTCGATGGCGGCCGCAAGAAGTGGGAGGCCGAGAACCGTGCGCTGGAAAACCGGGCGCCCGAATACACGGCCACGCGCTTCAAGGTCACGGCGCCCAACACGCAGGTGCGCGCGCGGCTGGCCGACGTGCTGGCCGCGGCCGAGGGCAAGGCCGACATCAAGCTGGTCGACATCCGCTCGGCCGACGAGTACAGCGGCAAGATCTTCGCGCCGGCCGGCGCCGCCGAACTGGCGGTGCGCGCGGGCCACATTCCCGGCGCGGCCAACGTGCCATGGGGCCGTGCGGTGAATGAAGACGGCACCTTCAAGTCGGCGGCGGAGCTGAAGGCCTTGTATGCCGGCGTCGGCATCGACGGCAGCAAGCCGACCATCACCTACTGCCGCATCGGCGAGCGCTCCAGCCACACGTGGTTCGCGCTCAACAAGATCCTTGGCTACAAGAACGTGCGCAACTACGACGGCTCGTGGACCGAGTACGGCAATGCCGTCGGCGTGCCGGTCAACAACCCGAGCGGCACGGTCTGGGCCTCCAAATGAGTTCGAGGTGAGTCGGAGTTGGATTGCCGCTGAGTCAATTCGACGGACGACTTTTGGCGAGCCTTCGGGCTCGCCATTTTTTTGCATTGAATCAATGAATCAATCAATCACTGAATGAATGAGTGAATGACATGACGACTTCATCGGCGCCTTTTGTCGCTGCCGCCTCGGCGCGAGCCACGCGCACCGGCACCGTGGTGGCCGTTGCCACCGTGCTGTTGATCGCCGTGGGCGTGCACCTGCTCGGCGAACGCACCAGCAGTGGCGGCGGCCGTGCGCTGGCCTTCGCGCTCGGGCTCGGTGCCGTGCTGGGCGTGGTGTTGCAGCGTTCGCGCTTCTGCTTCTACTGCCACGCACGCGACTACTTCGAGGGCGACGACGCGCGCGGCCTGCTGGCCATCGTGGCCGCGCTGGCGGTGGGCACCGTCGGCATGCACGTGGTCATGACCGGCTGGTTGCCGGTGCCGCAGACCGGCCGCCTGCCGCCGGACGCGCACATCGGGCCGGTCAGCTGGGCGCTGGTGCTCGCGGGCCTGGCCTTCGGCGCGGGCATGGTGGTGTCGGGCTCGTGCATCAGCGCGCACTGGTATCGGCTGGGCGAAGGCTCGCCCACCGCGCCGTTCGCGCTGGTGGGGGCGGCGCTGGGTTTCCTGCTGGGCTTCAACAGCTGGAACTGGCTGTACACGCGCACCATCGCCGATGCGCCGGTGGTGTGGCTGCCGCATCACCTGGGCTATGCGGGGTCTGCCGCGTTGCAGCTTGCGTTGTTGGGCGCGGCCAGCGCATTGCTCTGGCGGCGGCTGCCGCCCGCCGACGCACCGTTGCCCGCGCCGCGCAGCTTCGCCGAGGCATTGCGGCGCTTGCTGCAGGGGCGCTGGGCCTACGGCTGGGGCGGCATCGCGGTCGGCGCCATCGCCGTGATCGTGGTGCTGCGGCTGCGTCCGCTCGGCGTGACGGCCGCGCTGGGCAGCGCGGCGCGCGACCTTGGCAGTTCGCAAGGCCTTCTGCCACAGCGGCTCGAAGGGCTCGATGGCTTCGGCGGTTGCGTCACCGCCGTCGTGCAAAGCCTGTGGCAGACGCCGAATGCATTGCTGGTCGGCGGCATCGTGGCCGGCGCGCTGTCCGCTGCCCTTGCCAGCGGACAGTTCAGGCCGGCATGGCCGAGCTTCGGCCAGGTCGGGCGCGGGCTGGGTGGCGGCGTGCTGCTGGGCTGGGGCGCGATGACCGGCCTGGGTTGCACGGTCGGGAACCTGCTTTCGGGGACCATGGCCGGTGCGCTGTCGGGCTGGGTCTTCGGTGCGAGCGTGCTGTTCGCGGTGTGGGCCGGCCTGCGGTTGAAGCGCTTCGCTTCTAAAGCTGGCTCAGCGGGATGAGGGGGGCGATGAGCCGCAGCTTGAAGCGCTGCCATGCCGTGGTTTCGGGCGGCACGTCGTAGGCCGTTTCCTTGCCGTTGTCGTCTTCCTCGACCCACTCGACGCGCTGGCCGGTGGCATCGAGCCGCAGCTTGTAGGAGCTGCCCGCGTCCGCGAAGCTCTCCAGCTGCAGGGCCATCTCGGGGCTGTCGATGATCAGGCCCAGCTCGGTGTTGAGCGTGGCCGAGCGCGGGTCGAGGTTCATGGAGCCGAGGAACACCTGCTTGTGGTCGACGATGCCGTTCTTCATGTGCAGCGCGCCCGTGCGGCGGCCGAAGATGCCGAGCCTGCCGCGCTTGACGCTCAGCGTCGGGCTCAGTTCGTAGATGGTCACGCCGGACTGCAGGAGCCGGTGGATGTGCGGCCAATAGCCCACGTACACCCAGGGCTCGTCGGTCGATGCCAGCGAATTCGTGACCAGCTCCACGCTGACGCCCGACGCCTTCGCGTCCGCCAGGCTGGCCACCGACGCATCGGACGGCACGAAGTAGGGCGACACCATCTTGATGTTCTGGCGCGCGGTGCGAAACCACTGGATCACGCCCTCGGTGACCGTGCCCTTGATGGAATGCGCGTGCTCGTTCAGGCCTTCCGTCTTGGTGAGCGGGTCGAACAGCACGCGCGCATCGGCCCACAGCAAGGGGCTGAGCCGGCGCTCGGCAAGCTCGAAGGGCAGGTTCAGCATCGGCACCATGTCCAGCGGCAGCGCGGCGGGCTCGCCATCGAGCGGGTTCACGATCTTGCCGTCGAGGGGAATGCGGGGTGCCTGCGGTGGCCTGGCCTCGGCGGTGAGCTGCTCGAAGCGCTGCTGCAACTGCGCGGGCGTGGCTGCGCTGCGGGCAATGCGCGCGACCGGGTACACCACTTCGCTGTTCCAGTAGTGGTCGAACTCGTCCGACAGGCCGCGCACCACGGGGCCGGCCGCGAAGACGTCCATGTCCACGAAGTTGCTGCCGGCGGCATTCATCACGTATTCGTCCGCCATGTTGCGGCCACCGGCCACGGCCGCCACGTTGTCGGCCACGAAGAGCTTGTTGTGCATGCGCCGGTTGATGCGGTCGAAATCCCAGCCCGAGGCGATGAAGCGCGTCAGGTCGCTGCCGCGTCCGCCCGGGAACGGATTGAACAGGCGCACCTCGACGTTCGGATAGCTGGCAAGGGCCAGCAGCAGATCGTCTTCGCCGGTGGTGTAGAGGTCGTCGACCAGCAGCCGCACGCGCACGCCCCTCTGCGCGGCATCGCGCAGCGCCCGCATCAGCGCGCGCCCGGTGTTGTCGGCGGCCAGCAGGTAGTACTGGACATCGAGGCTGCGCGTGGCGAGCCGGGCCAGTTCGATGCGGGTGGCGAAGGAGGTGGGACCGTAGGGCAGCAGGCGGAAGCCGGAGCGCGCGTCCTTCGTGTCTTTCGGAAGAACCTCCTGTGTGATCGCATTCAACGGCGTGCGGGAAAAATCGGAGATGGCCTGGACGGGTTGCACCGGTTGATGCGGCGGCAGGCTGGAGCAGGCACTCATCAGTACGGAGAGCAAAAGCGCCAGCGCAGCGCCGAACAGGCGCCAGGGTGGGAGGGGGCCAGGGCACGGCGCGCGGCCGCGCAATAACGATGTTCCCGCGAGCGAAGCGTGCGTCATTCTTTTCTTGCCTTCCCACCTGGTTGCCGGGCCATGCGGCCTCGAGGGGAATTGTCGTGGACTTGTCTTAGGCAGGCGTTGCCCTTGCGACGGAATGCGTGCCGGGTGCGTGAAATGCGGCAGCCGCGGCGCAAAGTTCAACGCGGCCGATGACGCATCGCCCCGGCATAAGCTCACTCCGATTCGTTCTTTGGTTCTGCCCGGGTGCTCGGCCACACTCGGGCCCTTATGTCTTTCGTACGACAGTTCGATGCCCGCGCTCTTCTCCCAGATGCCGCCGATGCCGGCGCGGATGCACAGGCCGACCGCGTGGTCGACTGGCTGCTGGGCAGCCTCGAGTGGAACGCCACGCTGTTCCACGTGGGCCAGTACTGTGGCCGATGGCGCGCCTCGACGGCGGGGCGTGCGCGGGCCAGCTTCCACCTGATCCTCGAAGGGCGCTGCTGGCTGCACATGCCGGGGCGCGAATCGGTGCAGCTGTCGCCGCGCGACGGTGTATTTTTGATGCGCGACGTGCCGCATTTTCTTTCGCCCTATGCCGACCCCGGCATCGACTGCGCGCCGCGGCAGATGCAGCCCTTGTCGGGCAGCCCCGCCCTCGGCGAAACCGGCCTGGCCTGCGGCTTCTTTTCTTTCGACGGGCCATTCCGCGACGTGATCGCCAGCGCCTTCCCCGATTGCCTGGTGCTGCGCGCGGACGACATGGCCATGGCCTCGGCCGCCACGCTGTTCGACCTGATGCGCAGCGAGGCCCTGCGCGTGGGCTCCGAGCCTTCGGTGGCGATGGACCGGCTCGCGGGCCTGCTGTTCTTCTATGGCCTGCGGCACGTGGCGCACAGCGAGGTGCATGCCCAGGGCCTGTGGACGCTGCTGCGCAAGCGCGGCTTTGCGCCGCTGCTGGCCGACATATTGCAGTCGCCCGCGCACGACTGGAGCGTGGCCGAGATGGCGCGGCGGGTGAACCTGTCGCGCACCGCGTTCTTTCGCCAGTTCGGCGAGGCCTGCGAGCAGTCGCCGTTGCAGTTCCTGCTGCTGTTGCGCATGCAGCTGGCGGCGCGGCGCATGGCGCAGGGCGATTCGATTTCCCAGGCGGCCGAAGCCGTGGGCTACGAGTCTTATGCGGCGTTCTCGCGTGCCTTCAAGCGCGTGATGGGCGAGCAGCCCGGCGCCTGGCAACGGGCGCGCAGCGCCGACGCATCGCGGCCCGCCGCACAGCGCTGGGACGAACCGGCATAGATCAGAGACCTCCGGTCATTGATGCGCGGCGGCGGCGACGGAAGAATCGACGCACCACCTCTTCACCAGCAAAAGCAGAGCAAAGCAAAGCAAAGCAAAGCGATTGCACCCAGCCATGACACGCCTGACTCTTCACACCGAAGCCACCGCCCCCGAAGCCAGCCGTCCGCTGGTGCAACGCGCCATTGCCAACAATGGCTTTCTGCCGAACCTGATCGGCATCCTCGCCAACTCGCCGCAGGCGCTGGAAACCTACCTGGGCGTGGCGCAGGCCACCGGGCGCGGCGAGCTCACGCTGGCCGAACGCGAAGCGCTGCAGATCACAGCCGCGCGCATCCACGGCTGCGACTTCTGCGTGGCCGGCCACACCGCCGCCGCGCTGAAGCAGGCCAGGCTGCCGGCCGAAGCCGTGGGCAAGCTGCAGCGCGGCGAGGCCAGCGGCGAAGCCCGGCTCGACGCCGTGCGCGCCTTTACCGAAGCCGTGATCGCCACGCGCGGCAAGGTGCACGACGATGCCCTGGCCGCCTTCCGGGGCGCGGGCTTTTCCGAGCGGCAGGCGCTCGAGGTCGTGCTGGGTGTGAGCCTTGCCACGCTGTGCAACTTTGCGAACAGCCTGGCCGGAAGCCCGGTCAACCCGCAACTGCAACCGTACCTGCCGGAAAACCTGCAACGCGACGGAGCGCCCGCCCATGCTGGCTGAGGCCGACCGGCGCTGGCTCGACGACAACGCCGAAGCGCTCGACGCCGGCAACGCGCTCGCGCACGAGGTCGTGCCGCGCCTGGCGCGCGCCGGGCTGTTCGGGCTCGGCGTGCCGAAGGCGCTGGGCGGGCAGGGTGGCGACGTGCGCGATGCCGTGGAGGCGATTGCCGCCGTGGCCGGCCATTCGTTGGCGGCCGCCTTCACTTTCTGGGGCCAGCGCGCCTTCATCGAATACCTGCTGCAGTCGCCCAACGCGGCGCTGCGCGAGCGTTGGCTCGGCTCCTTGCTCGACGGTTCGCAGGCTGGGGCCACCGGCTTGTCGAACGCGATGAAATACCTCGGCGGCATCGAGGCGCTGCAGATCACCGCCACGCCGGACAACAACAAAGGCGGCTGGCGGCTCGACGGCGCCGTGCCGTGGTGCACCAACCTGCGCCCGCAGGGCTTCGTGGCCGCGGTCGCGGTGCAGCGCACCGAAGGCGGCGTGCCGCTGGTGGCAGTGCTCACAGCCGGGCAACAGGGCGTGGTGCGCAGCGCCGATCTCGACCTGATCGCGCTGCGCGGCAGCAACACCGCGTCGCTGCGCATCGAGGGCGCGCGGCTGGAGGCGGCCGACCTGATTCATGAAGAAGCCAACCGCTTTCTTCCTTCCGTGCGGCCGGATTTTCTCGGGCTGCAATGCGGCCTGTCGATCGGCCTGGCGCGCGCGGCGCTCGACACCGCAACCAAACTCGGGGGTGCCGGCCGTTCCGTGCTCGAAGCGCCGATTGCCGCTCAGCACGCGGCCCTGGCCGCCACCATCGATGCACTCTACGAAGGCCTGGCGGACGGGCGGTTCAAGACCCAGCCGGAGGCGCTGTTCCGTGCGCGGCTCTCGCTGGCCGAGGTGGCGCAGAACGCCGTGCAGCTCGAACTGCAGGCCAGCGGCGGCCGTGGCTACCACCGCGACCAGCCGCTGACTTTTGCCCGGCGCTGGCGCGAAGCGGCCTTCATTCCCATCGTGACGCCCAGCGTCACGCAGCTGCAGGGCGAGCTGGCCAAGCGCGCGGCCGCGCAGCAGCAGCAGCAGCATCAGCAGCATCAGCAGTTGGCCGCGACGACGGCCGCCCGCGCAACGTGAGCCCGCAGGCGCCACAAGCCGCCGCGCGCCAGCCAGTGCTCGAGGCGCGCGATCTCGCCTTTGGCTACGGCAAGGGCGAGCCGGTGTTCGAGGGCGTGTCGCTGGAAGTGGCACCGCGCGAAATCGTCTGCCTGCTCGGCGGCAGCGGTTGTGGCAAGTCGACCTTGCTGCGCACGCTGGCGCACCTCGAACCCTCTCATGCAAGCCACGCCAAGGGGACCATCCGGTTCCTCGGCGAAGCGCTGACCGCGCCGCACCCGCGCGCGGCGCTGGTGTTCCAGCAGCCCGGCCTGCTGCCGTGGCTCGATGCCGCGCGCAACGTCGGCTTTGGCTTGGACTTCGTCCGGCAGCCGAAGCTGGAACGGGCGCGCCGCGAACAGCGCGTGAACGAGGCGCTGGCCGCCGTGGGCCTGGCCGGGCAGGGCGGGCTCTTTCCCTCGCAGCTGTCGGGTGGCATGGCGCAGCGCGTGGCCCTGGCCCGTGCACTGGCCCGCGAGCCGGTGCTGCTGCTGGCCGACGAACCCTTTTCAGCGCTCGACGCCATCACGCGCGCGCAGATGCAGGACCTGCTGGTCGAGCTCGTGCACCGCTGGCAGACCGCCGCGCTGCTGGTCACGCACGACATAGACGAAGCCATCCTGGTCGGCGACCGCATCCTGCTGATGGGCGACAAGCCGGGCCGCATCGTGCGCGAATGGCGCGTCGACATCGGCCGCCCGCGCACCGCCGATGCGGCGGCCTTTACCGCCTTGCGGCTCGACATCCTCGCGGCGCTGCATGCGGCGCATGCAATCGGCGGCGCGGCCCCTGCCGTTGCTGTTGAAGCCGTTTCTTCTTCTTCGCCTTCCTGAAAGCCTTCCGAATGACCGACTCTCCATTCGCCCCCACGGCATCCCTTCGCAAGACGCCCCACGTCTGCGCATCGTCGGCCTGCGACTGCGGCCTGACGCGGCGCGACATGCTGCGCCTGTCCGCGTTGGCCGGCGCCGCAGTGGCCGCGCCCTTCCTGTCGGCGGGCGATGCCATGGCCCAGGGTTTCAAGGGCGACGACCAGCCCGTGAAGATCGGCTACCTGCCCATCACCGATGCCACGCCGTTGCTGATCGCGCATGCCCGGGGCCTGTTCGACAAGGAAGGCCTGCGCGCGGAAGCGCCGCGCATGTTCCGCTCATGGGCGCAGATCGTCGAGGCCTTCGTGGCCGGGCAGGTCAACGTGATCCACCTGCTCACGCCGGCCACGCTGTGGGTGCGCTACGGCTCGAAGTTCCCCGCGAAGATTGCCGCCTGGAACCACATCAACGGCTCCGCGCTGACCGTGCTGCCCGAGATCAGCAAGCTCGCCGACCTCGGCGGCAAGACCGTGGCCGTGCCGTTCTGGTATTCGATCCACAACGTGCTGCTGCAAGACATGCTGCGTGCCGAAGGCCTCACGGCGGTCACGCGCGCGGCCAGCGGCGCCATCGGGCCGAAGGAAGTCAACCTCGTGGTGCTGGCGCCGGCCGAGATGGTCTCGGCGCTGGCGGGCAAGTCGATTGCCGGCTTCATCGTGGCCGAGCCCTTCAATGCAGCGGCGGAAATCGCCGGCGTCGGCAAGGTGCTGCGTTTTTCGGGCGACGTCTGGAAAGACCACGCCTGCTGCGTGACGTTCCTGGCCGAGCGCGACATCGCCGAAAAGCCCGAGTGGGCCCAACGCGTGACGACGGCCATCGTGAAGGCCCAGCTCTGGACCCGCGACAACCGGCTCGATGCCGCCCGCACGCTCTCGAACGCCGGCGAGCGCCGCTACACGCCGCACCCGCCGCAGACACTGGCGAAGGTGCTGGCATCGACCGACTATGCAAGCTACGAAGCCAGCGGCGTGGTGCGCCACAAGGGCTGGAGCCAGCGCCGCATCGACTTCCAGCCGTACCCGTTCGCCTCTTACACGGAGCAACTGGTACGCGCGGTGCAGGGCACGAAGGTGGAGGGCGACAACGCGTTCCTGCGCACGCTGGACCCGAAGTTCGTGGCACGCGACCTGGTGGACGACCGGTTCGTGCGCAAGGCGATCGAGAGTGTCGGCGGGCCGCAGGTGTTCGGCGTGTCGGCGGACTACACGCGTCGCGAGACGATCTCGGTTTGATGAACTTTCGCCTTTCTGTTTGTCGCGCTTTGGGTTTGGGCGCTGTTGCTGTTCAGGGCGGCGCCCA
>NZ_QAJK01000191.1 GCF_003852515.1 Variovorax sp. KBW07 | reverse complement strand
GGGGTGCTGGTGAATGTCGCGGCGCCACGCAATCAACCGGGCCTCGACCGCCTTGGCACGCGTGTCGATCTGCGCCTGCAGCGACGACGCGCCGGCAGCGGCTGCAGCAGCACCGCCGCTGCCCTGCGCACCGGCCGAGGCGGCGCACAGCGCCAGCGCGGCGGCCAGCACGGGGCGCACCAGGGCGGCACGGCCAAGGGATCGGGGGAAAGTTCTCTGCATGTCTTTTGTCTCCGGTTGAATGTTCTTTGTTCGGCACGCGGGCTCGAGGCCCGCGACTCTAGGTTGCGACACCTGTCGTGTATGTCCGCATGAATGAGGACAGGGGAACCCGGCCGGTGCGCGCCATGGCATTATTTCGCCGCAGCGCTCGCGGCCATGACACCGACAAGACAACAAGCGCCGGAGACAACGACACATGACCAACGAATTGACCCTGCCCGTGCAGGACGCATGGCTGGGAGACGCCGTCCAGCACCTGGGCAGTTCCACCTTTCACTCGCGGCTGCTCGAAGGCCTGAACAGCGCGCTGGGCGTGGACCACGTCAGCTACCTCAGCTACGACCGGCACGGCCGCGTGCAGGCAGCCGCGGCGGCCAGCGTGCTCGACCAGAACCTCATCGAGTCGACCACCGAGATCTTCGTCAAGCGCTTCTACGAGCGCGACCCCAACTACCCGCTGATGTGCACCACCGCCACCGACACGCGCGGCAGTGGCAGCACCACCACCGCAGACGGCAGGCCCGAGCTGCAACTGCTGTGGATGTCCCCCGCCAGCATCGGCGACCCCGAGTACCGCCGCCTGCTGTTCGACCGGCCCGGCTTCAGCAGCAAGGTGTCGCTGCTGCGCCGGTGGCGCGACCAGACCTGCTACCTCAACCTGTATTTCTCGCGTACGAAAGTGCAGCGCGACCGCACCGCGCGGCTGATGCGCTCGCACGCCTCGACGCTGATGGCGCTGGCGCACCGGCACGACGAACTGGTGTCGCTGCACCGCCAGCCCGAAGCCGGCCTGTGGCCTGAACTGTCGCAGCGCGAACGCGAGACCGCACGGCTGCTCGTCGAAGGCTGCACCGCCAAGGAAATCGCGCGGCAGCTGTCGCTGTCGCCGGCCACCGTCATCACCTACAAGGAGCGCGTCTACGCCAAGCTGGGCGTGCAGAACCTGCGCGAATTCCTGACGCTGGCCCGGCATTGAATCGAGCGCACCGTTTTTTCTTTCTCTCCACCAAGAACTACATGAAGACATCCATGCACCGCCCCCTCCTGAAACTGCTGGGCGCCCTGCCCCTGGCCGCCACGCTCGCATTCGCCTTCGGGCAGGCGCAGGCCGAGCCCACCGTCGTGGCGCCCGTCAAGGGCTACACCTTCGCGGGCGAAAAGNNTCGTCAGCTTTTCCGCGCTCGCTTTCGACAAGGGCCGCGTGCTGGGCGTCGGCGATGCGGAGTCGATCGCCAGGCAGTACCCCGGCGCGCGCAAGGTCGATGGGCAAGGCCGCACCCTTCTGCCCGGCCTGATCGATGCGCACGGCCACGTCTTTCGCATCGGCTTTCGCCAGAGCGAAGTGGTGGTGACCGAAACGCGCACGCTTGCCGAGGCACAAGCAAAGATCAAGGCCTACGGACAGGCCAATCCCGCGCGCCAGTGGATCATGGGCTCGGGCTGGAACCAGGTCATCTGGAAGCTCGACCGCTTTCCCACCGCGGCCGAACTCGACGCCGCCATTTCCGACCGCCCCGTGACCCTGCGCCGCGTCGATGCCCACGCCATCTGGGCCAACACCAAGGCGCTGCAGATGGCCGGCATCACGCGCGACACACCCGACCCGGTGGGCGGGCGCATCGAGCGCGACGCCAAGGGCGAGCCCACCGGCATCCTGGTCGATAAGGCACAGCTGCTGCTGACCAAGGTGATGCCGCCCTACACCGATGCCGAGCGCCGCATCGCGCTCGACTCGGCCATGCGCCACTTCGCCTCGCTGGGGCTGACAGGCGTGGGCGATGCCGGCACCGGCGCGGACGAAGCGCGCATCTACCGCGAGTTTGCCGATGCGGGCAAGCTCACGTCGCGCGTGTACGCCATGATCAACGACGTCGGCGACGACTACAAGCTGCTGTCGCCCAAGGGCCCCGTCAAGGGCTACGCAGACGAGCGCTTCAACCTGAGCGCCGTGAAGCTCTTCGCCGACGGCGCGCTCGGCAGCCGCGGTGCCGCACTGCTGGAGCCCTACAGCGACGACCACAGCCACAAGGGCCTGCTCTTCATGGACGACACCGTGCTGCGCAACAAGGTGCGCACCGCCCTCAAGGCCGGCTACCAGGTCAACGTGCACGCCATCGGCGACGCGGCCAACCGGCAGATCCTCGATGCCTTCGAGGCCGCCTACAAGGAAGACCCCAGCGGCATGGCGCGGCGCAACCGCATCGAGCATGCGCAGGTGGTGTCGCTGCAGGACATCCCGCGCTTCAAGACCCTGGGCCTCATCGCGTCGATGCAGCCGACCCACGCCACCAGCGACATGAACATGGCCGAAGACCGCGTGGGCAAGGAACGCATCAAGGGTGCGTATGCGTGGCAGACCTTCCTGAAGCAGGGCACCGTGATCGCCGGCGGCTCCGACTTTCCGGTCGAATCGGCAAACCCATTCTTCGGCCTGCACGCGGCCGTGACGCGCACCGACCACAACGGCAAGCCCATCGCCGGCTGGCACCCCGAGGAAGCGATGACGCTGCCGCAGGCGTTCCGCGCGTTCACGCTCGACGCGGCCTACGCCGAGCACCAGGAAAAATCCATCGGCTCGCTGGAGGCCGGCAAGTGGGCCGACTTCATCGTCGTCGACCAGGACCCGTTCACCATCGCGCCGGGCGACATCTGGAAGACGCAGGTGCTGGAGACCTGGGTGGCGGGCGAGCAGGTCTATCGGCAGAAGGCGCGCTGACCGACTCAGGCGTTCATGTCCGGCGCAGCCACCGCGCGCGCCGCGATCGGCACCGACATGACGATCGACGTGCGCGTCTCGCCCAGGTGGTTGATGCTGCCGACGAAAGCCTCGAGGTGCTCGATGTCGCGCGCGACCACCTTCAGCACGTACGAGTCCTGCCCCGTCACGTGGAAGCACTCGAGCACTTCCGTCTTGCTCTTGAGCAGCTTCAGCAGCCGCGCCTTGTCGGGTTGCAGGGTGTTGATGCCGATCAGCGCGGTGACGGTGTAGCCGGCCTTGCGCGGCGGCACCACCGCGCGGTAGCCCTCGATCACGCCCGCCTCTTCGAGCCGCTTGACGCGCTCGGAAGTGGAAGGCACCGACAGGCCCACCTGCCGCGACAGCGCGGTCAACGAGGTGCGCGCGTCCTCCTGGAGCACGTCGAGAATCTGCCAGTTCTTGCTGTCGATTTCCATGGATTTAAGGCACGGGTTGGGTATTGGCTTCCGATCTCAGGCAAATGATTCGATCTGCCTGCGCTTCGCCATTCTCTTCAACGAGCGGTCTGGAGACAATTCAATTCCGACCCGCCAACCCTACACGTACGCACACACGCGCACACGCACATGGACCTCGCCCTCTTCCTCAAGGCCCTCGTCATCGGGCTGTCGATTGCCGCGCCCGTGGGGCCCATCGGCCTGCTCTGCATCCAGCGCACGCTGGCCCATGGCCGCACCATCGGCTTCATGAGCGGACTGGGCGCGGCACTGGCCGATGCGTGCTACGGCGCCATCGGCGCGCTGGGGGTGTCGGCCGTCATCGCGTCGATGGTGGCGGCGCGCGTGCCGCTGGCGCTGGGCGGCGCGGCCTTCCTGGCGTGGATGGGCGTGCAGCTGCTGCGTGCGCCGGTTGCAACGCAGGCACGCCCGGCACAGGACGCGGCCACGCCGCTGAAGGCGATGCTGTCGGTGTTCGCGCTGACGCTGGCCAACCCGATGACGATCCTGTCCTTCATCGCGGTGTTCGCGACCGTCGCAACAGGGCATGCGGGAGACGTCGGCAGCGCGGGTGCCGCCACGTCGATGGTGCTCGGCGTGTTCCTGG
>NZ_QAJK01000190.1 GCF_003852515.1 Variovorax sp. KBW07 | reverse complement strand
CGGCGCGAGCGTCGCCCCGAATGAACGTGAACAGCAGCGCCCCAAACGCAAACTGCGACGAGCGAAGAAGCAGCAGGCCATCTCAGGCGACAGCAGCCTTGAGGTCGCGGAAAAAGCTTTCTTCCTGCTGCGCCTGCTCACGCAGCTTCGCGGCCAGGGCGGCAGGGTCGACAGCCTCGCGCCCCTTCACCATGCGCGCTGCCTTCAGCGCGAACGCCCGCCAGCCGTCGCCGATGGCTGTCAGCCGGTCGGACATCTGAAGCAACTGTGGCTTGTCGAGCAGTTGCGCCGCCTCTTGCAGGAAGCCCGCGTAGATGAAACGGAAACCCGCGCCACCCGTGCCGATTTCTTCCTGCATGCGCACCAGGTGGCCGATGAAGTCCACGCTCCGCGGATCGCTGGCCGACAGCCGCTGCATCCGGTTGGCCAGCGTGCGCATGCCGCGCACGCCGACGATGGGAATGGGCGCCAGCATGTTGCGCACCGTCTTGCGAATCGCCTTCGTGACCGAGGCCGCATCCACCGCCTTGCGATCGATGGCCTGCGGGTAGTACATGAGCCCCTTTGGTGCGAGCACACCCTTGGCGAAGCGCGCGCGCGACAGGTCGCTGCTCGGGCATCGCACGGGCTCTTCGAACACCGGGTCGCTGATCAGGTAGTCGTCGCCGTCCTTGCCGTACACCAGCAGGTTGTGCGCGTTGAAGTGAAAGCGCATGTTCGGCGGAAAGTACGGCAGCCAGTACACCGAGGTCTGCAACCCCACGAGTTGGCCGTCGGCCAGCAGCGCATCGAGCCGCTGCTGCCCGGCCTCGGGGCTGCGGAAAGTCTCGAAGCGAAAGCGCGCGGCCATCGGCGCCAGCAGGCCCTTGATGATGGCCTTGGGCGGCATCCGGTACGAAATGAGCGGCAGGCCCGACAGCTTGATGAACGGCAGGTACGCGAACGACAGCGCCGACGACAGGCCCAGCGCCATGCTCTCGGTCATGGGCGCGCCGTGGTGGCGCATGAGGCTCGAGATGACGCCGCTCTCGCAGTGCGCCGCCTGTTGGTGTTGGAAGTTCATCGTCATCGTCATCGTCGTCGTCACGGCGGCAGGCCTCGCAAGGTGGAAACGGGCAGGCCCAGCGCTTCGCCATAGCGTGCGAGCTGGGCCGTCGACAGTGCGGCGAAGTGGCGCGGCTGCAGGTGGCGGCGCACGCGCCATTGCCAGAAGCCGCTGGTCTGCGACAGCAGCGCCACGTCCATGCGGCGCTCGTACATCCAGTATTCGAGTGGCGAGGCAACGCCGTCTTTCACGCGCTGCCTGGCGGCCTGCGCCTGCTCGACCAGCACGTCGACCGCGTGGCTGGTGACGATTTCTTCCGCCTCCCAGCCGCGCGACGTGGTGGTGACCACGCGGCCCTGCGCGTCGCGCGCGTACATCAGCTTGGAATGGCCGTCGAGGGTTGCGTTGCCCTCTTGCGGGACTGCATCGATGTCCATGGCTACACCGCCTCCATGTAGATGAAGCCGCTGGAGAAGCGGCCGCTTTCGGGCACGAACATCAGCAGCTTCTGGCCCCGCTGGATGCGGCCCGAGCGGAACAGCTCGTCGAGCATGATGTAAGGCGAAGCCGAGCCCGTGTTGCCCTTGCTCGCGAGGTTGCTGAACCAGCGCTCGCGCGGAATGTGCAGGCCCAGCGATTCCAGGCACTGGCTCACCGGCTCGACGAAGTAGTGCGACGACAGGTGCGGCAGGAACCAGTCGATGTCTTTCGACTTCAGCCCGCGCCGCTCGATGACGACGGCCAGCGGCTCGCCCAGCGTGGCGCGCACGATGTTCTCGTTGAGCAGGCGCACGTCCTGCTTGACCGCGAAGGTCGACTCGCGCTGCCAGTCCGCGGGCGAGAAGCGCGCCCAGCCGTCGAGGCCGCCTTCGGCGTTTTTCTCGGCGCCCGCGTACATGCACACCGGCAACTCGTGCGCGGCCGACGACAGGTCGATCCATTCGACGCGCAGCGACAACGGCCCGCGCGGCTCGCGCTCCAGCAGCACCGCGCCGGCACCGTCGGACAGCATCCAGCGCAAAAAGTCTTTCTCGAAGGCCAGTTCGGGCCGCGCCTCCAGGGCTTCGAGCTTGTGCTCGAGCTCGGCCTCGAAGTTGGCGCCGCGCATCACGGCCGAAGCCAGCTCGGAGCCCGTGGCCACCGCGCGGCGCGCATCGCCCGCGCGCACCGACAGCCAGGCGTGCTTGAAGGCGGCGGTGCCGGCCAGGCAGATGCCGGCGCAGGCCACCACTTCGAGCCGCGGCCAGCCGAGTTCGCCGTGCACCATGACCGCGTGGTTGGGCATGAGCTGGTCGGGCAGCGACGTGCCGGTGGCCAGGCAGTCGACCGGCCCGATGTCGTCGCCCAGCGCGCGGATTGCCGACGCGGTGAGCTGCGCATTGGTCATGGCCAGCTGGCCGGTGGCGCGGTCGATCGCGTAGTGGCGCGACTGGATGCCGTTGCTGCGAAGAATCAGCCGCCGAGCACGGGACGCCTTGCCGCCGATGCGACCGAGGACTTCTTCGATGTCTTCATTGCTGACCGGGGAAAAGGGCAGAAAGGCGGCGGTACGGGTCAGGAAGACATCAGTCGTCATAGAGGTGGGAGCGGTCCGTGGCAGAGCCCGACGGGCACTCGAATTGGGCTGTCATTTTAGTCAGCCACCCCTTGAGAAACGGTCGCAGAAGCGCCTGAAGAGTCAGGCTGACCGGGACTACCGTCACGATCAGTACCAGCAAAAAGAGAACGTACAGCAACAGCAGCGGCTTGCGCGGCCACGCGCCGGGCCCGCCGACCGCCATGATCAGCCTGCCCCAGAGGTAGAAACTGCGGGTGCCGGCCTTCTCGCTGATCAGCAGCCGGGCGTTGGCCTGCACCGCGCCCAGGCCGGCCAGCAGCGGCTGCGTACCGCGCTCCAGGTCGTTGTGCAGCGCATCACGCAGGGCACGGCCGAATCGACCCGTACTGCGGATTTGACCCGTACTCAGGCCCGCGTCGGGCATGCCCCAGAAGCCGCGCTTGCGGCCCCAGATGAGCCAGGCCGGCGTGGTGAAGAAAGTGGCGAGCGTGGGGCCGGGGTCGGTCAGCACCACGTTGTCGATCAGCCGCGCGCCCACGTCGTCGAGCATGCCCTTGAGTTTTTCGTGGGCCAGCAGCCACATGTTGCGGCAGGCGATGACGGTCACCACCGGCTTGCCCTTGAGCAGGCGCGCCGCCACCGGGTGCTTCAGGAAGGCCGTGACCGGCTGCGACGGCGCCAGGAACCACACCTGGTAAGGCAGGATGACGAGGTCGAAATCTTCGTCGCCCGTGAGCGAGAGCGGTGCCAGCGGCGGCGGCACCATGTGGGCCGATTCCGGGAAGGCGTCGAAGAAGCGGATGAAGGGCCAGGGAAACGGAAACGGCACCAGCGGCCGCAGCGTTTCTTCGTGCACCTGGACCGACGGATCGGCCCGCAA
Source organism: Variovorax sp. KBW07 (assembly GCF_003852515.1). Lineage (GTDB taxonomy): Bacteria > Pseudomonadota > Gammaproteobacteria > Burkholderiales > Burkholderiaceae_C > Variovorax. The sequence goes on along the minus strand of NZ_QAJK01000190.1, from coordinate 3,462 downwards.
CGGCGCGACGATCTGCTCGGCAACGCTGTCGAGCTGTCCGGATTGCGAATAGTGGATCACCAGGACGCGCTTGGGGCGTGCGGAGGGGCTGGGGGAACTTGTGGTCACGTGCGGGCAATTTCGGGGGCCGTCGAATGTAAGCGAACAGCAGGGCCGGCGCATCTGCCATTGGTCATGGCGTCGCGGCAATCAGACGGTCCGCGGGGCCCGATGCGGGAAAAGAAACAAAAAAAGGGCCGCTCCCTGCGGCGCGGCCCTCTTTCCGGTCGGTGCACGGAAATCCGTGCAGCGCGTGGTGCGCCCTGCTCAGCGCACCTTGCCTTCCTTCCAGGCGGTCAGCAGCTTGTTGTAGTCGATGGTCTCGCCCTTCGGCTTTTCGTTGGCCAGCTTCTTCCACGGGGCGTGGTCGTCGCTCAGGTACTTGGCCGGGTCGCCCTTCGGGTTGAGCTTGGGCGCGCAATGGGCCATGCCGGCACGCTCGAGGCGGGCCATCACGTTGTCCATCTCGTCCGCCAGGTTGTCCATGGCCTTCTGCGGCGTCTTCTCGCCCGTCACCGCCTCGGCCACGTTCTTCCACCAGAGCTGCGCCAGCTTCGGGTAGTCGGGCACGTTGGTGCCGGTCGGGGTCCAGGCCACGCGCGCGGGGCTGCGGTAGAACTCGATCAGGCCGCCGTACTTGTTGGCGTTCTGCGTGAAGAAGTCCGAACGGATGTCGCTGTCGCGAATGAAGGTCAGCCCGGTGATCGACTTCTTCAGCGAAGTCGTCTTGGCGGTGATGAACTGCGCATAGAGCCAGGCGGCGGCCGTCTTGTTGGCGTCATGGCCCTTGAAGAAGGTCCACGAGCCCACGTCCTGGTAGCCGTTCTGCATGCCCTGCTTCCAGTACGGGCCGTTCGGGCCGGGGGCCATGCGCCACTTGGGCGAACCGTCTTCGTTCACGACCGGCAGGCCCTTCTTGGTCATGTCGGCGGTGAAGGCCGTGTACCAGAAGATCTGCTGGGCAATCTGGCCCTGCGCCGGCACGGGGCCCGATTCGCCGAAGGTCATGCCCATGGCTTCCTTGGGCGCGTACTTCTTCATCCAGTCGATGTACTTGGTGAGCGCATAGACCGAGGCCGGCGAGTTGGTGGCGCCGCCGCGCGACACCGAAGCGCCCGTGGGCGTGCACTTGTCGGCCGCCACGCGAATGCCCCATTCGTCGATCGGCATGCCGTTCGGAATGCCCTTGTCGGCCGCGCCGGCCATCGACAGCCACGCATCGGTGAAGCGCCAGCCGAGCGACGGGTCTTTCTTGCCGTAGTCCATGTGGCCGTAGATCGGCTTGCCGTCGATGGTCTTCACGTCGACGCTGAAGAACTCGGCGATGTCTTCGTAGGCGCTCCAGTTCAGCGGCACGCCCAGGTCGTACCCGTACTTGGCCTTGAACTTGTCCTGCAGGTCCTTGCGCGCGAACAGGTCGGCGCGGAACCAGTACAGGTTGGCGAACTGCTGGTCGGGCAGCTGGTAGAGCTGGCCATCGGGCGCGGTGGTGAAGCTGGTGCCGATGAAATCCTTCAGGTCGAGGCCGGGGTTGGTGAACTCCTTGCCGGCGCCCTTCATGTACTCGGTGAGCGACATGATCTTGCCGTAGCGGTAGTGCGTGCCGATCAGGTCGGAGTCGGACACCCAGCCGTCGTAGATCGACTTGCCCGACTGCATCGAGGTCTGCAGCTTCTCGACCACGTCGCCTTCCTGGATCAGGTCGTGCTTGACCTTGATGCCGGTGATTTCCTCGAAGGCCTTGGCCAGCGTCTTCGATTCGTACTCGTGGGTGGTGAGGGTTTCGGACACGACCGAAACCTCCTTGACGCCCTTGGCCTGGAGCTTCTTGGCGGCGTCGATGAACCACTTCATTTCTTCCATCTGCTTGTCCTTGGACAAGGTGGAAGGCTGGAACTCGCTGTCGATCCATTTCTTGGCTTCGGCCTCTCCCGCCGATGCCGCACCGTGTGCGGCGAACATCGCCGCCGCCAGTGCCAATGCCGTGTAGCGCATCTTCATGAATGTGTCTCCTCGGTTGAACGCTTCCCCGGTGTTGTCGTTCGCGGCTCCGGGGAGGCGGAGAGCCGGACGCTTGCTGAAATGAGGGAGGTGCGGTGCGAGCTCAGCCCTTGCGCATCACGAGCGCGAGCAGGAACATCGACAGCACGAAGCTGATCCAGATCGAGGGCTCGGCCTCCAGGCTCATCCACTCCTGGAACTTGCCGGCCAGCCCGATGAAGATCAGGTTCAGGTAGGCCGCCGAAAGCAGCCCGATGAACAGCCGGTCGCCGCGCGTGGTGGCCATCGGCAGCCAGCCGCGCCGCGTGGTGGTGGGCGACTTGAGCTCCCACACGGTCATGCAGACCAGCATGAGCGCGATGCAGATGAAGAAAACGGCCACCGGGGTGGTCCAGACCATCCAGTCGAACATGTGTGGGTCTCCTTCCTTAGACGCGGCCCATCGCAAAGCCTTTTGCGATGTAGTGGCGCACGAACCAGATGACGATGGCGCCCGGCACGATGGTGAGCACGCCGGCGGCCGCCAGCGTGGCCCAGTCCATGCCCGAGGCGCTGACGGTGCGCGTCATGGTGGCGACGATGGGCTTGGCGTTGACGCTGGTGAGCGTGCGTGCCAGCAGCAGCTCGACCCAGCTGAACATGAAGCAGAAGAACGCGGCCACGCCCACGCCGGCCTTGATGAGGGGCAGGAAAATGGTGGCGAAGAAGCGCGGGAACGAGTAGCCGTCGATGTACGCCGTTTCGTCGATCTCGCGCGGAATGCCGCTCATGAAGCCTTCGAGAATCCACACGGCCAGGGGCACGTTGAACAAGAGGTGCGCCAGCGCCACGCCGAGGTGGGTGTCCATGAGGCCGACGGTGCTGTAGAGCTGGAAGAACGGCAGCAAAAATACGGCGGGCGGCGTCATGCGGTTGGTGAGCAGCCAGAAGAAGACGTGCTTGTCGCCAAGGAACGAGTACCGCGAAAACGCGTAGGCGGCGGGCAGCGCGACGGTGAGCGAGATGACGGTGTTGATGGCGACGTAGATCAGGCTGTTGATGTAGCCGGAGTACCACGACTCGTCGGTGAAGATGCGGGCATAGTTGGCCCAGGTGAGCTGCTGCGGGAAGAAGGAGAAGCTGGACAGGATCTCCTCGTTGGTCTTGAAGCTCATGTTGATCATCCAGTAGATGGGCAACAGGGCGAACAGGATGTACAGCACCAGGAAGATGCTGCGTTTGTGGAATCTCTTCTCGTTCATGTCAGTTGCTCCACTGGGCGCGGTTGTGTTCTTGGCGCTGCTGTTTGGGGCGGGTGCATTCGGGGTGCGTGCGAATGACACCGGGTACTTCCCTCCGCGAATGTCCCCCGCTTCGCTCCTCCTTTATTTCGCTGCGGGAAGCACCCGATGCCACTCGCACGAAGGCGCTGCGCTTGTGTCG
>NZ_QAJK01000019.1 GCF_003852515.1 Variovorax sp. KBW07 | reverse complement strand
AGCGTCGCCCTGAATGAACCGCTGCGAGCAAACCACGCGGATGACAGCAACTCCTCGCGTTCTCGCTACCATCCGCTGCCGGGCCAGGCCAAGCCGCCCCCGGCGCAGAACGACACCAACAACACGGAGACAGCACCATGAAGTTTCGCCCTGCCGCACTGGCCGCCCTCGCCTTGACAGCTCTAGGCACGCTCGCCGGCTGCACCAACCTCACCCCCATCGTCCCGCAACGCCAGTTGATGCTCGTCGCCAACGACGAAAAGCAATCGTGGAACGATGCCGGTGTCGTCATCCTCGGGCCGATGGGGCGCGACACCGTGCAGGTGCTGGACATCGGCACCGATCCGCTGGCACCCAAGGTCGTCGGCACGCTGCAGCTGGACAACACCATCGCCGGCCCGCCGACCAACCTGGCGATCACGCCCGGCGAAACGCTGGCGCTTGTCGCCAATTCGCTCAACGTGATCGAAGAAAACGGCGCACGCAAGCAGGTGCCCGACAACCGCCTCTTCGTGATCGACCTCACCACCACGCCGCCCAAGCTGCTCGACACCCTCACGGTCGGCAAGCAGCCATCGGGCCTGTCGATCAACCGGGCGGGCAACCTCGCGCTGGTGGCCAACCGCGCCGACAACTCGGTCAGCGTGCTGCGCATCGCGGGCAAGAAGGTCACGCTCATCGACACCGTGGCCATGGGCGATTCGGTGGCGCACGTGCGCTTCACGCCCGATGGCAAGCGCGCGCTGGCCGCCAAGTTTCCCAGCCACAAGATTGCGCTGCTCGATGTGAATGGCGAGAAGGTCAGCTACAACAAGGTCGACCTGGCAGCGGGCCTGTGGCCCTACAACGTGGATGTGACGCCCGACGGCAAGCTCGCGCTGACGGCGGACAACGGAAACTCGGGCGCCTCCGACGGGCAGGTCGACACGGTGAGCGTGATCGACCTCGAAGCGACGCCGCCGCGCGTGGTCGACAAGGTCGTGGTGGGCGACGGGCCCGAAGGGCTGGCCGTGAGCCCGACGGGCAGGCACGCGGTGGCGGTGATCCTGCGGGGCAGCAACTCGGCCAAGAACGCGTACTTCTACAACCGCAACGGCTCGGTGGTGCTGCTGAAGATCGACGGCAAGAAGGTCACGCGCGCCAACGAGGTGGTGGTGCGCGGCCTGCCCGAAGGCGCGGTGTGGAGCGCGGACGGCAAGTACCTGTACGTGGGCAACTTCATCGACCAGGACATCACGATCCTGCGCCTGGACGGCGATACGCTGGTGCCCACGGGCAAGTCGTTCCCGCTGCAGGGCCATCCGGCCGCGATGCGCGGGACAATGACGCACTGATCCACCCTCTCCCGAACGAAGAAGACAAGCCATGGCGCAACCCAAACGACAACTCCGCACGCTCGAACGCGGCATTCTCTGCCTCGTGATCGGCGCCGCCGTTCTGCTGGGGCCCCGCTTCCTGCAGGGCACGCGCTGGTTCGAGATGGTGGCGGGCGCCTACCTGGTGGGCTGGTTCGCGCTTGTGCTGGGGGCCGCGCTGATCGTGGTGGAACTGGTCAAGCGCGGCAAATCGCCGCGCCAGTAGCAACAACAACGACAACAACCGGCGCGCGACGCAATCGGCAGAACGGAATCGAAGGGCTCAGCCCTTCTTGCCGCGCAGCTTTCCGAAAAGCTCCACGCCGGCCAGCACGATGGCGCCGGCCACGAGGCCCACGCCGGCGTTCACGCCCATAGAGCCGAGCGTGCCGAACACGCCGCCGGTGGCCTTGGACCAGTCTTCGATGGCATGGCCGAAGGCGGGCACGCCGTGCACCAGGATGCCGCCGCCCACGAGGAACATGGCGGCCGTGCCGGCGACCGACAGGCCCTTCATGAGCCAGGGTGCCATGGCCAGGATGCCGCGGCCCAGGCCGCGCGCAGCCGCGCTGGCGCGCTGGCTCAGGTAAAGGCCCGCGTCGTCGAGCTTCACGATGCCGGCCACGAGGCCGTACACGCCGATGGTCATGATCAGCGCAATGCCGACCAGCACGCTGAGCTGCGTGAGGAAGGGCTGGCCCTGTACGGTGCCCAGCGTGATGGCGATGATTTCGGCCGAGAGAATGAAGTCGGTGCGCACCGCGCCCTTGATCTTGTCTTTTTCGACCGCGACCACGTCGACCGCAGTGTCGGCCACGGCCTTTTCGTGGCGCTGGGTGTCGGCCTCGTGTTCCTTCTTGTGCAGGAACTTGTGGGCGAGCTTCTCGGTGCCTTCAAAGCAGAGAAACGCGCCGCCGACCATCAGCAGCGGCGTGACCAGCCAGGGCAGCCAGGTGCCAATGGCCAGTGCGGCGGGCACCAGGATGACCTTGTTGACGAAGGAGCCCTTGCAGACCGCCCACACGACCGGAATTTCGCGCTCGGCCCTGACGCCGGACACCTGCTGCGCATTGAGCGCAAGGTCGTCGCCAAGGACGCCGGCGGTCTTCTTGGCCGCCACTTTGGTAAGGATCGACACGTCGTCCAGAACGGTCGCAATATCGTCGAGCAGCAGGAGCAGGCTGGTGGCCATGGGCAAAGATGGGGGCTGAAAAGAAGCGGCGAGCTTATCCGCAGCCGCCGGCCACCCCTTCAATACCCGTACGCCCCAGCCCCGAACACCGGCGCGGATACGGCATTCGTTTGCGAATTTCCGCCGGTGAGGAGGCGGTCAGAGGGCGGTCAGAGGGCCGTCAGCGCCAGTGTCAGCACCGCGACCAGCGAAGCACCGAACAGCGCCAGCCCCACGCGCCGGCGGCGGTGCGTGAGCATCCACAGCGCCACGCCCGAAAGCGACAGGAAGATCAGGCTGCCGGCCAGCGTATCGACCAGCAAAATCCAAGGCAGCGGCATGCCGCCGCCCTTGTGCATGTTGGTGAGCGTGGCGACAAAGCCGTTGTGCGTGGTGTTCACGCCGACCGAGCGGTTGCCCTGCCAGTACTCGGCCTGCACCATTTCGTTCGGGCCACCGAAATTGAACAGCCAGTGCGCCGGCTGCGTGAGCACCGGAGCGGTCTTGTCGTTCTTGTCGGCCCAGGCCACGGGCTTGGCCGGCTCGATGCGGGTGGTGTTGGGCGGCCCGCTCATGCGCAGCGCGCCTTGCAGCCACAGGCTCATGGCCTCGGGCGTATCGGGCACGGGGTCGGGCAGCGCCAGCTGGGCGCGGGTGCGCTCCTGGGCCTGCGGCAGCTTCAACACGTTGCGGTGGTTGAGCCAGATGCCGCTGAAACCGAACAGCAGGCCCAGCACGGCGCCCCACAGGCCGAACCAGCCGTGGGTGCGGCGAATCCATTGCACGGCGGTGGTGCGGCGCTGGTGGGCCCGCACGCGCGCGGCGGGGCCGAGGCTGCTGTCGGGGTTCATCAGGCCACGCTGCGCTTGAGCCGGATTTCCTCCACGCGCACGGTGCCCAGCGCGGTGGTCTTGGCGGTCTTCATCTCGCGCTTGAAGCCTGCGAGTTCGTGGAAACGCATGGCGCGGTCGTTGCGAATGGGCACCCAGATGGTGACCGTGCTGCAGCCTTCTTCTTCGAGGCCTTCGCGGGCGGCATCCCACAAGGCCACGCCGACGCCCTTGTCCCAGTGCTCGGGCTTGACGTAGATGGCCCAGATTTCGCCCGTGGTGGGCGGTGTCTTGGGGTCGCGCGAGCGGTCGAAGCCGACAAAACCGACGATTTCGCTGCCGAGCACGGCCACGTGCACCTGCGGCTCGCTGTACTCGATGGCTTCGCGCCACTTGGCTTCGCGCGAGGCGGGGGCCAGCACGCGCAGGTCGTCTTCGGACAGGATGCCTTCGTAGGCGGCCTTGGCGGCCAGGGCATGGACTTCGGCGACGGCCTTGGCGTCGCGCAGGGTGGCGGGGCGAACTTCGTAATCTGACATGAATGCGGAAAAACAGATGGAACCTCGTATTGTCGCCGCACCGCTAAACTGCCCGGTGTATCCGTCGTATCAACAGGAGAAATACATGGCCAAGAGTCAGCAGCGCAGCACCAAGGAAGCAAAGAAACCGAAGAAGGACACCTCCCCGCCGAAGCCCGTGGGCACCGGCGGCATCGAGCCCGTCCGCACGATCACCACCGCGGTGATTCCGCGCGGCAAGCTCAAGAACAAGTGACCGACGAAGCGCCTGCACCGGTCCCGGCCAAGCCGGTCCAGCCCCGGAACCCGTTGCACGGGCTCACGCTGGAAGCCATCGTGACGGCGCTGGCCGACTACTACGGCTGGGAGCACCTGGGCGAGCTGGTGCCCATTCGCTGCTTCGCGATCGATCCGAGCGTGGGCTCCAGCCTGAAATTCCTGCGCAAGACGCCCTGGGCGCGCGAAAAGGTCGAGAGCCTCTACCTCTTCATGCTGCGCGAGCAACGCCGCGAACAGCAGCAACAACCACCACAAGATCCGCGGCAACCGTGACGATGAGGGTCCGCCTCGAACCGTCGGGCCTGGACTTCGAAACCGAAGCCGGCACCACGCTCCTGAAGGCCGCCGAGGCGGCCGGCATCGCGCTGCCGAGCTCGTGCCGCAACGGCACCTGCCGCACCTGCATCTGCAGGCGGCTGTCCGGCGAAACGCGCCACACCATCGAATGGCCCGGCCTGAGCGCCGATGAAAAAGACGAAGGCTGGATCCTGCCCTGCGTGGCCGAAGCGCTGGGCGACCTCACGCTCGACGCGCCGCAGGCGTTCTCGGTCTTCGAGCCCGTCTAGCTACACAGTTCCGGTCGATTGCGCCCTGGCGGCGGTGCCAGTGCCAACAGCAGCAGGCATCACCACCACCATCCGGTCGCGCTGCGCGAGCGACGGGAACAGCCGGAACCAGGTCAGCGCCACCAGCACCGTGCCCACGCCGCCCACCACCACCGAGCCCACCGGCCCGAGCAGCGCCGCCGTGGCGCCCGACTCGAATTCGCCGAGCTGGTTGCTCGCACCGATGAAGATCGAATTGACCGCGCTCACCCGCCCGCGCATGGCATCGGGCGTTTCAAGCTGCACCAGCGTCTGGCGGATGACCACGTTGACCATGTCGGCTCCGCCGGACACCGCCAGCGCGATCAGCGACACCACGAAGCTCTTCGACAGGCCGAACACCACCATGCAGACGCCGAACAGCGCAATTGCCAGCAGCAGCGTGCGACCGATGTGGCGCTCGACCGGCCGCCGCGTGAGCACGATCGACATCACCAGCGCCCCCACCGCGGGCGCGCCGCGCAGCAGGCCGAGCCCCCACGGGCCGGTGTGCAGGATGTCCTTGGCGTAGATCGGCAGCAACGCCACCGCACCGCCCAGCAGCACCGCGAACAGGTCGAGCGACACGGCGCCCAGCACCGGCTTGCGCTTCCAGATGAAGTCGACGCCCGCGAACACGGTGCCCAGCGTGACCGGCTCGCGCATGGCCGGCGTGTAGGCGTAGCGCAGCCGCAGCACCAGCGCGCAGGCCACGGCGAAGAACGCCACGCTGGCGCCATAGACCACCGCCATGCCCGCCACGAACAGCAGCCCGCCGAGCGCAGGCCCGCCGATGATGGCGCCCTGCATGCCGGCCGAGCTGAAGGCCATCGCACGGGCCAGCATGGTGGGCGGCACCAGCAGCGGCGTCAGCGCCTGCTGTGCCGGCATCTGGAAGGCCCGCACGGCCCCCAGCACCAGCGACAGGCCCAGCAGCAGGCCGCGCGTGTCGTGCTTTTCCTGCACCGCCAGCAGCAGCACCAGCGCCACCAGGCCCTGCACCGCGAAGCAGGCGGCCACGATGCGGCCGCGATGGTGCCGGTCGACGATGTGCCCGGCCAGCAGCGCCAGCAGCAGCGCGGGCACGAACTGGTACAGGCCCACCAGGCCCAGGTCCCAGGCGCTGCCGGTGAGCTCGTACATGTGCCAGCCGATGGCCACCAGCAGCATCTGCGAGGCGGCGGTGCCGAAGAGCCGCGCCGTCCACATCTGCATGAACGGACGCTCGCGCGTCAGGTCGGAGAAGCTCGGCGAAGGAAGGTTGCCGGGCGCTTTGGCGGCGGCGTCTGGAGAGGGGGAAGAAGCGGGGGCGGGGCCGGACATTGGTTCAAGGATAGCCGAGGCTCCTTGAGCGGGTGTGAGCGGGGCATGAGCGGGGCGCAGCGCCCTGCTCCGCCCCTTCGCGCGGCTCTCTCTAAACTCGGCGGCATCCATGACCGTGCCACCGCCCCTGCAACCGATCCACGAAGACCCGTTCCTGCTGGTGTTCGACAAGCCAGCCGGCCTGCTCTGCGTGCCCGGCCGCGGCGAAGACAAGCAGGACTGCCTGAGCGCGCGCGCCATGCGGCAGTGGCCCGACGCGCTGATCGTGCACCGGCTCGACATGGGCACCAGCGGGCTGGTCGTGATGGCGCGCGGCATCGAGATGCAGCGCGCGCTGAGCGCGGCCTTTGCCGAGCGCCGCGTGCACAAGCGCTACGAAGCCATCGTCGACGGAATACTGCCGTTGCATGAAGACTGGTCGGTCATCGATGCGCCGCTCATGGCCGACTGGCCGCGACGGCCTTTGCAAAAGACCGACCCGGCTGGCAAGCCCAGCCTCACGCGCTGGCGTGCGCTGGCGTCGTCGGCGCTGCCCAGCGAACCCGAAGCCACCCATGTGTTGCTGGAGCCGGAGACAGGCCGCTCGCACCAGCTGCGTGTGCACCTGCTGTCGATCGGGCATCCGATTCTTGGCGATGCGCTCTACGGCGACGCGTCGCAGCAGGCACGTGCGCCGCGCCTGCTGCTGCATGCGAGCGAACTGGGCTTGGTGCACCCGGTGACGCAGCAAGACTTCCGTTGGAAGAGCCCGCCCGGTTTTTCTCTTGCGCTGTTGTAGTAACTGCTGCTGCCGCTGATCAGCCCTTGACGACCAGCACCGGCATGTTGGCATCTTGCAGTACGCGCTGCGTCACGCTGCCGAGCAACAGTTTTTCGATGCCGCTGCGGCCATGCGAGCCCATCACGATCAGGTCGGCCGCAATGGCGATGGCGGTGTCGACGATGCCTTCGTGCACCACGTGGCCGTCGATCACGCGCTGGTCGCTGTGCAGGCCCTCGGCCGCCAGCGCCGCAACGCCGCGTGCCAGGGCCGCATTGGCGCTCGCCGTGGCGGCGGCCAGGTATTCGTTCTGGCCGAGCGCATAGTCCGCGCCCACGCCGATGAAGGGATAGTTGTCGATCACGTGAATCAATGTGATGCGGCTTCCAAAAGCCAAAGCCAGGCCACTGGCCTTGCTGACAGCGAGCATGGAAGTTTCGGAGCCGTCGATTGGAACCAGGATGTGATTGAACATGGCGGACCTCGCTTTCGTTCGCAGACAGACACGGCGCGTACCGAGCCGGGCCCCGAATTTAACCGCTGTTGATGAGGGTGGGTGTAGGACTCGGGCCAGCGACCGTGCACGGCCCCCGTGCACGCGTCGCCGAAGGGGCTCAGTCCCCCTGGAAACCCTTGGCGCGGCAGGTGATCACGAGCGTGTCGCGCCATCCGTCGCCGCCCTCTTCGAGCGGCTGGATCGGCGTCGACTCGTGAATCACGCGCGCATCGTCGAGCACCAGCAGCGTCCACGGCTCGGTCATCGTGAAGCGCTCACCGCGGCGGCCGTTGGCCTCGAACACGCGCGTCTCGCCGCCCTTGATGCCGTGGCGCCCGACCAGCGCCACCGCCACCAGGTCGACACCGTCGCGGTGCGCACCCTCGGGCGTGGGACGGCCGATGCCGCCGGCGGTGTCGATGCGGAACTGGTGCGCCTCGACATACCAGCGCTGCGGCGTGCCGCGCATGTCGCTGCTGACCTTGCCGAGCTGCTGAAGCAGCCGCTGCCACACGGGCTGCGCCATCGTGGCATCGAGCATCGGCGCAAACCAGCGCTGCATGCCGCCGTGCAGCGCGTTGTATTCCACCGGCTGCCAGTGCGCGCGGTGCGGCACCTGCCGCAGCGTGGCGCGCTCGTCGGGCTCGACGGTGAAGCAGGCATGGCGCCGCGTGCGATAGCGGCCGCCGTCCTTCAGGTACTCGTCGGGTGGAAGATCGTCCCAGTCGGCGTGCAGTGCCTCGAGCTGCGAGATCGGCGCGCCGATCCAGTCGGCCACGCCCTGCGGGCTCAGCACCGCGTAGCCATGCTCGCGCAGTGCGGCGGGCAGTTCGGCGGGATCGGTGAAGGGTGGAGTGAATGCGGCCGTGGTCACGCGGCGACCTTCACGTCCTTCCAGAACGCGACGCGGTCGCGAATTTCCTCGGCTTCGGGCTTCGGGTCGGCGTAGTACCAGGCGGCGTCGGTGTTGAGCTCGCCATTGACCAGCAGCGAGTAGTAGTTCGCCGTGCCCTTCCAGGGACAGGTGGTCTTGTGGTTGCTGAAGGTGACGTGATCGCGATTGAGCGAGCTCATCGGGAAATAGTGGTTGCCTTCGACAAGCACGGTGTCGTCGCTTTCGGCGATGGTGACGCCGTTCCAGGTTGCTTTCATGGTCTTGGACTCCAGGGGGAGGGGTGGCGGGGCGCTGGCCGTTGCGCTGCCGCACGGGGCTTGCCTATTGTGCCGTTGCTCGGGGCCCGTGCTTTTTTCAGGGCGATATGAGCACTATTGCTTTGTTTGCTTCCCGAGGCCGAGCCTCGCCCCGGAACCCAGCTAGGCCAACAGCCAGTGAACGCTGAACAGCTTCTCCGGATCTGTCCACACCGCCCCCGGCCGGAACCCCGCCCGCACCGCCAGCGCACGCAGCCCTTCGACAGTGAACTTGTGCGAGTACTCCGTATGAATCGTCTCGCCTTCCTCGAACCCGAACTGCTCGCCCTTCAGCGAAACGTTCTGCGCCCGGCGGCTCACCAGGTGCATCTCGATCCGTTGCCGCGGCGCGTTGTAGAACGCCGCGTGCGTGAAGCCGTCGAGATCGAAGTCGGCGTCCAGCTCGGCATTGGCCCGGCGCAGCAGGTTGAGGTTGAACTCGCCCGTCACGCCTTGCGCATCGTTGTAGGCCGCATGCAGCCGCGCCGGGTCTTTCACCAGGTCGACGCCGATCAGCAGGCCGCCACCGCGCAGCATCCGCGCCGCCAGCTGCAGGAATGCCAGCGCCTCGTCGGGCTCGAAATTGCCGATGGTCGAGCCCGGAAAGAAGCCCACGCGCCGCCCTGCTCCCGCCATCGGCGCGGGCAGCACCAGCGGCATCGTGTAGTCGGCTGCAATGGGCTGCACCACCAGCTTCGGGTAGTCGGCCTTCAGGCGCTCGGCCGCCGCTTCGAGGTGCTCGCCGGAGATGTCGATGGGCAGGTAACGCTTCGGCGTTTCAAGCGCATCGAGCAGCAGGCGCACCTTGGTGAGCGACCCCGCGCCGAACTCCACGATCTCGGCATTCGGCCCGATCTGCCCGGCGATCTCGCCCGCGCATTCGCCAAGAATGCGAAGCTCGGTGCGCGTGGGGTAGTACTCGGGCAGTTCGCAGATGCGGTCGAACAATTGTGAGCCCGCGGCGTCGTAGAAGAACTTCGGCGAGATGCTGCGCGGCGTGCGCGACAGGCCCGCCTGCATCTCGCGACCGAACTCGGACAGCGGCTCGCCCGTTGCCGCCGTCGAGCGTTGCGCCGGTTGTTGATGCTGTTGCGGCTGCTGTTGCGACTTCGCCGCCACGAACGACAGCGAGGAAGACGAGGTGTTTGGATTGCGCATGATCAAAGGTCTTTCGCGAGCCGCAGCCCCGAGAACTGCCAGCGCGCAGCCGGCGGAAAAAAGTTGCGATAGCTGGGCCGCGTGTGCCCGGCCGGCGTGGCCACGCTGCCACCGCGCAACACCAGTTGCCCCACCATGAACTTGCCGTTGTATTCGGCCGCGATGCCCGGCATGGGCCGAAAGCCCGGGTACGGGTCGTACGACGAACGGGTCCACTGCCAGACGTGGCCCGTCATCTGCGCGATGCCGGGTGCGTCGCACGCGGCCTCCCATTCGAACTCGGTCGGCAGCCGCGCACCGGCCCATTCGGCGTACGCGGCGGCTTCATAGAAGCTCAGCTGCGCCACCGGTGCATCGGCCTCCATCGGCCGCACGCCATTGAGGCCAAACACATGCCAGCCGGCCGCCGCGCCCTGCGGCGACGCGTGCTGTTGTTGATGGTGCTGCTGGGGCTGCAGGCCGAAGCCGAGGCGCGGATCGTCGGGCGCGAGCCAGTACGCGGGATGGCGCCATCCGTTCGCCTGCACCGCGGCCCAGCCATCGGACAGCCACAGCTCGGCCCGCTGGTAGCCGCCATCGGCAATGAACTGCGCGTAGTCGCCGCAGTTCACCAGGCGGTCGGCAATGGCATAGGGCTGCACCAGCGCCTGGTGGCGCGGTGTCTCGTTGTCGAAAGAAAAATCGGCGCCCGCATGGCCCACTTCGACAAGGCCACCGGGCCGCGACAGCCAGCGCACCGCGGGCGGCACGGCCGCCAGCCGCAAGGCCGGCCCGCTCGCCGGCTTGTAGGCCGGCAGCAAAGGGTTGCACGACAGCGCATGCAGGATGTCGGTGAGCAACAGCTCCTGATGCTGCTGCTCGTGGTTGAGCCCGAGCGTGACGATGGGCTCGATGGCGGCCCAGTCGAGGCCGCCCTCTCCCCTCTCTCCCTCTTCTTCGAGCAGCCCGATCACCGCCTCGTCCACATGCCGGCGGTACGCATGCACCTCGTCGACCGAGGGCCGCGTGAGCAGCCCGCGGTGCGGCCGCGGATGGCGCGGGCCCAGGGCTTCGTAGTACGAATTGAAGAGGTAATGAAAACGCGGATCGAAAGGCTGGTAGCCCTTTGCATGCGGCTGCAGCAGCACGGTCTCGAAGAACCACGTGGTGTGCGCCAGGTGCCATTTGGTCGGGCTCGCATCGGGCATCGACTGAATGCACTGGTCTTCGGCGGAAAGCGGCGCTGCGAGCGCCAGGCTGGTGGCGCGCACCTCGCGAAACTTGTCGCGCAGTGCGCCCGCCGCCTGTGTGATCGGCCGGGAAAGCGTCATGGGGTCTCCAGTCGGGTCAGCCGCAAGTTGTAGCCCATCCGGGTTGCGGCGGTGCGTAGGACAAAACGCCGCAGCCCCGGCGCCGAATATTCGGCGGGCAGCCACTGTGGCACAAGATGCCGGGGCGTGCATGGCGGCTGCGTATCATCCGTTCGATGCAAACGAACAACCCTTCGACCGGGCCCGCCAGGCCCAGGGTCGTCATCGTCGGCTGCGGTTTCGGCGGACTCGAGGCGGCCCGCAAGCTGCAGGGCGCCGACGTCGATGTCACGGTGATCGACAAGACCAACCACCACCTGTTCCAGCCCCTGCTGTACCAGGTGGCCACGGCCGGCCTCGCGGCGCCGTCGATCGCGGCGCCGGTGCGCTCGCTGTTCCGCAAGCAGCCGCGCATCACCACGCTGCTGGGCGAAGTGAGCGGCATCGACCCGGCCACGCGCGCCGTGCAGTTGGCCAACGGCGACCGCGTGCCCTACGACCACCTGATCGTTGCCGCCGGCGCCACGCACAGCTACTTCGGGCACGACGAATGGGCACCCGTTGCACCGGGCCTGAAGACGCTGGCCGATGCCTTCGAGATCCGCCGCCGCGTGCTGCTGTCGTTCGAAAGCGCCGAGACCGCCACCGACCCCGAGCGCCGCCGCGCCCTGCTCACCTTCGTGGTGATCGGCGCCGGCCCCACGGGCGTCGAAATGGCCGGCACGCTGGCCGAAATTGCCAAGCACACGCTGTCGGGCGAGTTCCGCCACATCGACCCGTCGAGCGCGCAGGTGCTGCTGGTCGAAGGCGGCCCGCGCGTGCTGCAGGCCATGCCCGAATCGCTGAGCCAGAAGGCGCTGGAGCAGCTCGAAAAGCTGGGTGTCGAAGTACGGCTGAATGCGCGCGTCACCGCCATCGACCCCACCGGGCTCGAAGTGCAGACCGGCGGCGGTGCCGATGGCTCGGCCGTCGCGAGCTACCGAATCGATAGCAGCTGCGTGGTGTGGGCCGCCGGCGTGGCGGCCTCGCCGCTGGGCCGCATGCTCGGTGCCGCAACCGGCGTCGAGTGCGACCGCGCGGGCCGCATCAAGGTCGAGCCCGACCTGAGCCTGGCCGGCCACCCCGAGATCAGCGTGGTGGGCGACCTCGCGGCGGCCATGAGCCACGCGCCCGGCAAGGAGCCCAAGCCGGTGCCCGGCGTCTCGCCCGGCGCCAAGCAGATGGGCCGCGCCGCGGCCGCGAACATCCTGCGCCGCATCGCGGGCCAGCCGACGGTGCCGTTCCGCTATGCCGACTACGGCAACCTGGCCACCATCGGCCGCAACTCGGCGGTGGTCGACCTGGGCACGCCCTTCGGCCCGCTGCGTTTCAGCGGCCGGCCCGCATGGCTGTTCTGGCTGTTCGCGCACGCGTACTTCCTGATCGGTTTTCGCAACCGCATCGTCGTGATGATGGACTGGGCCGGCGCCTACTGGAGCTTCCAGCGCAATGCGCGCGTGGTGGCCGACGTGCAGGGCAAGGGCGAATCCTGAAGCCGGAGCCGGAGCCATGTCGCTCGCCTTGTGGATCGCCCTGCATGCGCTCGAAGCGCTGTTTCTTGTGTGGGTGCTGCGCTGGGGCGGCGCCGAGCGGCTCGAAGGCACTTTTACCTCGGGCCTGATCAGCAGCTTTGCGCCGCGCTGGAGCGCCGAGGGGCTGCGCATGGCGGCGCTGATCCTGCTGGTGTTCTGCGTGATCAGCTTTGCCGTGGGCCTGTTCGTGCCCTCGCTGCGCTGCTGGGTCGGCGGCGCCTGCTGACGCGCACCGCCGACATACTTTCTCTCAGCTTCCGATCACGCCGCCGTCGTTCTTCGTGATGGCCACCGTGGCCGAGCGCGGACGGCCCGCGCCGTCGGGCCACTTCGACACCGCGAGCGGACGGTCGGGGTCGCTGCGCTCGTTGGCCGGTTCGCCCGGATGCTGGATGTTGATGAACAGCGTGCGCAAGTCCGGCGAAGCCGTGAGGCCGGTGATTTCGCAGCCCGCCGGGCCGAGCAGGAAGCGGCGGATCTCGCCCTTGGTCGGGTCGCAGGCCAGCATCTGGTTGTTGGGCATGTTGGCGTACTCGCCCTTGCCCAGCGTCGATGTCGACACGTCGGTCTGGATCCACAGCACGCCGCGCGCATCGACCATCAGGCCGTCGGGGCTGCCGAAGGTGTCGCCCTTGATGTTGCCCTGCGCTTCATAGCGCGTCTGCTTCGGGTCGCCAGCCAGCACCAGGTGGTTCCATGCGAACTTCGTCGCATCGAGGTCGCCGTTTTCCTTCCAGCGAATGATCTGGCCCATCGTGTTGTTGGAGCGCGGATTGGCCGCGTCCATGAAGGGCTGGCCGGCGCCGCCGCGGTTGCTGTTGTTCGTCAGCGTGCAATACACCTCCTTGGTGAGCGGGTCCACGGTGGTCCACTCGGGGCGGTCCATCTTGGTGGCGCCCAGCAGGTCGCTGGCCTGGCGCGACTTGATGAGCACGTCACCTTGGTCCGCGAAGCCCTTGTCGGCCACCAGCCCGTTCTTGCCATGCACCAGCGGCAGCCATTCGCCGGTGCCGTCCACGTCGAAGCGGCCCACGTACAGCGTGCCGTGGTCGAGCAGTTCGCGGTTGGCCGCGGCGCCGCCGGGGCGCACCTTGTCGCGGCTGACGAACTTGTAGATGTATTCGAAGCGCGAGTCTTCGCCCATGTAGACCACGGCGCGCCCGTCGTCGGTGAGGGCCGTGGCGGCGCCTTCGTGCGCGGCGCGGCCCAGCGCGGTGCGCTTGCGCGGCGTCGAGGCCGGGTCTTGCGGATCAATCTCGACCACCCAGCCGTAGCGATTCGACTCGTTCGGGTGCTTCGCAACATCGAAGCGCTCTTCGTGCTCGTGCCAGCGGTACTTGGCGCCGTTGCCCTTCTTGATGCCCCAGCGCTTCTGGTGCGCGTCGGGCTTGTCGGTGCCCTCGAAATAATCGGCGAAGTTTTCTTCGCAGGTCAGGTAGGTGCCCCACGGCGTCTGGCCGTTGGCGCAGTTGTTGTAGGTGCCGAGCACCTGCGTGCCCGTCGGGTCGCCCGCGGTGCGCAGCATCGGGTGGCCCGTGGCGGGGCCGGTGAACGTCATCGGCGTGAGCGCGGTGATGCGGCGCGCAAAACGCGACGGCAGCACCTGCGACCACTTGGCGCCTTCGCGCTGCAGTTCGATGACCGACACGCCGTGCGCGTTCATCGACTTGCGCACCTTCTCGGCCGTCCAGGTCTTCATGCCGTCCGCATGCAGCAGGCCGTCGTCGACGTACTCGTGGTTCAGCACCAGCAGGCCGCGATTGGAGCCTTCGAGCGGAAAGAAGGCCATGCCGTCGTGGTGCATGCCGGCCTGCAGGGCCTGCTCTTCGGCGGTGTTGGAGCCATCGGCCTTGAAGGCGGGCATGCGGCCCGCGATGCCGGTGGCGTCGCCCCAGCGGTAGAGCACCTGCGTGCTGTAGCCCTCGGGCACCACCACCGTGTCGACCGCCGCCATCGGCACGCTCTTGAAGCCGATCGCCCGGCCCAGGCCGCTCACCGGGCCGCCGGCCGTGGTGGTCGCACATCCCGCCAGCGTGCCGGCCGCGAGCGGGCCGAACAGGCCAGCCACCGCAGCCGCCAGGCCGCCGCGCACGAACACGCGCCGGCTCGGGTCTGACACCTCGTGGATCGTCGGGTTGGCGGAGGGGTTGGAGTCCTCCATCAGGGCGTAGTCTTTGGCCATGTTCTTCTCGTCATCAGGATTGCGGGGAGCGGAAGATGGTCTCTTCGTCCCGTGAATCCCGCATGACACATGGCCGCGAATGGCCCCCCGGGCCGGAAAAAAATGCCTAGAAGAAGCTGCCGCCCCAGCGCGGCTGTTCCTGGTGCCGCTGGCGCTTGCGCCAGTCCCACGGCGGCGTGGGATTGGCGTCGGCCCACAGGCCCAGGCGCCGCACACGCGCGCCGTCCTGCAGCTTGAACAGCCCGCCACCGCGCTTGGTCGCGATGCGGTTGTAGTCGTACACCCAGGCCCAGCCTTGCGACACCATGCGGCTGCCGGCGTCTTCTCCGTTGCAGCTCACGTCGGCCACGGTGCGGCCGTAGCGGTCGGTGTCGACCTCGGTGATGAGCGCGTTCTCGCGAAAGCAGATGTCGCTCAGCGCCTGCTTGCTGCGCTGGCCGTAGGGCTGCGCTTTTTCGGGGGCGTCGATGGCCGCGATGCGTACCTTGACGCGCTCGTAGGCGCCAATGCGGCCGCAGCGCGCGGTGAGCGTGTCGCCGTCGCTGATGCCGACGACGAGGCAGTTTCGGGGGGCGGCTTGGGTCAGGAGGGGAGAAAAGGCAAGAAGGCTGAAAAGCAGCAGCGCGCGCAAATGCATGAAGAAAGAAACGGGAGATAGGCAGAATGGCTGGACCGATCGAGGCTAAGTGATCCACGCGCCCGAACGGACCGGTACACAGACTTTTTCTTTTGAGCTGCGCTTCAAAGGAGAGCACGCACCATGCAAGAACCCACCAAGGACGACTGGTTCCTCGAAGCGAACAACGCATGGGATGCCGGCGCGCACAAGAAGGCGCTGTCGCTGTTCCTCAAGGCGGCGGCAGCGGGCGAGACCCATGCGCTGAACAGCGTCGGCTACTTTCTCGACCATGGCATCGGCGTGAAGAAAGACGCCGCTGCCGCGCGCGAGTGGTACCGCAAGGCCGCCAGGGCGGGCGACGTCGCGGGGTGCGCCAACCTGGCCATCTGCTACCGCGACGAAGGCAACTTCCGCTGGGCCCGGTTCTGGTTCGAACGCGCCTACGCGCAGGGCGACGGCGACGCGGCGCTGGAGCTGGGGCGGCTCTTCCTGTGGGAAGGCCCGAACCGGAACGACCACAAGGTGGTCGACTACCTGGGCAAGGCCGCGGCATCGGCATCGATCACGCCGAACGGCAGGAAAGCAGCGCAGACGCTGCTGAAGTCGCTGGGACGAAAGTGAAGTTTCCCCGGCGGCATCGCACCGCCGGCGCCTTTGCTTTCGCGTTTACTTTTTCGCCCCGTTCTCGTCCTCCTGCAGCAGCCGCCACATCACCTTGCCACTGCCGCTCTTGGGCAACGCATCGACGAACTGCACCTTGCGCGGGATCTTGTAGACCGCCATGTTCTCGCGGCACCAGTCGATGATCTGCTGCTCGGTCGTGTCCTTGTGCGTGGCGCGCAGCACCACCACGGCCTTGACCGATTCGCCGCGGTAGTCGTCCTTGGTCGAGATGACGCAGGCCTCCTGCACCGCGGGGTGGCGAAACATCAGCAGCTCGACCTCGGCCGGCCACACCTTGAAGCCGCTGGCGTTGATCATCCGCTTCAGGCGGTCGGTGATGAAGAAGTAGCCGTCTTCGTCCATGCGGCCCATGTCGCCCGAACGGAAGAAGCGCTTGCCTTCGAATTCGACAAAGGCCGCGGCGGTTGCGTCGGGCCGCTTCCAGTAGCCCTGGAAAACTTCCGGCCCGTGAATGATGATTTCGCCCGATTCGCCGATCGGCATCTCGGCCAGCGTGTCGGGGTCGACCACGCGTGCGTCGGTGCTCATGAACGGAATGCCCAGGCACTGCTGCTTGGGGTTGTCCGACGGGTTGGTGTGCGAAGGCGCGGCGGTCTCGGTCAGGCCGTAGCCCTCCTGGTACTTCAGGCCGTATTGCTCGAACAGGCGCTGCGCCACGGCCTGCGGCATCGCGGCGCCGCCGCCGCCGATGTAGTTCATGCTCGACAGGTCATAGCTCGCGAAATTGGGGCTTGCCATGAGGTCGATCACCATGGTCGGGATGTTGGTCCACGCCGTGACCCTCCAGCGCGAGATGAGCCGGCCCGCCACGTCGCGGTCCCAGCGCGGCATGATGACCAGCGTGGCCGCCGCGAGGATGGCCGTGTGCATCATGCTCACCACGCCGGTGATGTGGAACATGGGCACCACGGCCAACACCACGGCTTCGGAGGTCGAGCCTCCCCAGAGCTGGCCGGCCATGGCGTTGTGCATCAGGCTCGAATGGTGGTGCACGCAGCCCTTGGGCAGGCCGGTGGTGCCGCTGGTGTAGGGCAGCAGCGCCATGTCGTTGGCGCCCACCACGTGCTCGGGCGGCGTGTGGTTGGCGGCCAGCGCGTCGGTCCAGGCCAGGGCCTTGCCGTTGGTCAGCTCCGGCAACGGATGGCGGGTGCCGAGCCAGTCTTTCCATGCCGCGGCCGGGGCGTCGTCGCCCGACACGTCGGCGTCGAAGGCGTCGGTGAACTGGGTCACGATCATGTGGGCCAGTTGCTGCTCGGGCGGCAGCGCATTGCTGGCCTTGGCCAGTTCGCCGGCCAGGTCGCCGGTAATGATCGCCACCTTGGCGTCGGGGTCGGTGATGTAGTGCTTGAGCTCCTCGGCCCGGTTCATCGGATTGACCGGCACCACCACGGCATTGGCACGCAGGATCGCGAAATGCGCGATGACCAGTTGCGGGCAGTTCTGCATGTCCAGGATCACGCGGTCGCCGCGCTTCACGCCCAGTGCGTGCAGCGCGCCGGCCAGGCGCTCGGCCTGCGCCGCCAGTTCGCGGTAGCTGAGCACGCGGCCGAAGAACACCAGCGCGGCCTTGTCCGGGTAGCGCGCGGCCGACGTGGCCAGGTTGTGCCAGAGCGAGGTGGCGGGCACGGTGATCGAATGCGGCAGGCGTTTGGGCCAGAACTTGTAGTGCGGGCGTTGTTGCATGGTGAGAACGGGCGGGGGAAAGAGAAGGAAGAAGAGAAGGAGGAATGACGGCGCACCAGCCTAAGCCGCCCGGGCCGCCGCTCCCATCGGGGAAGCCCCCGGGGCGTCACCTAGGCGACGCCCTTTTTTCGTACGCCCGGCATCGGCTATCGTGACGGCCCGGGCCGTGCGCCCTCACCCGAATTCCGCTGGCCATGCTCGAGCTCGTACGCAACACACTCCGCCGAAGAACCCTCCTGCTCGGCACCGCGCTGGCGGGGCTGGCCGCAACCGGCTGCGCGCTGGTCTCCCGGTTCGGGCCGCAGGAGCCGGCGCCGAGTTCGCAGCCCAAGGAGCCGCCGACATGGTTCATGGCCGACTGCTGGCTCGGCACCGAGGAAGTGGTCCCGCCCCTCGCCAGAAAGAGCAGCAAGGGTGGCGGCTCGATGTTCGGAACCCTGACGCTGGCCACCGGCCGCTTCGAGTGGCGCGTGAACTACGCGCGCCTGAGCGGGCCGGCAACGTTCGCGGGCTTCTACGGCCCCGCCGCCAAGGGCAGCAACGGCCCGCTGGCGATCCAGCTGCCGCCGCACAGCCAGGCCGAGCAGCGCGACCCAGGCGGCGACGGCTACGAGCTGACCGGCACGAGCACGCTGACGCAGGCACAGATGGCCGACCTGATGGCCGGCCTCTGGTACGTCAGCGTATCGACCCAGGCCTGGCCGGCGGGCGAAGTCCGGGGGCAGCTGAAGAAAAGCACGGCTGGCGTGCACGGCGGCTGACACCGGCACAACATCGGTCCAAAGCGCGGCGGCCACCATCGCCCCGCGCGATGCGCCCTGCGACTACAGACAGGCCCCGCTTTCCGAGCGATACCTGCGGTTCTTTTCAGTTCTTCTCAAAGGAAATTCCATGGCAGCAGAAAAGCACGCAAGCGTTCACTGGGAAGGTGCCGGCAAGACCGGCAAGGGCCAGGTCAGCACCGAGACCGGCGCCCTCAAGGACTACCCCTACGGCTTCGCAAGCCGCTTCGAAGATGACAAGCGCGGCACCAACCCCGAGGAAATCGTCGGCTCGGCCCACGCGGCCTGCTTCACGATGGCCTTTGCCTTCGCGCTAGAAAAAGAAGGCCTGGCCGCCACGAAGATCGACACCCGCGCGGCCGTGCGGCTGGCCAAGGACGGCGAGGGTTTCAAGATCGACCGCATCGCGCTCGAACTCGACGCCAGCGTGCCGAACCTGGACGAAGCGAAGTTCCAGCAGATCGCGGCCGCCGCCAAGGCCGGCTGCCCGCTGTCGAAGGCGCTGGCCAGCGTGCCCGAGATCACGCTGAAGGCGACGCTCGCAGCCTGATCGACTGACCGACTGACCGACCCGCCGACCGCCTGACCGGGCGGCCGGTGCCCGCGTTCAGCTCGGCGTGGCCGCGTGCCGCTCGAGCTGTTCGCGGTCGAGCAGTTCGATGCTGCGGTAGCGCACCCGCAGCGTGCCGTCTTCTTCCCACAGCTTCAGTTGCCGGTTCACGCTCTGGCGCGACACGCCGAGCATGAAGGACAGATCTTCCTGCGACACACCGAGCAGCGTGCCGCCACTGTTGCCACCGCCGCCATCAGCAGGCGCGGCCGCGCGTGCGTCCAGCGTCAACAAGCGGTGCGCCAGCCGCACCGGCAGCGGCATCAGGATCACGTCGTCGATCCACGCCAGTGCCTGCCGCAGCCGCAGGCACACCAGCCGCGTGAAAGCCATGTGCACATCGGGATGCGCGGCCACCAGCCGGTGAAAGTCGGCCGCCGCCACCACGGCCATCTCGGTCGTATCGACCGCGCAGGTGTCGTACACGCGCTCGCGCCCGACCAGCAGCGACACCTCGCCGAACCAGTGGCCCGGCTCGAGCATCGCGATCACCGCTTCGCGCCCGCCCGAGGCCACCACGCTCACCCGCAGCGACCCGCTGACCACGCCGAACAGCGCGTCGGGCGACGAGCCCTTGTGAAACAGCGATTCGCCGCGCGCGAGCGTGCGCCGGTGGGCCACGGCCAGCAGGCGCTGCTGCACGTCCTGCGGCAGCCGCATGTCGCTGGTGCTGCTGCTACTGCTGCTGCCCTGCGGCGGTGACGGCACCGCGTCGGAAGCTGCGGCCGGCCGGCCGGGCGGGTGAGACGACGTGCTGCGTGGCATCGGGGGTTTGTCCGGGGTGGCGATTGCCAACAACGGACAGTCTTGGTTCGAGGGGCTGCCGATAGTACGCAGACAGCCCGGGTCGGCGCATTCGCGGCAACCCGATGTCCCCTGTCACATGGAGCACACCCCGATGAAAGAAAACACCGAACTTCAAACCCGCCGCGAGCGCCTGGTGCTGGACCACTTCGCCGACGAAACGCGGCAGGACTTCGACGCCGTGCTCGGCACCTTCCCGCACCCGCACTACGAGCTGATTCCGAGTGGCGAAGTGCACGACGGCATTGCCGATGTGCGCCAGTACTACGCCGACACGCGCCGCGCGTTCCCCGACCAGCGGCACGAGATCATCCAGTTGCGCCATGCCGACGATTCGGTGATCGTCGAGTTCTGGCTGCTGGGCACGCACCGCGGCCCGCTGAAAGGCCTGCCGCCGACGGGCAACAGTTTTCGTTGCCGCATGAATGCGTTCTTCATCTTCGAGGGCGACCGGCTGGTGTGCGAGCGCGTGTACTTCGACACGCTGACGATGCTGCGGCAACTGCTGGCCGGCGTGCCCGCGGAAGCGGTCGGCCCGTTGGTCGCCGGACTGCTCGGCCAGCCGGTCGCGGCGCCGAAGCCCGAGACCGCTGCTGCGTGACCACTGCTGCAAATTCATTTGGGGCTGTGTTCGACATCTCTGGTGAGGGGTCGATGTATTGAGTTCTTTGTGCAAGGACACGGGGTCATTCTTGGGCGTGTGCGACTGACACCGGGTGCTCCCCTCCGCGAATGTCCCCCGCTTCGCTCCTCCTTTATTTCGCTGCGGGGAGCACCCGATGCCNNGGGGGACATTCGCGGAGCAGAACACACCGTCGGCGTGAGTGACGCCCTGAACAGCAACGCTTCAAACACCAGCACAGCAACAAACAAACGAGCAGGTTTTCAGGAGACGACCATGACACGAGACCCCGAGCCGACCGGCTTCGCACAGTTGACGCAGCTCGACGGCGCACGCGACGCGGCCATTCCGCAAGACCGCTTGCGTGCCATCCGCCACGGCGCCGAAGCGCTGCGCGAACAACTGCTGGACGGGCCGCCGGTGCGTTTTGCGCGCAGCTTCAACCTGCTGCGCATTCCGTATCCCGCGTGGTTCGCTTTTACCGGCGTGTACTCGCAGCAACTGCTCAAGCCGCACATGGTTCATCTGCTGGCGCGCACCACGCTCATCCAGTACGACGACTTCGAAGGCCGGCTGCGCACGCTGCTGTTCACGCCCGCCGACTTCGAGGCCGGCAACGAAACGCCCTACTTCAAGCGCCTGAGCGACCAGACGCCGAAGTTCCTGCACAAGGCCATTGCGCCGGTCTACCAGACCGTGCTTCAGGCATTGGCCAGCTGCGGTGTTTCGCCCGCGCAGATCGACTACATCACCTACGACCACCTCCACACGCAAGACGTGCGACGCTGGCTCGGCAACGCGGATGCGCCGGGGCTGCTGCCGAACGCCAGGCTGCTGGTGCATCGGCAAGAGCTGGCGAACGTGCATGGCCTGCTGCCGGTGCAGGCCGAGTGGTACTGCCCGCACGGGCTGGACGGCGTGCCGGCCGCGCGCATCGTCGCCTTCGACGGCAGCATCCAGCTCGGGCGCGGCCTTGCGCTGGTGCATACGCCGGGCCATACCGAAGGCAACCACTCGCTGGTCTACCGCACCGCCGACGGCCTGCGCGTGAGCAGCGAGAACGGCGTGGCGGCCGACAGCTGGGCGCCGCTGCAGTCGCGCCACAACGGCATCCGGCGCTATGCGAAGGCCACGGGTGCGGAGGTGATCCTCAACGGCAACACGCAGGAAGGCAGCAACGACCAGTACCTGTCGATGGTGCTGGAGAAGACGCTGGCCGGCACCTCGTCGTTGCACGGCTTCAGCAACGTCGTGCCGTCGGCCGAGTGCTCGCCGCACTGGTTGTTTCCGGGGGCGCCGACCAGCCACCTGTGGGGCGAGACGAATTTCGGCACGCCGGTGCGGGCCTGACGCGCCGCCGCATCGGTCAAGAAGAAAGAGACACGCACGATGAACTCCGCCACCCTCGATGCCGGCAATGCGCGCCCGGCCACATCCGCTGATGCCACTGACGCCACCGATGCCACCGATGCCACCGCCCGCGACGATGCCGCCCTGTTCCGCAAGATCACCTGGCGCCTGATGCCGCTGCTGTGCGCCTGCTACGTGCTGAACTACCTGGACCGCACCAACGTCGGCTACGCGCAGTTGCAGATGAAAGAGCAGCTGGGCTTCAGCGATGCGGTGTTCGGGCTGGGCGCGGGCATCTTCTTCATCGGCTATGCGGTGTTCGAGATCCCGAGCAACCTGATGCTCGCGAAGATCGGCGTGCGCGCCACCCTGCTGCGCATCATGGGCCTGTGGGGACTGGCCTCGGCGGCGATGATGTTCGCCACCACGCCCATGCAGTTCTATGTGCTGCGCTTTCTCATCGGCGTGTTCGAAGCCGGCTTCGCGCCGGGCGTGCTGTTCTACCTGACGCTCTGGTTTCCGTCGCACCGCCGCGCGCAGGCGACCGCGCTGTTCTTCATGGCCTTCGGCGCGGCGCCCATCGTGGCGGGGCCGATTGCCGGGCTCACCATGACCTACCTCGACGGCGTGCTGGCGCTGCGGGGTTGGCAATGGCTGTTTTTGCTCGAAGGCCTGCCGAGTGTGTTGCTGGGCATCGCGGCTTTCCGCTGCCTGTCGAACAGCCCTGCTCAAGCGCCGTGGCTCTGCGCCGCTGAAAAGCAGCGCGTGGCGCGCCTGCTGGCCGACGACCAGGCCATGCATGGCGCCGCCGAGCGGCACACCTTCGGGGCGGCCATGCGCGACGGGCGCGTGTGGCTGATCGGCTTCATGTCTTTCCTGATCATCCTGGGCATTTACGCGCTGTCGTTCTGGCAGCCGACCATCCTGAAATCGATGGGGCTCAGCGTGCTGCAGATCGGCTTCTATTCGGTCATTCCCGCGGTCGCGGGCATCGCGGCCAACATCGTCGTCGGGCGGCATTCCGACCGGCGCAAGGAACGGCGCTGGCACTTCGCGCTGGGCGCGCTGGTGGGCGCGGCGGGCCTGGCCCTGACCACGCTGTTCATGCACAACGCTTTTGCGGCCGTGTTGTGCCTGGCGCTGGCGTCGATGGGCATCTCGAGCGCGTTCACCGTGCTCTGGTCGATTCCCGGCAGCTTCATGTCGAAGAGCGCCGCGGCGGCAGGCATCGCGCTCATCAGCACCATAGGCGGCAGCGCGGGGCTGGTCGCACCGATGATGGTCGGCGCGTTGAAGACGGCGACGGGCGGCTTCACGGCCAGCCTCTATGTCCTGAGCGGTGCGCTGGTGCTGTCGGCGCTGCTGATGCTGCTGGCGCTACCGCGCAGCGCGCTCGGCAAGCGATAAGCGCCCTGGCCGGCGGCGCCCCGGGCCAGCGGGCGCGCGCCCTGCCGTGGCCCATTTCGGTGCACACAGCTTGCATACCAGTTGGCACAGAAGCTGCTGATATGCAGGCCTATGGCCATTTCCGCATCCGAAATCAGTGCACGCATCGTCGAAGCGGTGATGGCGCAAAAGCTCGCGCCGGGTTCGCGCCTGGGCGAGCAGCAGCTGGCCATGCTGTTCGACTGCAGCCGCACCATCGTGCGCGAAGCGCTCACCCGGCTGGCGGCGCGCGGCATCGTCACGGTCAGCGCGCGGCGCGGCTGGTTCGTCATCGAGCCCTCGCAAGACGAGGCGCGCGAGGCCTTCGAGGCCCGCCGCGTGATCGAGCTGGGCCTCATCCGCAGCACGGGCAGTACCGGCAAGATCGACAAGGCCGCCCTGCGCCAACTGAAGGCGCACCTGCAACGTGAAAGAGCCGCACTGAAAGAAAGCGACGTCGGCAACCGCAGCTTTCTGCTGGGCGACTTTCATGTGTGCCTGGCCGAATGCCTGGGCAACACGCTGCTGGCCGACACGCTGCGCGACTTCACGGCGCGCACCACGCTGATCGCCATGCTCTACCAGTCCACGCACGACGCGGTGCAGTCGTGCGAAGACCACGTGCGCATCGTCGCGGCGCTGGAGCGCGGCGACCACGCCGCCGCCGAAACGCTGATGGCCGAGCACATCGGCACGGTGCAGTCGGCGCTGCGCGTGCAGGCGCCGACCGATCCGCTCGCGCAGTTGCGCGACGCGCTGGCACCGCTGCAGAACACCCACGCGGTTGCCGTTGCCGGTACGACCACCAAGGCCAGGCGCCGCAAGGCCGCTGCGCCTTCCCCCGACGACACCACCGATTCTTCGACTTACCTAGGAGCCCTGCTATGAACCTCTCTTCGTCCAAACGCCATCTCTCCCTCGCACTGGTGTCGCTCGCCATGCTGGCCGCCACCGGGGCCGCCAACGCGCAGAACGCGCTCGACAACGTGCTCAAGGCCAAGACCATCAAGATCGCCGTGCCGACCGACTACCCGCCCTACGGCTCGGTCGACAAGAACATGAAGCCCCAGGGCCTCGACGTCGAAATGGCCGAGCTGATCGCCGCCAAGCTGGGCGTGAAGGTCGAGCTGGTGCCCGTGACCAGTGCCAACCGCATCCCGTACCTGCAGACGCGCAAGGCCGACCTGGTGATCTCCACGTTGGGCAAGAACCCCGAGCGCGAGAAGGTGATCGACTTCTCTTCGGCCTACGCGCCCTTCTTCCAGGCCGTGTACGCCGCCAAGAGCATGAAGCTCACCAACTTCGCCGACATGGCAGGCAAGACCGTCGCCGTGACGCGTGGCGCGATGGAAGACCAGGAGCTGAACAAGGTGGCGCCACCCAACGTCGACTACCGCCGCTTCGAGGACAACAACGCGACCATCGCGGCCTTCGTGGCCGGCCAGACGCAGACCCTCGCGACCAGCGCGGCGGTCGCCGGCGACATGCTCGCCAAGAACCCGAAGGTGAGCGCCGAGTTCAAGCTGCTGCTGAAAGACAGCCCCTGCTTCGTCGGCATCGCCAAGGGCGAAACTGCGCTGAAGGCCAAGGTCAACGACATCATCGCCACCGCCAAGAAAGACGGCACGCTGGACGCCATGTCGAAGAAGTGGCTCGGCAAGGCCGCCGGCGACCTCCCCGTCTGATCGACCGGCGCGGCCATGGGCATCGAATTCGACTTTGGCGCGGTTCTCGCCGAATGGCCGCTGCTGCTGCGCGGCGTGGCATGGACCATCGGCCTGACCGCCATCGGCACCGTGCTGGGCATGGCGGTCGGCGTGTTCTGCGCATGGGCGCGCTCGGGCGGCCCGCGCTGGCTGCGCGCCATCGTGGGCACCTATGTGGAGCTGATCCGCAACACGCCCTTCATCGTGCAGCTGTTCTTCATCTTCTTCGGACTTCCGGCGGCGGGCGTGAAGCTCTCGCCCGAGGTGGCCTCGGTGATCGCGATGGTCATGAACCTGGGCGCCTACTCCACCGAGATCATTCGCGCCGGCATCGAGGCCACGCCCAAGGGGCAGATCGAAGCGGCCGTGAGCCTGGCGCTGAGCAAGGCGCAGGTATTTTTGCGCGTGGTGCTGCCGCCGGCGCTGAAGAAGGTCTGGCCCGCGATGGTGAGCCAGATCATCATCGTGATGCTGGGCTCGGCGGTGTGCGGACAGATCTCGACCGAGGAGCTGAGCTACGCGGCCAACCTGATCCAGAGCCGCAACTTCCGCGCGTTCGAGGCCTTCATCATCGCCACGCTCATCTACCTTGCGCTGTCGGTGGCGCTGCGGCGGCTGCTCGACTGGGCGGGGCCGAGGTTCTTCTTCGGCCGCTGAACGCAGGAACGCCGCCATGACCGATTTTTCTCTCTGGGACATCCTGCGCAACCTGCTGATGGCACTGCGATGGACCGTCGTGCTCTCGCTCATCGCCTTCATCGGCGGCGGCATCGTGGGGGCGCTGCTGCTGTTCGCGCGCATGCGCGGCGGCAAGGTGGCCGGCAAGGCCGTCGGCCTGTACGTACAGCTCTTTCAAGGCACGCCGCTGCTGATGCAGCTGTTTCTCGCCTACTTCGGCATTGCGCTGTTCGGCATCGACGTGTCGGCGTGGACGGCGGCCAGCGTGGCGCTCACGCTCTACACCAGCGCCTTTCTCACGGAGATCTGGCGCGGCTGCGTGGCCTCGATCCCGAAGGGCCAGTGGGAAGCCTCGGGCAGCCTGGCCCTCAGCTTCGGCGAGCAGATGCGCCACGTGATCCTGCCGCAGGCCGTGAAGATTGCGATTGCGCCGACGGTCGGTTTTTTGGTGCAGGTCATCAAGGGCACCGCACTCGCTTCGGTGATCGGCTTTGTCGAACTCACCAAGGCCGGCAGCATGATTTCGAACGCCACCTTCAAGCCCTTCGTGGTGTTCAGCTGCGTGGCGCTGCTTTACTTCGTGCTGTGCTTCCCAGTGAGCCTGTACGCCAAGAACCTCGAGAGGAAGACCCATGGCCGCCGTGCTTGAACAAACCAACCCCATGGAACCCGCGGAACCCGCCACGTTCGCCGCGCCCATCGTGCGCATCACGGCGCTGCGCAAGTCGTACGGCAGCAACGAAGTGCTCAAGGGCATCGACCTCGACGTGAAGCGCGGCGAGGTCATCGCCATCATCGGCAAGAGCGGCTCGGGCAAGAGCACGCTGCTGCGCTGCATCAACGGGCTCGAGGTTTTCCAGGAAGGTTCGCTCACCGTCGACGGCAAGCCGCTGCTGCACGAGAGCGCCATGGCCATGCGCGAGCTGCGGCAGCGCGTGGGCATGATCTTCCAGAGCTTCAACCTGTTCCCCCACCTCATGGTGGGAAAGAACGTGATGCTCGCACCCACGCTGGTGAAGAAGCGCTCGTCGATGGAAGCCGCCTCGCAGGCGCGCAAGCTGCTCGAGCGCGTGGGCCTTGCAGAGAAGTTCGACGCCATGCCCGAGCAACTGTCCGGCGGGCAGCAGCAGCGCGTGGCCATTGCGCGCGCGCTGGCGATGGAGCCGGCGGTGTTGCTGTGCGACGAAATTACCTCCGCGCTCGACCCCGAGCTGGTGGGCGAAGTGCTGCGCGTGGTGGAGTCGCTGGCCGACGAGGGCATGACGCTGTTGATGGTCACGCACGAAATGAGCTTCGCGCGCAAGGTCAGTGACCGCGTGATCTTCATGCACCAGGGCCGCGTGCACGAGATGGGTCCGCCGGCGGAACTGTTCGGCAACCCACAGACGGCGGAGCTGAAGCAGTTCCTGTCGTCGCTGCATGACTGACGAGGACGCCGACCTGCGCTATCCTCGGCCCATGGCCTGCCTGCAGATCGCGTCGATTATTCGCACCATTTCGAAGATGGTGGGTTAGCGCGCGATTCGAACAAGGTTCACGCCACACGACCCGCCCCATGAGGCGGGTTTTTTACGTCTCCTGGGGTCTGTTTTCAAAGTCCAAGCCCACAGGAGAAACCCAATTGACCCCATCATCCACGCCCGCCACGCTTCACATGGTCTGCGGCAAGATCGGCGCCGGCAAATCGACGCTCACCCGCCGCCTGGCGCAGGAGCCCGCCACCGTGCTCATCAGCGAAGACGCCTGGCTCGACGCCCTGTACCCGGGCGAGATCCGCGAACTGCCCGACTACGTGCGCGCCTCCGGGCGGCTGAAGCAGGCCATGGCCAGCCATGTGTCGGCGCTGTTGGCGGCCGGGGTGTCGGTGGTGCTCGACTTTCCGGCCAACACGCTGGGCAACCGGGCGTGGGCGCGCGGCATCTTCGAGGCTGCCGGCGCGGCGCACCAGCTTCACTTTCTGGATGTGCCCGACGAGGTCTGCAAGCAGCGCCTGCGCGCGCGCAACGCCAGCGGGGAGCACCCCTTCGAGACGAGCGACGCGCAGTTCGACATGATCACCCGCCACTTCGTCGCGCCGACGGCGGACGAAGGCTTTCAGGTGGTCCGCCACGCATAGCGCGGGCACACCACGCGGCGGATGCTTATGCTCGGCCTCCATGCAGATCGAACAAGCCCGACCCGCCGAGGCGCCCACCGTTTCCGCCGTCCTGACCGAAGCCGCGCAGTGGCTTGCCGCCGATGGCCGGCCGCTGTGGTCGGCCGCCGATACCGGCCTGGAGCGCGTGCAGCGCGACACCGACGCGGGGCGCTACTTCATCGCGCGGAAGAATGCCGACGTGGCCGGCGTGGTGCGCATCGACCTGGAAGACCCGCACTTCTGGCCCGAGATCGAAAGCGGCAGCTCGGCCTTCGTCCACAAGCTGGCGGTCAGCCGGCAATGGGCCGGGCACGGCGTGTCGACCGCGCTGCTGGGCTTTGCGCGCGAGCATGCGACGGGCCTGGGCCTGCAGCACCTGCGGCTCGACTGCGTGGCAGACAGGGCGCCGCTGCGCGCGCTCTACGAGCGCTTCGGGTTTTCCCTGCACAGCGAGATTCAAAAAGGGACCACGTCCTTCGCCCGCTACGAACTCCCCCTCGGCCGCCGCTAGCCAGCGCCCGGGGGAGTTGAAAAGGTCCTGTTGGAAGCACGAGGGCCACGCGCCTTTCTTCACGACTCAAAGTAAAATTTTTTTACTTTGAGTGATATGCTTTTTACTAATTCATGAAAAAGTCGCCATCGCCCCTCAAGCAACCGGTGAGCGCCGACTCCGCAAGGAGCAGCGAGGGTGTTCTCTCCAACATCGGCGAAGCCTTGCGTTCGCGCCGCCGGCAGTTGCACCTGAGCCTTGCGGAAGTCGCCGAGCGCAGCGAACTCAGCATCGGCTACATCTCCCAGATCGAGAGAAACCTGGCATCGCCCTCGCTGACCGCGCTGATGCGCATCGGCCAGGTGCTGGGACTGGAGCTGGACTACTTCTTCCACGCCCGCAGTGCCGGCGGGCACCACTTTCCGCAAAGCGCGCGCACGCCGTTCCAGCTCCAGGCGAGCGGCATGACATTCGACCGGATCAGCGGGGAATTTCCCTCCAGCGTGGTGAATGCGCTGGTGGTGACCGTTCCTCCGGGGCACAGGTCTTCGCCCGTGACGCACCCTGGCGAAGAGCTGGCCTACGTCATCAGCGGCAACCTGCAATACACCCTGGGCGAGAGAAAACTCCACCTGAGCGAAGGCGATTCGGTCCACCTGCCTTCCGACACGCCGCACTGCTGGGAGAACCCTTTCGCCAAGGCCGCCACGGTGCTTTGGGTTGGCACCGCGCCCCTGTTCAAGGCGGGTTCGGGCGATGCCGACACCCACGAAGAACTGCAGAGCCATGGCTCGCCGACGAGGCGATCTTCCGCGCCCAAGGCCAAGCCGGCGACTGCGCCAGCCAAGAAAAAAAAGACCCGCCCATGAGCGCCCACCCGACTCCCGAATTCGAAGCCACCTTTGCCGCCATCAGCGAACGGCTGCGGCAGCGCATCGGCCACAGGCTGCTGACCGTCAGCCGCGTCCTGCCTCACGAGCCCAGCGTCGAGCGGATCTATTCCAGCCAACCCGAGGCGTATCCGATCCACGGCAGAAAGCCCAGGGACACGACCGAGTGGACCGCGTTGATGGAACGCGGAGAGTGCTTCGTGGCCAACCACCCCGATCACTTCGGCCCGCATTTCTCCGACCTGCCGGCCATCGTCGGGCAGGGGCTCGGCGCGGTCATCAACATCCCGATCCTCGACGGGCGCCGCATGCTCGGCACCCTGAATCTGCTCGACAAGGCCGGCGCCTACGGCGGCCCCGTGCTCGATGCATGCCTGGCGGTCCGCGACCAGGCCAAAGAAGGTTTTTTCCAGCACGAGCAGTGGATCGCACAGCGACCTGCCTGATCCGCGTCCCCGCCCTCAACCAGGAGTGAACCTTGAGTCCTCGAATCTGTATCGCCGTGATCGGCGCTCTTTTCTCGCTGTCCGCATTGGCGGCCACGCCCAAGGACACCTTGGTGGTGGCCAAGAACATCGATGACATCGTCAGTCTCGATCCCGCGGAGGCCTTCGAATTTTCCGGCGGCGAAGTGGTGGCGAACATCTACGAGCCGCTGGTGCGCTACGACCCCAAGGACCCGACCCGGCTGAAGCCGGCCCTGGCCGCCACCTGGAAGCCCGCGGCCGATGGAAAGAGCATCGAGTTCTCGCTGCGCAAGAACGCGGTGTTCGAGAGCGGCAACCCGGTGCGCCCGGAGGACGTGCTGTTCTCGTACCGGCGCGTGCTGCGGCTGAACAAGGCGCCGGCGTCCATCCTGAGCCAGCTGGGGTGGACCCCCGACAACATCGAGCAGATGGTGCGCAAGACCTCGGCCGGCACGCTGGTGCTCGGCTGGTCCGGCGAATTCGGTCCCGCCTATGTGCTGAACGTGCTGGCGGCCCGGCCCGGCGCCATCGTCGACGAAAAGCTCGTGCTGCAGAACGAAAAGGCCGGCGACCTGGGCAACCAGTGGCTGACCCGCAATTCCGCCGGCAGCGGCCCCTACAAGCTGAAGCTCTACAAGCCCAAGGAAGTGCTGTTGCTGGAGGCGAACAAGCAAGCCGCCAACCCGCCGAAGACCGGCAACGTGCTGATCAAGAGCGTCACCGAGCCTGCAACGCAGCGCCTGTTGATCGAGTCCGGCGACGCGGACATCGTGCGCGATCTCGGCTCCGACCAGATCGACGCACTGAAGGCCCGCCCCGACATCCGTCTCGAAGACTTCCCCGCGGCCGCGGTGCACTTCATCGCGCTCAACCTCAAGAACGAGAAGCTGCGCAACCCCGCGATCTGGGACGCGATGCGCTACCTGGTCGACTACGACGGCATCTCCGGGCAATTGCTCAAGGGGCAGATGCGCACGCACCAGGCCTTCCTGCCGGTCGGCTTCGCGGGTGCGTTGACCACGACGCCCTACAAGCTCGATGCGGAACGCGCCAAGGCCATCCTCGCCAAGGCGGGCATCAACGGCCTGGAGATCGACATGGACGTGATCAACAGCCCGCGCTTCATGGACATGGCGCAATCGATGCAGGCCAGCATGGCCAAGGCGGGCATCAAGCTCAACCTGCTGCCCGGCACCGGCAGCCAGGTGATCACGCGCTACCGTGCCCGCAAGCACGAGGCCATCCTGCTGTACTGGGGACCTGATTTCTTCGATCCGCATTCCAACGCCAAGTCGTTCGCCTACAACGTGGACAACAGCGACGGTGCCTACCAGAGCACCACGACCTGGCGCAATTCATGGCTCGTTCCCGAGTTGTCGGCCAAGACCCTGGCGGCGCTGAAGGAAGCCGATCCGGCCAAGCGGGCCACCGCCTATCAGAACCTGCAAAAGGAAGTGCAGGCAAGGTCGCCGTTCGTCATCGCGTTCCAGGAGCAGAACCGCGTGGCGCTGCGCAGCAACGTCAAGGGCTACGTGCAAGGCTCGGTGGCCGACCTGGTCCAGTACGACGGCGTCACCAAGTAAGACGCCCATGCGCAAGTACGCCGCACCAGCCGCACTGCTGCGGTCGCTTCTTTCCTTCGCCCTGATGCTGCTGGTTCTGCTGCTGGTCACCTTCCTGATCGGCAAGGCGGCACCCATCGATCCCGTGCTCCAGGTCGTTGGCGACCGCGCATCGCCCGAGGCCTACCAGCAGGCCCGGCGCGACCTGGGCCTGGACCGACCTGTCTACGAGCAGTTCGCCCGCTATGTGGCGAATGCGGCGCGCGGCGACCTGGGTCGCTCGACGTCGACGGGCCGCTCGGTGCTGGAAGACCTGCGCCAGTACTTCCCCGCCACGCTCGAACTGGCAACCCTCGGCATCGCGCTGGGCGTGCTGTTCGGGGTGCCGCTGGGCATGCTGGCGGCGCATCAGCACAACCGGTGGATCGACCAGCTGTTGCGCCTGGTCGGGTTGCTGGGCTACTCGGTGCCGGTGTTCTGGCTCGGGCTGGTCGGGCTGCTGGTGTTCTACGCCAGGCTGGGCTGGGTCGGCGGCCCCGGGCGGCTCGACGACGTCTACCAGTACACGGTCGACAGCTGGAGCAACCTGGTGCTGGTCGACACCCTGCGTGCCGGCAACATGGAGGCATTCCGCAACGGACTGTCGCACCTGCTGCTACCGGCCGCATTGCTGGGCTACTTCTCGCTGGCCTACATCTCGCGCATGACGCGGGCCTTCTTTCTCGAAGAGCTGAACAAGGAATACGTGCTGACGGCGCGGGTCAAGGGCGCTTCGGAGCTGCAGGTGCTGGTGCGCCACGTGCTGCCGAACGTGGCGGCGCCGCTGCTCACGGTGATCGCGCTGTCGTACGCCGTGCTGCTCGAAGGCGCGGTGCTCACCGAGACGGTGTTCTCCTGGCCCGGCATCGGCCTGTATGTCACCAACGCGCTGTTCAGCGCCGACGTGTCGGCCGTGCTGGGCGGCACCTTGCTGGTGGGCCTGTGCTTCGTTGTTCTCAACACCGCGACCGACGTGTTCGGTTATCTGATGGACCCGAGGGCCAGGACATGATGCTTCGACAGGATTGGTGGCTGAGCGAGGCCCCCGCCTCGGCGTTCCAGGCGCGCTGCGGGCGCTGGTATCGGGTGGGGCTGCGCACGGTGCGCAGCCCGGCCATGGTGTTCGGCATGGTCATCCTCGCGTTGATGGTGCTGTCGGCGGTGTTCGCGCCCTGGCTGGCACCGTTCGACCCCAACGCGCAGGACATCACGCAGCGGCTGCTGCCTCCGGGCACGGCGCACTGGCTGGGCACCGACCAGCTCGGCCGCGACCTGCTGAGCCGCGTCATCTACGGCACGCGGCCCACGCTGCTGATCGTGTCGCTGGTGGCGGTGCTGTCGGCACCGGTGGGGTTGTTGCTGGGCATGTGCGCGGGCTACTTCGGCGGCTGGATCGAAGCCGTGCTGATGCGCATCACCGACATCTTCATGGCCTTTCCGCGCCTGGTGCTGGCACTGGCGCTGGTGGCCGTGCTCGGGCCGGGCATCGTGAACGCGGTGATCGCCATCGCCATCACCGCATGGCCGCCCTACGCACGCATCGCCCGGACCGAAACGCGCACCGTCAAGGGCAGCGACTTCATCCAGGCCGCCAGGGTGCAGGGGCTGCCCACTTCGCGCATTCTCTTTGGCCACCTGCTGCCGATCTGCCTGCCATCGACGGTGATACGCGTCACGCTGGACATGGCCGGCATCATCCTCACGGCCGCCGGCCTGGGCTTTCTCGGCCTGGGTGCGCAGCCACCCATGTCCGAATGG
Source organism: Variovorax sp. KBW07 (assembly GCF_003852515.1). Taxonomy (GTDB): domain Bacteria; phylum Pseudomonadota; class Gammaproteobacteria; order Burkholderiales; family Burkholderiaceae_C; genus Variovorax. The sequence goes on along the minus strand of NZ_QAJK01000019.1, from coordinate 10,745 downwards.
GGCGCGATGATTGCCACCGGCCGCCAGTACATCTTCGACCAGTGGTGGGTGGCCGCGGTGCCCGGCGTGGCGATCCTGCTCGGCAGCCTGGCCTTCAACCTCGTGGGCGATGGCTTGCGCGACGTACTGGACCCGAAAAATGGCTGAGCTGCTGATCGAAGACCTGACCGTCACGTACCCGACGGCCACGGGCCCGGTGGATGTCGTGAGGTCGCTGTCGCTGCAGATGGGCGCCGAGCGCATCGGCATCGTGGGCGAATCCGGCTCGGGAAAATCGATGACCGCGCGCGCCGTTCTGGGCCTGGTGCGCTCCCCGGGGCAGGCCCGCGCGGCGCGCATGACCTACGACGGCATCGACCTGACGCGGCAAGATGCCGCCGGATGGCGCGGCATTCGCGGGCGCCGCATCGGCATGGTGCTGCAAGACCCGAAGTTCTCGCTGAATCCGGTGCTGCGCATCGGCAAGCAGATTGCCGAGGCCGGCCTGCTGCACGGCGTGTTCAAGTCCGGCCAGGCGCGCACCCGGGTGCTCGAGATGCTGGAGACCGTCGGCGTGGACCAGCCCGGGCGCGTGTACGACGCGTACCCGCATCAGCTCTCGGGCGGCATCGGCCAGCGCGTGATGATCGCCGCGATGATGATCGCCGAACCCGGCCTGCTGATTGCCGACGAGCCCACGTCGGCGCTCGACGTGATGGTGCGCGGCCAGGTGCTGGAGATGATGGACCGCGAGATTCGCAAGCGCGGCATGGGCCTGCTGATGATCAGCCACGACCTGAAGATGGTGGCGCATTTCTGTGACCGCGTGCTGGTCATGTACCGCGGCCAGGTGCTTGAGTCCTGTGCGGCCAAGGACCTGTTCCAGTCGCAGCACCCCTACACCCGCGGCCTGCTCAACTGCCTGCCCACGGGCGAGCATCCCGGGCAGGCCTTGCCCACCATCGACCGCAAGCTCATCCAGGAAGCGACGGCGCAACATGCCCGATAAAGCCAGCGCCACCAGCCCGCGCGAAACCGCCATCCATTGCGCGGGGCTGGATGTTTTCTACGGGCAGGGTGCCACGCGCCATCACGCCGTGAAGCAGGCGTCGTTCGACGTCGCCAAGGGCGAATCCTTCGGCATCGTTGGCGGCTCGGGCAGCGGCAAGTCCACCATCCTGCGCGTGCTGGCGGGACTGGATGGCGACTGGCAGGGCGAGGTCTCCGTGCTTGGCCATCGGCGCGCGACCGGTAGCGCTCCGCAGCGCGACTACCGCCTGAAGGTCCAGATGATCTTTCAGGACCCCTTCGGCTCGCTGCATCCCCGGCACACCATCGACCGCTGCCTGAGCGAAGCCATGCGTTGCCACGGCTTCGACCGGATCGAGCAGCGCGTGGTGTCTGCCCTCGACCGGGTCGGGCTGGGCAAGAGCTTCCGCTTCAGGTTCCCGCACCAGCTCAGCGGCGGCCAGCGCCAGCGCGTGGCCATTGCACGGGCGCTGGTGCTGGAGCCGGAGGTGCTGCTGCTCGACGAGCCGACCTCGGCGCTGGACGCATCGATCCAGGCGGAAGTGCTGAACCTGCTTCAGGAGGTGCGGCGCGACCTCGGAACCACCTTTCTCTTCGTGAGCCACGACCTCGGCGTGATCGCCCACATGTGCGACCGTGTCGCGGTCATGCGCCAGGGCGAAGTCGTCGAGACCCTTCCGGCAAGCCGCATCACCGCCGGCGAAGTGGCGCACCCGTACACGCGCGAGCTGCTGGCGAACTGCTACGCCGCGCAACCTGTCGAATTTGTGCAAGCTGTTTGAACGGAGCCCTTCCCATGACTGCAGAGCAAGACACCCGCTACCTCACGCCGTACGAAGCGGGCAACCGCAACCAGACCACCACCTGGGCCGAATGCATCGCTTTCTACGAGCGGCTGGCCGAGCACTTTCCCTCGGTGCTGCGGTGGACGCAGATCGGCACGTCGGACAACGGCATTCCGATGCACGCGGGCGTGGTCACGGCCGGCGGCCAGTTCGACCGCGAGACGCTGAAACGGCAAGGGCGGCCGGTGTTCTTCAACAACAACGGCATTCACCCCGGGGAGCCCGAAGGCATCGACACCTGCATGGCGCTGGTGCGCGATTTCTGCACCCAGCCTGCACGCCTGGCGGCACTGGGCGACACGGTCTTCCTGTTCATTCCGGTCTACAACGTGGACGGCTGCCTGAACCGCCAGAACACTTCGCGCGTGAACCAGCAGGGCCCCGAGTCTTTCGGCTTTCGCGGCAACGGGCGACACCTGGACCTGAACCGCGACTTCATCAAGTGTGACAGCCTGGCCGCGCAGGTGTTCAGCCGTTTCTTCACCGCGTGGGACCCGGACGTGATGGTCGACACCCACACGTCGAACGGCGCCGACTACGCCTGCACCATGACGCTGATTCCGACCCAGCCCGACAAGCTGGGAGGTGGGCTCGGGCATTTCCTGCGCGACAGCATGCTGCCGGCAATCTACAGCGGCATGGACCAACACGGCTGGCCTACCTGCCCGTATGTGAACTGCGTGGCCGAAACGCCGGACGACGGCATCGCCGATTTTCTGGACACGCCGCGCTTTTCCACCGGCTACGCGGCCTTGCACCACACCATCGGCTTCATGCCCGAGACCCACATGCTGAAGCCCTACGCCGACCGTGTGTCGGCGATGCGGTCGCTGGTCGAAGTGGTGCTGGGGTTCACCGTCGCGCATGCGGCGCGGATTCAGAACCTGCGTCGCCAGGCGAAGGCCGGGGCCGCGCGGCAAGCCAACTGGCCGCTCTCATGGCGAGAGGACCACAGCCGGCCGGCCAGCCTGCGATTCAAGGGGTACGAGGCGGTGCGCACGCCCAGCGCCCTGGGCAACTACCAGCGGCTGGCCTACGACCGCAGCCGGCCGTGGGAAAAAGACATTCCGTACTTCAACCGCTATGTCGAAGACGCCGCGGCTGTTGCGCCGAAGGCCTACCTCATTCCGCAGGCCTGGCGCGAGGTGATCGAGCGGCTGCAGTGGAACGGCGTGGCGTTGCGGCGGCTGGAAGAAGACCAGGTCTTTCATTCGGCCCGGGTGTACGGCATCCAGAGCGTGGTGCCGCGAGCCGGGCCTTACGAGGGCCACATGTTCCATGACGAGGTGGTGCTGGTCGAGCGAACCGAGACCGTGCAGGCGCGCGCCGGCGATGTGTGGGTGTCGCTCGACCAGGACAAGGCCCGCTACCTCGTCGAGACGCTCGAGCCCGCGGCCCAAGACAGCTTCTTTCGCTGGGGTTTCTTCAACAGCGTGCTAGAGAAGAAGGAAAACTTCTCGGACTACGTCTTCGAAGACACCGCGCACCGGATGCTGGAGGAAGAGCCGGCGTTGAAGGCCGGATTCGCGCAATGGAAGAAGGCGAATCCCGACAAGCTCTCGGACCCCAGGGAGGTTCTGGGCTACATCTTTGCGCACGGCAAACGCCACGCGGAGGCTGGATGGCGGCGCTATCCGGTGGCAGGCCTGAACTAGCGCAAGCAGCAGCAACGGCCAACGACACCACGCACCACGCACCATGCAACTCAAATGGATGGAAGACTTCATCGCGCTGGCGCAGACGCGCAGTTTCACGCGCGCGGCCGAGCTTCGGCATGTCACGCATCCGGCGTTCGGGCGGCGCATCCGCGCGCTCGAATCGTGGGCCGGCACGGCGTTGATCGAGCGGGGCAGCTCGCCCGTGGTGCTGACGGCGGCGGGCGAAAGCTTCCTGGACAATGCCGGCCAGGTGGTTCGCAGCGTCGAGGGCTCGCGCGAAGAGGTGCACAACGTGGCCGGCCGGCAGGCCCGCACGGTGACGGTGGTCACGGGCCGCACGCTGGCACGCACCGTGATGGCCGACTGGCTGGTGCGGCTGCAGCCCGTGCTGCAACAGGGCGAGGTGCGCGTGCTGACCGGCGCGCTGGCCGAAACGGTGCGCATGCTGGAGCACAACGAGGTCGATTTCTCGCTCATCTTTCACCATGCCGCGCTCACCTTCCGGCTCGACGGGCGGCAGTTCTCCCATGTGACGGTGGCGTCCGACAAGCTGGTGCCGGTGTCGCGCGCCGACGCGCAGGGCCGCGCGATGCACAGCCTCGACGGTACGGGCGAAGTGCCTTTTCTTTCGTACGTCCGCACGCTCGCCATGGGGCGCATGGTCGAAGACCTGCTGGCCAACAACCCGCATGCGCCGCGCCTGAAGCGCCGCATCGAATGCGACTCGGCCGATGCGCTCTACGAATACGTGCTCAGGGGGCTGGGCGTGGCGTGGCTGCCCTGGTCGATGGTGCAGGGCGACTGCAAGACCGGCCGGCTCGTGCCGGTGGGCGGGCGGCGCATGGAGGTGCGCTTCGAGGTCCGGTTGTACCGGCCGAAGCGCCGGCTGAGCCCGCTGGCCGAAGACGTGTGGCGGGCGATGACGCCGCGCTGACGTTGCTCTACCCCCAGATCGGCCTTTTCTTCGATCCGCAACCCAATCGGCACCACTTCGTGCCAGTACGGCACCGCGCAAGAGCGGCCGGCTCCGCAAAATCGCCCGGATTACTACAACTCCGAGGCAACGATGCGTCTCCCCCGCCGTTTTTCTTCCTGTATCGCCATTGCCCTGTGCGGCCTTGCGTGGGCCGCGTCCGGCCCGGCCAGCGCCCAGGCCTATCCCTCGAAGCCGATCACGCTGGTGGTGGCCTACCCGCCGGGCGGTTCGACCGACCTGACCGGGCGCGCGCTCGGCGTCGAGCTGTCCCATCGCCTCGGCGTGCCGGTGATCATCGAGAACGTGGGTGGCGCCGGTGGTGCCATCGGCGCACAGAAGGTCGCCAACGCGGCGCCTGACGGCTACACGCTGCTCGCCGGCGCCAGCAACGAACTGGCCATCAGCAGGCTGGTCAACGCCAACGTGAAGTACGAGGCAAAAGATTTCACCCCCATCGGCCTGATCGCCTCACAGCCGCTGGTGCTGGTGGCGGCCCCGGCGGCCGGCGTGAAGAACACCGGCGAATTTCTCGCGCTGCTGAAAAAGAACCCCGGCAAGTACAGCTACGGCAGTTCCGGCGTGGGCACCTCGCTGCACCTGGCCGGCGAAATGCTCAAGCAGCAGGGCGGCATCTTCATGACGCACGTGCCCTACCGCGGCGTGGCGCCGCTCACCAACGACCTGCTGGGCGGCAACATCGACTTCGGCGTGTTCGTGCTGTCGAGCGCGCTGCCCTACATCCGCAGCGGCAAGATGGTGGCGCTGGGCACCACCGAAGCCAGGCGCTCGGCCATCACGCCCGACCTGCCCGCGCTCAGCGAAAGCCCGAGCCTGAAGGGGCTGGACATCGGCGTGTGGTTCGCGCTGATGGGGCCGGCCAAGCTGCCCGAGCCGGTGCTGGCCAGGCTGAAGACGGCGCTGAACGAAACCCTGCGCTCGCCCGACTTCCGCAAGAAGATGGAGGCCACCAGCTCGGTCGTCCCGACTTCGAACGTGGACATCGACAAGTTCATGGTCACCGAAACCGCCAAGTACAAGACCATCGTGCAATTCGCCAACATCAAGGAATGAGCGTGTCCGTGTCTGCATCTGCCTTGTTTCAACTCCCCGCCCCCGACCTTTCCGCCTGGCGCGCCGGCAACACCGGCGTCGAAGGCGTCTGGCAATTCGAAGCCGCGGTGCCCGGCCGGCACGTGATGATCAGCGCGCTGGTGCACGGCAACGAAGTGTGCGGCGCCTGGGCGCTCAAGGGCCTGCTGGAAGCCGGGGTTCGCCCGCAGCGCGGCACGCTCACGCTGGCGTTCTGCAACCTCGAAGCCTTCGACCGCTTCGACGCGGCCGACCACGATGCCTCGCGCTTCACCGATGAAGACCTGAACCGCCAATGGGTGCCCGAGCGCCTGGCAAGCGGCACCACGCGGGAGCGGCGCCGCGCCGCCGCGCTGGAGCCCTTCGTGGCGCAGGCCGACTGGCTGCTCGACCTGCATTCGATGCACGAGCCCTCGGCGCCGCTCACACTCACCGGCATCCAGCCGCGCAACCTGCGGCTGGCGCAGGCGATGCGCAGCCCGGAACACGTGGTCATCGACGCGGGCCACAAGGACGGCGTGCGCATGCGCGATTTCGGCCGCTTCGGCGCGCCCGATGCCAATGAACAAAGCGACGCCCTGGCCCTGCTGGTCGAATGCGGTTTTCATGGCGATCCGGCCAGCCGCACCGTGGCGCAGGACCAGTGTGCGCGCTTCCTGCGCGCGGCCGGCGCGCTGGACGATGCCGCCATCGCCCAGCAGTTGCCCGGCTGGCTGCAGCCCGATGCGCCGCGCCAATGGGCGCTGGACGTGACCGACCCGGTGGTGGCGCGCAGCGAAGACTTCCGTTTTGCACAGCCCTTCACCGGCCTGGAAGTGATCGCCCGCGCGGGCACCGTGATCGGCTGGAACGACGGCGAACCCGTCGTCACGCCGTACGACGACTGCGTGCTCGTGATGCCCTCGACCCGCCAGGCCAAGCCGGGCGTGACGGTGGTGCGCTACGCCCGCCGCCGGCCGCTCTGAAGCAAGCACGGGAGAAGCACGGGAGGCTGGCGGGAACCTTTGCGGCTGTGGCAAGCTCGGCACGGTATGAACCTCCGCACCCCGTCTCCCACCACCTCCCGCCGTCGGTTGCTGCGCGCGCTGCTGGGCGCCACGGCTCTCCAGGCGCCGTTCGCGGCGCTGGCCGGCTTCAACTTCTTCACCAACGAATACACCGCCACCCGCGACGAGCTGCAGTCGCAGATCGCCAAGCGCTTTCCGGTGGCCGAGCGTTATGCCGAGATCTTCATGGTCGGGCTGCGCGACCCGCTGCTGGCGCTGGACGCGCAAGCCAACCGCGCGGCCATCACCGCCACGCTGACCATTGCGAGCCCGCTGCTGGCGTCGTCGCCGGTGCAGGGCATCGTGTCGGTGAGCAGCGCGCTGCGCTACGACGCCGCCACGCGGGCATTGCGGCTCGACCAGCCCAAGGCCGAAAAGCTCGAGCTGCAGGGCGTGGAGGGCCGCGACGCACAGCGGCTGCAGAAGGTCGGCGCCGTGGTCGCGCAAGAGCTGCTGCAAGGGCAGGTGCTGCGCAGCTTCACCGCCGATGAACTCACGGTCGGCCGCAAGACCTACGAAATTGGCGACATCACCGTGCTGGACAGCGGGATCAAGGTCCAACTCAAATGAAACACCTCCTGTTTGCCGTTGCCCTGGTGGCCGGTGGCTGCGCGGCCATCGCGCCCACCACGAAGTTGCACTTCGACCTCCAAGCCCACCGTGGCGGACGCGGCCTGGCGCCCGAGAACACGCTGGCCGCGTTTTCGAATGCCATCGACCTGGGCGTGACCACGCTGGAGCTCGACATCGGGCTCTCGGCCGACGGCGTGGTCGTGATCTCGCACGACACCTCGCTCAACCCCGACCACACGCGCAACGCCAGCGGTGCCTGGCTGGCGCCGAAGAGCGGCGCGGCCGTCCGCTCGCTCACGCTGGCGCAGTTGCAGAGCTACGACGTGGGCCGCCTGAACCCCGCGAGCGACTACGGCAAGCAGTTCGCGCTGCAGCAGCCGCGCGACGGCGAGCGCATTCCGACGCTGGCCGCGCTGTTCGCGCAGGTGCAGGCGCGCGGCGCCAATGCGGCGACGGTGCGCTTCAACATCGAAACCAAGATCGATCCGAACAAGCCCGCCGAAACGGCGGCGCCCGAACCCATGGTGCGCGCGCTGCTGGCCGAGATCGACAAGGCGAAGATGGCCGACCGCGTGACCATCCAGAGCTTCGACTGGCGCACGCTGGCGCTGGTCGGCCAGCTCGCGCCGCAACTGCCGCGCGCCTACCTGAGCACCGCCCGCACGCTGAAAGACAGCCGCTGGACCGCCGGCCTCGACGCCGCCAGCTTTGCCTCGGTGCCGAAGCTGGTGAAGGCGGCGGCGGGCAACACGCCCGGCCCGCTGATCTGGTCGCCCGCCTACGCCGACCTGACGCCCGCCGTCATCAAGGAAGCCCAGGGCCTGGGCATGAAGGTGCTGCCCTGGACCGTGAACCAGCGCGCCGACATGCTGCGGCTGATGGACTGGGGCGCGGACGGCCTCATTACCGATTACCCCGACGTGCTGCGCGACCTGATGCGGGAGCGCGGCCTGTCGCTGCCGCCACCGGGAAAGGCTGCGCAATGAGCAACACCAACGCGATGCAGCAACTCGACGCCGTCGCCGCCCGCCTGGGCGCCTTGCGCAACGGCGGCGGCACCGGCCGATCGGTCACCGTGCTGTCCGACGAGGCCCGCGCCAGCACCGAGCTGCTCGCCGCCCTGCCCCCTCGCTACGGCGAGGTTTTGCTGAACCTGCTCGACCGGCTCGAATCGAGCGCGCTCTTCAGCGAAGAAAGCTGCTCCTTCAGCCAGAAGGACCTGCTCGACAACCTGCAGGTGTGGGCCGACAAGGCCCGCGGCCAGCTGGTGTCTTAGGCCACCGGTTTATCATCCGCCCCATGCGCACCCTGTTGCTCGCCTTGATGATCGCCCTGCTGCCCATTCGCGGCTGGCTCGGCGACGCCATGGCGGTCGAAATGGTGAAGCACTCGCTGCCCGCGGTGGCGGTGGCAACTGCCGAGCCGGCCGCTTCCGCCCTCACGATGGCCACGGAAGCGCATTGCCATGAAGCCATGGAAGTGGCCGGCAGCGGCGCGATGGACCACACGGGCATGGCCGGCCATGCCGACCACGCCAGCGCCGCCTCGCACGATGGCGGCAGCGGTGACGGCGACGACCACGGCGGCACCGGCCACCAGGGCTGCGGCACCTGCACCGCCTGCCAGGTCTGCCACACGGTGGCCGTCGGCGGCATGCCTCTTGTCGATACCGTGCACGGCGCGCCCCAGGCTGCGCCGGCTGCACATGCGGCCCGCTTCGCCAGCGCGGAGCCCGCCCAGGGCCTGAAGCCGCCCATTTCCTGATCTCCCTGCCCGTAGTCCGTCCGCAGTGAGCCTTTGCAGGCTCGCGGCGTCCGTCGAATTGCTCATGGAGATCGAGCGTGAACCCCTTTGTTGTGCGCCGGCAGACTGCCGGCATCCCCCGCCATGTGACGCCACATGGCGACCCGCGGCCGCCCAGCGGACGCAAGCCCCGCTTTCATTCATTCCTTAAAAGCGCGGTGGCGCTGGCCGGCGCGCTGACGCTGGCCGGCTGCGCCAGCCTCTCCTCCGATGGTGGCAGCGCCGACGTGCAGTCGCTGGTCGACGGCAACCCGCTCATGGCGGGCGCCGCGGCCCAGCGCAAGCCCGACGAGGCCTCGCAGAAGAGCGTCGATGCGCTGCTCGCCAAGCCGCTGGGCGCCGAATCCGCCGTGCGCATCGCGCTGGTCAACGGCCCGCGCGTGCAGGACGCCTTTGCCACGCTGCAACTGAGCGACGCGGACCGCGTGCAGGCCTCGAGCCTGCCGAACCCGGTGCTGTCTTTCAGCCGCCTGGCGCAGGGCAGCGAACGCGAGTTCGAGCGGATGCTGAGCTTCAACGTGGTGGGCCTCGTCACGCTGCCGTGGCAGGCCCGCTGGACTGGCCAGCGCCACGAGGCCGCCAAGCTGCAGGCCGCGCAAAGCGTGCTGCTGCTGGCCGCCGACACACGCCGCGCCTGGGTGCGCGCGGTGGCTGCGCAGCAGAGCGTGGCCTACCTGCGAGACGCGAAGGACGCCGCCGAAGCCGGTGCCGAGCTGGCACACCGGATGGCCAAGGTCGGCAACTGGAGCGCATTGCAACGCACGCGCGAACAGCTGCTGCTGGCCGATGCGTCGGCACAGCTGGCGCGGGCCGAACAAGCCGCCGTCGCCAGCCGCGAGCAGCTCACGCGCCTGCTGGGCCTGAGCGGCACGCGCACCGCCTACACCCTGCCCGACCGGCTGCCGCCGCTGCCGAAGGCCGCCCCCGAGCTGGGCGACGTGCAGGCGTTGGCGCTGCGCGACAGGCTCGACGTGCGTTCGGCCCAGGCGCAGAACACGGCGGTGGCCGGCTCGCTCGGCCTGACGCACGCCACGAGCGTGATCAACGCGATGGAACTGGGCGTGGTGCGCAACACCACGTTCGAGAACGACGCCGACCGCTCGAAATCGAGGCAGCGCGGCTTCGAGCTAGACCTGCCGATTCCGATCTTCGACTGGGGCCAGGCCCGCAACGGCCGCGCCGAGGCCCAGTACATGCAATCGGCCGCGCGGGTGCGCGACGTGGGGGTGCTGGCCGCAAGCGAGGCGCGCGAAGCCTGGCAAGGCTGGAACACGGCCTACGCGATCGCCCGCCGTTACCGCGACGAGGTGTTGCCGCTGCGCAAGCAGGTGAACGAAGAGATGGTGCTGCGCTACAACGGGATGCTCGCGAGCGTGTGGGAGCTTCTCGGTGAAACGCGCGCAAGCATGCTGGTGGTGAGCGCCGGCATCGAGGCGCAGCGCGACTTCTGGCTGGCGGACACCGATCTGCAGCTGGTGCTGACCGGCACTTCGCCGGGTGGCATGACGGCGCTGCAGACCGCTGCGGCTGCTGAACCTGCTGCGGGAGGGCATTGAGATGACGCATTGCCTTGTTGTTTGCCGCGTTGTGTTTGGTTCGAAGACTGCTGTTGTTCAGGGCGACGCCCACGCCGACGGTGTGCTCTGCTCCGCGAATGTCCCCCGCTTCGCTCCTCCTTTATTTCGCTGCGCAGAGCACACCATCCGCGTGAGCGTCATCAGAGTGGTCGTTGATCAGCGGTACACCA
>NZ_QAJK01000189.1 GCF_003852515.1 Variovorax sp. KBW07 | reverse complement strand
TGGTGTACCGCTGATCAACGACCACTCTGATGACGCTCACGCGGATGGTGTGCTCTGCGCAGCGAAATAAAGGAGGAGCGAAGCGGGGGACATTCGCGGAGCAGAGCACACCGTCGGCGTGGGCGTCGCCCTGAACAGCGGCCCATCAAAGCGTCACAACGATCTTCCCGAACGCACCACGCGCCAGATGATCGAGCGCGTCGGGCAGCGCATCGAAACCGTACTGCCCCGCGATCACCGGCTTCAGCGCATTCACGTCGACGGCACGTACCAGGTCTTCCAGCGCGCGCCGATGGCCGACACCGATGCCTTGTACCGTCACGCGGCCCAGCACCATCGCGTAGAACGACGCGCTCAGCGTGTCGCCACCGAGCATGCCGATGATCGACACACGGCCGCCCTGCTTCACGGCTTGCAGCGATCGATCGAGATTGGGACCGCTCGACAGTTCGAGCACGTGGTCGGCGCCGCGGCCATTCGTGAGGCGGCGCACTTCGGCCGGCCAGTCGCTGTCGCGCGACAGCACCTGCGTGGCGCCGAGTGCCAGCGCCTGTTCGCGCTTGTCCTCGCTGCCCGTCACCATGATGGCTTGCGCGCCGTGCAGCCGCGCCAGTTGCAGGCCGAACAGCGCGACGCCGCCAGTGCCGTGGATCAGCACCGTCTCGCCCGCGCGCAGGCCACCGGTCTCGGCCAGTGCGAACCAGGCGGTGAGGCCTGCGCAGGGCAGGGTGCTGGCTTCGGCAAGGCTCAGCGTGGTGGGGGCGGACACGGCCCATGCCGCGTCGATCAGCACGTGCGATGCCAGCACGCCGGGGCCGGGGCCGCCCATCAGCGTGGTGTCGGCATGCCAGTGGCTGTCGGTCCAGCCGCCCCAGAAGGTGTTGATCACGCAGTCGCCGACGGCGAAACGGGTCACGCCGGGGCCGGCGGCGACCACGGTGCCGGCCATGTCGGAGCCGGGCGTGAAGGGCAGGTCGAGGGCCATGCCCATGCCGTCCTCGATCATCAGCAGGTCGCGGTAGTTGAGCGACACGGCCGCCACCTTCACGAGGATCTGGCCGGGGCCGGGAGTGGGCAGCGGCGCTTCGGCCTGCTCGAGATGGGCGCGGCCCAGCCGGGGCAGTCGCCAGTAATGGCGCCGCAGGGTATCGACGGGTTCTTGTCGTTGCATTGAGAAAGCTCCACGAAACAGTGAGCTGCCATGCTATTGACGATGTTGAATATCCGGTGGCGGATAATTTTCTCTTCAGTGGCGATTGAAAGTATCCAATGGGTCAACGCCTGCAGGGCATCGAAGAATTCGTCGCGGCGGTCGAGGCCGGCAGCTTTGCGCTGGCGGCGCAGCGCCTGTACGTCACCCGTTCCGCGGTGGCCAAGAGCATCGCGCGGCTCGAGGCACGGCTGAACACGCGGCTGTTCCTGCGCACCACGCGCAGCCAGAGCCTCACGGAAGAAGGCCACGGCTATTACGAGCGTTGCCGGCGCGTGCTGGCCGAACTCGATGCGGCCGAGGCCATGACCGACGTGGCGCGCAGCACCGCCACCGGCCTCGTGCGGGTCAGCATGCCGGCCATGCTCGGCCGGCTCAAGGTCGGGCCGCTGCTGCTGGCGCTGGCGCGTCGGCACCCGCAGCTGTCGCTCGAACTCTCGTTCAACGACCGGCGCGTGGACCTGGCGGAAGAGGGGCTCGACCTCGCGGTTCGCAGCGGCGAGCTGGCCGACAGCGCGGAGCTGATCGCGCGGCCGGTCGGCGTGCAGTGGATGGCACTGTGTGCCGCGCCGGCGTACCTGGCGGAGCGCGGCCACCCCAGGTCCATCGGCGAGTTGCAGAGCGCGCAAGGGACACCACAGGACGCAAACGGCGCGCATGCCGGGCACGAAGCGGTGCTCTATGCGCGCGACGGCCAGGTCTCGGCCTGGCGCTTTCACGATGCCGAGGGGCGCCTCGTCGAAGTGACGCTGCCCTCGCGGCTGCGTTGCGACAGCGCCGAGGTGCTGCTCGAAGCGGCCGTCGGCGGCATGGGCCTGGCGCGGTTGCCGGCCTGGCTCGCGGCCGATGCACTCGCGGCCGGCACGCTGGTGCGCGTGTTCGAGGAGCCGTTGCCTTTCGGCTTCGAGCTGAACGTGATCCGCTCGCGCAGCCGCTACCTGCCGTTCAAGACGCGCGTGGTGATCGACTGGCTGGCCGAGCATCTGCCGCCGCTGCTGCAGGTCGCGCCCTGAACGCCGGCGCGGGCGCTATCCTGCGGCTTCGGTTTTTCCAATAACAAACAGCGAGTCACTCGCAGGAGACAAACGCATGCGTCCCTTCGCCATCCGGCCCCTTCGCTCAAGTCGCTCCATCCGCTCCGTTCGCCAGCTCGCAGCAGCCGCCGCATGCCTGGGCAGCGCGATGCTTCTCCTCGCTTCTCCGAACGCGTCCGCGCAAGGCACCGTGAACGCGCTGTGCAGCACCGACGCGGGCTGGTGCGAAGCCGCTGCCACGGCCTTCACGCGCGAGACCGGCATCAAGGTGCAGCAGGCCCACAAGGGCACCGGCGAGATCGGTGCGCAACTGCGGGCCGAGGCCGCCAACCCCAAGACCGACATCTGGTGGGGCGGCACCGGCGACCCGTTCCTGCAGGCGGCCGAACAGGGGCTGCTCGACGCCTATCGGCCGGCCTACATCAACGACCTGCACGAATGGTCGGTGCGGCAGTACGCCATGTCGCAGAACATGGTGGGCGGCTTCTACACCAGCGCCATCGGCTTCGGCTTCAACACCGATCTGCTGAAGAAAAAGAAGCTGCACGAACCCAAGTGCTGGGCCGACCTGATCAAGCCCGAATACAAGGGCGAGATCGAAATATCGCATCCGGCTTCCAGCGGCACGGCCTACACCATCATCGCGGGGCTGGTGCAGCAGATGGGCGAAGAGGCGGCCTTCGACTACCTGAAGAAGCTGCACCGCAACGTCACCAGCTACACGCGCAGCGGCCAGGCCCAGGCGCCCAACGTGGCCAAGGGCGAAGTGGCCATCGGCGTGAGCTTCATCTTCGGTTTCGAGCGCTGGCGTTTTGACAAATTTCCAGTGAAGACCGCCGCGCCCTGCGAGGGCACGGGCTACGAAGTGGGCGGCATTGCGCTGGTGAAGGGCGCGCGCAACAAGGACAGCGCCAGGCGCTACTACGACTGGCTCATGAGCCCCGCGGGCCAGTCCATCGGCGCGAAGGCGGGCAGCCTCCAGACGCCCGCCAACAAGACCTTCAAGCCCGACGCGCGCATCGCGTCGATGGCCGACGTGAAGCTCATCAAGTACGACTTCGAGAAGTACGGAAAAGCGGCCGAGCGAAAGCGCCTGATCGACCGCTGGACCCGCGAGGTCGAGTCCCAGCCGAAGTAGGACCGGGGTTCAGGAGCAGGCCTTGTTGTGGGATGCGTGCATGCCTTTCGCCTTTGCATCGGCTTCGCTCAGGTACTCGCCCTTCTTGGTCTTGCCGTAGTAGCGGTCGCCCATGCAGTGGTAGACCTTGGTCTCGTCGTTGGCCCACACCTTGCCGGCGCCGCCACCGGGTGCGGCCGCCATCTTCGTGAGGTCGGGCGCGCCGGGCGTGCGGGTCGCCGTGCCGGTGCTCGGGGCCACGCCGGTCTTGTCGACTTTGGCCGACTGGGTTTCGACCGCGGGGGCCGATGCCGGTGCGGCCGGGGCAGCAGCTGTTGCTGCCGGCGCGGCCTTGGCGTCCTTGCCGAACCAGGTCTTGATGCCCTTGTGCCCGCGGCACGCGCCCGACTTGGTGTCGGGCGACGCATAGCTGCCGTCCTTGCACTGCACGGTGGTGCCGGCCGGCGCATCGGCGGGCACCTGCGCCTGGGCGGCGAAGGCGGCCAGGCCGAGGCAGGCGGCGGCAATCCACGGCATCGTGCGGGGGTTCTTGTTGTTCATGCAAAGCTCCTGAAGGGTTGAAGGGCAGGCCGGAGCTTTGGGGATCAATCCCAGCGGCAGCTGACTTGCGGTTCAGGGCGAACTCGCCGTGAAGGCGACCGTGCCCAGGTAGTTGCCCGCGGTGCGGCTCGCCGAGTTGACGTACGAGAAGGTCCACATCGCGGTGCGCAGGGTCACGAGGCCGGTGATGTCGGTGGGCGGAACGGTCACCGGCGTGCCGGACCCCGAGGCGGGAATCGCCGGCGCGGGCAGCAAGGGGTCGCTCGAGCTCACGGCAATGACCGACATCGGGAGCGTGTTCGGCCCGCTGGCGAGCGGCGCGCTTACCGTGGCGTACAGGCTGACCGTGCCCGCGTTGCTGCGCACTTCGACGGGCAGCACGTTGCCGCTCGACGCCACCGAAAAGGTGGGTGCCGCGCCGCTCCAGTTCAGGTGCGTGTTGTTGCCGGCGGCCGGCGTGGTGGGGCCGCCGGGAATCGACGGCGTCAGCACGAAGCTCGCGGTGCTGCGCGTGCCGCCTGGCGTGGGCAAGGCGCCATCGCCGATGCGAAAGAAGATGAACCTTTCGATGCCGATGGTGAAGTCGAGATTCACGCTGGCGGGCAACGGCAGGCCGGGGCCCGGCCCCACGGTGACGGACGCGGCGTGTACGGTGTGCGCGGTGTGCGCGGCCATCGTTGCCAGCAGGCATGCCGCCGTTGCCGCTGCCGTTGCCTTTTTCACTTGAGCTCCACGTCCACCTTGAAGCTGCCTTTTTCCCAGTCGAGCGTGCCGCTTGCCTTGACGGGGTACACGGGCTGCGGCGCGGGCTGGCCGCTCTCGGCCTTGGGCACCAGCACCAGCGTGCGGGTCTGGCCCGGCAGGATGGGCGTGCCTTCGGGCACCAGCTCGAAGGCGCGGCCCTTGCTGTCGGTGGCGTCCAGGCTGCCTTCGAGCCGGCCGTGCGCGTCGCCCGTGTTGACCACCGTCACGACGGTGCGGCGCTTGCCCTCGGCCTCGGTGCTGGCGACCTGCCTGATCTCCAGCTTGGGCTCCGCGCCGTCGAGCATGACGTACACCGCCACCGCGATGCGGCCGGTGATCGGCAGGCTCAGGTTGGCGGCGCCGCTACGGATCACGGTCTGCTGGGCGGGCTCGGTGCCTTCGATGGCGATCATGAAGCGGCATTCCCCGCGGGGCGCGTCGGCGGGCGGCTCGACCTGGAAGCGGAACGATCTCTTGCTGCGCGCCGGCACCGAGAGGCTGCGCCTTTCGAGCGTGACCCATGGCCTGCAGCTGCCGGGCAGCAGCTCGTCGTGGTAGCCGATGTTGCCTTCGGCCGAGTAGCTCCAGTCGATGGTGCGCACCGCCACTTCGGTGGCGGCCGACGCCAGGTTGTGGATGTCGAGTGACTGCCCCACGCGCGTGCCGGCCTTGCCCGCGATCTCGAAGCGCGAGGGGGTCACGGCCACTTCGAACGGCGCGGCCGTTGCGCTGCCGGCCGACGCCAGCAGAAATAGAAGCAATAGCAGCAACGACAGCGGCAACACGGGCAGCGATGTGGCGCGCAGCCATCGGCGCATGCGGTCTGATGAATGAGGAAGGGCGTTCATGGAAAGGTCTCGATTTCGAAGATCGATTCGAAGCTCAACGCAGCGCCTGAAGGCAGGCGCAGTTCGCGGGGATCGATGCGCAGCGTCAGGTCGAAGGTTTCGTTCATCCACGGCGCCTGCACCACGCCGGTCCACACCTGCACCCGGTCGCCGGGGCGGCCGGTGCCGCTGGCGAAGACGCCGCCGGCGCGCCACTGCACCTGCAGCCCGGCCGGCGAACGCAGGCCCACGATGGCTGGCGGAATCACATAGAAGATGCGCGCGCGGCGCCCGACGTGGGGCGCTGTCGCAAGGCGGTACTCGATGCGCCCAAAGGGCAGCACGACCATGTTGCCGTCCATGCCCTGCGCGTTGGCGAAATCGCCGCGAACCTGCGGGCGCGGGGACGCCGAGTCGTCCAGGCGCGAGACCGCGGCGCACGACATCGAAGGAGCCGCGCCGCAGATGACGACGCAGGCCAGCGCCATCGCCAGCGAGGCCGTCCGTGGGCGTGGGCTCGAGCGTGGGCCGGGCATGCTCATTCCATCGACGCCGTGAAGCGCACGGTTCCCTTGTAGTTGCCGGCGGGGTAGACCACGTCGTTGTCGTAGGTGAACTGCAGCCGCGTGCCCGTCAGCTGCCGGGACTGGTAGGTCCAGGCGCCCAGCAGGGGGCACAGCAGGCCGGAGCAGAAGGTTGCGTTCGCGTTGTAGCTGGCGATCAGCTGGCTGCCGCCGCCCGTGAAGCGGCCGGTCTGGATGTCCCCCGACGCAAGGTTGTCGTTGAACGTGGCGACCCAGCTGATCTTGCTGAAGGGAATGGTGGCGCCGCCGCACGTACCCAATGGGCACGACAGCGCGGTAGAAGAGTCCACGCGCAGCGTCACGGGGCGCGCCGTGGTGTTGGCGAGGGTCGGGCGTATCGGTTGGACCCAGATGTCGATCGTCTGGCTTCCCGTCAAAGGCACGGGGGATTGCGCGGCGGCACCGGTCACGTTGAAAGCCACCGTGTCGACGGTGGCGCCCGCCGTTCCCACGCGCAAGGTCAGCGAATAGAGGCCGCCCGTGTCCGTCACCGTGGTGATGACGGCATGGGCGGGCATCGACGCCACGGCTGCCGCGAGCGCCAAGGCTGCCGTCGCTGCTGCCGCGCGGGCGTGCATCAGATGCCCTGGGCGGTGTAGGTGATGGTGTTGGTATAGGTGTTCGCGACCCAGCTCGCCGGCGTGCCGCCCAGCGTGTAGGCCCAGGTGCCCGACAGCAGCGCATTGGACGTGATGGTGGTCGAGGCGCAGGAGGCGAGGTTCGCGCCGGGATGCGGCAGCGAGCCCGTCACCGCGACGGTGAAGTCGACATTGCCCGGACCGCCGGTTGCGTTCCAGGTGCCGACGCTGCAGTTGATGGTGCCAGCGCCCGCGTTGGTCCAGGCAGACACCGCGATCGGCGCCGTGGCGGAGGTGGTGGTGACGGTGGGCGCGGCGCCGTTCCAGTCGACGTGCGTGTTGTTGACCGAGGGCAGGGGCGCCGTGGGAACGGCCGGGATGCTGAGGGCCGATGTCCAGGTCACCGTGTCGACCGCGGTGTCGCTCCCGCCCACGCGCAGCAGGATGAGCTTGGGCACGGTCACGCTCAGGTTCACCTTGGCCTGCGCCGTGATGGTGCCCGTGCCGGAGCCGTACTGGCTTTCGGCCACGGCGAGGGAGCCGCCGGCAAGGGAAAGCGCGGCGAGCGAGACGACCAGCATGCGGCGAGCGATGGATTTTCGGGTCATTGAGTCACCTTTGGTTTTGACGGAGTGAGGAACGGGAAACAGAAAACGGAACACGGGAAACACGAAAAAATCTTGTCGTTCATTCGCCCACCTTCACCACGGGAATCGCGGTCGTGGCCTGGCCACGCAAGGGCACGTTGACGCTCACGCCGCTGTCGCTCGCCGTGCCCCAGGGCAGGGGCACGCTTTCGAGCGTCAGCGTGAGTTGATGGCGGCCGGTGGTGACCAGCGGAAATTCGAAACGGCCGTCGCGGTCGGTGATGGCGCGGTAGCGGCCGTCGAGCAGCACCTCGACGCCGGCCACGCCGCCTTCGCCCGATTGCTGCTCGCCGTCGCGGTTGGCGTCCTGGAACACGCGCCCCGACACGCTGCCCCCGCCCGCGCCGTTGCGCGCGCCGGCCGCCTGGTAGGCGGTGCCGGCGCTGCCTTCCCAGCGCAGGTAGACGTAGGCGGTCTTCTCGTTGCTGCGATAGAGGTTGGTGCCGGAAAAAGAGGTCGGCAGCAGCGACGCGCGCGCCTGGTTGAAATTGGCCATGAAGCCCAGCCGCCAGCCCGTGCCCAGTTCCTTTTCGGCCGTGAGCGAACCCGACAGGCCGCGGCTGGTGTACAGGCTGCCGCCTTGCGAGGTGTAGCGCAGGTTGCCGCTGATATGAAAGCCGGTGTCCAGCCAGTAGCGGAACTGCAGGCCCGCCGTCGGGTAGGTCCGCGTGACGCCGCCCGTCTGGTCGCGCGCGTAGCCCAGGGTGGTGGTGAGCTCGGGGCGCATCGTTTCGTAGCGCCCTCCGATCCAGTCCTGTTCCCATTGCAGTTCCTGGCCGGTGGCTGCCTTGTCGCCCAGCACGATCAGCTCGTTGCGGCGCACCGTCAGCGAGAAGCGGGTGCGTGGCAGGTCGAAGAAGCGGGTCTGCAGGAAGCCGCTGCCGTAAAGGCTGCGCGAGGCGCTGGCTGCGGTGCCCGGGGTTGTCGCCGTGTCGCCGGGGCGCCTGTCGTACTGCGTGCGGTACATGCTCATGCTGCCGCCGACGGAGGTGTTGCGGTCGAACAGGTATTGAAAGTTGCCGTTCGCGCCGCTGCGCTGGTAGCCGGTCAGGTTGAAGCCGGTGTCGGGTTGGCCGCGCTCGTAGTCCAGCGCGGCGCCCCAGTTCATGCGGTTGGTGTTGCGGTCCACGCGCCAGTACGCGCCGCGCGTGCCCGTGGTCAAGGGGTAGTCGCCGAAGTGCAGGTTCGGCTGCGCCGCGTAGGCGCCGAACTCGTGCTTGTAGAGCCCGGTGCGCGCGCTGGCCTCGACGAACAACCCTTGCGAGCCACCGGTGGCCACGCCCGGCGTGAGCGACGTGACGCGGCTGCCCACCAGCGTGGCGCGCGCCTTGATGTCGCCGTCGCGCACCACCTCGCGGCCGTAGCCGAGCGATGTGGCCCAGCTCGTCACGCTTTTCTTGCCGAAGCCCTGCGCCGTGAACGGGTCGTAGTAGTAGGCCGGAATGTCGCGCGCCTGGTCGACCTGCACCGCGGCAAACCACGGGTCGCCCAGCCGCTGCGTGAGGCCGAGCCAGCCGAGCGTGCCCTGGCTCTTCTCGAAGCCGGGGTAGGGGCCGCCCGCGAGGTTGCCGCGCTCGCCGAAGCCGGCGCGCAGATCGGTGTCGGTGTTGAAGATCCGCGTCGATGCGCCTCGCACCGTGGTGGAGCCCAGAGACAGGCGGTAGTTGCGGGCGAGCCCGTCGGTCAGCTCGCTGTAGATGTCGCCCACCGCGCTGTCGGCAAAGGTCTGCGTGGTGAGCGGAAAACCCAGGTTGCGCAGCGTGAAGCGGCCGCTGGTCGGCTCGCGCGCATAGCCCAGCGAACCGATGCCGCCGCCCACGGCGTCGTTGCCGCCCAGGTGGCGGCCATCGGCCTGCAGCACGAACTCGCCGTAGTTGAGCGTTTCGCGGCGGTATTCGAAGCGCTGGCCGTACTCGGTCGCGCGCTGGCGGGCGTAGCCGGTGCTGGTGGCGCTGCCGAAGCCGATGCGGCTTTCCACCAGCCAGGCCCGAAAACCCTGCGGCTGTTCGGTCTCCGGCTCGGCATCGGTGGCGGCGGCCGGGTCGGCGTCCGCGCTCATGAAGCGGTCTTCGTAAGGCTGGGGGCCGGATTCGGCGAGCGCCTTCAGCTTTGCGCGCTCCGCCTGGGCGCGGTCCATCGATTCGATGCGGGCATCAGCCACGACGGGCCCGGCGGATCGGGCCGGCGCGGACTGGAGCCCGCACAGGGCAGTTGCACAACCGAGCCACACGTGCACCATGGTCGGGCGCCAGATCGCTCTGGCGGGGTCGACCGCGGTCCTCTGTGTCACTCGAATCATCAAACGACATCCCTGGTTCCCGGAGCATTTCTGCCCTGTTCAGTATCGGAGGCGAGGATATTTCAGAAATGTTAACCACGGTAACTTTTTGTGTTACTAACCGATTTTGGTGCGCGGCGGCCTGTGGACAAGTTCGCGGACGGCCCACAATTTTTCGGCCCCGGTCCTGGCCCCGCGCCGTTGTTTAGGCGCACAAAGGCCTTACCTGAGAAAGTTGGCGCAGGGTCATCGCACGACCACCCTGCCGACTTAGAATTTTTTCGATCCGATATCTCTCTTTCCAATGGCTGATTCCTCCAATACCAAACTCCCGTTCCAGGCTGAAGTCGCGCAACTGCTGCACCTCGTCACGCACGCGCTTTACTCCAACAAGGAAATCTTCCTGCGCGAGCTGATCTCGAACGCGTCCGACGCGTGCGACAAGCTGCGCTTCGAGGCGCTCGACCACCCCGAGCTGTACGAAGACCAGCCCGAGCTCGACGTGCGCCTGTCGTTCGACAAGGCCGCGCGCACCATCACCCTGACCGACAAGGGCATCGGCCTGTCGCGCCAGGAAGCCATCGACAACCTGGGCACCATCGCCAAGAGCGGCACCAAGGACTTCATGAGCAAGCTGAGCGGCGACCAGAAGGCCGACGCACAGCTCATCGGCCAGTTCGGCGTGGGCTTCTACTCGGGCTTCATCGTGGCCGACAAGATCAGCGTCGAGTCGCGCCGCGCCGGCCTGCCGGCCGACCAGGGCGTGCGCTGGGTCAGCGGTGGCGCGGGCGACTTCGAGGTGGCCGACATCACGCGCGCCGAGCGCGGCACGAGCATCACGCTGCACTTGCGCGACGATGCAGACGAATACCTCAACGCCTGGAAGCTCAAGCAGATCGTCGGCAAGTACTCCGACCACATCTCCCTGCCCATCCTCATGGAAAAGGAAGAGTGGAAGGAAGGCGAGAACGACCAGCCCGGCGACATGGTGAAAACCGGCGAATGGGAAACCGTCAACAAGGCCAACGCCCTGTGGAGCCGCCCCAAGAAAGACATCACGCCCGAGCAGTACGAAGAGTTCTACAAGAACATCAGCCACGACTACGAAGCGCCGCTGGCCTGGAGCCACAACCGCGTCGAAGGCAGCACCGAGTACACCCAGCTGCTGTACATCCCGGCCAAGGCCCCGTTCGACCTGTGGAACCGCGACAAGGGCGCGGGCGTCAAGCTGTACGTCAAGCGCGTCTTCATCATGGACGACGCCGAAGCGCTGCTGCCGAGCTACCTGCGCTTCGTGAAGGGCGTGATCGACTCGGCCGACCTGCCGCTGAACGTGAGCCGCGAGCTGCTGCAGGAAAGCCGCGACGTGAAGGCCATCCGCGAGGGCAGCACCAAGCGCGTGCTCTCCATGCTCGAAGACCTGGCAAAAAAGCAGAAGACCGCGCCCGAGAGCGGCGAAGGCAAGATCGACGTGGGTTCGGGCGAGTCGGTGCCGGCACCCGAGCCGACCGAAGGCGTGACCGACGTGGTCGACAAGAACGCGCCGACCGCCGCTGAAACAGCCGCCGCGGCTGCCGACGAATCGGGCAAGTACGCCAGGTTCTACGCCGAGTTCGGCGCGGTGCTGAAGGAAGGCCTGGGCGAGGACATGGGCAACCGCGACCGCATCGCCAAGCTGCTGCGCTTTGCATCGAGCACCACCGACGGCGTGACCGTGAGCCTTGCCGACTACAAGGCGCGCATGAAAGAAGGCCAGGACGCCATCTACTACATCACCGCCGACACGCTGGCCGGTGCCAAGAACAGCCCGCAGCTCGAAGTCTTCAAGAAGAAGGGCATCGAAGTGCTGCTGATGACCGACCGCGTCGACGAGTGGGCGCTGAACTACCTCACCGAGTTCGACGGCACGCCGCTGCAAAGCGTGGCCAAGGGCGCGGTCGACCTGGGCAAGCTGCAGGACGAGGCCGAGAAGAAGGCCGCAGAGGAAGCCGCCGAATCGTTCAAGCCGCTGCTCGAGAAGCTCAAGGAAGCGCTCAAGGACAAGGCCGACGACGTGCGCGTGACCACCCGCCTGGTCGACTCGCCCGCCTGCCTGGTGGTGCAGGACGGCGGCATGAGCACGCAGCTTGCGCGCATGCTCAAGCAGGCAGGCCAGCCCGCGCCCGACCTGAAGCCGGTGCTCGAAGTCAATGCCGACCACCCGTTGGTGAAGAAGCTCGAGGGCTCGGCGCACTTCGACGACCTCGCGAACATTTTGTTCGACCAGGCGCTGCTGGCCGAAGGCGGCCTGCCGGCCGACCCCGCCGCCTACGTGAGGCGCGTCAACGCGCTGCTGGTGTGAACGCCCGGCCGCGCATCTTTCGTGCAGCAACGGCCACCGTTCCGGTGGCGCTGCTGCTGCTCCTGGTGAGCGGCTGTTCTCACTATCACATCGGCATTCCGCTGGTTCCCGGGCTCTCGCTGGGCCTGGGCGCCACCAAGGACGGTAATTTCTCGATGGGCCTGAACACCGGCTTCGGCCCGCTCGGCGCGGGCGTGGCCGTGAACAACGGCGGCGTGGTGTCGGGCTCCGCCGGAGTTGGCGTGGGGGTGGGCGTTGGACCCGTCGGCACGGGCGTCGGCGTGGGCAAGAGCGTGGTGCTGCATGACCCGAAGGCGGGGGCGGGGGCGGCGACGGCGACAGGCGCCACCGCGGCCACCGTCAGCGAGCCCGCGGGGCCTGTTGCCGCAGCAGCGGGTGCGGCACCGGCTGCACCGGCGGCAGCAGCGCCTGTCACGGTCACCAAGGCCGGTGTCACCCGGCCCGCCACCAGCAGTGCGGCGTCGCCCTCGACACAGCAGCCCGTGCCGGTGCGTGTGTCCTATCGGCCATCGGCCACGGCTGCCGCGCCCGTCGGCGCCGGCACGCCCGGCCAACCCGTCGGGCCCTGACCCAAGGCCCGCCACACTGGCCGGGAGCCCGCTTCATGAACCGACAGCAACGACGGTTTCAAGGGGCTCGCCTCATCGCCACGGCCTTGCTGTTTCTTGCTGCCGCCGTGCCCTTCGCGGCGCGGGCGCAGGAGCCTCAGCAGCAACAACAACAGCAGCCTTTCACTTCCTATCCCGCCAAGCCTTTCCGCTGGATCGTGCCGTACCCCGCCGGTGCCGGCACCGACATCGTCGCGCGCACCATCGGCACCCAGCTGGCCATCGACGCGGGGCAGCCCGTGCAGATCGAGAACCGCGCCGGCGGCAACACCGCGCTCGGCGCCATCGAGGCCGCGCGTGCCCCCGCCGATGGCTACACGCTGCTGTCGGCCGACAACGGCATGCTGGTGTTCAACCCCGCGCTGTACCGCAACCTCAGCTACAACCCTTCGCGCGACTTCGCGCCCGTCACCTTGCTGGGCCGCTTGCCGATGGTGCTGCTGGTCGGCCCGTCCAGCGGCGTGAAGGACGCACGGGCTTTCATCGAAGACGCCCGCGCTTTCCCCGGCAAGGTCAGCTTTGCCTCGGCCGGCACCGGCAGTCCGCAGCACCTGGCGATGGAGTTGCTGGAGCAGCAGGCCGGCCTGTCGATGGTGCACGTGCCGTACCGCGGTGCAGCCCCCGCGCTGGCGGACGTGGCGGGTGGCCAACTGCCGGTGATGATGTGCGACCTGGCCGCGGCGAGCCGCTTCATCCGCAGCGGCAAGCTGCGCGCGCTGGCGGTGGCGCACCCGACGCGTCTGGCGCAACTGCCGGGCGTGCCGACCTTCGCCGAGCTGGGCATGCCGAAGGTGGAGGCGGCAGCGCTGATGGGCCTGGTGGTGCCGGCCGCCACGCCACCGGAGGTGGTGACGCGGCTGCAACGCTCGGTGGCGAGCGCGATTCACAACCCGGTGGTGCAACGCAAGCTGGCCGAGTTCGGTGTCGAGCCGGTGGGCGACGCGCCGGGGCAGTTCGCGGCGCTGCTGGAGGGCGAGTCGGCGCGTTGGCATCCGTTGATTCGCGAGCTGAATCTGTCGCTTGACTGACGTTCTGTCTGCTTGCTGCTTGTTGAGGGCTGCTGTTCAGGGCGACGC
>NZ_QAJK01000188.1 GCF_003852515.1 Variovorax sp. KBW07 | reverse complement strand
GCGCAGAGCACACCATCGGCGCGAGCGCCTTCAGAGCGGTCGTTGATCGGCCAATGCGAGAGCAGCGCCCTCGTGCGACTGGCATCGGGTGCTCCGCGCAGCGAAATAAAGGAGGAGCGAAGCGGGGGACATTCGCGGAGCAGAGCACACCGTCGGCGTGGGCGGCGCCCTGAAGGAGACTGCTCCGCGCAGTCACTCGCTCACGGCACGGTTCGAGAACGTCATCACTCCGTCGTCGACAGATCCGAAGCGCAGGCTCATGAGATCGCGCGCGTAGTTCTGGTACAGCCGCCACGGCGCGCGAGCGCCCTGCTTCGGAAACTTGCCGATGGAGCGCTGTACGTAGCCCGATGAAAAATCGAGCCACGGTTCGGCGACCAGGGCCGGGTCGGTGTTGCGTGGCGTGCATTGCCGCCAGCCGTGCTTGTCCATGTGGTTCAGCACCCTGCAAACGTATTCGCAGGTCAGGTCGCACTTCAGCGTCCACGAGGCATTCGTGTAGCCGAACGACGATGCCAGGTTCGGCACGTCGCTGTACATCATTCCCTTGTAGTTGAACGTCGCGGCCGGATCGACCGGAACGCCATCCACGTCGAGCGCGATGCCGCCCAGCACCTGCAGGTCGAGCCCGGTGGCGGTCACGATCAGGTCGGCCTCCAGTTCCTTGCCCGACTTCAGCCGTATGCCGCTCGGTGTGAACGTGTCGATGTGGTCCGTCACCATCGAAGCACGGCCCGCGTTCAGGGCCGCGAACAGGTCACCGTCGGGCACGAGGCACAGGCGCTGGTCCCACGGGTTGTAGCGCGGCGTGAAGTGCGTGGCGATGTCGTAGTCGGGGCCCAGTGCGTGTCGCACGCCGCCGAGAATCATCCGTTTCGCACGCTCCGGCCTACGCCGCGACAGGCGGAAGAACAGCATGCTCAGCAGCACGTTCTTCCAGCGCGTGATGCCGTACGCCAGCCTGGCCGGCAGATGGCGGCGCAGGCGGTTGGCTATCGGGTCTTCGGCGGGCCGCGACACCACATACGTCGGCGAGCGCTGCAGCAGCGTGACGTGCGCGGCGGTCTTCGCCATCTCGGGCACCAGCGTCATCGCAGTGGCACCGCTGCCTATCACGACCACGCGCTTGCCTTGATAGGCCAGGTCTTCCGGCCAGTGCTGCGGGTGCACGATGCGGCCGGTGAAATCGGCCGTGCCCGCGAACTCGGGCGTGTAGCCGGCGGTGTAGTTGTAGTAGCCGCTGCACATGAAGAGAAAGTTGCAGCTCATGCGCACCGGCTCGCGTTCGGGGCCGCGTTCGACATCGACCCACCACCGCGCATCGGGCGTCGACCACGAGGCACGCACCCCGCGATTGTTGAAGCGGATCTTGCGGTCGATGCCGTTTTCTTCGGCGGTGTCGCGCACGTATTTCAGGATCGATGGGCCATCGGCAATTGCCTTGGCCTGCGTCCACGGCCGGAACGAATAGCCCAGCGTGTACATGTCTGAATCCGAGCGGATGCCGGGGTAGCGGAACAGGTCCCAGGTGCCGCCGCTGCGCTCGCGCCCCTCGAGGATCGCGTAGCTGCGGCCGGGGCAATTGGCCTGCAAGTGGTAGGCGGCGCCGATGCCCGAGAGGCCGGCGCCGACGATCAGTACGTCGAGGTGTTGTTCCACGGTGCCGGCTTTTTCTTCGTCAAGGGGAATGAATGCTGCCGAGCCTCAAATCGATCATGGCATCCGTGAAACACGACTTGAATTTCGAGAAGTAGTCTGCGTCACCCATGATGCTTTGAAGAATCCCCGCAAAGCGTTCTTCGTTTGGAATATGAATCGTGATGCCCCTCAAGTCATTGCACGAGAGCACGTCGTAGAAGGCATCGAGATTCGTGCCGGCATATCCCGTGTGCCCGAACAGTTGCTCTCCCAGGTAGCAATAGAAATCGTCCCTCGACGCGAGTCCTTCGGGAGCCAGGACGATGCAGTTGGCCACTGGCGTCTGACGCCACTCATCATGGCTGACAAGTGTCCTGCAAGCCCGAAACCACGAGTCCCTGTAGATCGTATCGAGATCACGCCAGTTCAACACCACACCGTCGGACCACGCCTCCAGTATCTGGAGCACCAGAAGATCCGAACGGCCAACGTCAACCAGATAGACCTGATGCGACTTGGCCTTGAACACCAGTTTTCTGCAATGGATGTATGCCGCATCAACGCAATGTCCCGCGATCACCTGAGAGATCGAATAGACCGTGTTCTCTTTCAGGGATGAAGACTCAAGGCTGTCATCAAGACCACTCAGCGTGAGGAGGAAGGCACCCTCGCTTTGTTCGTTGTCGATGCGGAGCGTCGGCAGGCCGTCCACGCGCTGAACGACATGCGGCGTATCCCCGCTGTCGATTTCGTTGTTCTCAATTACAAACTCTCTGTGCTTCATGAATTGACTGATTCCGTCTTTTTGATTGAAGGACTCCCGGCAGCCGGCCCGCCCCGGATCATCCACCACGCACTCACCGCACTCAGCACCGCCAGCCCGGCACTCAGCAGCATCACCCACCGGAAGCCCGCCACGAACGACTCGGCCACGGCGCGCTTGACGGCCGTCGCGGTGGCGGCGTCCACACCCGGCGGCATCACCGCACCGGCCAACTTGCTGCGCTCGCCTTCCAGAAAAGCCGACACCTGCGCCGACGCGCCCATGTCGCGCAGGCTGCTCGCCAGTGCCGCATCGAAAGCCCACGCCATGACCGCGCCGAACACGGCAATCGCCAGCACGGCGGCCGCGCGCGAGACGGCGTTGTTCACGCCCGAGGCCACGCCCGCCAGCTCCGGCCCGACGGCGTTCATGACGGTGGTGGTGAGCGGCGCGACCGTCACGGTCATGCCGAAGCCCAGCACCACGACGGCGGGCAAAAAGCCGGTCCAGTAGCTCGCGCCGACGCCGGGCACGGCGAACAGCGCGAATCCCACGGCGGCAATGGCCGGCCCGACGACCAGCGGCATGCGCGGGCCGAAGCGGTCGACCAGTTGCCCAGCCCAGCCCGAGAGCGCGAACATGATGAAGATGAAGGGCAGCAGCGCGGCACCGGCTACGGTGGCCGAGTAGCCCTGCACCTGGATCAGGTTGAGCGGGAAGAAATACAGCCCGCCGCCGAGCGCGGCATAGAGCAGCAGCGTGAGCAGGTTGGCGCCGCTGAAGTTGCCGATGCGCAGCAGGCCGAGCGGCAGCATCGGGGTGCGCACCCTGCGCTCGGCCGCGACGAAGCCCACGCTGCCCAGGACACCGATGGCCAGTGCGGCAAGCACGGCCGGCGAACGCCAGCCCTGCGTGGGCGCCTCGATGAAGGCATAGACGATGCCACCCAGCCCGGCCGTGGCCAGCAGCGCGCCCCACAGATCAAGGCCCCCGCCAGCAGAGGCACCGCGGCTCTCGGGCACGTGGCGCCAGACGATCCACAGCACCAGCAGCGCCATGGGCACGTTGACGAGAAAGGCCCAGGTCCACGAAAAATGATCGACCAGGAAGCCGCCGAGCACGGGCCCTACGGCCGCGGTGATGCCACTGAAACCCGACCATGTGCCGATGGCCTTGCCGCGCTCCTTCTCGGGAAACGCGGCGCTGATGAGTGCCAGGCTGCCGGGCACCAGCAGCGCGCCGCCGATGCCCTGCACGGCGCGCGCCGCAATGAGCTGCTGCACGTTGGCCGCGAGCGCGCAGGCCACCGACGACACGGCGAAGATGCCGACGCCGATGGCGAAGATGCGGCGCCGGCCGTAGTGGTCGCCCAGCGCGCCGCCCACCAGCAGCAGCGCCGCGAGCAGCAAGGCATAGGACTCGACCACCCATTGCGCCTGGAAGGCCGTGGCGAGCAGGTCGGCCTGGATGGCCGGCAGCGCGACGTTGACCACGGTGCCATCGATGAAGGCCATGCTCGAACCGACGACGGCCGCGGCCAGCACCCAGGGCTTGGAGGCCTCGGGGCAGGCGCCCTCTTGTGCCCCGGCACCATGCAGGATCAGCGTGTCGTCGCAGGGCGCCTTGCCGATCTGTGCCATGGTGAGCCTCCAGCCTGCCTATTCGGTTTTTGTCTTGCCCCTTCCCCCTTTGGGGGAAGGTTGGGATGGGGGCTGCACCCAATCGAACGCCATGCGGCTTTTGGCGCCGTCGTGCCCCCACCCCTGCCCTCCCCCAGAGGGGGAGGGAGAAAGAGAAAGAAAGGGAAAGCTCAGAGCGTGCATGCCGTGGCGGCAGGGTTGGCTTGCGCGGCACTCACGCTGCGGGCCATTGCGGCTGCGGCTGCGGCCGTCACGCGTTGCGCGCCTTGCGCCACGGCATCCATGCCGCCGCCCACGGCTTCGCTGAGCCTCAGCTGGCAGACCATCGTGCGCGCCTCGTCGGAGCGCCGCAGCGTCCAGCTGAAATCGGCATCGACACGGCCGCCATCGACCGCATCGAACTGGCGCAACTGCACCGCGACGCGCCACACCGGCTGCGAGGTCTGGCGCCCGCCCTTGGTGACGTCGAGCGCGCCGAGCCGGCCGGCAATGCCGCCTGCCAGCGCATCGCGCAATTCGTTCTCGAACGACGAAGCCCAGCGGTGCTGTTCCAGCACTTCGACCTGCACGCTGCCGTTGGGCTGCCGCACCACCATCTGCGGCCTGGCGAGCCGCTCGGGCACGGCCACCGGGGCCAGCTCGATGTAGAGCGGCGTGGCGCTGCCCAGCGTCGATGGCGCGGCATCGGCCGCCACCACAACAGGGCTGGCGAGCGTGTAGTAGCTGTCGGGCTTGCTTGCGCAGCCTGCGAGCATGACCAGGGCGGCGGCAGCAGTGCCGAAGCCGAATGCAAGGTTCTTCTTCATTTCTTGTCGTCCGGTTTGCCGCGCAGCAGCGACTCGGGATGGCGTTCGAGGTAGTCGGTCAGGATGCGCACCGAGCCCGCCGCGCGCGTCAGTTCGCGCAGCGTCTGGCGCATGTCCTGCTGCAGCGGCGAATCGTCGGCCAGCGTGCGCTCGGCCGTGTTGACGGTCTTGCGCACGTCCTTCATGGCGGCGGCCAGCTCGGGCGTCACGTCGCTGTTGATGCGGTTGACGGTCTGCTCGGTGGCGGTGAGCGTCTTGTTGAGCGTGGCGAGCGTGGTGCGCAGGTCGCCTGCGATCTGCTCGTACGGCACCTTGTTGAGCTTGGTCGCAATTTCCTGCACCTGCGACTGGATCTCGTCGAGGCTGTTGGCGATGGTGGGCAGCTCGATCGGGCTCTTCGTCACATCGACCTTGGCCGGCGGCGCCTTCGGGAAGAAGTCGAGCGCCACGTAGACCTGGCCGGTCAGCAGGTTGCCGTTGCGCAGCTGGGCGCGCAGGCCCTTCTCGGCCAGGAAGCGCAGACGCTCCTGCTGTGTCGAGCGCGACTCGGTGGCGCCATCGGCACCGTTCGTGCCGCCTTCTCGGCGCCGCAGCCTGTCGGGGTAGACCTGCACCAGCACCGGCATGCGGAACTCGCGCTCGGCGCGGTCGAACTCGACGCCGATGGACTTGACCTCGCCGATCACCACGCCGCGGAAGTCGACCGGCGCGCCCGGCGCCAGGCCGCGCAGCGACTGGTTGAAGTACATCAGCAGCGTCTGCGAAGGACCATCGGGCTCCTTCATGGCGGTGTTTTCGTCCTGCGCCAGCGTGAAGGCGGCGTTTTCCTTGGCCAGCGGGCCCATGGCGTCGTCGGGCGCCTGGAAGGCGATGCCGCCCAGCAGGATGGTCGCCAGCGATTGCGTGCGCAGCGTGAAGCCGCTGGCGCTGAGCTGTGCGTCGATGCCGCTGGCCTGCCAGAAGCGCGTGTTCATGCCGACGAACTTGTCGTACGGCGCATTGATGAAGACGCGAATGGTCACGCCACGGCCGTCGCCGTCGAGCTCGTACGCAGCCACCTGCCCGACCTTGACGCGCCGGAAGTACACCGGCGAGCCCACGTCGAGCGAGCCGATGTCGTTGGCGCGCAGCAGAAACTGCTGGCCCGAGTCGTCGCGCGTGACGATGGGCGGGGTTTCGAGCCCGGTGAATTCGCCCGAGGTTTCTTTTGCCACGCCGGCGTCGGCACCGATGTACGCGCCCGACAGCAAGGTGCCCAGGCCCGAAATGCCCGATGTGTCGAGCCGTGGCCGCACCACCCAGAAGCGCGAGTCTTCGGCGGTGAAGCCCTCGGCGTCCTTGTTGAACTGCACCAGCACGCGCACGTGCGAGCGGTCGCGCGCCAGCCGCAGGTGCGTGACAAGGCCGATCTGCACGTCCTTGTACTTGACGGCGGTCTTGCCTGCTTCCAGGCCCTCGGCGGTCTTGAAGGTCAGCACGACCTCGGGGCCGCGCTCCATGATGATGCGCGCCACCAGCGTGATGCCGACCAGCGCCGCCACGATGGGAATGAGCCAGATCAGCGAGGGCAGCCACTCGCGCCGGCGCACCACGCGCGGCCTGGGCAGCGCCGATTGCGAGGCCGGGGCCGGGGGCGGTGCGGGTGGCACCGGCTGGCCCTTGGGTTGCGATTCGTCTTCTTCACTCATGCTGGTTTCTCATCCCTGTTGTCATGTCCCTGCAGTCCCGGCCGTGCCCGGGGAAGTGCCCTGCTCTTCGATGGCCTGTGCCTCCTTGCTGTCCCAGGTGAGCTTCGGATCGAAGCTCAGCGAGGCCAGCATGGTCAGCACCACGACCGACCCGAAGGCCGCGATGCCCACGCCCGCCGTGATGACGGCAAAGCCTTGAATCTGTACCAGCCCGGTCAGCAGCGACACCACGAACACGTCGAGCATCGACCAGCGGCCGATGATCTCGATGATGTGGTACAGCTTGGCCCGCTCCCGCTGGCGCCACGTGCTGCCGCGCTGCGCCAGGACCACAAGCAAAAACAGCACCGCCAATTTGAACAGCGGCACCAGGAAGCTGGCAATGAAGACGATGGCCGCCAGCCCGTAGGCGCCCGAGACCCAGAAATAGATCACGCCGCTCAGGATGGTGTCGTACTGCGCGCCGAACAGCGTGCGCGTGATCATCACCGGCAGCAGGTTGGCCGGTATGTACATCACGCAGGCGGCAATCAGGAAGGCCCAGGTGCGGTTAAGGCTCTGCGGCTTGCGCGCGTGCAGGCGGGTGCCGCAACGCCCGCAGGCGTCGCCGTCTTCGGCGTCTTGCCACACAGCATCGCAATGCCGGCAGGCCAGCAAGCCGAGCGAGGCGCCGGTCGCGACCGGGACATCGTCGTCGTAGGCCTCGTCCTCGACCGGCTTCCTTGATGCGCGATTGCGCAAGCGGGCCAGCAGCGACGTCATGCGGGCGTCTCCGGCACGCCGGGCGCGCCCGGTGCGTCCTGTGCGCCGGGACCATCCGCCTCGCCCGGCGGGCGGAAAGTCATTTCCCAGAACGCGCCGGGGTTGAACGACAGCACTGAAGTCAGCGTGACCGTGAGCGCCACGAAGGCCCACAGCGCCGGCCCCGGCACCACCGTCGCCATGCTCGACAGCTTGACGATGGCCACCAGCACGCCGAGCAGGAACACCTCGATCATTCCCCAGGGCCGAAGCGACTGCATGGCCCGCACCAGGATCGCGAAGCCGACCGGGCGGTGTTCGCGCGCCAGCGGAATCAGCAGGTAGGCCAGGATGCACAGCTGCAGCAGCGGAAACAAGATGGTCGTGGCCAGCACCAGCAGCGCCACGGGCGACATGCCCTCGGCGCTCAGCACCACCACCGCGCCGGCCAGCGTGGTCTGGCTGCGCAGGCCACGCAACTCGATCTCGACGATGGGAAACAGGTTCGCAATGGCGAACATGATCAGGCTCGCCACCGTCAGCGGAAGAATTCGCCGCTGCTGCGAGCCGGGGTGCCGCGCCAGCTCGGTGCCGCAGCGCGGGCAATGCGCCACGTCGCGCGGGTTCAGCGGCGTGCGGGCATAGACCGCGTCGCAACCCGGGCATACCACGGTGTCAGGTACTTCCTTCATAGGTCAGCACCCTAACTCATTCAGGCGACGTGGGTTGTCGTCCTGAGGCGCAGCGTGCTGAAGACTGCCGCTATCGCGGCACAACTTGCCGCCAGCACCAGCGCCACCACCGGCCCGTGGCCGCCATGCGGACTCCAGAGGCTGAAAACCGCAGCCAGCACCACCGCGCCCAGCGTCTGGCCGGTCAGCCGGGCGGTGCCCAGCATGCCGCTGGCTGCACCACTGCGGTGCGCTGGCGGCGAGGTCACGATGGTGTGGTTGTTCGGCGACTGGAACAGCCCGAAACCCAGCCCGCACAGCGCCATGCGCCATGCGATGTCGACGTTGCCCGGGTGCGCCGGCAGCGCCGCCAGCAGCGCCAGGCCGGTGGCCAGCAGGGCCAGTCCGATGCCGCCCAGCAGCCCGTCCGGGTAGCGGCCGATCAGCCGCCCGGCAATGGGCGCCATCACCACGATGGCCAGCGGCCACGCGGTGATCAGCAGGCCCGCCTCGATGTGGCTGCGGCCGTACACGTCGAGCAACAGGAAAGGCAGCGCGATGTAGGCCAGCATCTGCGCGCAGAACGCGGCGACCGAGGTGCCCATCGACAACGCAAACACCGGAATGCGCAGCAGGTCGATGGGAAAGAGCGGCACCGCCTGCTTGCGCTGCCGCCGCAGGTAGACGAAGCCCACCGCCACCCCGGCCAGCAGGATGCCCCAGGCCGAGGCCTGCGAACCGCCCGCCGTCACTGCACCTGCGCCGCCCTCGCGCACGCCCAGGCGGTCGACGCCCAGGAACACCAGCGAGAACATCAGCACGTTGAGCGCCACGTCGACCGGCGAAAACCGCAGCCCCGCCGCCGGCGCCACGCGGTTGAACGGGAGCGCCCTCATGCCCAGTGCAAAGGTAATGATGCCCAGCGGCACGTTGATGGCAAACAGCCACGGCCACGAAGCCACCGACAGGATGGCCGCCGCCACCGACGGCCCGGCCACCGACGACGTGGCCACCACCAGCGAATTGACGGCCATGCCCTTGCCCAGTTGCGACGACGGGTAGGTCAGCCGCACCAGCGCCGCGTTCACGCTCATGATGCCCGCCGCCCCCAGCCCCTGGAAGGCGCGCGCCGCGATCAGCGTGCCCAGCGAATTGGCAAAGGTGGCCGCCAGCGACGACAGCGTGAACACCGCCATGCCCACCAGGTACACGCGCCGGTAGCCCACCAGGTCGCCCAGCGAAGCCAGCGGCAGCAGCATGACGAGCGTGGCGATCTGGTAGGCGTTGACCACCCAGATCGCCTGCGACGGGCTGGCCTGCAGTTCACGCGCAATGCCCGGCAGCGCCAGGTTGACGATGGTGCCGTCGAGCACCGCCACGATCAGCCCGAGGATGATGACCAGCATGGCCCAGCCGCGCTCGGGCGAGGCCAGGCCGTCGATGGGCTGCCGGGGAGAGTCTTCGGCCACCGCCACCGCGGCGCCTGCGCGCGCGGTGTTCAAGCTTCCTGCGCCCTTCCCTTTTGCGCGCTTGCGGTGGGCTCGGAGCGCACGCCGCCCAGCGTGAGCCAGGTCAGCACCAGCGCAATGAGCGCGCCGGCCGCCATGCCGGCCACCATCGGCAGCGGACGGCCATCGGTGAAGAAGCCGACCACCGCCATTGCCAGCGCGCCGGTCAGCATCTGCAGCGTGCCGAGCAGCGCCGAGGCCGTGCCGGCAATGGCGCCGTGCATCTCGAGCGCCAGCACGCCGGTGGTGGGAATCACCAGGCCCATGAAGCCCGAGGCAATGAAGTACAGGACGATGAGCACCCAGATGTTGTCGCCGCCCATCGCAAAGTAGATGAACATGGCGACCATTGCCACGCCGCAGCACACCACGCCGAACTTGACGAGGTTGACCAGCCCGAAGCGCTCGCCCAGCGAGCCGGTGAACTGCGACGCCGCAATGAAGGCCGCCGCATTCACGCCGAAGGCCACGCTGTACATGGCGGGCGACAGGCCGTAGTGGTCGATCATTACGAACGACGAATTGGCCAGGTAGGTGAAGAAGCCCGCCATCGCGAAGCTGCCGATGAATACCAGCCCGAGGTAGTGCGTGTCGCGCAGCAGCAGCCAGTAGGCCGACAGCGCGCTGCCCAGGCTGCTTTCGACGCGCTCGGAGGCGGGACGCGTTTCGTCGAGCAGCTTGACCATCATCGCCAGGCCCGCCACGGCCGCGATGGTCACGGCCCAGAACACGCCGCGCCAGCCGGCGAATGCAATCACCACGCTGCCGGCCAGCGGCGCCAGGATCGGCGACACGCTGAACACCAGCATCAGCAGCGACATGAGCCGCGCCGCGTCGGTGCCGGTGTGCAGGTCGCGCACCACCGCGCGCGGAATCGCCATGCCGGCCGCCGCGCCCAGGCCCTGCACGAAGCGCAACACGATCAATGTCTGGATGTCGGTCGCCATGGCGCAGCCGATGCTGGCCAGCGCGAACAACACAAGGCCCACGTACATCGGCGGCTTGCGGCCGAACATGTCGGAGATCGGGCCGTACAGCAACTGGCCCGCGCCCAGCGAGAGAAAGAAAGCCGTCAGGCTCATCTGTACCGCGCCGATGTCGGCACGCAGGCTCTGCCCGATGGCGGGCAAGGCCGGCAGGTACATGTCGATGGCGAAAGGCCCGATGGCCGAAAGCAGGCCCAGCAACAGGGCCATCTTGAAGAAAGGAGAAGAACGCATTGACCCGATTGTCGCCAAGCCCGGCAACCGGTGCAGGCGTGGGGTCGGCCAATCGGCGATCAGGCGCGGGTGCTAATTCTGGGCAAAGAATCGGTTGGTCGGGCGCGGCAGGCCGAGGTTCTCGCGCAGCGTACGACCTTCGTATTCACGCCTGAAGATGCCGCGGCGCTGCAGCTCGGGCACCACCTTGTCGACGAAGGCATCGAGCCCGCCGGGCAGCCACGGGAACATGATGTTGAAGCCATCGCAGCCTTCGCTGTCGAGCCACTCCTGCATCTCGTCGGCAATGCTTTGCGGCGTGCCGACGAAGGCCAGCCCGCCGTAGCCGCCGAGCCGCTGGGCCAGCTGGCGCACCGTGAGGTTCTCGCTGCGCGCCAGCTCGACCACGCGGGCACGTCCGCTCTGGCTGGCGTTGGTCTCGGGCACTTCGGGCAGCGGGCCGTCGGGGTCGAACTTAGAGGCATCGTGGCCCAGCGCGATCGACAGCGAGGCAATGGCGCTGTCGTAGTGCACCAGGCTGTCGAGCTTTGCGCGAATGGCGCGTGCCTCTTCGAGCGTGTCGGCCACCACCACGAAGGCGGCCGGCAATATCTTCAGGTGGTCGGGCTCCCGCCCGATCGCGCGCATGCGCCCCTTGATGTCGGCATACAGGCTGCGCGCCGCGGCCAGCGTGCCCGGCGCGGCGAACACGGCCTCGGCCGTTTCCGCCGCGAGCTGCCGCCCCGCCTCCGAGGCGCCGGCCTGCACGATCAGCGGCCAGCCCTGCACCGGCCGTGCAATGTGCAGCGGGCCGCGCACCGACAGGTGCTTGCCCTTGTGGTTCAGCACGTGCAGCTTGGCGGGGTCGAAGAAACGGCCGCTTTCGGCATCGCGCTCGAAGGCATCGTCGGCCCAGCTGTCCCACAGGCCCGTTACCACGTCGTAGAACTCGCGGGCGCGGGCATAGCGCTCGTCGTGTTCCATGTGGTCGTCGCGGCCGAAGTTCAGCGCCGCGTCGGGATTGGAGGTGGTCACGATGTTCCAGCCCGCGCGCCCTTCGCTCAGGTGGTCGAGCGAGGCAAAGCGGCGCGCCACATGGAACGGCTCGTCGAAAGTGGTCGAGGCCGTCGCCACCAGGCCGATGTGTTGCGTGTGCTGCGCCAGCGCCGACAACAGCGTGAAGGGCTCGAAAGACGTGACCGTGTGGCTGCGCTGCAAGGCCTCGATCGGCATGTTCAGCACCGCCAGGTGGTCGGCCATGAAGAAGGCGTCGAAGCGGCCGCGCTCCAGCGTCTGCGCCAGCTGCCGGATGCGCTCGAAGTTGAAGTTGGCATCGCGCCAGGCGCCCGGGTAGCGCCACGCGCCGGTATGAATGCTGACCGGGCGCATGAACGCGCCCAGCCGCAGCTGCTTGCCGGTCGTCATTTATTTGGCCGATGCCGAAGCGGGCCAGAACACCAGCGCACGCAACTCGATGCTGCGGCGCGGCGGCGCTTCGGGCGCACCGGTCGGGTCTTCGAATGCGGTGTGCGCGGTGAAGCGTGCGGTGCCGTCTTCGCGCGAGTCGTAGATTTTCAGCAGCAGCGCCTCGTCGGGCCGCAGCCGCGGGAACCAGTACCAGCGGTGGTTCGGGTTGTAGGTAAACGAATAGGTTTCGCCTACCTTGTCGGGGTACACAAGGTCGCTGGGCACCATATCTTCGAAGGCGATGGAACGCGCATCGCACAGCGCCAGCGGCAGCCGCTCCACCGTGGCCAGCGGCCGCCACAGGTTGACGATGGCAAAGCGCTGCTTCAGCCGTGCCTCTGCCTCTTCGGGCGGCAGGTGGTCGCGCACGCGGCGCGGCGCCGACACGAAAGTCTGGTCGTTGTGCACGCGCCGCACCGGCTCGCGCAGCTCGGCCGTGCGGCGCGAACCCTGCGCGCTGTCGCGCAGCGTGTGATCGAACACCACGATCTTCTCGGCACCCGTGATGTCGCGCAGCAAGGCCTCGGACTCGCGGTAGTAGATGTCGCGAATGGTCGCGTCGTGCGAAAAATCGGCCACCACGCTGCGGTGCGAAATCTGCGTGAAGCCGCTGCGGTCGAGCGACAACTCGTTCAGCGCCACCAGCGGGCGGCCGTCGCGAATGCTCACGCGGCGCGGCTCCAGCGTGCCGGTGACCCATGGCACGCCGGGCGGCGGCTCGAAGGTGTAGCTGACGGGCCGGCCCTCGCCCGCCTTCAGGTAATTGAGCTCTGCTTCCACCGAAGGCAGCGTTGCGGCCAGCATCTGGCCATTCGATCCGACGCTCATGCGGCGTGACTCCTCAAAACGGTTCCTTGAACGGGCGCAGGTCGAGTTCCTGCGTCCATGCGCTGCGGTGCTGCACGTGCAGCTGCCAGTAGCTTTCGGCAATGGCTTCGAGCTGCAGCAGGCCGTCGTCGCCGGCCTGTGCCACGCGCTGCGGCGCATTGCTGCGCAGGCGCTCGCCGTCGATGCCGCCATCGATCACCACGTGCGCCACATGAATGCCTTGCGGGCCGAACTCGCGCGCCAGGCTCTGGCTCAGCGAGCGCAGGCTGGCCTTGGCAGCAGCAAAGGCAGCGAACGGCGGCTTGCCGCGCAGCGCTGCCGTGGCGCCGGTGAACAGCAGGCTGCCGCGGCCCTTCGGGTCATCGACCTCGAAGGTGTTGGCCAGCAGCCCACGCAGCGCTTCACGCCCGAATACGAAGCCGCCCAGCGCGCTGGTGCGCCAGGCCTGGGTGAACTGGTCGACCGATATTTCGAGTGTCGGCGCGCGCACCGCGCTCGCGGCATTGAAGATCGCCACAGTGAGCGGCCCGAGCGCATTCACCCGCTGCGCAATGCCATGGATTTCTGCCTCGCTCGCCACGTCGCCCGCGAAGGCATGGGCACGGCCACCGGCCGCTTCGATCTCCCCGGCCACGGCCGTCAACTGCGCCGGCGTGCGGCCGGTCAGTGCCACGATGAAACCTTCCGCCGCGAAACGCCGCGCCAGCGCGGCACCGAGTCCGGCACTGGCGCCGACACCGGCAATCCATGCAACGGGCGACGGGCCCGGCGCGGAAGATGAAGAAGAAGAAACCGGGGAAGTGGCGGAGGCGGCGGTCATAGGTGAGCACGGAGGCTATACCTGCGCCCCGGGGCATGGAACGATGGAAAGGCGATAACCTTATTCGCCTGCAGGTCGGTGTGCCAGGCCGCTTGACGCGATCCACGCTTCGCGCCACGCGCGATGCCCTTCGCAATCGCGCGAACGCCCGCTACCCTATCGGCTCCCCGGACCGCTCGAACAACAAAGCACAGCAGTTGCATTCCAGGAGAAGTAACCGATGGCCCTCGCCCGAACGATTCACGCCGACCTGTTGCGCGTGTTTCTGCTGACCCTGGTGTCGCTCTTCGCCATTCCGGCGGCGACACTGGTGTTCACCGAATACGCGCTGCGCTCGCAAGACGCTGCCTTTCTCCAGTCGGTCGAAAAGCGCATTGCCGCCGACACCCGCCTCTCGGCCGCCGACAAGGCCGAGGCCACGGCCTTCTACCGCAGCCACCCGCTGTCCAAGGCCTGCGACGCCACCGCGCCGGAAGACAAGAACTTCCACGACAAGGTCTGCAGCCCCTACTCGATGCAGTGGCAGTTCCACTGGGCCGACCGCGCCGCCATCTGGACCATCGTGCTCGGCGCGGCGCTGCTTGCGGCCGCATTGGTGCTGGGCGCGCTGGCCTTTGCCAACCGCGGCTTGCGCTACGCCAGCTTCGTTGCGGGCTGGCGCCTGATGACGGTGTCGAGCGCGGTCGAGGTCGTGTTGCAGAGCGCGATGATCGTGTGGCTGTCGTTCTGGCTCACGGCGTATTTCTGGCAGAGCTACTACGTCAAGCTGATCGCCATCGCGGGCATTGCTGCAGCAGCAGCCGTGTTCTACGCCATCTACACGCTGTTCAAGAAGCTGCCCTCGGGCAACGAGATCGATGGCGAGCTGATTGGCCAGGCCGATGCGCCGCGCCTGTGGGAGCGCATCCGCCAACTGGCCGGCCGCGTGCAGACCGCGCCGCCCGACCAGATCGTGGCCGGCATCGACACCAATTTCTTCGTGACCGAGGCGCCCTGCGAAGTGCGCGGACAAACGCTGCACGGCCGCACGCTGTTCGTGAGCATTCCGCTGTTGCGCGTGCTCGACCAGACCGAGGCCGACGCGGTGCTGGCACACGAGCTGGCCCACCTGGGTGGCGGCGACACGCGCAGCAGCGCGGCACTCGGGCCCAAGCTGCTGCAGTTCGACCAGTACACCTGGAAGATGCGCGGCGCCGGCCTGACCATCGTGGCGCACTACCTGCTGCGCCTGTACCGCATGATCTTCGCCTTCGCCCTTGCGCGCGACAGCCGCGAGCGCGAATACAAGGCCGACCGCGTGGCCGCGGGCCTCACGGCGCCGAGCGCCATCGTGCAGTCACTGATCAAGATTTCCGCCTACGCCAGCTACCGCAACGACGTCGAAGAAAAGCTGTTTGCGCAGAACCGCCAGCACGACGGCGCACTCGGCATCGCCGGCTTCGTGGCCGCTGGGCTGCCGCCGTACGCGGGTTCCGATGCCTTCATCGAGGCCATGAAAACCGCCGGCGTGCCGCATCCCTACGACAGCCACCCGCCGCTGCTGGAGCGCATGCGCAACGTCGGACACCACGTGCCCGAAAGCGACTACGGCGCCATCGTCGCCACGGCGCCCCAAGCTTCGTGGGCCGACTTCATCGAGACCGCCGGCGCCATCGAGCAACGCATGTGGAGCGACTACGAACAGCGCTTCGTGCAGAACCACGAACTCAGCCTGGCCTACCGCTACGAACCCGCGACCGAAGAAGAGCGCGCCGTAGTTCTGCGGCACTTTCCGCCGATCAGCTTTGCGCTGAAGAACGGCAACCGCATCGACATCAGCTACGCCGGCCTGCACCCGAGCGCCGAAGGCGCGGCGCAAATTCCGTGGGACGAGGTCAAGGGCCTCACCTACAAGGACAGCAGCTTCGGCGACACGCTGATCGTGACGCACCACGACAAGGGGCTGATCGGCGCGCGCACCACCAAGGTCAAGCTGGGCCTGGGCAAGCAGAAGGAACACTTCAAGGCCGCGGTCGGCCACTACTGGCAACGGCACCAGGTCATGCGGGCGCAGCAGCAACAGCAGCGGAAAGAGCAAGCGCTGGAGTCATCCACCGCGCACCAGTGACAGCGCAGCCACACCGGGCTGACCGTCAATACAGCGTCGACCGCTGCCGCGCCGGCAATTCGCGGTCGTACGTTTCCCCGTCGAACGCCGCCTGCGTCAGCGCCGACAGAATCGCGCCTGGCGTGGGCACCGTGCGCTTCGCATCCGCAGGCAGCGGCGCCCACAGGTTCGAGCGCTGGATCGCGCGGGCGCACTGGAAGAACACGGTCTCGACCTTGATCTCGATCACGCACTGCGGCTGCTTGCCTTCCATTGCAAGGCGCGCCATCAGTTCGGGCTCGACGGTGATGCGCGCCCTGCCGTTCACGCGCAGCGTTTCGCCCACACCGGGAATCAGGAACAGCAGCGCCACGCGCGGGTCGGCCACGATGTTGCGCAGGCTGTCGATGCGGTTGTTGCCGCGCCGCTCGGGCATCAGCAGCGTCTTCTCGTCCTGCACGACCACGAAGCCCGGCGGATCACCGCGCGGCGAAGCGTCCAGTCCGTCGGGCCCGAGGGTGGCGAGCACCGCGAAGGGCGACGCGGCAATCAGCGCCTGGTAGCTCGGGTGCAGGTACGGCACCTCCTTCTTGAGCGAGGCTTCGCCGGCCACGCCGAACAGGGCTTCGAGCTGGGCGATGGTTTCTATGGCATGGAGCGTCGTGGTCATCGCGGCGGTTCCTGGCTGGGTATGTGCGGTTGCGTGTGAAAGAAGATTGGCCGAACAACTGGTGGCGATTGTTCTTCAACCCGCCGAGCGCGCCGCTTCGGTCGCAGGCGATGGCGAATTCCAGCCGCAGGCCAGCGCCGACAGCGCGAGCAGCAGCGCGGTGACGCCGTAGATCCACGGCGGCGATGCAATCGGCAGCAGCAGCCCCGCAAGCAGTGGTCCGGCACCCGCGCCGATGTCGCGCCACGTCGAGCGCGCGGCCAGCGCCTGCACGCGCTCCGGCCCCGGCGTGCGCCTGGCCACGATGGGCGAGAGCAGCGGCAGTTGCAGTGCGCGCAGCACCACGATCAGCGCCGCGCAACTCCACAGCCACCCAAGGCCGAAGCCCACCAGCGCAATCGCGGTCACGAATGAAAGACCCACCAGCAGGCGCTCGGCGCCGAAACGTTCCGCCATGTGGCCGCCGGCCGGGCTCAGCAGAATTTCCGCGAGGTAGCGCAGGCCCATCAGCACGCCGGCCATGATCACCGCGCCGCCGGGCATCAAGCCCTTGCCCAGGTACGACAGGCCGACGATGAACAGCCCGTCGAGCGCCAGCCCTTCCATGAACGACCAGGCATCGAGGCTGTTGGGCCGCTGGAAACGCCGCGCCGGCTTGCCGACCGCATGCGGCGCCGATGGCAGCCGCCGCGCCACGAACCACGCCAGCAGCGAGAACACGGCAAGGATCGCGAAGATGATGCGCGGCCCATGCCAGTGCGCCAGCAACGCGCCCAGCGGCAGCGCCAGCACCGGCCCCATCGCGATGAAGGCGCGCGAACGCCCGTTGCGCCGCGCGGCCCCCATCGGGTCCGCCGTGGCCAGCGCCTGCGTCGACAGGTTGAGCGCCGCAAAGCACAGCCCCCACGTCAGCCGCAGCGGCAGCAGCGCCCAGAAGCCCGACAACGTGGCGTAGCCGATGCCGCACACCGCGGCCGCCAGCACCGCGATGCTGCAGGTCAGGCGGTCGCCGTTGCGTGCGTAGAAGCGCGCCACGAAACCGTAGCCGGCAATGCGCACCAGGCGGTTGGCCGCCAGCAGCATGCCGGCCTCGGCCAGCGTCACGCCGAACTGGCTCGCGTACATCGGCAGCAGCAGGTACAGCACGACGTCGGCGGGCAGGGAAAGACCGAGCGCCATCGCCGCGTGGCGTGAGTTCTGGTCCGTAACGGAGGGGGTGGGAGTGGGCTGGGAGGAAGGCATCGAGACCGCATGGTGCACTGCGGCAACACGCGCCGACAAACGACATTAACGCCCCGCATGCGTGAGAATATTGCACACATGCCGCTTCGTGAACCGCCCCTCAACGCCGTGCGCGCCTTTGCCGCCGCGGCCCGCCACCTGAGCTTCACGCGCGCGGCGCAGGAGCTTCATGTAACCCACAGCGCCGTCAGCCGGCAGATAAAAAGCCTCGAAGCTTTCCTGGGCGTGTCGCTGTTCGAGCGCCGCATCCGGCAGGTCGCGCTGACCGCCGAGGGCCAGCAGTTCTTTGCCGAAGTGGCGCCCGCGCTCGCGCAGATCGCCTCGGCGGCGCGGGCCTTGCAGGCCCAGGGGCCGGCGCGCGCGGTGCGGATCAACGTGCGCCCTTCTTTCGC
The DNA here is from genome assembly GCF_003852515.1 of Variovorax sp. KBW07. Classification (GTDB taxonomy): domain Bacteria; phylum Pseudomonadota; class Gammaproteobacteria; order Burkholderiales; family Burkholderiaceae_C; genus Variovorax. The sequence goes on along the minus strand of NZ_QAJK01000188.1, from coordinate 17,073 downwards.
GGTGCGCTGGCTCATTCCGCGCCTGCCTTCGTTCGTCGAGCGCTACCCCGACATCGAGCCGCAGGTCGTCACCAGCACCGTCATGCCCGAGCAGGCGCTCGACAGCTTCGACATCGCCGTGCGCCGGGGCCTCGACGGCTGGCCGCCATCGATCAAGGTCCGGCCCTTTCTTGAAGACGAAGTGCTGGTGGTGGGCGCACCGGCGCTGTTCAAGGCGCATCCGCTCACCGACCTGCGCTCGCTCGCCTCGCACGTGCTGCTGTCCGCGAAGACGCGCAAGGAAGACTGGGACGCATGGAAGAAACAGGTCGGAGCGCCGCGCTTGCGGCCGGCCGGGCGGCTGCAGTTCGACCACCTGCACTTCGTGCTGCAGGCAGCGGTCGATGGGCTGGGCATCGCGCTGGCGCCGACCTCGCTGGTGGCACACGATTTAGCCTCGGGCCGGCTGCAATCGCCATTGCCCACGTCGCGCATGGCGTTGGATCGCTACTACTACGGCCTGGCGCCTGATGCAGTGCCGGAGGCGCAGTACGTGGCGGAGTGGTTCGAGGACATGCTGGTTGCGGGTGCTTGATGCCTACCTCGGGCCCGAAGCACACGTTATTTGCTACGCCGCATCTTTCGGCATGCCGTCAGCACCAAACTCCACACCGCGCTCTTCCAGCTTCGCGCGCGCTGCGTGGTGCACGACACCGCGTTTGCGCGTATCGGACTCCAGCAGCCTGCGCAACGTGGCCAGGCTGACATTGGCATTGCGCACCACCTCCACTCGCACGCCCCAGAATTTGTCATTCGCGAAACGATCCAGGATCTCTGCGTCCGCATCCGGGTTCATCGCGGCCATGGCGCGGATGGCTTGATTCGGGTCCGTCAAGAAGGGCTCGAGCTCGATTGCATTGGCTGCACCACTGGCCGCAACGTAGCGAAGCTCCTCCGCCTTTTTCTGTTCAGCTGTCTTTTTAACCATTGCGTTCTCAAAGAGATGAAACGCATCGAGCTTCGCATACGCCATGGCCTATGCATATGAATACCGCGACCTGCCACGCATAAAATGCGAGGGTCGGGAGCACTCTCTCTACGGCACGCTGGAGGCCTCCAATGACTACGATCGCCGAGAACACAGGTCTCGTCACGCTCATCAACGTATTCACGGTCGAGCCATCGAATCAACAGGCATTGCTCGACATACTCGCGCGCGCCACGGAGACATCCGTTCGTGACGTGCCGGGGTTCATCTCGGCAGCACTTCATCGAAGCGTCGATGGAACGAAGGTCACGATGTACGCGCAGTGGAAGAGCGCGGAGCACTACCAGCACTATCAATCGATGCGCGCGGACCCAGATGCGTCACCCTACGTGGAACAGGTGCTCGCCATCGCCAGGTTCGACCCCGGGATGTATGACGTGGCCAAGGTCTTCACCGGGCCATCCAGGCCTGCACGCTGATGCATTCATCTCTTTCAGCGAGGGGAACGTGCAACATCTGGCGTCGCTCGCCCTTCATGTGATCCGTCAACCCTCGGAGTGCCATTCATGCCCAGCGAACTCACGCCAGTAAAGCCGGTTGCTCTCCCTGCGCAGTCCGCCATCGCCACTGTCTATGAATCAACGAATCTCGCAGACGCGTTTGCGATTCAACTTCCCTTTGGCACCTCCAGCGATCCAGATGTCCTGTGGCGGTTTCTGATCGAGCACCAGCCATCGTGGATCGGATGGCTCACCAACGTCCGGGATGCAATCGTTGCATCCTTTGGGCTGAAGACCGCCAAGCACCTCGCGACGCTCTCCAGCGAAGCCAGCGTTGATCGCATCGGCATCTTCAAGGTCTACGGCAAAAGCGAAACCGAGATCGTGCTCGGCGAAGACGACAAGCATCTTGATTTCAGGCTGTCGGTGCTCCACACGCCCACCCTGTCTCCCACACTCGGCGGCCAACTGACGGTCTCGACCGTCGTCCACTGCCACAACCTACTGGGCCAAGCCTACCTGTTGGTTATCGCTCCTTTTCATCGCCAGGTTGTGAAAGCCAGCCTTCGACGCGCGGCACATATCGGGTGGCCGAAGGCAGCCGCAAGATAGAGGCATGCGAGGTGCGCTCCAATGCGGCTGAGGCAGGTCAACGCACTGTGAATTCGCTCACGGTATCAGAGCCCGAAAACTTCGAGTCCGCGTACTTGGTGGTGAGCATCAGTCCGTACTGAGCAAGGTACACATTGGTGAACTTTGCCTCGGCCCCTGATTCCGACGTGCCGTCACAGCTAAACCAGATGGCACCGCCCTGGATCTTTGGATGAAGTTCCGATGCGGAGCCCAGCCTGTCGGTCAGGCAGGTGAATTTTGACCAGCGGAAGTTGAACTCCTGGAGAGGAAAGCCGTTCCCGAAATCTATGAGCAGTTTGCTTCCCGGCGCCAACTTCGCGACATTGAACTTGAACGGCTTCACTTCCTTCACGACGGAAGTGAACTGCGTCATCTTCGAGTCGGTCGATGCGTTCTCCTTCTTGAGGTTCAGGACACCCATGAAGGTCAACTCGAAACTACGGTTCGCCAGAAATCCGTTGTTCTCGACCGTGCGGATATGCTGGAAGAAACCATTGCCCAAAGGCCTGTAGCTGGCTTGTGGCGTTGTGACCGAGTCTTCGGTCGCTCCAATGTTCCGATATCGATGGTTGAACTTGAACGTGATTTCTTTAAAATCAGTTGGCCCGGGAGCACCGACTTCCTTCAGACTTTGAACGAATGACGGGCGGAGCGCTTGCAGTGTGTAATTCTTTGCCAAGAAGGCATCGGGATTCCCATTCGCCTCTTTCACATCAGTTGGCTGCAACGCGCAACCTGCCAGAGCGGCAAGTGCCGCGACTGCAATAAGTTTGACCGCAACGCCAGCTACGGTGCGCGCTTTCTCATCTCTAAGGAATCCCACTGTCGCCCTCCCTCTTGCAAGTGTTGAAAGTTGTATCTTAGCTGGAGGGCTGGGCCTTGAAGGGCTAGTGAAAGTCGTTCAAATTGCAGCCGGGGTTGCCTCGGGCTTGAAGGACGACGTACGGTCGCAATGCCATCGCGAGGGAGTCGAGAGCGGTCCTTCGCATTGCGGTGACGTAGCCATTGAAGCCACCATCATTCAAGACGGGTGGCGCCCGATTGATTGCTCTTATGAACCCTCGGGCCAATTGTGGTGGAGGTATTCCAATCGATTTTGAACGTCGTCGGTTATCTCAAGCCAGTGCCGCACGTTCCCATGGACCAACGCCCTGTGGAGGCGATACGCATTTGCTCGCAAGACCTCAGCAGTAGAAGCGGTTCCTTCGGTAGTCACGTCGTCATCACTTGGTTGGTCGAACTCAAACGTGAGGCATTCAAACTCGGAAACGACAATGCTGTAGCGGTGTTCGTCTATGTCTAACCCCAGCCCCGACAACTTGTTCGCGAATTGAGTTTGCGACTCACAGCCAGAGCATTCTCCGTAGGCAAAGTGCCGGTTATTCATAGATGCGCTCTCCACTTCCACCCCCGTACCTTGTCAACATGAGCCGACCCGCGGTTGCCGCCAGTCGACTTTCATCGGGCGAGCAACCGACGCGAAGGGACTCAAAGCGGTCGCCTCTACTCTCTACTACTTGCGCGCCTGGAAGAGCGAGTCGTATGCAGAAGCGGCGAAACCGGTGACGCCTCGGCCGTTCACAAACAGCTGTGGCACACCGTTGTTGCCGCCCAATTGCGCGTAGGCCATTTTTCCGCCCGCGGTATCGATGTCGATCTCCCGATAGTTGATCTGCTTGGCGGCCAGATAGGCCTTCGCCTGGCGACAGTACGCGCACCACTTGGCGGAGAAAAGCACTGTGTCCCGAGGGATCGGTGCGGTAGCCCGAGAGTCAGCAGACTTTCGCAGTTGCTCGATGTACGCGAGCGTTTCTGCAGACAACGGACTGGCCGGCAGGTTCTTGAACGTCAGGGTCTTGGAGTCGCGCACCTGAGGAGGTGGAACGTCGCTGTAGATCGTTCTTCCGTCGGGCCCCGTCGACTTGTAGAGCGTTGTCGTTGTAGCGGCAGGCCCTTCAGCAGCGGAGATAGCACCCGCAAAGATGAGTGCAAATAAAGGGAGAAGCCGCATCTGGATTGCCTGGAGTGTGGTCAGCGCAAAGAATAGCATCGGCTTTGAAAGGGGAGACTTTTTTGCGATGCCTGCTTGCCATACGCTGCTCATTGAGCGGCTTCAAGCGCGGCGATGTACGGCAGGACTCGAGGGTGGGCCTGAACCCATTGCTCGCCCAGAAACGTCGATACGGAACCCGAGCCGATGACGCTCCCGATCGACCCGAACTTCGACGCGGCCTGCAGCAAGTGGTGCGCCTCATTCATGACGTTTTCGCTTTCAACCGACTTCGGTTCGCCAGCTTCGATGCCCCACTCCTTCTGAATCGCTGCGATGAGCTTGCCGGCGGCGGCTTGAAGAGGTGTACGTGAACGAGTCATAGGCGATTGATGAACATCGTCAAACGCGGTGCGCTCGACTTGAGACACTGACTGAATTCTTGTCGGGGTCCTTGACGTTGGCGAAGGCATATCCGTTCGCCGTGTGAATCGTACCGAACTTGAGCCCCCTCGCCGCCGCCTCGGCAACGAAGACCTCGACGTCCCGCACATGAAAGCTCAGCTTCACCCCGACCTGGCCCAGCTTTACCGACTTGGCGGCCTGATGGATGAGTATTCCCGCACCGGCATTCGGCGCCTTCAGCTCTATGAGCCCCTCGCGGACTTCACCGGTCGTGACGAAGCCGAAATGTTCGGCGTAGAAATCTGCCGATCTCTTCATGTCGCGAGCGTAGATGATGATGGTGCCGAGCGATGCTTCCATGGCAGTGAACTTTCAGGGGCGGCTCAACGTTTCGAGCAGGTGAACGATGGCTCTTGAGCGGTGCCGTCGAGCCCAGGCCCTGCCACTGTAGCCGGCCGCCTTGCCCGAGCCCAATTCTGAACCCTGATCCGCACTGCGCGGGCCACGGCCGCTACAGTTCCCTCATGACCGACACAACCCCGCTCCCTCCAGACCTTCAAGCCGCCATGCGTGCACGAGACGAAGCCTTCTACGCCGTCAATTCAGCGCAGTGGGGCAAGTACACCGCGAGCGACTTCACGACTGTGCAGCAGAACGGCCAGTTCATGTCGCGGGCCGAACGAATCGGCAACCTTCAGACGCAGAAGCAGCAGCCCCATGTGTCTCGCGAACGCGAGCAACACGAACAGCAGGGCGACCTTGTCGTCACTCGTTTTTTCAGCGGCGGACTGTGGGTGATGGAAGTCTGGAAGCGCATCGACGGTGCATGGGCCACCGTGATGACGCAAGCCACTACGGCGATCGTCACCAAGCCCTGACCCAGCATTCATGGAATCCGAGCCGATGCGCCTCTCCCTCGTCACTCTTCTGACCGCCATCCTGCTTTCAGGATGCGCCACCCCCGTCTCCACCACCTCTCCAAGCGCCGCGATCGCCCCCTCGACCGCCACTGCACCAGAGGTCGTCCCGGGTGCCAGCCTTCTTGGTGCCTGGTTCTATGTCGAAGACAGGCGCTGCCTGGAGCGCTACGAGTTCACCAGGCAGGGCGTCTTCCACAGCGCAAGTGGCCAGGAGCGCCTGAAGGGCAGCTACGTGGCCGAAGACCTTCCGGGCGAACCTCCGGTGATTCGGGTCACTCGAACAGTCGAAGAGAGCAACCGCAAGGACGATTGCTCCGGCCCGACCACGGACACGAAGGGGCAGAAGAACGTGCGGTACGTCCTGGTGGCCGCCGACAGGGCGAGCATCCGGGTGTGCGTCAGCGCCGATGGCAAGGGGTGCTTCGGTCCGCTCACGCGAAAGCTGCCGCCGACGCCTTGGCTGAGCTACGGCGCCAGGGTGGACGCGGTCGTCAAGCCGTACATCGTCTACCCCAAGGAATTGCTGGCGGCCCCATCGCTCCGATCCAATCCGTCCACGGAGGTCGAGGTGCAAAGCCGGCCAGACGGCAAGGTCGTCGGCTTCAAGATGATCGCTTCCAGCGGAACGAAGTCCTGGGACGACACGGTCATGCGGGCCATGAAGCAGGTCGACACCCTGCCTGCGGACTCCCAGGGGAAGGTGCCTCCCGTCATGACGATCGGGTTTCAGCCTCACCCCTGAGCCGGTTCTTCGGCACAAGAAGCGGGGGCGATGACGGGCCCGGCCGGCGAATTGCTGTCAGGTCCGTAAACGGCCAGCGCGCGGCGGCGCCGGCTCGCAAGATGGGGTTTTCCATCCCGGCCTCTTCGCCTCTTCCTTCGCATGTCCGCCGCCCTCCCCCGTCCCTTCCTGAATCTCGCGTGGTCCAACCTCGCGGCGCAGTCCGCCGAGCAACTGAGCCTCGCGGCCGTGCCGCTGGTGGCGGTGCTGGCGCTCGGCGCCGGACCGGGCGAGATCGGTTTCCTGGCCGCCATCCAGACGCTGCCCTTCCTGCTGGTCTCGATGCCGATGGGCCTGCTCGCGGACCGCATGTCGCGGCGGCGCCTGATGGTGTGGTGCGAGGCCTTGCGGGCGGTGTCGCTGCTGGTGCTTCTGGCGATGGTGCTGGCATCGAGCCTGAGCATCGGATGGCTGGCAGCGCTCGGTTTCCTGGGTGCGGTCGGCACGGTGGGGTTCAGCGTGGCGGCGCCCGCGTTGGTGCCGTCGCTGGTGCCGCGCGACGCGCTGGCGGCGGCCAACGGCCGGCTGGAGCTGGCGCGCAGCGCGGCCTTCACCGCCGGCCCCGCGCTCGCAGGCGCGCTGGTCGCCTGGGCCGGCGCGCCGGCCGCGTTCGTGCTGGCCGCGCTGCTGTCGGTCTCGGCCGTGGGCCTGCTGCTGAAGCTGGTCGAAGCGCCGCGCGTCCACGCATCGCGCCGCCATCCGCTGCTCGACGTGCGCGATGGCGCGCGCTTTGTCTGGCAGCACGCGCTGCTGCGCCCGATGCTGCAGACGGGCGCGGTCTTCAACATCTCGTGGTTCGTGCTGCAGGCGGGCTACGTGCCTTACGCGGTGCGCGTGCTGGGCTTGGGCGCGCAGGCGGTCGGCTTCACGCTGGCCATGTATGGCGCGGGCATGGTGGCTGGCGCGCTGCTGACTTCGCGTGTCGTGGCGCACATGCCCTTCGGCCGCGCGATCCAGGTCGGGCCCGCGGTGGCGGTCGTGGCGGCTGCGGCAATGGCGGCAACGCTCGTGGTGCCGATGGCGTCGCTGGCCGCGCTGTCGTTCTTCCTGTTCGGCGCCGGGCCGATGGTCTGGACCATCACTTCCACCACGCTGCGCCAGAGCGTGACCGATGCTGCAATGCTGGGCCGCGTGTCGGCCGTGTTCCTCACGATCAACGCAGGCGCACGGCCCATCGGTGCCGCGCTGGGCGGCGTGGTCGGCGCCGCGTGGGGCGAGCCGGCCTGCCTGCTGCTGGCGCTGGCGGGCTTCGTGTTGCAGGCCGCGATCATCTTCGCCTCGCGCATCGCCGGCCTGCAGCGCTTGCCGGCAGCGGCGGGCTGACGGACTGACAAGCCGACGAACTGCTCAGGCCGCGCGGTTTCGCACTTGCCGCGCCGAGGCCGGCTCGAGGAACAGCTGGCGGAAGTATTCGCGAAACGCGGTCATAGCCGGTGAGAACTCCACCCCCTGTTTCCACCCCAGGCCGATGTTCATGGTCGGCACCGCGTCGCGCAGGTTGATGGTCTCGATGCGCTTGCCTTCCAGCGACCAGGGCCGGTACACCATGTCCGACAGCACAGTCACGCCCAGCCCGTTGGCCACCGTGCTGCGCACCGCTTCCACCGAGCTGGTGCGCAGCCTTATGCGCGGCTGGTGCGGCGTCTTGCTCCAGTACTTCAGCGCCGTGGCCGCGGCTTCGTCGACCGTGAGCATGATGTAGGGCTCGGCCGCCACGTCGGCCAGCGTGACCTCGGCCTTCTCGAGCAGCGGATGCTTGGCGGGCACCCACAGCCGGCGTTGCGAGCCGAAGAAGGTTTCGAGCGACAGTTCGCGCAGCACCACGTTCGACGTGAGCACCACGCCCATGTCGTAGCTCTGGGTGATCAGGCCTTCCTCGATGGCTTCGCGCGCTACCTCGTGCACCTTCACCGTCACCTGCGGATGCAGTTGCTCGAAGCGCTGCAGGTGGTGCGGCAGAAAGTAGCCCAGCACGGTGTAGCTCGCGGCAATGGTCAGCGAGCCCTCGACGTTGGCGCCCTCGTGCGGCATGCGGATGGCTTCGTCGGCGGCCGATAGCACTGCATAGGCGTGGCTCAGGAAACGCCGCCCCGCCTTCGTCAGTTCCACGCCATGCGGATGCCGTTCGAACAGCTGCTGCCCCATCATTTCTTCCAGCTCGCGAATGGCGGTGGTGACGGCCGACTGCGAGATGTTGAGCTGCAGCGCCGCGTGCGAAATGCGGCCCACCTCGGCCACCGCGGAGAAGTACTTGAGCTGGCGAAGGGTCAGGGACATGGGCGCCTTCCTTTGGTGCGGAACGAGGTATTGCCGGATGCGCGCCGGGCCCTCCTCATTAGGTGGAAACCCGATATCGCTAAACCGCGTCCCTCCAGAGTAGCGCCCATTTCGCGGCATTGCAGCATCTGTTTTTCAGATACCGAGCTGTTCGAAAACAATGCTTTCCAGTCCTGCGGCCGCTCACTAATCTTCGCCCTGTCCTGCATTGCCTCTTCCGGCGATGCCAACGAAAGTACAAAGGCTGCGAGACGTGAAGAAGACGCTGATCGATCTGAATTCCGACATGGGCGAAGGCTTCGGCCCCTGGACCATCGGCGATGGTGTCGACGAGCAGCTGATGCCGCTGATCAGCTCGGCCAACATCGCCACCGGCTTCCATGCGGGCGACCCGAACATCATGCGCAAGATGGTGCTGCTGGCCCGCCAACACGGCGTGGGCATCGGCGCGCACCCGGGCTTTCGCGACCTCGTGGGTTTCGGTCGCCGCCACATCAACGCACCGGCCGACGAGCTGGTGAACGACATGGTCTACCAGCTCGGCGCGCTGCGCGAATTTGCCCGGCTGGCCGGCATGACGCTGCAGCACATCAAGCCGCACGGCGCGCTCTACATGCATGCGGCGCGCGACGAGGCACTGTCGCGCGCGCTGGTCGCGGCGCTGCAGCAGATCGAACCCACGCTGCGCCTGTTCTGCATGGAAGCGTCCGTCACGTACCAGGTGGCGCGCGAGCTGGGCCAGCCGGTGGTGCGCGAGTTCTATGCCGATCGCGACTACGACCTGAGCGGCGCCATCGTCTTCACGCGGCGCGTCGGTGCGCTGGAGCCCGACGCCGTGGCCGCCAAGGTGGTGCGTGCCTGCACCGAAGGGCTGGTGCGCACGGTCGAAGGCAAGGATGTTGCTATCGGCTTCGACTCGGTCTGCATCCACAGCGACACGCCCGGTGCGCTCGCGCTGGTGCAGGCCACGCGGCGTGCGCTGGCCGCGCACGGCATCCAGGTTGCCGGCCTTGCGGCGCAGGCCTGACCGCGTTCTATTTCCCGTTTGGTTCTTGTTGTTCCAGGAGTGCATCGATGTCCGCTACCCATGAAGTCCTGAGCCCGCTGCCGGGCACCTTCTACCGCCGCTCGGCGCCCGACGCGCCGCCCTTCAAGGCCGAAGGCGACACGGTGGCCGTGGGCGACGTGCTGGGCCTGGTCGAGGTGATGAAGCAGTTCAGCGAGGTCACGGCCGACGCGGCCGGCCGCCTGCAGCGCTTTGCCGTCGAGAACGGCGAGCCGGTCGATCCGGGCCAGTTGCTGGCCGTCATTGAAACGGCGTGAGACAGGTGCCCATGAACGCTGCATTCGACAAACTGCTGATCGCCAACCGCGGCGAGATTGCCGTGCGCATCGTCCGCGCCGCGAAAGAACTGGGCCTGAAGACGGTCGCCGTCTACAGCGACGCCGACGCGCAGAGCCTGGCCGTGCAGATGGCCGACGAGGCCGTGCGCATCGGCCCGGCGCATGCCACCAAGAGCTACCTGAGCGTCGACGCGATCCTGCAGGCAGCCGCCGACAGCGGTGCCGGCGCGGTGCATCCGGGCTACGGCTTTCTTTCCGAGAATGCCGACTTCGCCGAACGCGTCGAGGCCGCTGGCCTGGTGTTCGTCGGCCCCACGCCGCACGCCATCCGCACCATGGGCGACAAGGCCGCCGCGCGTGCCGCCGCCATGAAGGCCGGCGTGCCCACTGTGCCCGGCAGCGCCGGCGTGGTCACCGACCCGGACACGGCCATCGAGGTGGCAAAGGACATCGGCTACCCGATCATGATCAAGGCCTCGGCCGGTGGTGGCGGGCGCGGCATTCGCGTGGCGCAGGACGAAGCCGAGCTGCGCCAGCAGTTCGCCACCGCCACCGCGGAAGCGCAGGCGGCTTTCGGCAACGGCGAGGTGTACCTCGAACGCTTCATCCGCCAGGCGCGCCACATCGAGGTGCAGATTCTTGGCGACGGGCAGCGCGTGGTGCACTGCTTCGAGCGCGAATGCTCATTGCAGCGCCGCCGCCAGAAGGTCTGGGAAGAAGCGCCTTCGGCCGCCATCAGCGAGGCCACGCGCGCCGCGCTGTGCGAATCGGCACTGCGGCTGGCCAACGCCGTGGCCTATCGCGGCGCCGGCACGCTCGAATACCTGTACGACGACGACACGCGCGAGTTTTTCTTCATCGAGATGAACACGCGCATCCAGGTCGAGCACCCCATCACCGAAATGATCACCGGCGTCGATCTGGTGAAGGAAATGCTGCGCATCGCGCTGGGCCAGCCGCTGCGCCTGAAGCAGGAAGACATCCGCCTGACCGGCGCCGCCATCGAGGTGCGCATCAACGCCGAGAACGCCGCGAAGAACTTCATGCCGAGTCCGGGGCTGGTGTCGCAGCTGGTGGTGCCGGGCGGCCCCGGCGTGCGCTTCGACACCATGCTGTTCCCCGGCTACACCGTGCCGGCCTACTACGACTCGCTGCTGGGCAAGCTGATCGTGCACGACACCGACCGCGCAAGCGCACTGGCCCGCATGCGCCGCGCGCTGGGCGAGCTGAAGGTGGAAGGCATCCACACCACGATTGCGCTGCACCGCGCGCTCTGCGACGACGCCGACGTGGCAAAGGCCGCGTTCCACACCGGCTTTCTCGAAACCTGGCTGGCGGCGAATCCGCTGGCCGATGCCACCGCTCCTCTTGTGAAGGTGCCCGCATGAGCGCCGCGCCGGGCCGCCCCAAGCAAGCTCGCACCGCAGTGCGAAGCACGGAGGTTTTCTGATGTCTGCAACCACCCTTCCCGCCCAGGCCCGCTACAGCTTCGGTGGCGACGAGCACCTGTTCGTCGAGATCAGCGAAGAGATGTCGCTGCCCGCCTTCTTCAAGGGCATGGCCATCTGCAACGAACTGCGCCGCCGCGCCCTGCCCGGGGTCACAGAAATCTGCCCCGCCAATGCCGCGTACCTGGTGCGCTTCGACCCCGATGCCATCGCGCCCGACGCGCTGCTCGCCACGCTGAAGGAAATCGAAGCCGGCCTGGGCGAAGCCGACCTGCAGCTGCAGACGCGCATCATCGAAATCCCGGTGCTCTACAACGACCCGTGGACGCACGAAACGCTGATGCGTTTTCGCGAGCGGCACCAGGACCCGGCCAGCACCGACATCGAATACGCCGCGCGCATCAACGGCCATGCCTCGGTCGACGCCTTCATCGAGGCGCATTCGTCCGCCCCCTGGTTCGTGTCGATGGTGGGTTTCGTGGCTGGCCTTCCCTTCCTGTTTCAGATGGTCGGGCGCGAGCGGCAGATCCAGGTGCCCAAGTACCTGAGCCCGCGCACCGACACGCCCAAGCTCACGCTGGGCCACGGCGGCTGCTTCAGCTGCATCTACTCGGTGCGCGGTGCGGGCGGCTACCAGATGTTCGGCGTCACGCCCGCGCCGATCTTCGATCCGGCGCAGCGGCTGTCGTACCTGAAGGACCTGATGGTGTTCTTCCAGCCCGGCGACATCGTGAAGTGGAAACCCATCGACCGCGCCGAGTACGACCGCCAGATCGCGCAGGTGGAAGACGGCAGCTACACGCTGCGCATTGCGCCGGTGTCGTTCTCGCTCAAGGAATTCCTGGCCAACCCCGATGGCTACAACCAACAACTGCTGAAAGTGCTCCATGGCGATTGAAGTGCTCAAGCCCGGCCTGGCGACCAGCGTGCAGGACGCGGGCCGCCCCGGCTACTACAACCTCGGCATTCCGCTGTCGGGCGCGCTCGACCAGCAGAGCCTGGTGCTGGCCAACCTGCTGGTGGGCAACGACGAAGGCGCGGCCGTCATCGAAAGCACGCTGCTCGGGCCCGAGCTGCAGTTTGACGCCCCCGCGCTGGTGGCGGTAACGGGTGCCGAAGCCAAGGTCAAGCTGAACGGCAACGAAGTGCCGCGCAACGAATCTTTCGCGGTGCGGGCGGGCGACACGCTGGCCTTCGATTTCATGAAGCTGGGCGCGCGCATGTGCATTGCCGTGGCGGGCGGCATCGACGTGCCGGTGGTGCTGGGCAGCCGCTCGACCTACGGGCTGGGCGCCTTCGGCGGCTTCAACGGCCGCAAGCTGCTGGCCGGCGACAAACTGCCTGTGGGCACGCCATCCGCCAAGGCCAGGCCGGGCCGCACGGTCGACGCCGCGCTGCTGCCGGTGCTGGGCAAGGAAGTGGCGCTGCGCGTGCTGCCGGGCATCTACTTTCATCGCCTGCAGGATGTCTCGGTGCAGAGCTTCTTCGCCGACACCTGGAGCGTGGGCTCCGAGGCCGACCGCATCGGCTACCGCTACAAGAACGGCACGCCGCTGAAGTTTCTCGACCGCAAACCGCCCTTCGGCGCGGGCGACGACCCGTCGAACATCGTCGATGCGGGCTACCCGTACGGATCGATCCAGGTGCCGGGTGGGCGCGAGCCGATCATCCTGCACCGCGACGCGGTGTCGGGCGGCGGCTACGCCATGGTCGGCACGGTGATCAGCGCCGACATGGACCTCATCGCGCAGATGCAGCCCAACCACAAGGCGCGCTTCGTCGAGGTCGACATGGCCCAGGCGCTGCAGGCGCGCGCCGAACGGCGACGACGGATCGACCGCCTGCGCGCGGCGCTCGCGGCCTGAGCCGCGGCACCCTTTTTCTCCCCTCTTTTTTCACCGCTGACCCCAAGGAGTTCTTCATGAACAGCTCGCCCCTGCGCGTTTCATTGATCGCCGCTTCGCTTGCCGCCACCGGCCTGCTGTGGCACGGCGCGGCCTCGGCCGCCGACTGGTTTCCGTACAAGGCGGAGGCCACCGAGCCGGCTTTCTCGGCCGAAGGAAAGAAGTCGCCCATCGACTACAAGCCGCTCGCCAAGGCGTCGAAGAAGTGGGACATCTGCGTGTCGTTCCCGCACATGAAAGATGCCTATTGGCTGGGCGTGGACTACGGCGTGATCGAAGAAGCGCGCCGCCAGGGCGTGAAGCTGCAGGTGGCCGACGCGGGCGGCTACACCAACCTGGCCAAGCAGGTCTCGCAGATCGAAGACTGCGTGGCGCGGGGTGCCAACGCGGTGATCATCGGCGCGATTTCGGGCGATGGCCTCAACAACGTCATCAAGGCCACGGCCGCCAAGAAGGTGCCGGTGATCGACCTGGTGAACGGCATCAGCTCGCCCGACCTGTCGGCCAAGTCGCTGGTGTCGTTCTACACGATGGGCCAGTCGACCGGCGAGTACCTGGCGAAGAAGCACCCGGCCGGCTCGCCGCCCGTCAAGGTGGGCTGGTTCCCCGGCCCGGCCGGCGCGGGCTGGGTCGAGGCCGCGCACAAGGGCTTCATGGAGGCCATCAAGGGCAGCGCCGTGGTGGTGCTCGATCCGAAGTACGGCGACACCGGCAAGGAAGCGCAGGCCAAGCTGGTCGAAGACGTGCTGCAGGGCAACCCCGACCTGGCCTATGTGGCCGGCACCGCGGTCACGGCCGAAGCCGCCACCGGCATCCTGCGTTCGCGCAACCTCGACAAGAAGGTGCAGGTGCTGTCGTTCTACATGACGCCGGGCGTCTACGAGGGCATCCAGAAGGGCCGCATCGTCGCGTCGCCGGCCGATTCGATGGTCATCCAGGGCCGCATCGCGGTCGACCAGGCGGTGCGCCTGCTCGAGAACAAGGACGTCGTGAAGCACGTCGGCCCGAAGATCTTCGTGGTCGACAGCAGCAACATCAAGAACGTGAAGCTGGACGACATCCTGCCGCCGCCGGGCTTCAAGCCGGTGTTCGAGGTCAAGTAAGCGCCCTGCCCGCCATGTCCTCTGTGTCCTCTGCCCTGTTGTTGTTGAAGACCGTCGGCCTCAGCAAGCGCTACCCGGGCGTGCTGGCGCTCGATGCGATGGATTTCGAGCTGCGCGCCGGCGAGGTGCACGTGCTGTTCGGCGAGAACGGGGCCGGCAAGTCGACGCTGATCTCGCTGCTGGCCGGCGCCAACACGCCTTCGGCCGGCGAGATCCGCATGCATGGCGAACGGGTCAGGTTCTCGAACGTACACGACGCCCGGCGCCACGGCATCAGCGCGGTGTTCCAGGAGTTCTCGCTGATTCCCACGCTGTCGGTGGCACAGAACCTGAGCCTGGGCGAAGAGCCGTGCAAGGGCGGCCTGCTCGACCGCGCGGCGGTGCGCGAGCGGGCCCGCGCGATGCTGGCCGACCTGGGTTTCGAGATCGACGGCGGCGCCCCGGTCTCGGGCCTCACGCGGGCCCAGCAGCAGATGGTGGAAATTGCCAAGGGCCTGCGCGGCGACGTGTCGGTGCTGATCCTCGACGAGCCCACCGCTTCGCTGACCGACACCGAAACGCAGCGCCTGTTCGAACTGGTGGCACGGCTCAAGGCGCGCGGCGTGGGCATCGTCTACATCTCGCACCGCATGCAGGAAATTGCGCAGATTGCCGACCGCATCACGGTGCTGCGCGATGGCCGCAAGGTCACGACCGTCGAAGCCCGTGCAACCAGCGCCGACCGGCTGATCGAGCTGATGAGCGGCCGCGCCATCGAGCAGATCTACCCGCGCATCGCCCACAACCCCGGCGAGGTGGTGCTGCAGGTCGAAGGACTCAGCTCACCCAGCGGCGTGCGCCAGGCAAGCCTTGCGGTGCGGCGCGGCGAAGTGGTCGGGCTGGCGGGGCTGGTCGGCTGCGGCAAGTCGGAGCTGTTCCGCGCCATCTACGGGCTCGACCCGGTGAGCGAGGGGCAGGTGCTGTTCAAGGGCCAGCCGCGCACCGGCGCCAGGGTACGGCAACTGCTCGACGAGGGCCTGTTCTACCTGCCGCCGGACCGCAAGGGCGAAGGGCTGGTGCTGGGCTTCAGCTCGCGCGCCAACATCACGCTGCCGCTGGTGGGCGGTCCGTTGCGCGGGCACGGCGGCTGGCTGCGCAAGCGGCTGGGGCGGCGTCTTTCCACGGCGGCGGCCGAGCGCGTGGAGCTGGCGCCGCGCAACCTCGATCGGCCGGTGGCGCTGCTGTCGGGCGGCAACCAGCAGAAGGTGCTGTTCGGCAAGGGCATGACGCGCGACGCCGCGCTCTATGTGTTCGACGAGCCCACGGTGGGCGTCGACATCGGCACCCGCAGCGCGCTGTACCAGCTGATCCAGAAGCTCTGCGAAGGCGGCGCGGCGGTGGTCGTGATCTCGTCCGACCTGCCCGAGGTGCTGCACCTGAGCCACCGCGTCTACGTGATGTGCCGCGGCCAGATCGCCGGCGAACTGCAGGGCGACGCCATCAATGAAACCCGTGTGCTCAACCTGTTTTTCGGTTCCAGCGAAAGAAAGCAATGACCCCGTCTTCCTCCACCACCACCGTGGCCGCCAGCGCCACCGAGGCGCCCGCCCCGGGCCTTGCGGGCCGCCTGCTCGGCATGCTGCGCAGCCTGTTCCTGCGGCTGGGCGTGCTGCCCTTCATGCTGGTGATTGCCTTCATCGTATTCAGCACGCTCTCGGACCAGTTCCTCACGGTGCAGAACCTGGTGAACCTGCTGCGCCAGTCGGTCTACCTGATCCTGGTGTCGATGGGCCAGATGCTGGCGCTGGTGACAGGCGGCTTCGACCTGTCCGTCGGCACGGTGATGGCGATCACGTCGGTGGTCTCGGCGTTGGCGATGCAGAGTTTCGGCGCCGCATTGCCCGACGCGACGTGGGTGGTGGTGATCGCCGGCTGCGCCTGCGGCCTGCTCGCGGGACTGACGGTGGGTTTGATCAACGGCATCGGCGTGGCCTTCGTCGGCGTCTCGCCCTTCATCGTGACGCTGGGCGTGCAGTCCATCGGCTTCGGCTTTGCGCTGTACCTGACGGGCGGCGTGCCAGTGTCGGGCATTCCCGGCGAATTCAGCGAGCTGTTCGGCTTCGGCACGTTGCTGGGAGTGCCGATACCGATCCTGGTGACGGCGGTGTGCGTGGCGGGCATGGGCGTGCTCATGGCGCGCATGCCGACGGGCACGCACCTGCTGGCGGTGGGCGGCAATGCAAAGGCAGCGGCGCTGTCGGGCATCGACACGCGGCGCGTGTTGCTGATGGCCTACCTGTTGTGCGCGGGGCTGGCGGCTGTGAGCGGCCTGTTGTTGACGGCGCGCGTGGAAACGGGGGAAGCCAACCTGGGCGGCACGGTGGCGCTGGAGTCGATTGCGGCCTGTGTGATCGCGGGGGTGAGCCTGCGCGGCGGCATCGGCCGGGTTCCGAACGTGGTGATGGGCGCAATCTTCATCGGGCTTGTGCAGAACGGAATGAACCTGGCCAGTGTCGGGTCGTATCTGCAGATGGTGGTGCTGGGTGCGTTGCTGATCGTGGCCGTGGTCGCGGACCAGGTTCGTCATCGCATGGTCGCACCGGGCGGTCATTGAGTCGCATCCGACTCTGTTCTCGTGAGCGGCTTGTTCAGGGCGAGTGCGACTGACACCGGGTACTCCCCTCCGCGAATGTCCCCCGCTTCGCTCCTCCTTTATTTCGCTGCGGGGAGCACCCGATGCCATTCTCACATGGACACGCTCTGAGTGCTTCGCTGATCAACCAGTGCTCTGAACTCGCTCACGCTGGCGGTGTGCTCTGCGC
>NZ_QAJK01000187.1 GCF_003852515.1 Variovorax sp. KBW07 | reverse complement strand
CGCCCCGAATGCACCCGCACCCGAACCCGCCCCAGGCAACAGCGCCTCGAACAAGAACACAAGCAACCCGCGGCACAACGCGCGGTGGAGCACTGACATGCGCGCTCTTCAACGGACCACGCCCATTGCCCTCGCCATCACCGCCCTTGTCGGCGCGGCCTTGCTGGCAACCGTACAGCGTACCCACGCCGCCGATGCCGACGGCAACAACACCTTGTTGCCTACCCAGGACCCCTGCGGCACCTGCGACCGGCCCATTGCCCAGGCCACCGGCGCCGTTGCACCGCAGAGCCTGCCCGCGCCACCGCGCCCCCCCGGCACCTCGTTCAAGCTCACCGACCTGCGCCTCAACGGCGTCAAGGCCCTCAGCAACGAAGAACTCCAGGCAATCACCGGCCCCTACATCGGCCGCGACGTCACCCTCGGCGACCTCGAAGAACTCGCCAAGGCCATCACCGCGCGCTACAAGGACCGTGGCTACTTTCTTGCGCAGGCCATCGTCCCCGTGCAGACCGTGCGCGACGGCATCGTCGAGATCAGCGTCATCGAAGGCCGGCTCGGCAAGGTCGATGTCGTCGTCGCGCCCGATGCGCCCATTGCCGAGGCGCGCGTGCGCGGCTTTCTGGCGCCGCTGCAACCCGGCGAAGCCGTCAGCGCACCGGCTTATGAACGCGCGATGCTGCTGCTGTCCGACCAGCCCGGCCTCAAGGTGTCGTCGGGCCTGCAGGAAGGCGCGCAGGCCGGCACCACCGACCTGTCGGTCGAAGTGGTGGCCGCGCCGCGCTGGGCCTTCACGGCCGAAGCCGACAACCACGGCACCAAGGAGTCGGGCCGCTACCGCGTGGGCGGCACCGCGCGCTGGCTCAGCCCCTTGGGCATCGGCGACAACCTCGACATGCGCGTCATGGTGTCCAACAACAACGCGCTGCAGTTCGGCCGCATTGCCTACGAGGCGCCCATCGGCACCAGCGGCCTGCGCGCGGGCGTGGGCCTGTCGCGGGTGAGCTACGAGCTCGGTGGGCAGTTTGCCGAGCTCGAAGCACAGGGGCGCGCCAACGTGCTCGACTTCTCGCTCAACTATCCGCTGATCCGCCAGCGCCAGCAGAACCTGTTCCTGCGCTTCGGCGTCGACGTGAAGGACCTGACGGACGAGATCCGCGCGGCGGAGTTTTCGGCGCGCAAGCGGGTGCACGGCCTGAGCGTGGGCTGGACCTGGGAGCGCCGCGACGAGCTGCTGGGCGGCGGCTACTGGGCCAGCTCGGGCACGCTGTACCACGGCAATCTCTCGATCCGCGATGCGCAGAGCCGCGAGTTCGACCAAGGGCTGGGCGGCCACCGCACCGAGGGCGGCTTCACCAAGCTCAGCTTCCAGCTGTCGCGCCTGCAGGCCATCGTGCCGCGCCATTCGCTGTACCTCTCGCTCGGCGGCCAGTGGGCCAGCAAGAACCTCGATGCGTCGGAAAAGCTCGCGCTCGGCGGCGCGCGCGCCGTGCGCGCCTACCCCTCGGGCGAACTGCTGGTCGACCAGGGTTTGATCGGCACGGCCGAGTGGCGTTGGTCGCTCAATGAAGAGCTCACGCCTTTCCTGTTCTACGACGCCGCACGCGGAAAGACCGTGCGCAACCCGACGCCCTACGACGGCGCCAACAGCCACAGCCTGCGCGGCTACGGCGTGGGCCTGAGCTGGTCGCGGCCGGGCAATTTCTCGATCAACGCGACGCTGGCCTGGCGCGCCGGCACCCCGCCGGCGCAGACCGATGGCGGCGGGCGAAACCCGCGCCTGTTCGTGCAACTCGTCAAGGCGTTCTGACCCGACCCATGCTGAAGGTTTCCCCATGACATCACGCGGCCCCATCCTTCATCCGCACCGTCATCCGCGCCTGCGTCCGCTCGCTCTTTCGCTGGCCTGCATGGGCCTGGCGCCCGCGCTCGCGCAGACCCTGCCCACGGGCTTTGCGCAGATTGCCGGCAACGTGTGCCTTGCCATGGGCGGCGCCTGCGTGCCGGGCATGACGCGGGCACCCGATGGCGCGACCACGCTGAACATCCTGCAGTCGTCGAACCGCGCCATCGCGCAATGGAACACCTTCGGCGTGCCCTTCGGCTCGGCCGTCATCGTCAAGCAGCCGAGCGCCACCAGCGTGCTGCTCAACCGCGTGGTGGGCGGGGAAGAGTCGCGCATCATGGGCTCGCTCACGGCCAACGGCCACGTGTACCTGGTCAACCCCTCGGGCGTGCTCTTCGGCAGCAAGTCGTCGGTCAACGTGGGCGGGCTGGTGGCCTCCACGCTCGACATTGCCGGCAGCGCGAACGACAACTTCAAGGCGCGCAACGACACCTTCATGGCCGGCGGCGTGCTCAACCCGACCACCCAGCTCATGGAGATGCCGTTCAGCGGCGCCGCCGACAGCACGGCGGGCATCACGGTGGAAAAAGGCGCGCGCATTACCGCGGGCCAGGGCGAGGCCGGCACCGGCGGGCTCATCGCGCTGATGGGCGCGAAGGTCAGCAACAGCGGCACGCTCAACGTGGCGCGCGGCACGGCGGGGCTGGTGTCGGGCAGCGAGGTGGTCATGGTCGTCGACCCGATGGGCGACGGGCTCACCACCTTCCGCATTCCCTCCACCAACAAGGCGGTGACCGCGCTGGTCGAGAACACCGCGGACGGCACGGTCATGGCGGATGGCGGACGCATCCAGTTGCTGTCCCGCTCGATGAACCCGAGCGAGGTCGTCGTCAACCAGGGCGGCGTGCTGCAGGCGCGTTCGCTGACGGCCGAGCGCGGCGGCGAGATTCTGCTGGGCTCGCTGGACGCATCGGCCAACACCATTCGCCTGGCCGGCACGCTCGATGTCACGGGCACCGAAGCCGGCGTGGCGGGAGGAACCGTCCGTGTCGTGGCCGATCGCCTGCGGGTGGACGGCGCAAGGATCGACGCGAGCGGCAGCAGCGGCGGCGACGTGACGCTCATCGGCGGCAGTGCCGCGACCATGTCGCCCGACGCCGTCGTGCGGGCCAACGCCACATCGGCCGGCGGCAAGGGCGGCAGCATCGGCTTCGGCGGCGACACCGCGCACCTGTCGGGCACGCTGGAAGCGAAGGGCATGGGCAGCGGCGACGGCGGCAAGGTGACGGTCATCGGCGGCGTCTCGGGCGGTTCGCTCGAAGTGGGTGCTGACGCCATCGTCGATGCGCGCGGCGGTGCCGACGGCGGCGCCAACGGCAAGTGGCGCGTGGTCTCGGTGCTCGACCTCCACGTGAAGAACGAGGTGCCGGGCTACGTGCCCGATGCCTTCCCGGCCGTGGCGTCTTCGTCCAGCGTGAGCGCCTCGGCCATCGGCGGCGCCTTGGGCCGCGGCACCGACGTGACGCTCGAGAGCAGCGCCGGCACGTTGGTCGGCGGCAAGCTGGAGCAGGGCGGCGTGGGCATCGTGTTCGACAAGGGCGCGCAGGTCGTCAAGTCCGAGGGCGGCACCGCCACGTTCAACGTCAGTTCGCAGCGCAACATCGCCATGGCCGCGGGGTCGTCGATCCGGTCGGATTCCGGCGCGCTGAATGTCGACTTCAATGCGGATTCGAAGGGCACGCCGCCGGCGGAAGTACCGGCCATCGGCGTCGCCAACGACCCCGTGCGGCGCGACGGCACCATCACCCTGCAGGACGCATCGATCGCGACCGGCGGCGGCAACATCCGCTTCTACGGCCAGAGCGATGCGGTCAACGGGCGCGCCATCGGCGCCGTGACCGTGGACCCGTCCGAGTTCTCGGGCGGCGTGACGCCGGCAGCGGGCATCGGCCTGGCGAACAGCACGCTGACCACCTGCGCGGTGGGGCCTGGCTGCACCGGCAGCGGCAGCATCAGCCTGCGCGGCCAGGGCGCCACCATCCGGCCCACCGAAAGCGCCGTCTTCCTGAGCGGTTCCGGCGTGGTCATCCGCGGCGGCTCGCTCACCACCGGGGCCGGCGACATCACGGTCGACGGCCGGGGCGGCGTCGGCTCGGCCGGCGTGGCGGTCGTTCCCTTCTCCAGCGAGGCCACGGGCCCGCTCGCTCCGACGCTGCAATCGGGCAGCGGCACCATCGCGCTGGTCGGCAGTTCGCGCAGCTGGGCGCCGGGCGATCCCATCGGCAACTACTTCGGTGCGCCCACGGGAACCGAAACCCAGCCGGCCCAGGGCGGCGGCGTCGGCGTGAACCTGACGGGCGCCAACGTGGCCACCGGCGGCAACGTGCGCATCGATGGGCGCGGCGGCGATGTCTTCGGCATGACCACGGCGCCGGGCAACGCGGAGTTCCTCACGCGCTCCGCCAACGCCGAGGATGCCGAGGGCAACGTCATCGGCTCCAGCTTCTCGGCAGGCAACGGCACCGTCATTGCCTCGAGCAGCGTGGTGGCGGGCAAGGGCCGGCAGATCGACGTGTCGGGCACCGCGGGCAGCAAGGGCTTCGCGATCGTCAACGACAAGGCGGGCAACCCGGTCGTCACGCCCGGCAATGCCGATGCGTACGCCGTCGGCGTGCTCGGCGCCACCGGCAAGGGGCTGGCGGTGGAAGGCGGGCGCCTGTCCGTGGACGGCCGCGGCGGCGACGTGGCCATCGTCTACACCGGCGAGGCCACGGGCACGCCGGCAACGCCGGTGCTCAGCACCGCGAGCACCACCGGCAATGGCGGCAGCATCGAGATCAAGGGGCGCAACGTGGTGGTCGACGGCCAGGGCGACCTCGCGCGCATCGACAGCAGCGGCGCGGGCAAGGCCGGCAGCGTGAGCATCGATGCGACGGCGGTGGAAGGCGTTGCCAACAGCGGCGCCATCGCCCTGGGCCAGAACGCCAGCCTCGAAGCCAACGCCGCATCGCCGGTGGGCGACGGCGGAAAGATCAGCGTGGTCGCCGGCAAGAGCCTGCGTGCCTACGGCAGCCTGTCGGCACGCGGCGGCGCGGCGGGCGGCAACGGAGGCTTCATCGAAACCTCGGCGCAGAACTTCGAGATGCGCGGCGTGCGCGTGGATGCATCGGCCCCCATGGGCGCCGCGGGCACCTGGCTGATCGATCCCTTCGACGTGACCATTGCGCACGGCACCGGCGGCACGCCGCTGCCCACCAACCCCTTCGTGCCACTGGGCACCTCGACCATCCAGGACGGCGACATCAACGCGGCGCTCGACAAGGGCACCAGCGTGACCATCACCACCGGCATCGCCGGGACGGACCAGGGCAACATCAACTTCGACAGCGGCGTGGTGATCGAACGCACCGTCGGCGCCGCGCCCGTCACTTTCAGGCTCGATGCCAACAACGCCATCGGCCAGAACGCGCCGGTCTGCCCGAGCATTCCCTGCGTCTTTGCGCCGACCATCATCCGCTCCGCCACCGGACCGCTCGACGTGGTCTTCAATGCCAATGGCGCGGGCAGCAGCTTCGTTACCAGCATCCTGTTCAGCGGGCAGATTCTCACCAACGGCGGCAACGTCACGATGAATGCCGCCGGCGACGGGTCGGGCAACCCGGCCATCGCGCTGAACAACACCACGATCGACACGCGCACCACGGCGCTGGGCGACGCTGGCCCCGGCGGCTTCGTGCAGATCACCGGCAAGCGCACGCTGCCTTTCTTCACGAGCACCGATGCGACGGTCGAATTCAACGGCGTCGACATCCAGACCGCCACCGGCGACGTGTCGGTCTCGGGCACCGGCCCGCAGGGCGCCGGCGTGCTCATCGGCGACGGCACGGCAATGACGAGCCAGATCCGCACGACGGGTGGCGACGTGCGCATCGTCGGTGTCGGTGGTCCGGTGTCGACCAGCTTCGGGACCGTGACCGTGCAAGGGGTCGAGATCAACAATGCGCTGGTCCGCACCGTCGATGGCGACATCGACATTCGCGGCCTCGCGGCCGCGGGCAAGGCCGGCGACACGTCGGGCGGCGTGCTCATTGCCAACAACGCGCTCGTCACCACGCTGGGCGCGGGCAACATCGACATCACCGGCGAATCGCAATCCGGCGGTGCGGGCGTCACCATCGCGGGGGGCACGCAACCGGCGGCGCGTGTCGACGGCAACCGCAACGTGGTGCTGCGCGCGAGCAACGGCGGCGCGGTCGACGCGCTGGTGATCGACGGCACGGTGCGCGCGGGCAATGTGCTCGGGCTGCGTCCCGGTGGCGTGGACACGGCCGGCAACGCAAGCGACCGCACGGCCAACCCGATCACGCTGGGCGGCACGGCCTCCACGGGCTTCGCGGTGTCGGCGGCCGAGTTCACGCGGTTCGATGCGCCCAACATCGTGGCCGGCAGCAACGCGCACGCGGTGGACATCAACGTGGTCGCGCCACTGACCGTGTCGTCGGCGCTCACGCTGCAGAACGAAGGCGGCGGCAACATCCATCTGGGCGGCGCGGTCACGGCGCCGAAGCTCGGGCTGCTGTCGCGCGGCAACATCACGCAGGCCAGCGACGCGGCCATCGTGGCCGGCACGCTGATGGCGCGCTCCACCGGCGGCAGCGTGCTGCTCGACCAGGCAGCGAACAACGTCAGCGCCGCGACGGTCGGCGGCGGTGCGGCGGGTGCGTTCCGCTATGTCGATGTCGATACGGTGCAGCTGGGGTCGGTCTCGGTCGTCGGCTACGACGCGGCCGGCAATGCACCGCAGGTCGTGTCGGCGACCTCGATGGCGGCCGACACGGTGTTCGTGCGCACGCTGTCCGGCGACCTGTTGCTGGGCGCGAACGTGAGCAGCACGAACGGCACCGACCTGGTGGCGGCGTCGCGCTTCCAGAACCTGGGCGCGTACACGATCGGCGGCGCGCCGTGGCGGGTGTGGGCCGACACGTGGGTCGGCGAAACGCGCGGCGGGCTGTTGGGCTCGGGGCTGTACCCGAACCTGTACCACTGCGCGTACTCGGGCCTGTGCTCGGTGGGCATTCCGGCGGGCGCGAACCATTTCATCTATGCGCAGCAACCGACGGCGACGGTGATCATCGGCAATGTGAGCCGGCCGTTCGGTTATCCGAATCCGTTGTTCAGCTACGGCATCGCGGGGCTGATCCTTGGCGACACGGGGGCGGGCTTCTTTGGCAGCCTGGCGTCGCCCGCGGTGCCGTCGAGTCCGCAGGGGCTGTACCCGATCAGCGGGAGCTTCATTTCAGCGGAGGGCTATGCGGTGAACGTGATACCGGGGAACCTGCTGGTGACGGGGTTGCCAAACTTGCCGAGGCCTGACGCGTTGCGCGAGATGCCGAGCACGTGGCTGTACGACCGCAACATGGGTCCGCCGCCGATCTGCTTTGCCACCGGTCCGTTGGAAGGCGACCGGGCGGCGCAGGGGGGCGATGTGCTGGCGCGGGAGTGGTCGCGGGTGCGTTCGCGGCCTAACCTGTCAAGTTGCGTGGACACCGAGAAGCGCAACGGATGTGCGGACTTCTGAGGTCGTGTCGGCTGTTCGTCGCCTGTTCTTGGCGCTGATGTTTGGGAGCGGGAGCGGGTGCGGGGTCATTCGGGGCGCGTGCGAATGACACCGGGTACTTCCCTCCGCGAATGTCCCCCGCTTCGCTCCTCCTTTATTTCGCTGCGGGAAGCACCCGATGCCACTCGCACGAGGGCGCAGGTCTCGCATTGGCCGATCAACGACCGCTCT
>NZ_QAJK01000186.1 GCF_003852515.1 Variovorax sp. KBW07 | reverse complement strand
ACCCAGGTCAGGACGGGTCACCCCCATGAAAAAAGCCCGTCGACGACGGGCTTTTCTACAAGCGGCGGGCCGAAGCCCGATGCTGTACTGCTTGCGTTACGCGGCTGCGAGCCAGTAACCCGCGTTGAAGGGGCTGCTCATGCGCAGTGCCAGAGGCGACACGTCGACCAGTTTGTCGGTCGGCATTTTTTCGCCGGCCGGCTCGGTGCTGGCGGCGGCCGTTGCGGCGGCGTTGGGGTTCACTTCGATGCCATCGAGGGTTTCAGCATTTGGCTGAGCCTCGTTCGCCCGTTCTGCTTGGCTGGTAGATGCAGAACGGGCTACAGAAAAGAATAGAAGCACCGGAACGGGACCTTGCGGTCGCCCCAGTAGTCGGAGGCGTCGCGGAAGATGTCGAGCAGTTGCTCGCGCGCTTCCTTGTCGAACTTGGCGTTGGCCGGGATCTGTTCGAGCACGATGACGAAACCGGGCTGCGGGCCCGATTTATGCAACGGATCGGTCATGCAGTCGTACAGCGCGTCGAAGTTCTTGCCGAAGTGCGCCGGGAAGGTGAACTGCTGGGCGATCAGGTCGAGCACGTCCTGCTTGGTCTGGGCGTTGCCCAGGTTGGCGTACAAGAAGTGCTGGCCGGCCGCGTTGGCAGCGTCCTGCAGGTCGTTCACGCGGAACGCGCGGATCGATTGCACGATGTTCGGGCGTACGGCACGAAGGGATAAGGTCATCTCCGCTGGTCTTTCCATAGTCATCATCATTTCTTCGGGGCGCTTCGGGGCGCCGCTCAGGTCGTTGTCATCGCTCATGGCGCAATCCGTCTGAAACTCGCATAGTGGTCTGCCGTGTACCAGCAGGCCTCGGGCGTCGTGCGTTGCTCTCCACCGCAGACGATTCGTTGTGCACCACGATTGCGCGAGCCGGGTGTTGTCACCGTGTACTCGCGGTAGTGGCCACGTCGTGCCGGTGGCAGGAGACGCTCGCGATTGCCAAATACCGTGCCGTCCTTGTCGTACCGGAAGGGGCCGCCGTTGAGGATGGCCTGATAGGTTCGCTGGCCCTGCACTGGCAAGTCGGTCAGTGCGATCGTTTCCTCGGCGGAGGTTTTTCCGGCGCCGAACCATCCGCGGGCCTCGGCCCCCGTCGTCAACGCCGCCAGCAAAAGGCCGGTGAGCGCAAACTTAGTGACAGAGGACGTGATCGAGGCGTAAGCCGCCATGGGGCACCACAAGAAAAGAGCGGGGATTCGAATTGGCGATCAACCTCGGGGTTAACCCGCAAATTCAAGCCCGCGAGTGTGCACCACGCTGGCGAAAATAGCAAGCGACTGCTCAAAGTTTGAGCAGTCGCGGGGCTATCGAGTGGCGTTTTAAGTTGGCGGCCACTCTCGCCGAATAGCCTATCTCTCGGCGTTTGCGTCGGCCACTGTCAAGGCTGTCATGTTCACGATGCGCCGAACAGTCGCGCTGGCCGTGAGAATGTGCACAGGTTTGGCCGCGCCGAGCAGAACCGGGCCAATCGCGATGTTGCCGCCAGCTGCCGTCTTGAGCAGGTTGTACGAAATATTGGCCGCGTCGATGTTCGGAAATACCAACAGATTGGCGTCGCCGGCCAGCGCGCTGTGTGGCATGACGACCGCGCGTTGCTTGCTGTCCAGCGCCACGTCGCCGTGCATTTCGCCGTCGACTTCGAGCCAGGGCGCCTGAACGCGCAGCAGGTCGAGCGTCTTGCGCATCTTGATGGCGCTGGGCTCGTTGCTGGTGCCGAAGTTGGAATGCGACAGCAGTGCCGCCTTCGGCTTCAGGCCGAAACGCATCATTTCCTCGGCCGCCATCGTCGTGATCTCGGCCAGTTCTTCCGGCGACGGGTCGTAGTTGACGTGCGTGTCGACCAGGAACACCTGGCGGTCGGGCAGCAGCAGGCCGTTCATGCAGGCGTACACCGGCACGTCCTGCGGCGTGCTTTCGCAGCCGCCGGGGCGCTTGCCGATCACCTGGTCGATGTAGTGCAGGTGGATCAGCGTGGTGCCCCAGGTGCCGCAGATCATGCCGTCGACCTCGTCCTTGTGCAGCAGCATCGCGCCGATCAGCGTGAGGCGGCGGCGCATCTCGATCTTGGCCGTTTGCACCGTCTGGCCCTTGCGCTCGGTCATGCGGTGGTAGGTCTGCCAGAAGTCGCGGTAGCGGTGGTCCTGCTCGACGTTGACGATGTCGTAGTCGAGCTCTTCCTTCAGGCGCAGGCCGAACTTCTCGATGCGCTGCGCAATGACGGCGGGGCGGCCGATCAGCGTCGGGCGGGCGATGCCTTCGTCGACCACGATCTGCGCGGCGCGCAGCACGCGTTCTTCCTCGCCCTCGCAGTACGCCACGCGCTTCTTCGTGGCGCGGCGGGCTGCTTCGAAGATCGGCTTCATCGTCGTGCCCGAGGCATAGACGAAGTTCTGCAGCTTGTCGCGGTAGGCGTCCATGTCCTTGATCGGACGCAGCGCCACGCCGCTTTCCTCGGCGGCCTTGGCCACCGCCGGCGCGATCTTCATCATCAGGCGCGGATCGAAGGGCTTCGGAATCAGGTATTCGGGGCCGAAGGACAGCTTTTCGCCGACATAGGCGGCAGCGACGCGCTCGCTTTGCTCGGCCTGTGCCAGGTCGGCAATGGCGTGCACCGCGGCAATTTCCATCTCGTCGGTGATCGTGGTCGCGCCGGAATCGAGCGCGCCACGGAAGATGTACGGGAAGCACAGGACGTTGTTGACCTGGTTCGGGTAATCGGTGCGGCCCGTGGCCATGATCACGTCGGGGCGCACCGCATGGGCGTCTTCGGGCGCGATCTCGGGGTTCGGGTTGGCCAGCGCGAAGATCACCGGCTTGGGTGCCATCTTCGCCACCATCTCGGGCTTCAGCACGCCGCCGGCCGACAGGCCGAGGAACACGTCGGCACCGGCGATCACTTCCGACAGCTTGCGCAGGTCGGTCTTCTGCATGTACTGGCGCTTGTCGTCGTCCATCAGCTCTTCGCGGCCTTCGTAGACCACGCCCGCCAGATCGGTGACGAACACGTTCTCGCGCTTCAGGCCCACCTTGAGCAGCAGGTTCAGGCAGGCCAGCGCCGCGGCGCCCGCGCCCGAGGTCACCAGCTTCACTTCGCCGATGTTCTTGCCGGCCACCTTCAGGCCGTTCAGCATGGCGGCCGCCACCGTGATGGCCGTGCCGTGCTGGTCGTCGTGGAACACCGGGATCTTCATGCGCTTGCGCAGTTCGCGCTCCACGTAGAAGCAGTCCGGGGCCTTGATGTCTTCCAGGTTGATGGCGCCGAAGGTGGGCTCCAGCGAGGCAATGATCTCGACCAGCTTGACCGGGTCCTTCTCGTCGATCTCGATGTCGAAGACGTCGACGCCGGCGAACTTCTTGAAGAGAACGCCCTTGCCTTCCATCACCGGCTTGGAAGCCAGCGGGCCGATGTCGCCCAGGCCCAGCACCGCGGTGCCGTTGCTGATCACGCCCACGAGGTTGCCGCGCGACGTGTACTTGAAGGCGTTGGCCGGGTCCTTGACGATTTCCTCGCAGGGCGCGGCCACGCCGGGCGAGTACGCCAGCGACAGGTCGCGCTGGTTGACCATCTGCTTGGTCGCCGCAATGGCGATCTTGCCGGGAACTGGAAACTCGTGGTACTCGAGGGCGGCACGGCGCAGCTCGGCGCGTTTGTCTTCGGGCGTGGGAGTCGATGAGGTCGAGGGGGTCGAATCTGACATGTGCCGTAGCTCCTGGTGGCGCTTCTTCTGGGGGCGCCGATTGTAGACCTCGCCCCACACCGCCATACGCCGCATGGCCGAGCGCGACATGACCAATTGCATGGGGGCGCTGTCAAGGCGATGTGGCAATATGCACAGTTCGGATAAAACCTGAAAAAACCTGAAGAGGAGCAACCATGGCCCTGATGGATTTCATCAAGAAACAGTTCATCGACATCATCCAGTGGACCGAGACCGGCGATGGCACGCTGGCCTGGCGCTTCCCGATGGCGGAGATGGAAATCCAGAACGGCGCCTCGCTCACCGTTCGCGAATCGCAGGTTGCCGTCTTCGTCAACGAAGGCAAGGTGGCCGACGTGTTCGGTCCCGGCATGTACAAGCTCACGACGCAGACGCTGCCCGTGCTCACGTACCTGAAGAACTGGGACAAGCTGTTCGAGTCCCCCTTCAAGAGCGACGTCTATTTCTTCAGCACGCGCCAGCAGGTCGACCAGAAATGGGGCACGCCCCAGCCGATCACCATCCGCGACAAGGACTTCGGTGCCGTGCGCCTGCGGGCCTTCGGCAACTACAGCTTCCGCATCGGCGATGCCAAGCTGTTCCACACCGAGATCTCCGGCACGCGCGACATCTACAGCGTGGCCGACCTCGACGGCCAGCTGCGTGGCCTGGTGCTGCAGAACATCAGCAATGCCATCGCCTCCAGCGGCGTGCCCTTCCTCGACCTTGCGGCCAACCAGATCCAGTTTGCGCAGGCATTGGCCGCGCAGCTCGTGCCCGAGTTCGAGAAGATCGGCATCAAGCTCGAGAACATCACGGTCCAGAACGTCTCGCTGCCCGAAGAGCTGCAGAAGATTCTCGACCAGAAGATCGGCATGGGCATGGTCGGCAACGACATGGGCAAGTTCATGCAGTACCAGACGGCGCAGGCCATTCCCAAGTTCGCCGAAGGCGCGGCCAGCGGTGGCGGCATTGCCGGCGACGCGATGGGCCTCGGTGCCGGCGTGGCGCTTGGCCAGGTGATGGCGCAGAACCTTGCACAGGGCCTGAACCCTAACAACAACAACGCCAACGCGGCGGCTGCTGCAACAGCTGCGGCTGGCGCGGCGCAACCCACCGTCGCCGTGGTGAGCCCCGCCGACGTGATGACCACGCTCGAAAAGCTCGGCGAGCTCAAGACCAAGGGCATCCTCACGCAGGAAGAGTTCGACGCCAAGAAGGCCGACCTTCTCAAGAAGCTCGTCTAACCCGGCGCTATGTTCCCGATAGCGCCTGACGCCCGTGCGACGGGCGTCAGAAGCCTCATTGGCTTGAAAAAACCGCCGCCCGAGCCCTGGCGTTTCCGCCATGGCTGAGGAAAACGGCAACCAACGCTACTACCGCGCGCCCTGCCCCGGCTGCGGCGCGCCGGTCGAATTCCGCTCGGCGCAATCGACGCACGCCGTCTGTCCCTACTGCCAGAGCACTGTCGTGCGCCAGGGCGACACGCTCGCGCGCACCGGCAAGATGGCCGAGCTGTTCGACGACTTCAGCCCGCTGCAGCTGTTCGCCGCCGGCCGCATCCAGGACAAGCCCTTCACGCTGATCGGCCGCCTGCAATACACCTACCCCGGCGGCCGCTGGACCGAGTGGATTGCCGCGCTCGACGGCGACCGCACCGGCGTCCTCAGCGAGGACAACGGCGCCTACGTCTTCGCCCTGCCCTTCGACCTGCAGCGCACCGCGCCTCCGCCGGTCGATCTGCGCGTGGGGGCCACCAGCGCCTTTGCCGGCCAGAGCTACACCGTCACCTCGAACGAGCAGGTGGCGCTGACCTCCGCGCAAGGCGAATTGCCGCACCTGCCCGAACTCGGCCGCACGTTCGCGATGGTCGAGCTGCGCAACGACAAGGGGCTGGTGCTCAGCATCGACTACGGCACGGCGACGCCCACCGCCTACCTCGGCCGCTCGGTGCAGCTGGACGACCTGCAGCTCACCGGCCTGCGCGACGAATCCGCCAAGGACGAAAAGGGCCGCAGCTTCAACTGCCCCAACTGCGGCTCGCCGGTCACCGTCAACCTGGCCGACAGCAAGAGCATCACCTGCGGCTCCTGCAACAGCATCATCGACCTGTCGCAGGGCATCGGCGGCGAGCTCAAGCATGCGGCGCAGGATGAGCCGGTGCGCCCGCTCATCGCGCTCGGCACCATGGGCCAGCTGCAGGGCGCCCAGTGGCAGGTGGTGGGCTTCCAGCACCGCATGGGCACCGAGCCCGGCGACGACGAGCAGTTCGGCTGGGACGAATACCTGCTTTACAACAAGAAGCGCGGCTTCAGCTTCCTGGTCGACGCCGAAGACGGCTGGAGCCTCGTCAAGCCCACCACCGGCGCGCCGGTGATGGCCGAGAACGGCAGCACCGCCACCTACCTCAACAAGCGCTACCAGCAGCAATACGCCTACAACGCCGAGACCAGCTACGTCGCGGGCGAGTTCTACTGGCAGGTCGAGCGCGGGCAGAAAACCTTCAACCGTGACTTTGCCAGCGGCCCCGCGCTGCTGTCGATGGAGCGCTCGGCCAACGAGCTCACGTGGTCGTCGGGCATCAAGCTCGACAGCGGCGTCGTCGCCACGGCCTTCAAGCTCGACGCCAAGAAGGACATGTTCAAGCGCGGCGATGCGTTGCCCGTGAGCGCGGCGTCGGGCCTGGGCTGCGGCACGATCATCATCATCATCGTCGTGATCATCATCGTGCTGATCATCCTGAGCACCTGCAGCGGCGGCAGCTCGGGCGGATCGCGCAGTTCGGGCGGCTCGTACGGCGGCTATTCGAGCGGCGGCGGGCACAAATGAAGCACATCATGTCGATGTCACCTGTTACTACTACGACTGGAGGTCCCCATGGGATTTGAATGGCTGAAACCGGGCGTGGTCCTCGGATCGCTCGTGTACGCGCTCATCGGCGTGGTGATTTTCTGGCTCTGCTTCCTGATCATCGACAAGATCACGCCCTACGACCTGTGGGGCGAGATCGTCGAGAAGCAGAACGTGGCGCTCGGGCTGGTGGTTGCCGCGATGAGCCTGGGCATCAGCATCATCGTCGCCGCAGCAATCCATTGAGCGAGGAGGCGGCCATGTCCGCGCGCCCTGCCGACGCGCGCGGCCCGCAGCCCGTCGAAATCGCGTTGCTCGCCAGCGTGTTCGTGGTCGCGGCCTGCGGGCTGGTCTACGAACTGAGCGCGGCCGCGCTGAGCTCCTACCTGCTCGGCGACTCGGTGCTGCAGTTCAGCACCATCATCGGCACCTACCTGTTCGCGATGGGCGTGGGCTCCTGGCTCTCGCGCTATTTCGACCGCCAGCTGCCGGCGCACTTCCTTCGCATCGAACTGATGGTCGCGCTGATCGGCGGTGCGTTGCCGGCGATCCTGTTCCTGGCCAATGCCTACGCGCCGGGAGCCTTCCGGCTGCTGCTCTACGGCCTCGTGATGGTCGTCGGCACGCTGGTCGGCCTGGAGATCCCGCTGGTGATGCGCATCCTGAAGCGCAACATCCTGCTCAAGAACCTGGTGTCGCAGGTGCTGACCTTCGACTACCTCGGCGCGCTCGCCGTGTCGGTGGCCTTCCCGCTGATCCTCGTGCCGCAGCTCGGCATGATCCGCACCGGCCTGCTGTTCGGCTTCATGAACGCCGCGGTCGCGGTGTGGGCGCTCTGGCTGTTCCGCCACGAGCTGCGCCGCGTCGGCGCGCATGCCGTGGCCTGCTTCCTGTCGCTGGCCGCGCTGCTCGGCGCCTTCATCTGGGCCGACCACATCACCACGCTGGCCGAAGACAAGTTCTACCAGGACCACATCGTGTTCAGCGCCACCTCGCCCTACCAGCGCATCGTGGTCACGCGCGGGCTGCTCGGCCACCGGCTGTTTCTTAACGGCAACCTGCAGTTTGCCGAGCGCGACGAGTACCGCTACCACGAGGCACTGGTCCATCCCGTGATGGCCGCGCAGGGCGCGCCGAAGAAAGTGGCGGTGCTCGGCGGCGGCGACGGCATGGCCGTGCGCGAGATTCTCAAGTACCCCTCGGTCGAGTCGGTCACGCTGGTCGAGCTCGATCCGAACATGACCCAGCTCTTCACCACGCACGAAACGCTGGCCAGGCTCAACGGCCATTCGCTGTCGTCGCCGAAGGTGAAGATCGTCAACACCGATGCCTTCCAGTGGCTGCAGCAGCCGGGCGACACGTACGACGTGATCGTGGTCGACTTTCCCGATCCGACCAACTTCGCCATCGGCAAGCTCTACACCAACAGCTTTTATTCGCTGCTCGAAAAGCGCCTGTCCGCCAGCGGCTACGCGGTGGTCCAGACCACCTCGCCGCTGGTCGCGCGCAAGAGCTACTGGACCGTGGCCACGACCATCGAATCGGTCGGGCTGCGCGCCACGCCTTACCACGCGCATGTGCCCAGCTTCGGCGAATGGGGCTACATCATCGCGAGCCGCCGGCCGTACCGCCTGCCCGATGCGCTGCCCTCGGGCCTGCGCTTCCTGTCGCCTTCCACGTTGCCGCTGATGTTCGACTTTCCGCTCGACATGGCGCGCGTGCCGACCGAAGTGAACCGACTGTCGAACCAGATCCTGGTCACCACTTACGAGCAGGAGTGGGGCAAGGTGATGGCGCACTAGCCGCGTCATGCAGCGTCGCGAATTCCTCGGCGTGGCGGCCGCAGCAGCAACGGGTGCGGCGGGTGCGCTGGCACTTGCCGGCTGCGAAGCGCCGCCGCCGCCCATCGAGGGCGGCTTCACCGGCATCGACGTCACGCGCGGCCACGCCATGCGCGATGGCACGCTCAAGAGCCAGGCGCCCGCGGTCGTCAAGCGCACGCGCGTGCTGATCGCCGGTGGCGGCGTCGCCGGTCTCGCGGCCGCGCGCGCATTGCGGCTCGCGGGCATCGAAGACTTCGCCTTGCTCGAACTCGAAGACTCCGCCGGCGGCAACGCGCGCGGCGGCATGGTCAACGGCATCGCCTGCCCGCTCGGCGCGCATTACCTGCCGGTGCCCGGCAACGACGCGCCCGAGGTACAAGACCTGCTCGAAGAACTCGGCCTGCGCCAGCGCGTGGCGGGCCGTTGGGAGTACGACGAACGCAACCTTTGCCACAGCCCGCAGGAGCGCCTGTTCTTTCGCGGCGAGTGGCAAGACGGCCTGTTGCCCGTGCACGGCGTGGGCGACGACACGCTCGCGCAGTACCGCAAGTTCTCGCAACGCATCGACGCGTTGCAGCATGCGGCGCACTTCGCCATTCCCACGCTCAAGTTCGCGGTCACGCCCGAGTTGCTGGCGCTCGACGCCATCTCCTTCGCCGGATGGCTCGACAGCGAAGGCTTCAGCGACGCGCAACTGCGCTGGTACCTCGACTACTGCTGCCGCGACGACTACGGCGCGGGCATCGAACACGTCTCGGCCTGGGCCGGCATTCACTACTTCGCGAGCCGGCACGGCTTTCATGCGCCCGGCGATCCGAGCGGCAGCGCCAACGACGTGAACCCCGAGCGCGACGGCGTGCTCACCTGGCCCGAAGGCAACGGCTGGCTCACGAAGCAGCTCGCTGCGCCACTCGGCGACCGGCTGCATACCGGCCAGGTCGTCGTGCGCATCGCCGAGCTGCGCGGCGGCGTCGAGGTCGATGCGTGGGACGCCGCCACCCGATCTCTCGTGCGCTGGCAGGCCGAGCGCTGCATCGTCGCGCTGCCGGTGTTCATTGCCGCGCGCGTGGTCGAGAATCCGCCCGAGGTGCTGGCGCACGCCGCCGCGCACGTGCGCTATGCGCCGTGGCTCGTCGCCAACGTGCACTTGCGTGGCCCGCTGGCCGACCGGCCCGGCGCCGCGCCGAGCTGGGACAACGTCATCTACGGCACGCACGGCCTGGGCTATGTCGATGCGCGCCACCAGACGCTCGACCCCACGCCGCGCGGCACCGTGCTGAGCTGGTATCGCCCGCTCGGCCCGAGCCGCTACGACGCCGCCGATGGCCGCCGCCTGCTGCTCGACCGCCCCTGGACCGGCTGGCGCGACGACCTGCTCGCCGAGCTGTCGGCGCCGCACCCCGACCTGCCCTCGCTCGCGACGCGCATCGAGATCACGCGCTACGGCCACGCCATGTCGATCCCCCGGCCGGGCCTGCTGGCGCAGATCGGCTCGCAACGCACCGCACCGGATGCGGCGCATCGCGGCAGCGTCGTCGCGGG
Organism: Variovorax sp. KBW07; assembly: GCF_003852515.1. Classification (GTDB taxonomy): domain Bacteria; phylum Pseudomonadota; class Gammaproteobacteria; order Burkholderiales; family Burkholderiaceae_C; genus Variovorax. Next base: position 2,108 of record NZ_QAJK01000186.1, on the reverse strand, counting down.
CCGGCTGTCGTTCGCGCATGCCGACTGGTCGGGCTACTCGATCTTCGAGGAAGCGTTCACGCGCGGGCACGTCGCGGGGTCGCGAATCGCATGAAGACACTGGTGCTCGGCGGCTACGGCAACTTCGGCGCACGCATCTGCCGCGCGCTGGCGTCGAGCCCCGGCATCGAGCTGCTCGTCGGCGGCCGCGACCTCGAACGCGCGACCGCATTTGCGCAATCGCTCGGCGGCAACGCGCGCGGCATCCGCATCGACGTGCAGTCGCCCGACCTTGCGCAGGGCCTGGGCTACCTGGGTGTCGGCCTCGTCATCCACACAGCGGGCCCGTTCCAGAACCAGGACTACCGCGTGCCCCAGGCCGTGGCCGCGGCCAGCGCGCACTACATCGACCTGGCCGACGGTCGCCGTTTCGTCTGCGACTTTCCGTCGGCACTCGACGCCGCCTTTCGCGATGCAGGCCGCACCGCAGTGGCAGGTGCCAGCACCGTGCCCGCGCTGTCATCGGCGGTGGTCGACCACCTCACCGCCGGTTGGCAAGACATCCGCAGCATCGACATCTGCATCGCGCCAGCACAGGGCGCACCGCGCGGCGAAGCAACGCTGGCCGGCGTGCTCGCCTACTGCGGCGAACCCATCCGCGTCTGGCAGGATGGCCAATGGACCGAGCGGCTGGGTTGGGCCGACCCGGTGAAGGTGCAGTTCGCGCGCATGAAGCCGCGCCGCGGCGCCCTGTGCGACATCCCCGACCTGGAACTCTTCCCGGCCCGCTATGCCGGCGTGCAGTCGGTCATGTTCCGCGCCGCGCTCGAAGTCGGCCTCGCCCAGCAGGCCTTTGCCTTCATGGCCTGGCTGCACCGCGTCGGCCTGCTGCCCGCGCCGCAAAAACTGGCGCCGCTGCTGCACTCGGCCGGCCGCGTGTTCGATGCGCTCGGCACCGCGCTGGGCGGCATGGTGGTGCGCGTGACGGGCACCGATGCACAGGGCAAGGCGGCGCGGCGCGCGTGGCACATCGCGTCCGACGACAACCACGGCCCCGAAATCCCCTGCATGGCCGCCATCCTGCTGGCACGCCGCCTCGCGCGTGGCGAGGCCTTGCCCCTCGGCGCGCACGCCTGCGCCGGCCTGCTTGCCCTGTCGGAATTCGAGCCCGAGTTCGCGCGCTGGGGCATGGTGACCGATGTGGTCGACGAGACACCACCGCCAACCTCATGACCCGCACCGAGGACAACGACCGCCTGCTGCGCCTGAGCCTCGTCGCGGTGTGGCTGGTGACCGCCATCGTCAGCCTCGTGGAGCTCGATGGCCAGAGTCGGCAGGTGCTGGCGCAGGCCGGCATCACATCGCCGCCGTGGCTGGTGCAAGGCTTGATCGTCGGCGGCGCAGCGGCAGACCTTGCCATCGGCCTCGCCCTCTGGTGGCGCTCCGGCCGCGCGAGCTATGCGGCGGCCTTTGGCGTGATGCTCGCCATGACGTTGGTCGCGACGGCGTTGCAGCCCAGCCTGTGGCTGCACCCACTCGGCCCGTTGCTCAAGAACCTGCCCATCGCCGCCCTGCTGTGGCACCTGTACCGACGCGCGACGAAACCCTTATGAACACCTATCTCATCCTCAAGTGGCTGCACATCGTCTCCAGCGTGCTGATGGTCGGCACGGGGCTGGGCTCGGCCTTCTACATGTTCTTCACCAACCGCAGCGGCAGCGTGCCGGCGCAGGCGGTGGTGAGCCGGTTGGTGGTGCGCGCCGACTGGTGGTTCACGACGCCCACGGTCATCCTCCAGCCGGTGACGGGCTTCGCGTTGGCGCACATGGCGGGCTGGCCGTTGTCGACGCCGTGGCTGGCGTTGTCGCTCGGCCTGTTCGTGGTCGCGGGCCTTTGCTGGTTGCCGGTGGTGTGGCTGCAGATCCGCATGGCCGCCCTTGCCGCAGCGGCGCACCGTAACGCCACACCAATGCCACCGCTCTACACACGTTACCAACGCTATTGGGAACTGCTCGGCTACCCGGCCTTCGTGGCGATGGCCGTCGTGTTCTGGCTGATGGTGAACAAGCCTCAGCTTTCGTTTTGATGACTTGCGTTGGGGTTCGGCACGTTGTTCAGGGCGACGCTCA
>NZ_QAJK01000185.1 GCF_003852515.1 Variovorax sp. KBW07 | reverse complement strand
TGGTGTACCGCTGATCAACGACCACTCTGATGACGCTCACGCGGATGGTGTGCTCTGCGCAGCGAAATAAAGGAGGAGCGAAGCGGGGGACATTCGCGGAGCAGAGCACACCGTCGGCGTGAGCGGCGCCCTGAAGGCAACTGAACAACAGCCCCTCAACAGCAAAAGCAAGATCCCTTCCCGAAGTCAGTTCGGCTGAATCCCCGCCTGCTTGACGACAGCCGTCCACTTGACGGTTTCGGTCTGGATGAACCGGCCGAATTCCTCCGGCGTATTGCCCACGGTGAACGCACCGATGTCGTCGTATCGCCGTTTGAAGTCGGCCGACTGCACGATGTCGCGCAGCTCACGCGACAGGCGTTGCACCAACGGCGCCGGCGTGCCGCTGCGCACCACCACGCCATACCAGGACGTGACCTCGAAATCGGGCAACCCCGCTTCGGCTGTCGTCGGCACATCGGGCAACCACGGCGCGCGCGTCTTGTAGGCCACGGCCAGTGGCTTCAGGGTGCCGGCCTTCACGAACGGAATCGCGGTGATCACCTCGTTGAAGATGAACTGCGTCTGGCCTCCCAGCAGGTCGTTGATGGCCGGTGCGCTGCCCTGGTACGGAATGGCCGTGAAGTCGGCGCCGGTCTGCGTCTTCAGCAGCTCGCCCGCGAGGTGCGAATACGCGCCCACGCTGATGCCGTAGTTGACCTTGCCCGGGTTCTTCTTCGAATAGTCGATCAGCTCGCGCGGCGTGCCCACGGGCAGCTTCGGGTTGACCAGCAGCACCTGCGGCGTCTGCACCAGCAACGACACCGGCGTGAAGTCGCGCGCCAGGTCGTAGCTCAGCTGCTTGAAGAGCGCGGGCTGCACCGTGAGGTTGGAGGCCGGGGCGAGCAGCAGCGTGTAGCCGTCGGCCGGCTGGCGGGCGACGTATTCGAAGCCGATGTTGCCGGCCGCGCCGCTGCGATTCTCGACCACCACCGGCTGCTTGAGCCGTTGCTGCAACTGTTCGGCGACCTCTCGCGCGATCTTGTCGGCGATGCCGCCGGCCGGGTAAGGCACGACGACGCGGATGGTCTTGGTGGGGTAGTTGGTGTTGGTGACAGTGGTGTCGGTGGTGGCCGCATGGGCGGGCATGGCGCTCATCAACAACGCGGACGACGACGACAACGCCCCCAGCAGAACGACGGCACGACGGGACAACGGCAAAGGTTTCATGGGGCGGGTGCGAGGGCAGGCAGGAAAGCGGGCTGGCAGGAGCGCCGCAAAGCCGTGGAGCGTAGGACGCACCGGCCCCGGACCGGAACGAAGTTTCGCGACCTTGCTTATGCGAAATCCGCGCATGCAGATGGGTTCTTCATACCTAGGATCGCGGTCCTCCCCTTCGCACCATGACCTCGACCGCCGAACCGTCCAACGCTGCTCCCGCTCCCGCGCGCACGACCGCGCCTGCCGCCACCGCACGCCAGCGCTGGTGGTGGCACTACGAAGTGCCTACGCTGCTGCTGGCGGCCGCGCTGTACGGCGCATGGGCCGCGCTGGTGTGGTGGCACGCGGCGGTGCCGGGCTGGGCGCTGTTCGTGCTCGGGGGGTTCCTGGCGCAGCTGCACTTTTCGCTGCAGCACGAGAGCATCCACGCGATGCGCCACCTGCCGAAGTGGCTGCGCCACGCCGTGGTGTGGCCACCGCTCAACCTGTGGCTGCCCTACCCGTTCTACAACCGCGGCCACAGCGCGCACCACGTCAACTACCACCTGACGCACCCCGAGCGCGACACCGAGAGCGCCTACCACTCGGCGCCCGCCTGGGCCGGCTACGGGCCGGTGTGGCGGTGGATCTACATGGCGAACCAGACCATCGCGTTCCGCGTGGTGCTGGGGCCGTTTCTCCGGCTGTGGAAGCTGGTGCGCTTCGAACTGGGACAGGTGCTCTCGGGCAACTTCTCGCGCCTGCCGACCTGGGGCTGGCATGCGCTGAGCGTGGCGCCGGTGCTGTACTTCGTGATCGGCGTCTGCGGCATGGGCTTTGGCGAATACCTGCTGTACTTCGTCTACCCGGGGATGATGCTGGGCTCGCTGCGCACCTTCACCGAGCACCGCTGGGCCGACACGCCGCACGAGCGCGTGGCCATCGTCGAGTCAAACATCGTGTTCGGGCTGCTCTACCTCTTCAACAACCTGCACCACGTGCACCACCGCGCGCCGACCATGCCCTGGTACGAGATCCCGGTGTACTTCCGGCGCCACCGCGCGGCGGTACTGGAAGCCAACGGCCATTTCTACTACCGGGGCTACGGGCAGATCGTGTGGCGGCATTTGTTCCGGCCGGTGTTCACTCCGGTTCATCCGACGTGGTAGCTGCAGCAGCAGCGGCCAGCGCTTCGAGGCGCTGCGTCCACTCGCGGGCCTTGTCTTCGTCGAAGAGCGGGCTGTCGGGGTCGCCATAGAGCTGTTCGGCCAGGGCCTCGATGCAGGGCCCCTGGCTGTCGCGGTTGTCGTCGCAGTCGTCGAGCGCGGCGCCGGTGAGCAGCCAGCGCTCGGCGGCGTCGGCGTCGCGCGGCGCGCCCTGCCCCCTGAAACGCATCAGGCCCAGTTCGTAGCAGGCCCAGCCCTGCAGGCACTTGTCGTCGTCTTCCGCCAGCTTCTGCAGCGCGTAGATGGCTTCGGCATGGAGGGCGTTCACTTGCGCTTGCGCATGGCCCTGTTCTGCCAGCGCCAGCGCGTGCTGGCGCAGCGTGCTGCCGACCTGCAGCGTGGCGTCGGCGTCGCCGGCTTCCTCGGCGCGGCGAAAGTAGCCGATGGCGCGCTCGAGGTCGGGCACTCCGGGTTCGCCGAGCTTGTGCGCAATGCCGAGGTTGAAGAGCGCCATCGCATCGTTCTGCCCGGCCGCCACTTCGTAGTGCCGCACGCCGCCTTCCAGGTCGCGCTCGCCGCCCAGTCCTTCGTACAGCACGAAGCCGAGCTGGGCCTGTGTGGCCGCGTCGTCCGCGCCGCCGTTCGCAATGGCGTGCAGCAGCCACGCGCGTGCCGTGACGGCGTCAGCACCGATGCCGGCCGTGTCCCTGCGCAGCATCGTCGCCAGCTCGCGCATGGCCTCGGGCAGGCCGTCGGGCGATGCGGCCGCGGGTGCGTCACCGGGCTCGCGCACGCCGGCGGCGCGCGCCATCCAGCGCAGGGCTTCGAGCGGATCGGCCTCGACGCCCTCGCCGTCGCGCAGGTGGCAGGCCAGCTCGTAGGCGGCCCGCATGTCGCCGGCGGCATGGCGCGCGGCCATGTGCTCGGTGTGCGATTGCTCGCGGCCGTCGGCATGCAGCCAGACGTACGCGTCGCGGTCGTTGCGCGCGGTCTTGACCGGCTCGCCGGCGCTCCAGCGCTTGCGCAGCTCCGAGCGAACCAGCACCGAATACCAGCCGTCGTTGACCGACACCGGCATGGCGATCCACGGATACGCCTGCGGGTGCAGCACGGTTCCGTCGTCGCGCAGCACGCCCACGGCGAGTTGCCCCTTGGCGGCCTTGGCGGCGCGCGGCAACGGCTCGGCGACCAGCCAGCCGATGTCTCGCGTGCCCCACGTCAGCGGCAGGAGCGTGCGGTATTTGCAGGGCACCAGTTCTCGGCCGGCGGCAACGTCGTAGATGCCCCGCAGCCACGGCGCGTTCCTGGCCTTGCGGCCGCCCTTGGAAGCCACGCGCACCAGGTCGCGCTCGACCATGGCGTGCACGCGCTCCTCGCCGGTGAGCGGCTCGAGTGTCTCGAACAGGCCGTAGTCGAAGGGCACGAGCACGCGGCCCAGCGCATCGACCAGGCCGCACTGGCCTTCGGCGCGTTCCACGGCAAAGCGCTTCGGACGGGGCGCCTCGGGTTCGCGTTCATCGTCTTCGGATTGCAGCAGCTCGACGGGATATTCCGCGAGCAGTTCGATCTGCTCGTACACCGGCTCGAGCACGACGCGGCCCTGCGCATCGAGCAGCCCGGTCTTTCCGTCGCGCGTGGCTTCGAAGGCCTCCCATTCGAAGCGCCACTGGAGGATGTCGAAGCCTGGCGGCACGGCCCATTCGCCGGAAGCGCGCACCAGCCCCCAGCCGCCCTCGTCGGCGCGCGCGGGTGCAAGGCCGAAAGGCGTGAAGTCTTCGGCCTCGTTGAATCGCGGCTCGATGGCCCATTGGCCCTGCAGGTCGACATAGCCGATGCGCTCGCCCACGCGAGCGCGCACCCTGCCTTCGACAAAGCTCCAGACCTCGTCGACCGAGGGCTTCAGCAGCCAGCTGCCGTCGGTGCGCAGCAGGCCGATGTCGTCGCCGACCATGGCCGTGGCGACGTCGCCTTCGAAGTCCCAGTCCTGGTCGAGCTGCGGCTCGAGCAGCACGCGCGGCGCATCGGCGTCGGCGAGCAGCAGGCCGGAACGCCCGTCCCGTGTGATCCAGAGCAGGCGCGGATCTTCGGCGCCGGCGTGGCGGATGTCGTCCCACGCGGGCTCGACCACGGTGATGCGCCTGCTGCGATCGTCGTTGTCATCGTCCTCCGGGATGCGCATCACGCCCCAGCGGCCATCAGCCTCGAAGCGCCAGAGTTCGCCGGCCAGGTGGTTGTCGTAGTCGGGGCCGTCGTTGTCGTCATCTTCTTCGTCCGGCTCGAAATCGGCGAAGCGCTCGTCGCGCGGCGGCTCGTAGCCATCGAAGTACGGATGCGAAATGCTGCCCAGGCCGAAGTGCCAGGCCCAGGTCTCCCAGTCCGAGAAGCGCTTGATGCCGAGCGCCGCATCCACGCCCGGGTAGTTGCCGCCGTCGATGCAGCGCCGCACCTCGGCCCACAGCTCGTTGCACTCGCGCCGCTTGCGTTCGATGAAGCTTTCGGCATCGGACTCGCCGCCCAGCCAGGAAAGCTCGTCGAGGTTGGCGGAGAAGCGCGGCGAACTGTCGTCCGGTGCCTCGTCGATCAGCTCGGCCAGGTGCAGCGCCAGCGCCTCGAACTGCAACGCGATTTGCGGCAGCGTGTGCAGCATCGGGTGCCGTTCGACAAAGGCCTGCAGTTGCCGGACGCGCATGAGCGCGGCATGCGCATCGCTGGCGAGGTTGTCGGTGTCGGCGTCGCCGAACACGCGCTGGTGGTCGATGGCCTCGCCGGCATCGCCATCGGCCAGCAGGATCTGCCAGAGAACAGGAAAGTTGTTGTTGGCATCGGCCATTTCGGTGGCCGATGCCTGTTCGTCATCTTCGTTTTCATCGCCGTGGCCGGCGTCGGGGGAACTGTGTTCGAAATAAAGCCAGGAGCGATTACCCATGTGTGGTCGGTGCGTGTGTCGTCCATGGCAAAGGCCATGGTTGCGCCCAGTTTAGAGGCGCGCCTTCACGCTCACATGACCGACAGTGGCTGCACTAAAAATTGCGTAACCTGCGCAAGCACGTCCTGCTCCTTGAGGATGCGGCGATGCCCCCAGCCCTGCGTGGCCACGAGGCGCGCACCGGCAATGGTGTCGCGATAGGCCTCGGCATCGGCGAAGCGATTCACGCGGTCGTCGCGGTCATGCACGATGAGCGTCGGCTGCACGATGCGCGGCCCTGCGAAGGCGGGCTCGAACTGCTGCATGACCACGCCTTCACGCGCTTCGAACATGCGTTGCATCGCGGCTCGCGTGGGTTCGCTGAGGCCGAATGCATGCGCGAAGTAACGCGTGTATTCGCGCGGCGACGCGGGCGGTGCGAGCAGCACGATGCGCTGCGCCGGCAACCCGCGCCCTGCCGCATAGGCCAGCGCATTGGCGCCGAGCGAATGCGCGACCACGGCACGCAAGGCGGCGCCGTCGTTGGCGAGTCGCGTGGTCACGTAGTCGATGGCGCGCGCGAACTGCGCGCCGTTGGTGGCGGTGCCGGCGCTGCGGCCATGCGCCGGCAGTTCGAGCAGCACGGGCCGCAGGCCGGCCGTCGCAAGGGCTTGTGCCAGCGGAAGCATCTGGCCCGCGTGTCCGCCCCAGCCATGCACGAGCAAGACGACGGGTGCCGATTCGGCGGCGGAGTCCTGCGAAGCAAGGTGGTAGATGCCGAGGCTGGCGTCCTCGAAAGACCAGGCTTCGCGTCGCCAGTCGGCACCGGGGTGTTGGCCGCGATAGAGCCACTTGGGAGGCAGTGGTGTGCCGAAGACGCGGTAGGCGGCGCGCACGCCGAATGCCGGCCAGAGGCGTTGCGAGGCACCGAGTGCGAAGCGCAACGTGCGCATCAGGCGGCTGGCGCCGTAGTAGTTGACGGGAGCGGCCTTCGAGGTCGCGGAGGCGGAAGTGCTTGTCATGTCGTGTGTCCTTCGATGTTTTTCGGCGCTGTTGCTGGGCCGTTCGGCACTTGAGGCGGGGCCGATCCGTTGAGGCGCATTGCGCGTTGTGTTGCTGGGTGCTGGGGTGCGGGTTCATCTTTGGC
>NZ_QAJK01000184.1 GCF_003852515.1 Variovorax sp. KBW07 | reverse complement strand
CGCTTCGCTCCTCCTTTATTTCGCTGCGCAGAGCACACCATCGACGTGAGCGGCTCAGAGCGGTCGTTGATCGAGCGACACAAGCGCAGCGCCCTCGTACGAATGGCATCGGGTGCTCCCCGCAGCGAAATAAAGGAGGAGCGAAGCGGGGGACATTCGCGGAGGGGAGTACCCGGTGTCAGTCGCACGCGCCCCGAATGAACCCGCACCCGCCCCCGCTCCCGAACAGCAGCCCCAAGAATGAACCCGACTGCGAACTAGACGCGAATCACTCGCCCCGGATTCAGCGTGTTCTTCGGATCGAGCCCCCGCTTGATCGCGCGCATCATCTCCAGCGCCACCGGCGACTTGTGCTTCTCCAGCTTGTCGACCTTCAGCGAGCCTACGCCGTGTTCCGCCGAGAACGAGCCGCCGAACTTTTCGACCGCGTCGTACACCAGCGTGTTGATCCGCTCTTCCTCGTTCACCAGGAACGCCTTCGTATCGATGTTCTCCGGCGCCTGGACGTTGTAGTGCAGGTTCCCGTCGCCCAGGTGGCCGAAGTTCACCAGCCGCACCCCCGCGATCTCGCGCGCCAGCAGTGCGTCCGTCTCGGCCACGAACGCCGGGATGCGCGACACCGGGATCGAAATGTCGTGCTTGATGTTCAGGCCTTCCTCCGCCTGCGCGAGCGGAATGTTCTCGCGGATGTGCCAGAGCTGATGTGCCTGCGTCAGGTTCTCGGCCACCACTGCATCCGTCACGCAGCCGTCTTCGAACGCCGTTTCGAGCAGCGCCTCGAAGCGCGCGCGGGCATGGTCTTCCGACTCGTTGTCGGAATTTTCGAGCAGTACGCAGTACGGCACCGCCGCGTCGTCCACGAACGGCACGCGCAGTTGCGGCATGTGCTTGGTCACCAGGCTCAGCGCAAACTTGCCCATCACCTCGAAGCCCGTCAGCCCCGCGCCCAGGTGCTTGTGCGCCAGGCCCAGCAGCGTCACCGCGTGGTCGAGCGAAGGCACCGCCGCCCAGGCCGTGAGCTGCGCGGCCGGCAGCGGGTACAGCTTCATGGTCGCGGCGGTGATGATGCCCAGCGTGCCTTCGCTGCCGATCACCAGGTCGCGCAGGTCGTAGCCCGTGTTGTCCTTGCGCAGGCCGCTGGTGCCTTCCCAGATCTCACCCTGCGGCGTGACCACTTCGAGGCCCAGGCACAGCTCGCGCGTGTTGCCGTAGCGCACGACCTGCGTGCCGCCCGCATTTGTGGCCAGGTTGCCGCCGATGGTGCAGCTGCCTTCGGCCGCCAGGCTCAGCGGGAACAGGTAGCCGGCTTTCTCGGCCGTTTCCTGCAGCGTCTGCAGGATGCAGCCGGCCTCGACGGTCATGGTGAGGTTGGCGGCGTCGATGCCGCGGATCGCGTTCAGGCGTTGCAGGCTCAGCACCACCTGCGTGCCGGTGTCGTCGGGCGTGGAGCCGACCGCCAGGCCGGTGTTGCCGCCCTGCGGCACGATCGACGCGCCGGCCGCGGCGCAGGCCTTGACCACGTCGGCCACCTGCTGTGCGTTGGCCGGGCGCACCACGGCCAGCGACTTGCCGCGCGAGCGCTTGCGCCAGTCCTGCTCGTAGGCGGTGAGGTCGCCCTCGTTCAGGACGTGCGATGCGCCGACGATGGCGCGCAGTTGGTCGATGAGTGCGGTGGTGGTGGCGGAAGAAGTGGTCATTGGGTGGAAGCTTCCAGGGGATGGGCAGCGGCAGAAGCAGACGCGGCGGCAGCAGCAGCAGCGGCAGCCTTCGCGTGGCGCAAGCGCAGCCGCACGTGCCAGGCGCAGGCCGCGAAGAGCACGAGGCACAGGAGCACTTCGACCAGCGCAAGGACCTGCCCCACGCCGTTGGTGTCGCTCCAGGCGCGCACCACGCCTTCGGTGAAATAGAGCCAGATCATCAGGCTGACCCAGCGGTAGGTGTACATGCGGTTCTTGTAGAGCCCCGCGAGCGGAATGACCAGCGGCAGCACCTTGAGCGCAAGCAGCGAGCCGCCCGGACGCAGCGGCGCCAGCCACAGTTCCCAGGCCAGGCCCAGCACGATCAGGCCGACGAGGCTGCCCACGGCAAGCCATCGGGTGGCGCGGACGGAAGAGGGCGGAAGCGGGGTGGCGGTCACTGTGTCGGAAGAGAGGGCGCCCCTTGGATGGCGGCGCATTGAAGGGCGGATGGCATGATACCGGCCATGAATCGCAGGCAGCTCTGGAGGGATCTTTCGCGCTTTCCGTGGCGCAACACGGCTGCGGTATTGGGCGAGCGTTTTCGCGAGGACCGGCTTGGCCTCACCGCCAGCAGCCTGACCTTTACCACCACCATCGCCATGGTCCCGTTCTTCACGGTGGCCCTTGCGCTGTTCACCGTGTTCCCGATGTTCGCCAAGATGCAGGGCCGCCTGCAGCGCTGGCTGATCGAGAGCCTGATTCCCGACAACATCGCGCGCCAGGTGCTGGGCTACCTGAACCAGTTCGCGAGCAAGGCCAGCGGCCTGGGCATCGCGGGCCTGATCGTGCTGCTGATCACGGCCATCGCGCTGATCCTCACGATCGACAAGACGCTCAACAACATCTGGCGCGTGCGAACGCCGCGGCCGTTCGCGCAGCGGGTGCTCATCTACTGGGCGGCCATCACGCTCGGGCCGATCATCCTGGCGGTGAGCCTGTCGACCACTTCCTATGTGGTGTCGGCCACCAGCGACGTGGTGGGGCGCGGCATGGTCAAGCTGTTCTTCGACACCTTCGAATTCGCGCTGCTGGCGGTCGGCATGGCCTCGCTGTACCACTACGTGCCCAACACCAACGTGCGCTGGTCGCATGCCTGGGCCGGAGGCATTTTCGTGGCGGCCGCCATCGAAATTGCCAAGCGCGTGCTGGGCTACTACCTGAGCCTGGTGCCGACCTATTCGGTGCTGTACGGCGCCTTTGCCACCTTCCCGATCCTGCTGGTGTGGATCTACGTGGCCTGGGTGATCGTGTTGCTGGGCGCGGTAATCGCGGCCTACCTGCCGAGCCTGCTGACGGGCGTGGCGCGCCGCGGCGGTGCCGCCGGCTGGCCACTGCAACTGGCACTGGAAGCCCTGCAGCACCTGGCGCGCGCGCAGGCCACGCCGGCCAAGGGCATGGGCGCGGCCGAGCTGGTGACGCGCATGCGCGTCGATGCGCTGCAACTGGCGCCGGTGCTCGAAACCTTGGTGGCGCTCGACTGGATCGCGCCGCTGGCCGAAGAACCGGCCAACGAAGACCCGCGCTACGTTCTGCTGGCCGACCCGTCGACGCCCATCGAGCCGCTGCTCAAGGAACTGTTGATGCCGCAGGCCGAGCCGCTCGAAGACCTCTGGCAAAAAGGCCCGTTGCGCACACTGCGCCTGGGCGATGTGCTATTGATTTAATAGCGATCAGATCTTGACCCGGCCGAGCCAGATGTCGCGGTACATGGTCCAGTCGCCCATGAACGAATAGAGCGGCCGCTTGAACGACGCCGGCTTGTTCTTCTCGAAGCCGAAGTGCCCGACCCAGGCAAAGCCGTAGCCCGCCACCAGCCCGGCCAGCAGCCACCACGGGTTGAGCGTGACCACCAGCGCCACCAGGCACAGCAGCGAAATCGTCGAGCCCGCGAAGTGCAGCCGCCGGCAGGTGCGGTTGGCGTGCTCGGTCAGGTAGAACGGATAGAACTCCGCAAAGCTCTTGAAACGGCGCGGATCGACGGCAGATTCCGGGGCGGTCGTGGTGTTCATCGTGCGAGTCTCCTGCGCCCCTGGAGGGGCTTGTCCATAATAGCCACGACCTTCCGGCCGCACCACCCCGGTCCACCATTGACACCTTTGCCGCATCCGCTTTGAGCGCTCTTCCCGCCGCCCCCGAATCCGCCGAGCCGGCCAGCAGCAGCAATGCGCCCTGGGTCGTGTGCCTGTGCGCCGAATGGTGCGGCACCTGCCGCGACTACCGGCCGCTGCTGGAGCAGGTGGCGCGCGCGCACCCGCAGTTCCGCTTTGCCTGGGTCGACATCGAAGACCACGCCGACATTGCCGATGCCTTCGATGTCGAGACCTTCCCGACGCTGCTGGTCGCCGGCGCGGACGGCACGCGCTTCCTGGGGCCATTGCTGCCGCACGCCGAGACGCTCTCGCGCATGCTGTCGGCACTGCAGGCGCCCAAGCCGTCGAGCTTCGACGTCGACCTGCTGCTTGCCGTGCTCAACAAAAAGCCCGCCGTCTTCACGGTCTGACCGGAACCTCCTCCATGAACATCCTGATCTTTGGCGCCACCGGAATGGTGGGGCAGGGCGTGCTGCGCGAGTGCCTGCTCGCGCCCGACGTGGAGCGGGTCGTGACTGTCGGGCGCAGCGCCACCGGCAACACCCACCCGAAGCTGTACGAGGTGATCCACAAGGACATGTACGACTACACGGCCATCGAGCCGGAGCTGAAAGGCTTCGACGCCTGCTTCTTCTGCCTGGGCGTGTCGTCCGTCGGCATGAAGGAGCCCGAGTACAAGCACGTGACCTACGACCTGACGCTGGCCGCCGCCACCGTGCTCGCGCGGCTGAACCCGGGCATGACCTTCACCTACGTGACGGGCGCCGGCACCGACAGCAGCGAGCGCGGCAGCAGCATGTGGGCCCGCGTGAAGGGCGCTACCGAAAACGCCTTGCTGCGCCTGCCGTTCAAGGCGGCCTACATGTTCCGCCCCGGCATCATCCAGCCGCTGCACGGCGCGCGCTCCAAGACGCCGCTGTACAACGGCATCTACGTCGTCATTGCGCCGCTGCTGAGCCTGGCCTACCGGCTCTGGCCCGACCGCATGACGACCACCGAGCAGGTCGGCCGCGCCATGCTGGCCGTGGCCCGGCACGGCGCACCCAAGGCGCTGCTCGAAGTGCCGGACATCAACGCCCTGCACTGAACCCGGTGCACGCCACCCGCGTCTCGCGCCGCCAGCTTCTTTTGCGGGCCTCCGCGGTGCTGGCCGGTTCCGCTGCCGTCGGCGTGGCCGAGGCCGAGGGCGCGTGGCCGCAAAAAGCCATTCGCCTCGTCGTTCCGATTGCGCCGGGTGGCGGCACCGACATGGTGGCGCGGACCATCATCGACACCTTGTCGCAGCGGCTGGGCCAGCCCGTCGTCATCGACCACAGGCCCGGTGCGTCCACAGTCATCGGCACCGACCTCGTGGCGCGGGCCCGGCCGGACGGCTACACGTTGCTGCTGTCGGGTTCCACCAGCTTCAGCGTGAACCCGGCGCTGCGTGGCCCGCAGTCGTACAACCCGGCGCGCGACCTGGCACCCGTTGCCATCGTCGCGCGCGTGCCGCTGGTGCTGTACGCGGGCGGCAACACGCCGTGGCGCTCGCTGCCCGAGCTGATCGCCGCGGCCAGGGCCAGGCCCGGAAGCATCCGCTACGCGACCTTCGGCAACGCGTCGGGCTCGCACCTGACGGGCGAGCTGTTCGCGCTGGCGGCGGGCATCACCTTGCAGGACGTTGCTTACCGGGGCAGCAGCCAGGCCGTGCTGGCCGTGATCGGCGGCGAGGTCGAACTCGGCGTCGACACCGTGGCCTCGGTCGCGCCGCATGCGCGCGCGGGCAGGCTGCGTGCGCTGGGCATCATGGGCGCTGCGCGCTCCTGCCTGCTGCCCGGCGTGCGCACGCTGTCGGAACAGGGCCTGCCCGATGCCAGCTTCGACGCCTGGTACGGCATGGCCGCGCCGCCACGCACCCCGGCGCCGGTGCTCGCCAAGTTGACGCGCGCCATCAACGCGACGATGTGCAACCCCGCCGTGCAGGCGAAATTGCGGGCGCAGGGCATGGAGCCGGTGAGCATCGGCGCGGCCGGTTTCAGCCGGCAGGTCGATGCCGAGATTCCGCGCTACCGCGCGCTGGCCCACCGGGCGGGCATCGTCAGCGACGAGTAGCGCCCGACGAGTAGCGCCGCCGCGGATTCGTCAGGCCGAGGGCGCGCCGCCGACGAAGTCGCGCAGTGCGAACAGCACTTCGTCGGGCGCCTCGCTCATGAGCGAGTGGCCGGCATGCACCGTCACCACCTTGCCATGCCGGGCCTTGCCGGCCAGTGCCTTGATGGCGCGCGGCGGCGTCATCTGGTCGGCGTCGCCCAGCAGGAACAGCACCGGGCACTGCACCGCTTGCATCGCGGCGTCGCCGTTGGCGTAGTCGTTGCAGGCCTTGAAGCCGATGTGGAACACATTGGCCTCGCGGTTGCTGGCGAGCACCCGGCGCATGAGCGCACGCGAGCTGCCGTAGAGCCAGGTGCCGGGGCCGAGCGAAGAGGGCGGCGGCGCGAGCAGCGAATGCGAGAAGGTGTTGACCATCGCGATGGCGCGCTGCGGATCGCTGATGGAGCTTTCGAGCAGCGCCGGCGACACGACCATGGGATACGCCGTGCCGACCATGGCAAGGTGCGTGATGCGTTGCGGCGCGCGCGAAGCGGCCTCCAGTGCAATCAGTGAGCCGAAGCTGTGGCCGACCAGCGCGGCCTTTTCGACGCCGGCCGCGTCGAGCAGGGCAATGACGAACTGCGCGGCATCTTCCACGCTGGCGGGTGGCGGGCCGTCGCTTTTGCAGTGGCCGGGCAGGTCGACCGCGAGCACGTTCCATCCATGGTTGGCGAACCAGCGGCTCTGCAGGATCCACACGCTGTGGTCGTTGAGCACGCCGTGAATGAAGACGACGGTGGGCTTGGCGGCATCGAAGGGCTTGCCGGCGGTGTAGCAGTAGGTGGTGTGGCCGTTGACGGCGTAGTTCATGGCTGTTGCTCCGCCGTGCGTTGTGTTGCGGTCTGGTTGTGTTCGGTGAAGGGAAATTCGGGGCGGGTGCATTCGGGGCGCGTGCGACTGACACCGGGTGCTCCCCTCCGCGAATGTCCCCCGCTTCGCTCCTCCTTTATTTCGCTGCGGGGAACACCCGATGCCATTCGCACGGTGGACGCGCCGCTGGTGATCCCGCGATCAACGACTGCTCTGATAACGCTCGCGCTGGCGGTGTGCTCTGCGCAGCGAAATAAAGGAGGAGCGAAGCGGGGGACATTCGCGGAGCAGAGCACACCGTCGGCGTGGGCGTCGCCCTGAACAAACCCAAACAGCAACGGTACCTACGAAACAGCCTTCAGC
>NZ_QAJK01000183.1 GCF_003852515.1 Variovorax sp. KBW07 | reverse complement strand
CGGCGCGGGCGGCGCCCTGAACAGCAGCAGCGCCAAAACGACCCCGACGAACAGAACGACAGGAAGTCATCTCAGTCCGTCCCACTTGCTGATGTCCTTGGCGAGCAACCCACCCACGCGAGCGTGGATGCGATAGCCCGTGCTCATCGCAAGGATGAAGACGATCTCGTCAGCAACCGGCGCACCCGGCACACGCACCTCGATTGAGTCGAACTGGCCTCGCACGTAGCTCGCGTTGATGTTGGTCAGCGGCACGTCGAGCGCGGCTCCGGGCGGGCCGACCTTCTTGGTCGAGGGCACGATCGACAGCGCATTGCCTGGCTGGCCGGTCTTTTCTTCGGCCTTGCCTGCGGTGTATGCCGCGCGGCTGCCCTTCCAGCCCAGCAGTTCGCGCATGGCATAGCCGCCGGGTACGTGCCACAGCGCGCCGTGTTCCAGCTCGCCGTCGGCGCCGACGATCGCGCCCTTGCCGTAGGTTGCGATCTGCTCCAGCGGCACGTCCATGGCGGCGTGCAGCTTGTGCGCCATGTCGACGCCCACGGGGTCGAGCAACGCCATCATCGGGAGGATGTCGGGCTCGTAGCGGCCGGCGAAGGGATTGGTCAGCACCGCACCGATGGCGCCACGCACCAACGGCGTGTCGGCACGCGGTCCGAACTCGTGGTGGATGTGCTCGACATGGGTGAAGACGCGACGGATTTCGATCATGAAAAAGAACCTTGCTTTTCGTTAAGCAAATACTGAACCAACTGTCTTTGGCAGCTCTGTCTTGAGCGCCTTCGAGCATAAGGGCTCGACGAGTTTCCACTGCCCCTGGCAAACGAGTAGAACGGCCCACACCAGCCCGCCTTTTTGCAGCACCTTCGCGCAGATCGCGCCCGTATCGAGTGCGCTCCTGACCTGCGACGGTGCAAGGGTCGGCACGTCGACGGTGACGAGGGTGTCGCCCAGGTCGCTGTCGTCCTTGCATTCACTTGCGGGCCGGCGCCGGATGGCGTCGTCGTCGACATCGACGGCGTTGGCGATCACGGTGGCGGCGGCGTCGGCCTGCGCCGCGGTGGCGGCCAACACCGTCACGCTGTCGGCGATGCCCAGCGAAAAACTGCGGCCGCGCCAGCCGCTGGTGGCCACGCCGCGCACGGGCTGGTCGGCGCGCAGTTCGAACTGGCCGTCGGTGGTGAGCAGGCCGCTGTTTTCGCGCCAGTCGAAGCGTGCGATGTCGGCGAACACGCCGACGCGCGCGCTGTTGCGGCCGGGCGCGAGGTGCAGCGCGATGTCGCCGCCGTTGTTGATCCACGCGCGCTCGATGCCGGGGCGGTCGTAGAACGCGATCAGCTCCTGCGCGACCGAGCCGGCCACGGAGGCCATGGGTGTGATGAACATCGGCGAGAACGCGGCGCAGGCGTCCCACATGCGGCGCGCGACAACGCCGCGCGGGCGCATCTTGTCGGTGACCGGCAGGCGCAGCAGCGGCAGCTCCTGCACCAGTTCGTCGAGCACATGCGCAAAGCGTGCCCAGGCGGCGTCGTGCGCGGCCGCGACGGCGTACGGGTCGCCGTACGCCTCGGCCACGATGTCGATGGGACCGTGGTTGAAGTGCCAGCGGTCTTTGTCGAGGGCTGTGCGTTGGGCGGTCATGGTTCGCACCCGGGGTTCACGCATTTCTCCCTCCCCTTCCGGGGGAGGGCCGGGGTGGGGGCACGCGGCGCATCCATGGGGCACGGGGGCAGCCCCCATCCCAGCCTTCCCCCAAAGGGGGAAGGAGCGGAAGCCACTGCAAGCTGCGAGGCGGGCATCGCTCAGCCCAGCATCGGCGCGTGACCCAACGGCCACGGATTGGCATCGTCCATGACGAGCCACTGGCGCGCGAGCGGTGCGCCGTCTTCCTGCCACGCGCCGCGCGCAAGCGCCTGTTCGAGCGAGAAGATGTGGCCCATGTGGCCGCCGAGCGCTTCGTAGTCGTCGCGCCGCATGCTGAACTCGATGGGCGCGACGATGGCCGGCGTGGGCACGGTGCCGAAGCTGTTGTCGGGCATGCGCATGACGTCGGCCATGACGGTGATGCCGCCGCCGGGCCACACATAGGCCGGCGCGCCGCCACAGGTGACGTTGACCAGCGCGCGCTTGATGGCACGCGTGAGCAGCACGGGGTTTTCGGTGACGCCCGCACGCAGGCTGCCGCCGGCACCGCCAAGGAACAGCACGGTGCACAGCGAGGGTTCGCAGTTCTCGCCGATGCGATCGACGATGCGCTTCACTTCGGCGGGCATCGGTTGCTCGATGGGCTTCAGTGCCTCGTCGAGCACGTACCACTGCGCATGTTCGCCGGTGGTCGATGTCATGAGCAGGCGCAGGCCGGGGCGCGCCACGCCCTCTTCCCAACCTTCGATGATTGCCAGCGGATCGGCGATGTCGGTGCCGCCCCAGCCGTTGCCCGGGTTGGCCACCTGGAAGTAGCGGCCCGGCGTCGATTTGCGGCCCAGCATCTGGATGCCCGAGGGCGCCATGTCGAGGCAGCGGCCGGCCTGGTGCTCGGTGAGCACGCCGGTGATGTGGTCGTCGACCACCACCACCTCGTCGGCCACGCCCGCGAACTGCCGCGCGAAGATGCCGACCGCCGCCGAGCCGCAGCCCACGCGCATGCGCTGCTCTTCGACGCCGTTGACGATGGGCGCCTTGCCGGCCTGGATGACGAGCGTGGAGCCGCCGTCGATGGTGCACTCCACGGCCTTCTTGTTGCCCAGCAACTGCATCAGCTCGGCCGTCATGCGGCCTTCTTTCTTGCTGCCGCCGGTGAGGTGGTGCACGCCGCCCAGCGAGAGCATCTGCGAGCCGTATTCGGCGGTGGTGACGTGGCCCACCACTTCGCCGCGATAGCGCACGTTGGCCTGCTCGGAGCCGAGGAAACGATCGGTGTCGATCTTCACCTTGAAGCTGCAGTAGCTGAAGATGCCTTCGGTGACGACGGTGACCATGTCGACGCCCCGGGCCTTGGAGGCCACGATGAAAGGAGCGGGCTTGTAGTCGGGGTAGGTGGTGGACGAGCCCACGCCGGTGACGAAAACCTCGTCGGCATGCAGCAGGTCGCCATTCCAGTCGGGGGCGGCAACTTCATTCGCCGCGTCCGCAGTTTCCGCAGCGGGCTCAGCCGCGGCGCGACTGAAAGGCACCAGCGCCGGCGCATCGGCCGCAATGGCGCGGCGCAGCAGCACCACGGGGTCGACGCGCACCAGCACGCCTTCCCGGTTGGCATAGCGGTCGCATGCGCCGGTGCGGCCTTCGGAGATCTGGCACAGCACCGGGCAGGCGTTGCACTCGACCTTGGCCGTGCTCATGCGCTCGTTGCGCGGCGGCGCCTTGCCGAAGGCGCTGCCGCCGGCTTCGGCGACCACCGGCATGTCCATGCCGGGCAATCCGTCTGTCTTGGTGTGTTCTGTCATCGGGGCGATCTCGTGGGCGTGTGTCGGGCAATACCGTTCGGCGAGGGTTGCAACAAACGTGCCGTCAGCCCGCTTGTGCGGCGACTTCCGTTTGTGTAGCATTCCCTACACTTTCATGTTGCATTCACTACATCAAAGGTCAATGTAGCAAACGGGCCCGATGCTTGCAATGGTGTTTTCTCGCGGTGTTCATCGGGGTTTTTCCGACCAACGACAATGGAGGGTTGCCAGCCGGCCGACGGCCAACGCCCCGCAGGCGTGCATTTCGGCTCAGCCACCTTTCCCTGTCTTCAACCAACACTTGAGTTCTGTATGAGTGCATTCAGCGAAGAACGCGTCCTGAGCGTCCACCACTGGACCGACCGCCTGTTCACCTTCACCACCACGCGCGACCCCGCGCTGCGCTTCTCGAACGGTCATTTCACGATGATCGGCCTGAAGGTCAACAACAAGCCCCTGCTGCGCGCGTACAGCATCGTGAGCCCCAACTACGAGGAGCATCTCGAGTTCCTGAGCATCAAGGTCGAAGAAGGCCCGCTCACCTCGAAGCTGCAGCACATCCAGGTGGGCGACACCATCATCGTGGGCCGCAAGCCCACGGGCACGCTGCTGATCGACTACACGCTGCCGGCCAAGCGCCTGTACCTGTTCGGCACGGGCACCGGCCTCGCACCGTTCATGAGCATCATCCGCGACCCCGACACGTACGAGAAGTTCGAGCAGGTCGTCCTGGTGCACGGCGTGCGCCAGGTCGATGAACTGGCTTACCACGACCTCGTGACCGACCACCTGCCCAAGCACGAGATCCTGGGCGAGATGATCGAGAAGCAGCTGCTCTACTACCCCACGGTCACGCGCGAGGAGTTCCGCAACCAGGGCCGCATCACCGACCTGATCGAGAGCAACAAGCTGACCGACGACCTGGGCCTGCCACCGCTGAACGTCGAGGAAGACCGCGTCATGCTGTGCGGCAGCCCCGGCCTGCTGGTCGACCTGAAGCACATCCTGGAAAAGCGCGGCTTCAAGGAAGGCAACACCTCGACGCCAGGCGACTTCGTGGTCGAACGCGCCTTCGCCGAAAAGTAAGCCAGGGACGCCGCGCGCACGATGGCCGACAGCCGCACCGCCACGAAGCTGACCAAGCCCCAGCGCCGCACCGGCGTGCGCGAGGCCGCGGCGCAAGCCACGCGCGACAGCATCCTGAAGTCGGCGACCAAGGTGTTCGCCAAGTACGGCTACGACGGCGGCAGCGTGGAGAAAATCTCCAAGGCCGCCAAGTCGTACGACCGGATGATCTACTACTACTTCGGCAGCAAGGAAGGCCTCTTCATTGCCGTGCTCGAAGGCATCTACCAGCGCATGGACGACGCCGAGGCGGCCATTGCGCTCGACGCTTCGCGTCCCGTGGAGGCGCTCACCGAAGTCATCCGCTTCGTGCTGGGCTACTACCGCAAGAACCCCGAGTTCGTGACGCTGCTGAACACCGAGAACCTGCACAAGGGGCGGCACATTTCGAAGTCGCTGCGGGCGCGCGAGTATTCGTCGCGGGCGGTGGCGATCATTGCCGAAATTTTGGCCAGCGGCTCGGCGCAGGGGCTGTTCCGCACCGACCTGGTGGCGCGCGACATCTACCTGCTGATTGCGTCCACCGGCTATTTCTACACCTCGAACCGGCACACGCTGACCGCCTTCCTGGGCGAGCCACTGGAGTCGCCCGAGGCGATCGCGCACTGGGAAAACTTCGTGATCGAGACCCTGCTGCGCACCGTGCGCGCCGACGACATCCAAGAACAAGACAACAGCAACTCCCCACCCCACGACGAGGACAACACGAAATGGCAGAAATCGCAGCCGGCGGCAAGTCGGGCAAGGTCGTCATCAAGAACATAGGGCTGCTGCTCTCGGGCGACATCGACAAGCCCATCCTCGACGCCGACACCATCGTGGTGAACGACGGCCTGATCGTCGCGGTCGGCAAGGAAAAAGACTGCGACCTCGAAGGCGCGCAGACCGTGATCGACGCAAGAAAGACCTGCGTGGCGCCCGGCCTGATCGACAGCCACGTGCACCCGGTGTTCGGCGACTGGACACCGCGCCAGGGCCAGATCGGCTGGATCGACTCGACCATGCACGGCGGCGTGACGACCATGATTTCGGCCGGTGAAGTGCACCTGCCCGGCCGCCCGAAAGACATCGTGGGACTGAAGGCGCTGGCCATTACCGCGCAGCGCGCCTTCGACAACTTCCGCCCCGGTGGCGTGAAGGTGCTGGCCGGCGCGCCGGTCATCGAGAAGGGCATGGTCGAGAGCGACTTCAAGGAGCTGGCCGAAGCCGGCGTGGGCCTGCTGGGCGAAGTGGGCCTGGGCTCGGTGAAGGCCGGCTACGAGGCCAAGGAAATGGTGGCCTGGGCGCGCAAGTACGGCATACAGAGCACGATCCACACGGGCGGCCCGTCGATCCCGGGCTCGGGCCTGATCGACAAGGACGTGGTGCTGGAAGCCGACGCGGACATCATCGGCCACATCAACGGCGGCCACACCTCGCTGCCCGAGGCGCATGTGTGCGAGCTGTGCGAAAAAAGCACGCGCGCCATCGAGATCGTGCACAACGGCAACGAGAAGGTCGCCATTGCGGCGGCCAAGGCGGCGCTGGAGCTGAAGTGCCCGCACCGCGTGATCCTGGGCACCGACGGGCCCGCGGGCTCGGGCGTGCAGCCGCTGGGCATCTTGCGCATGGTGGCGATGCTGTCGTCGATCGCGAACATTCCGGCCGAGCTGGTGTTCTGCTTCGCGACGGGCAACACCGCGAAAATCCGCAAGCTCAACTGCGGGCTGATCGAAGTGGGCCGCGATGCGGACTTCGTGTTCATGGACCGCGCACAGCATTCGCCCGCGCCGGGCCTGCTCGAAAGCGTGCAGTTGGGCGATATTCCGGGCGTGGGCATGGTGATGATCGACGGCATCGTGCGCTGCGGCCGCAGCCGGAACACGCCGCCCGCGACGGAGATTCCGGTGGTGGTGTCGGGCGCGCACTGAGAGGGTCCTTTTCTTTTCCCCTCTCCCTCCGGGAGAGGGCCAGGGTGAGGGCCGTGGGCCTCGCAACTTAGCGCGGACTCGATGGCCGCTTGCCCTCACCCCAACCCTCTCCCAGAGGGAGAGGGAGCAAGGCAGGGCCCCCCTAAGGCTTCGCGCGAAACACCAGATAGCGCGCCGACAGGTAATTCGCACCCATCCCCGCGAGGCTCCCTAGCGCCACGCCCAGCGCGGCGGCCCAGCGGCCTTCCACCCAGTGCAGCGTCAGCACATAGGCGCCATAGTTCAGCACAGCACCACCCGCCATGGTCGCCAGGTAGCTGAAGTATTCCCGCCAGATCGAGCCTTCCGCCGACACGCGCGCGGCGAAGGTGTAGCGGCGGTTGAAGGCCCAGGTGGTGGTCGCGGCCGCAAGGAACGAGACCACCCGCGCAACGTACCAGCCGAGCAGCGGCGCCAGCAGGTACAGCACCACCACGTCGACCACGAGGCCGATCACGCCGACCACGGCGAACGACAGAAACTCTCGCGCGAGCTTCATCGGTCGGCGCAGTGGCGCACGCCCGGAATGGCCAGGTAGCGCAGGCGCTTGGCCTCTTGCCGGCCGAGCGTGACGGTGTGCATCACGATGCCGCAGACGAAAGACAGCATGGCCGCCAGCATGGCGCCGGTCGAGAGCACCGCCGTGGGCAGCCGCGGCACCAGCCCGGTGTGCATGTAGGTCATGAAGAGCGGCACGGCCAGCGCGACCGACAGCACCATGAGCAGGCCCGCGATGATCGAGAAGAACTGCAGCGGCCGCTCGCTCACGAAGAGCTTGCAGATGGTCTTCAGGATGCGCCAGCCGTCGCGGTAGGTCGAGAGCTTGCTGTGCGAGCCCTCGGGGCGCGTGCTGTAGGTGGTGCTTTCCTCGGCATGGGGCATGCGCAGCTCCAGCGCATGCACGGTGAGCTCGGTCTCGATCTCGAAGCCGCGCGACAGGGCCGGGAACGACTTTGCATAGCGCCGCGAGAACACGCGGTAGCCCGAGAGCATGTCGGTCAGGCCGCCGCCGAAAAGCTGCACCACCGCGCCGGTGAGCAGGCGGTTGCCGAAGCGGTGGCCCTTGCGGTAGGTCAGCGCGTCCTGGCCGTCGTCGACGCGGCTGCCGACCACCATGTCGAGGTTGCCTTCGACCAGCCGGTCGATCAGGCGGCGCGCGGCGCCGGTGTCGTAGGTGGCATCGCCATCGACCATCACGTACACGTCGGCCTCGACGTCCGCGAACATGCGCCGCACCACGTTGCCCTTGCCGGGCGCGGCCACGTGCGTGACGATGGCGCCGGCCGCGCGGGCCACGGCGGCCGTGTCGTCGGTGGAGTTGTTGTCGAAGACGTGGATCTGCGCCTCGGGCAATGCCGCGCGGAAGCCCTCGACCACCTGCGCGATGGCCAGCGCTTCGTTGAAGCAGGGAATGACGGCGGCAATGCGCAGTGCCGCAGCGCCGCCGCTGCGGCCTGCGAGGGAGACGGAGGTCTTCAGGTCGGCGTCTGTCATGGGGCTGCGCTCGGAAGAATGCGGTAGGCCCGGCTGCCGTCTTTGTCGAGCAACAGGGTGAAGTAGGTGTCGAAGCCGGGCCGCGTCGCAAGGATGGGCACCATGGCCGGCGACATGACGAGGCCAGTGAAGCCCTGCTGGCCGAGCTTGCGCGCCATGTCGGCGGGCGGCAGCAGCAGGAAGTCGGCGTAGCGCCAGGGGCCGAGCGTGTCGCCCCAGATGGGATTCGGGCCGTAGTAGATGGCCTCGCTCAGCGCGACCTGGTAGACGCGGCCGGTGCCGCCGTTCTGGCGCATGTAGTCCATGACGGCATAGCCCGGCACGCTCTTGCGCAGGAAGGCTTCGCGCAGCTCGGGCGTGGGCGAGATCATCGCGACCTTGACGGCCGTCTGGCTCACCGACACGGCGGCCAGCACGGCGAGCAGCAGCACGACCACCCAGTCGCCGACGCGGGCGCCGGAGCGCGCGGTGTTGCGGCTGAGCGCGCCGTTCGACGACGCGGTTTCGCCGCCACCGTC
This sequence comes from Variovorax sp. KBW07, assembly GCF_003852515.1. Taxonomy (GTDB): domain Bacteria; phylum Pseudomonadota; class Gammaproteobacteria; order Burkholderiales; family Burkholderiaceae_C; genus Variovorax. The sequence goes on along the minus strand of NZ_QAJK01000183.1, from coordinate 7,991 downwards.
GATGCCGCCGCCTTGCACACCCTTGCCGCCGAACACGCGGCGCGCGCCCGATGCGATCCAGCCGAACAGCACCTGCCAGCCCACGGCCGCCGTCAGCGCGAGCAAGGGGAACGAGGCCATGAGGTAGCGCGGATAGCGCGAGGTCACGACCCACACCGCGACGGAATAAAAGCAGAACCAGCCCGCCGCTCGCACCGCGGCGGAACGCTTCCACAGCGCGCTGAAAGGCAGCAGCACCACCGACCAGATCAGCGCATTGGGCATCTCGGCGTGCGCGCGCACGTCGGCGACCTGCCGCACGTAGTCGTCGGGAATCCATTCGGTGAAACCGAACACCCGCGCGCCGATGGGGTTGAAGGGGTCGCCGGTCATGACGAAGTTGCGCACGTACCAGTAGAGGCACGGGATCACGAAGCACAGCAGCGCCAGCGCCCACACCTTGGGCCGGCGCTCGTGCCGTACGACGAACAGCGCCACCAGCGGCAGGAAGACCAGCGCCTGGTACTTGGAGCCCGCCGCCACGCCGAGACAGAACGCGGCCAGCGCCAGCCAGCGCGTACCGCCGTGCCCGTTGGCTTCAGTGGGTTGGGACTCGCGCCACCACCACAGCGACACGCAGGCCGTGAGCACGAACAGCGCCACGCCCATGTCGATCAGCGCGTTGGCGTAGTCGCCCAGCCCCAGCCAGATGGCGGCACCGATGAGGCCGGTCAGCCGGCTGACGTGCAGCGTGCCCAGGCGCAGGAGCATCACCACCGACAGCGCGCCCGCCAGGCCGTTCAGGAAGTGCGGCAGCACGTCGTCGCCGACCTGCAGCGCGGCGGCGTAGAGCAGGTTGAAGTTGTACGGGAACCAGGGGTAGCGCAGCCACGCATGGATGCCCAGCGAGCCGTTCTGCGCCACCTCGCGCGCATAGGGCAGGTGGTACATCAGCTCGTCGAAGGCAGCGGGCGGTGCCAGCGGCGCCACCAGCGCGGGCAAGGCCACCAGCGCCAGCGCGACCATGGCGACGCGGTCGGCCCAGGCCCAGGGCGCAACGATGGCCGCGGCGCGCAATGCCTGCCGTTCGCGCCGTTCGCGCAGCCAGGCCGGCAGCTGCAGCGCGGCGGCCACGACGCCCGCCGCGACCAGCGCCAGCGTGGCCTGGACCTTGAAGACACCGAAGATGGCCAGCGCCTGGAATGCGCAGATGAAGAAACCGATGCCCAGGGCCACGGCCACGGCGGCTTCGAGCCAGGCGTCCCGGCGTGGAGGGGGCGCCAGTCGCGCCAGAACGGCACGGCCGGCACCCCAGCAGCTGACTACGAAAACCACCAGTGCCGCGTAGTGCGCGGCTGCAAACATCAGCTTCTGAATAACAACTCCCGGTGCCGGTCGGCCGAGCCGGCCGGCAGGTTCAAAGGACGCTCAAAGATTGGGCGCCAGCAGACGCTCGAGATCGGACTCGCTCTCCTTGCGCCGCGCTGCCTGGTCCTGCAACTGGTCGTGCCCGATCTTGCCGACGTTGAAGTAGGTTGCGTCGGGGTGGCTCAGGTAGAAACCGCTCACGCTGGCGGCGGGCATCATAGCGAGGCTTTCCGTCAGGGTCATGCCAATGTCCGCGCAGTTCAGAAGGTCGAACATCGGGCCCTTCACGCTGTGGTCGGGGCAGGCCGGGTAGCCGGGCGCCGGGCGGATGCCGCGGTATTTTTCGCCGATCATGTCCTCGTTGCTCAGGCCTTCGTCGGGCGCGTAGCCCCAGAAGTCGGTGCGCGCGCGGTGGTGCAGCATTTCGGCGAAGGCCTCGGCCAGCCGGTCGGCCAGGGCCTTGAGCATGATGGCGGAGTAGTCGTCGAGGTCGTCGATGAAATACTTTTCTTTCTTCTCGACACCCAGGCCGGCGGTCACGGCGAACACGCCCACGTAGTCTTTCAAGCCGCTGTCTTTCGGCGCGACGAAATCGGACAGGCAGCGGCTGGGGCGCATGACGCCATCGATCATCTGTTTTTCGGTCTGCTGGCGCATGCCGTACCAGGTGAGCGCCACTTCGCTGCGGGTCTCGTCGGTGTACAGCTCGATGTCGTCGTCGTTCACCGTGTTGGCGGGCCAGAAGCCGACGATGCCGGCCGCGCTGAGCCAGCGCCCTTCGATCAGGCGCTTGAGCATGCGCTGGCCGTCGGCGTACACGCGCACGGCCTCGGTGCCGACGATCTCGTCCTTCAGGATGGCCGGGAACGGGCCGGCCAGGTCCCAGGTCTGGAAGAACGGGCCCCAGTCGATGTACTTGGCAAGCTCGGTGAGGTCGAAGTTCTTGAACACGCGGCGGCCGATGAACTTGGGCACCGGCGGCGTGTAGCTGGACCAGTCGATCGGCGTCTTGTTGGCGCGCGCCTTGGCCAGCGCCCACATGGGCACCTGCTTCTTGTTGGCGTGCTGGGTGCGCACCTTCTCGTAGTCGGCGTTGATCTCATCGATGTACGCGGTGGCCTGGTCGCTGAGCAGCGACTGCGCCACGCTCACGCTGCGGGACGCGTCGGGCACGTAGACCACGGGGCCTTCGTAGTGCGGCGCAATCTTCACGGCCGTGTGCACGCGGCTGGTGGTGGCGCCGCCGATCATGAGAGGTATCTTCTTGATGCGGAAATGGTCGTCGCGCTGCATTTCGCCGGCCACGTACTGCATTTCTTCGAGGCTCGGCGTGATGAGGCCCGACAGGCCCACGATGTCCGCGCCCTCGACCTTGGCACGCGCCAGGATCTCGTGGCAAGGGACCATCACGCCCATGTTCACCACTTCGAAGTTGTTGCACTGGAGCACGACGGTGACGATGTTCTTGCCGATGTCGTGCACGTCGCCCTTCACGGTGGCGATGATGATCTTGCCCTTGGTGCGCACGTCGCGGCCCGCCGCCTCATCGCGCAGCTTTTCTTCTTCGATGTAGGGCAGCAGGTGGGCCACGGCGGACTTCATGACGCGGGCCGACTTGACCACCTGCGGCAGGAACATCTTGCCGGCGCCGAACAGGTCGCCCACGACGTTCATGCCGTCCATGAGCGGGCCTTCGATCACGTGCAACGGACGGCCGCCCGTCGCCAGGATCTGCTGGTAGGCCTCTTCGGTGTCTTCGACGATGAAGTCGGTGATGCCGTGCACCATGGCGTGCGAGAGGCGCTGGTTGACGTGCACCGGGTTCTCGGGCGTGCCGCGCCATTCGAGGCGCTTGCTTTCGTCCTTGGCGCCGCTCTTGGCGGTTTCGGCGATCTCGACGAGGCGCTCGCCGGCAGTCAAGATGGGCTCGCCTTCGGCGATCCGTGGCCGGCGGTTGAGCACCACGTCTTCCACGCGCTCGCGCAGCACGGGCTCCAGGTCGTCGTACACGCCGACCATGCCGGCGTTGACGATGCCCATGTCCATGCCCGCCTTGATGGCGTGGTACAGGAACACGGTGTGGATGGCTTCGCGCATCGGGTCGTTGCCGCGGAAGCTGAAGCTCACGTTGCTCACGCCGCCCGACACCTTGGCGCCCGGCAGGTTTTCCTTGATCCAGCGCACGGCGTTGATGAAGTCGACCGCGTAGTTGTCGTGCTCCTCGATGCCGGTGGCAATGGCGAAGATGTTCGGGTCGAAGATGATGTCCTCGGGCGGGAAGCCCACCTCGTCGACCAGGATGCGGTAGGCCCGCTCGCAGATCTCGACCTTGCGCGCAAAGGTGTCGGCCTGGCCCTTTTCGTCGAAGGCCATGACCACGGCGGCGGCGCCGTAGCGGCGCACCAGCTTGGCCTCGTGCTTGAACTTGTCGACGCCCTCCTTCATGGAGATGGAGTTGACGATGCCCTTGCCCTGGATGCAGCGCAGCCCGGCCTCGATGACGTCCCACTTGGAGCTGTCGACCATGACCGGCACGCGCGCGATGTCGGGCTCGCTGGCGATGAGGTTGAGGAAGCGGACCATGGCGACCTTGCTGTCGAGCATGGCCTCGTCCATGTTGATGTCGATGACCTGGGCGCCGTTCTCGACCTGCTGGCGCGCAACGGCCAGGGCCTCTTCGAACTGGCCATTCAGGATCATCCGCGCGAAGGCCTTGGAGCCGGTGACGTTGGTGCGCTCGCCGATGTTGACGAACAGCGTGCCCTGGCCGATGGCGACCGGTTCGAGACCGGACAGCTTCATGGGAGGGGGCGCAACGACAGGCGCGGAGAGATCGGAAGAAGCGGAAGAGGGAGCGGGAATCTGGGGAGTTTGAGACATGGCCTCACCTGCGGAAAAGTCAAACAGGCGAGCGTCGTTGTCGCCCCAAGCCTGACGGTTTGCCTCTGTGGCAAGCCGCTGCAACGCTCCTTGGGAAGTCGCGCATTTTAGGTCGATTCGGCCAGCCACGGGGAAAACCCCAGTTTCAAATCCGGCGTCGCTCCAGAGAATGCGGCCACCGTTTCAGAACGAACGTTCGTGTTTTTCAACCAACGTAAGGGAGAGCGCCATATGGCCAGGAAGTGGAATGCCCGGCTGCAGCATGCAGCCAACCCGATGCGCACCGTGGCGCTTTGCTGCGGTCTTGTGGTCGGCGCAGCCGCCGCGACCCTGGCGGCGAACAACGCCCATGCCGCCGCCGCCGACTCGTCGACGCTGGTCCAGGCCCGCGTGACCTCCGACACGGCAAAGACCAGGTACCCGATCGTGCTGGTCCACGGCCTTCTGGGCTTCGACAACCTGCTGGGCGTCGACTACTTCTACGACATTCCCGGCAAGCTGGCCGGCGCGGGCGCCAAGGTCTACGTGGCCCAGGTGTCGGGCACCAACACCTCCGAGATCCGCGGCGAGCAGCTGCTGCAGGAACTCAAGACCCTGCGCGTGCTGGCGAAAGACCCAGCGCTCAAGTTCAACCTGATCGGCCATTCGCAGGGCGCGCCCACGGTGCGCTACGTGGCGGCGGTGGCGCCGGACATGGTGGCGTCGGTCACCTCGGTGGGCGGCGCGAACGGCGGCTCGAAGGTGGCGGACCTGCTGGCCAGGCTGCCCGACAGCAGCATCGCCCAAGGCATCGCGGTGACGGCCATCGGGCTGCTCACGAACCTGATCGGCTTCCTGTCGGGCAAGGACCCGAGCCAGCTGCCCGAGGTGCCGCTGAATGCACTGGCGTCGCTCACCACCGAGGGCGGCGCGGCCTTCGACAAGAAATTTCCGCAGGGGCGTCCCGCCGTGGGCTCGTCGTGCGACGTGAAGAGCGGCCCGGCCGTGGCCAACGGCGTGCGCTACTACTCGTGGTCGGGCGTCTCGACCAGCTTCAACCTGTTCGACCCGAGCGACACGGCCCTGTCGGCGCTGGGCACCCTCTTCTACTTCGGCGAGGCCAACGACGGCCTGCTCGCGGCCTGCACCACGCGCCTGGGCACGCACCTGGGCGACTACCGCCAGAACCACCTGGACGAGGTCAACCAGGCGTTCGGCAACACCTACGGCAGCCAGTTCCCGTACTACGAGAAGAAGCCGCCGGAACTCTTCAAGGACCAGGCCGCCCGGCTGAAGAGCGCGGGCCTCTGACCGGGGCACACACAGGCACACACGGGCATGCGCGGCAGGCACTGGGGTTTCTGGGCTGTTGGCGCGGCGCTGCTGGTCGCGGTCGGCGGCGGCTGGCTGGCCACGAGCCCCGGTGCGATCGATCCGGTCGATGCATCCCGGGCGGCCGGCCGCGAGGCCACCGCAGCCACGCCAACCACCGAGCCCCGGCCGGTGCAAACCACCGCCGCGCCCGATGGCCTGCTGACCAGCGAACTGATCGCGGTTTTCGACAGGGTGCTCTCCGAGGCACAGGCCGACAGCAAGGCCACGCTGATGGCCCGCGCACCCGCCCTGCTTGCCAAATACCTGCGCGAAGACTGGCGCGTGCGCGCGCTCGGCCTGCTGGAGCGCTATGTCGACATGCAGGAAGCCTTGCAGGCCCTGCAGCCGCCCACGACGCCCGGCGACCCCGCCTTCCTGCGCCGCGGCCTGCAGGCGCGCGAGGAGGTACGCAGGCGCTACTTCGCTCCCGAGGAAATCGAAGGCCTGTTCGGCGACCAGATCCGGCAAGACCACTTCATGGCCGACAAGATGGAACTGCTCGCCAACGGCAACCTCACGCCCGAGCAGCGGGCCGCCGCCCTTGCGCAGAGCGAGCAGGCCTGGCTGACGCCGGAGCAGCGCGCGGTGCGCAAGGACGCCGTGGCGCACGTCGATGTGATGCGCCAGACCCAGGCGCTGGACGCGCGCGGCGCCACCCCGCAGGAGCGCTTTGCCGCACGCAACGAGGCCTACGGCTACGAGGTGGCGCGCGGGCTGGCCACGCTCGATCTGGAAAACCAGGAATGGAATGCCCGGCTCGACCGGTATGCCAGGGCCTCCGAGGCCGAGCAGGCCCAGCTGCGCGAGACGCTCTTCAACGACACCGAGCGCCTGCGCCTGAGCGGTGCCCTGGCGATGCGCGCCCTGGCTGCCGCGCCCAAGCCGGCAGGCCAAGGCGGCTAAACGGCTAAGTAAGCGCAGGCTTACGCGGGTTGCGCTTCGCCCATGGCCGAGGCCGGCAGGCCGAAGATGCGGTCGAAGGCCCAGTTGAAGACGAAGGTGTAGACCAGGAAGAACACCACCAGGCCCAGGTCCATCACCAGCGCCTGCCAGAGCGACACGCCCAGGCCCCAGGCGAACATCGGCACCAGGAACGCGATCAGCCCGCCTTCGAAACCGATGGCATGGGCAATGCGGCGGCGCACGCTGCGGCCCCGCACCACCTGGCGCGATTCCCAGCGCTCGAACAGCGCATTGAAGACCAGGTTCCAGATCACCGCGATGACCGAGGCGGCCACCGCCAGCATGCCGGAATGGCCGAGCCCGGCGTCCGTCATCAGTGCCAGGCCGGCGCTGGCGGCCACGATGGCGATCCCTTCGTAAAGGGAGATGTAAACGATCCGACGCTGAATGCCCTGCATGACTGTTTCTCTGTATGTTTGACTTCGATGGACGGACTTTATTTGCTATTTACTGATATATAAAGTTAACTTATTTCAGTTTTATTGATAGGTCGGCGCCATGGCGTTCTCCAGCGACACCGTCGAAGTCTTTCTCGCCGTGATCGACCACGGCTCTTTTTCGGCCGCCGCGCGGGCCCTGCACCGGGTGCCGTCGGCCATCAGCATGGCCATTGCCAACCTCGAGGCCGAGCTCGACCTGCCGCTGTTCGACCGCCGCGGCCGCGAGCCCCAGCCCACCGCCGCCGCCCGCTCGCTGGAGCCTCAGGCGCGGCTGCTGGCCGCCCAGCTCAAGCAGCTGCACGTGCAGGCGCTGGCGCTCACCCAGGGGCTGGAAGACCGGCTCACGCTGGCCATTGCGCCCGAGTTGCTGGCCGCCCCGTGGAGCGGCCCGCTGGCCGAGCTGGCGCAGGAATACCCGTTGCTGCAGGTGGAAGTGCTGGCCGCGCCGCAGGCCGATGCGCTGGCATTGCTGCACAGCGGCCGGGCCCAACTGGCGCTGGTGTTCGAACGCCCGAGCCTCGACGGCCGCGAGGGCTTTCAGGAAGTCGGCAGCGACACCATGGTGGCCGTGATGGCGCCCGACCACCCCGTGCTGCTCGCGGCCGCCGGCGAGCGGCTGCGCGAGGAGCACCTGACCAACACCCGGCAGATCGTGGTGGCCGGCCGCGACCTGGCCACCAGCGACCCGCGCTTCGTGTTCGCGCGCCATGTCTGGCGCACCGACAACGCGCTGGCCGCGCTGAGCCTGATCACCGCGGGGCTGGGCTGGGGCTGGCTGCCGCGCAACTTTGCGCGGCCGCACGTGGCGGCGGGCGCGCTGGTCGAGATTCCGTTCGAGAACCTCAGCAACGGGCTCGACCTGTGGGTCGACGTGGTGTGGTCACGCGAACGACCGCTGGGCCTGGGAGCGCAGCGCTTCGTGGCGCTGATTGCGCGGGACCGTCAGGCGGCTGCGCACGCTGCCGCTGCTTAGAGGGTCCGATGCGGGGTCATTCTTGGTTTGTGCGA
>NZ_QAJK01000182.1 GCF_003852515.1 Variovorax sp. KBW07 | reverse complement strand
TTCGCGGAGGGGAGTACCCGGCGTCAGTCGCACGCGCCCTGAATGAACCCGCGTCACAGAGCAAAACCCGGTGCCCCAAGCGCCTCCCCCCGCCGCGTTATTCTCGGAGGGCGCCAACCGCGTTTCCCCGTCGTCCTGATCTGCCCCGAATGCCCGTTTCGTCTCTCTTCTCCCCCGTCTCCCGCACCTCCCACCTCGCGCCTCCCATCGCACCCTGACGACGACCCCGGTGCAAGCGTTTTTTACCCAGGCCGGCCCCGTGCTGGTCTTCATGGCGTGCGTCGCGCTCGCCACCTACGCGCAGAACCTCACCGGTTTTGCATTCAGCCTCATCCTGCTCGGCCTCGTCTCGGTGTTCCACATCGCCAGCGTCAGCGACACCGCCAACGCCGCCACCGTGCTCAGCCTCGTCAACGCCTGGGCGTACTTCCGCGCCCGGCCCGGCGTGGTCCCCTGGCAACTCATGAAGCCCGCGCTCAACGGCAGCACCGTCGGCGTCATCGGCGGGCTCATGCTGCTCACCTGGCTCAGCGGCAGCGCGGTCGAATGGCTGCGGGGCCTGCTGGGCGTGTCGATCCTGGGCTGCGCGCTGCTGCTGGTGCTGCAGGGCCGGCCGCTGCCCACGGTGTCGGGGCCCAGGAGCTTTGCCGCCATCGGTGGCCTGTCGGGCGTGCTGGGCGGGCTGTTTTCGAGTTCGGGGCCGCCCATCGTCTTTCACATGTACCGCCAGCCGCTGGACCGCGAGCTGGTGCGCCGGGCGCTGCTGCTGATGTTCGCCTTCAACTCGCTCGTGCGCCTCGTCATCGTGGTGCCGACGGGGCATTTCTCTTTGTATTCGGCGCTGCTCGCCGGGTGCGCGATGCCGGTCGTGTACGGCGCGACCCGGCTGCACCACCGCCTGCCCAACAAGCTGCAGCCGCGCACGCTGAAATGGCTGGTCGGCGGCTTGCTCGCGGCGGCGGGCTCGACGCTGACCGCCACCGCCTGGATGGCGATCGCGCAGCGCTGACAACAGGGCCGGTTTTTCGCGCCTGCCACCCTCGCATGGCCCGAGAATTGCAGCTTGCCCGCAAGGGTTTCCCCGTACGTGGCATACCGGCCCCTACATACGCTTTATGGGCGGCCCCGTATGCACGACGCCGAACAAGCCGCTAACGTCCATGACTGACCCACGACGGGTCCCCCACGAGCCCCAAAAGCATGAGCACCGATAGCAGCAGCCACAGCAGCAAGATTCAGCCGATCCGCTTTTTCCATCGCGGAAAGATCGTCGACGTCACCGGCGTCCACCCGACCCGTTCCGTGCTCGACTGGCTGCGTGAAGACGCCCATTGCACCGGCACCAAGGAAGGCTGCAACGAGGGCGACTGCGGCGCCTGCACCGTCGTCATCGGCGAACTGGCGGGCGACGCCGATGCGCCCGGCGCCGTCGGCGGGCTGAACCTGCAGACGGTCAACGCCTGCATCCAGTTCCTGCCCACGCTGCATGGCAAGGCGCTGTTCACGGTCGAAGACCTGAAGGGCCAGTGCGCCAGCCACAAGGCGGGCGATGGCCAAAGCAACGGCAAGAAGCAGCACGCCGTCCACACCCTGCACCCGGTCCAGCAGGCCATGGTCGACTGCCACGGTTCCCAGTGCGGCTTCTGCACGCCGGGCTTCGTGATGTCGCTGTGGTCGGCCTACGAACACCACCAGGCCGAGGGCACGCAGCCCACGCGCCAGCAACTGGCCGACGACCTGTCGGGCAACCTGTGCCGCTGCACCGGCTACCGGCCGATCCTCGATGCGGGCCAGCGCATGTTCGACCTGCCGGCCGTGCGGCTCGATACGCAGCCTGTGGTGGCGGCGCTGACCGCGCTGCAACACGACGGGCTGGCCGACTATGCCGCGCCGCTGGGCGCCCGCATGGACCACTTCCACGCCCCCCGGACCCTGGCCCAGCTGGCCGCGCTGCGCGAACAGAAACCGCGTGCCCAACTGCTGGCCGGCTCCACCGACGTCGGCCTCTGGGTCAACAAGCAGTTTCGCGACCTCGGCGACATCATCTACGTGGGCGACGTGGCCGAAATGAAGACCATCGAAATCCGTCCCGACGCCGAAGGCGGCGAGCTGTACATCGGCGCCGGCGCGTCGCTCGAATCGGCCTTCGCGGCGCTGGTGGAGCGCGTGCCCAGCCTGTCGGACGTGTGGCTGCGCTTTGCCTCGCCACCGATCCGCCACGCCGGCACCATGGGCGGCAACGTGGCCAACGGCTCGCCCATCGGCGATTCGCCGCCGGTGCTGATGTCGCTCGACGCCCAGATCGAGCTGCGCCGCGGCGAGGCGGTGCGCCGCATGCCGCTGCCCGATTTCTACATCGACTACATGAAGAACCAGCTGCAGCCCGGCGAGTTCGTGCAGGGGCTGGCCATTCCGCTGTCGGCCATGCGCCGCCAGGTGCGTGCCTACAAGATCAGCAAGCGCTTCGACTGCGACATCTCGGCGCTGTGCGCGGGTTTTGCGATCGAGCTGGAAGAGGGCAGCGACATCGTCAAGGCTGTTCGCCTGGCCTTCGGCGGCATGGCCGCCACCGTCAAGCGCGCCGCGAATGCCGAGGCGGCGCTCGTGGGCAAGCCATGGACGCAAGCCAGCGTGGCCACCGCCAAGCTCGCGCTGGCGCAAGACTTCAAGCCGCTGTCGGACATGCGCGCCTCGGCCGACTACCGGCTGCAGGTGGCGCAGAACCTGATCCAGCGCCTGTGGCTCGAAACCCGCGCCGAAGACGCCTTGTCGCTCGAAGAAACCAGTGTCTGGAGCGTGATGCCCCATGCCGCGGCCAAGGCCACGGACAAAGCCGCCGCCGAAGGAGTCTGACCATGAACAAACCCATCGACGCCCGCCTGCTGCAGCCCGCCGAGGCTTTTGCCGACTACCTCACCAACACCGCCGCCCGCATCGACGTCGGCGCCGAAGCGCTCGCGCACGACCTGGGCGCGCGCGTCGGCATCAGCCGGCCGCACGAATCGGCGCACCTGCACGTCGCGGGCGAAGCCACCTACATCGACGACATTCCCGAACTCACCGGCACGCTGCACTGCGCGCTGGGCCTGTCGCCGGCGGCCAATGGCCGCGTCACCGCGCTGTCGCTCGACGCCATCCGCGCCATGCCCGGCGTGGTCACGGTGCTGACGGCCGACGACATTCCCGGCACCAACGACTGCGGCTCGATCATTCACGACGACCCGATCCTGCTGCCCGTGAACGACGGCGGCGAAATCCGCTACCTCGGCCAGCCGGTGTTCGCGGTGATCGCCGAGACGCGCGATGCGGCCCGGCGCGCCGCCGCCAAGGCCAAGGAGGCGATGACCATCGAGGCGCAGCCACCCGTGCTCACGCCGCAGGCCGCCCACGAGCGCGGCCAGTACGTGGTGCCGCCGATGCACATCGTGCGCAGCGGCGGCAGCGCCAACCAGGGCGACGAGGCTGCCGTGCGCGCCGCCATCGCCAAGGCGCCGCACCGCCACAAGGCCACGCTCGACGTGGGCGGCCAGGAGCAGTTCTACCTGGAAGGGCAGATCAGCTACGCCATTCCCAAGGAAGGCGGCGCGCTGCACATCCATTGCTCGACGCAGCACCCGAGCGAAATGCAGCACCTGGTAGCGCACGCGCTGCACCTGCAGTCGAACGAGGTGCATGTCGAATGCCGTCGCATGGGCGGCGGCTTCGGCGGCAAGGAATCGCAGTCGGCGCTGTTCGCCTGCGTGGCCGCCATCGCGGCGCGGCAGCTGCAGCGCCCGGTCAAGCTGCGGCTCGACCGCGACGACGACTTCATGATCACCGGCCGCCGCCACTGCTTCTGGTACGAGTACGAAGTGGGCTACGACGACGAGGGCCGCATCCTCGGCGCCGAGATCACCATGGTTTCGCGCGCCGGCCACTCGGCCGACCTGTCGGGTCCGGTGATGACCCGCGCGCTGTGCCACTTCGACAACGCCTACTGGCTGCCCAACGTGGCCATGCACGGCTTCTCGGGCAAGACCAACACGCAGAGCAATACCGCCTTCCGCGGCTTCGGCGGACCACAGGGCGCCATTGCCATCGAGAACATTCTCGACTCGGTGGCGCGCGAGCTGAAGCGCGATCCGCTCGACGTGCGGCGCGTCAACTTCTACGGCAAGGCCGAGAACAACGTCACGCCATACCGCCAGACCGTGACCGACAACATCGTCCACGAACTGGTGGCCGAGCTGGAAGCCAGCAGCGACTACCGCGCGCGGCGCGAAGACATCGCGGCGTTCAATGCAAAAAGCGTGGTGCTCAAGCGCGGCCTGGCGCTGGCACCGCTGAAGTTCGGCATCTCGTTCAACGTCAAGCACTTCAACCAGGCCGGCGCGCTGGTGCACGTGTACACCGACGGCTCGATCCTCGTGAACCACGGCGGCACCGAGATGGGGCAGGGCCTCAATACCAAGGTGGCGCAGGTGGTGGCGCACGAGCTGGGCGTGAGCTTCGAGCGCGTGCGCGTGACCGCGACCGACACGACCAAGGTGGCCAACACCTCGGCCACGGCCGCATCGACCGGCGCCGACCTGAACGGCAAGGCCGCGCAGGACGCGGCCCGCCAGATCCGCGAGCGGCTGGCCGAAAGCGCGGCCGAACGCCATGGCGGCAAGGCGAGCGAGGTGCGCTTCGCCAACGACAAGGTCGAGGTCAACGGCCGTTCGCTGGCCTTCAGCACCGTGGTGGGCGAGGCGTACCTCGACCGCAAGCAGCTGTGGTCCGATGGCTTCTACGCCACGCCGGGTCTCAGCTGGGACAAGGACAAGATGCAGGGCCGCCCGTTCTACTACTTCGCCTATGGCGCGGCGGTGAGCGAGGTGATCGTCGACACGCTCACCGGCGAATGGAAGCTGCTGCGCGCCGACATCCTGCACGACGCGGGCAAGTCGCTGAACCCGGCGGTGGACATCGGCCAGGTCGAGGGCGCCTTCATCCAGGGCATGGGCTGGCTCACCACTGAAGAGCTGGTGTGGCATCCGCAAAGCGGCAAGCTCACCACGCACGCGCCCAGCACCTACAAGATTCCGACTGCCAACGATTGCCCGCCGGTGTTCAACGTGCGCCTGTTCGAAGGCCAGAACTTCGAGGACTCGATCCACCGCAGCAAGGCCGTGGGCGAGCCGCCGCTGCTGCTGCCGTTCTCGGTGTTCTTCGCGATCCGCGATGCGGTGTCGGCGGCCGGTGGCCACCGCATCGATCCGCCGCTGAAGGCGCCGGCCACGAGTGAGTCGATTCTTCGCGCCGTCACCGCTGTCCAGGCGGTGCCATCCGTATCGGTCGAATGAACGCGGGCCGTGCTCGCACGGTCCGAGCTTCACTTCCATTCCACCCGGTTTCGCCAAATGCCGCGCTGTATAACTGTTCGCACAGACAAGAAAGGTGTGAACAGCCATGAGAGACCAGGCGCTTTTCGACAAGATCGATCTTCATCTCATACGGGTTCTGCACACCGTGTTGACCGACCGCAGCGTCTCGCGCGCCGCCATTCGCCTGGGCATGTACCAGCCGGCCGTGTCGGCCGCGCTGAAGCGCCTGCGCGAGCTGTCGGGCGACCCGCTGCTGGTGCGCTCGGGCTCGGGCATGGTGCCCACCGACGCGGGGCTGCGAATGATCGAGCCCGCGGCCAGCATTCTTCGCGCGGCCGAGATGCTGTTCTCGGATGCGCGCGGCTTCGAGCCGCAGTCGGCGGCCACCACCTTTCGCATTGCCGCCAGCGACTACATGGACCCGCTGTTCCTGCCGATGCTGGTGGCGCACGTCAAGCGCGAAGCACCGCTGTGCCAGGTCGAGATCCATGCGCTCTCGCCCGATTCGGACTACCACGGCCACCTGGCGCTGGGGCAGGTCGACCTGGTCATCGGCAACTGGCTCAAGCCGCCGGAAGACCTGCACATGGCGCGCCTGTTCGGCGACGAGGTGGTGTCGCTGGTCAACCAGGACCATCCGGCGGTGCGCCGCGGCTGGGACCTGGAAACATGGCTGGCGGCCGAGCACATCGCGCCCACGCCCATGCACCCCGGCGGGCGCGGCATCATCGACCAGATGCTCGACGAGCTCGGGCGGCAGCGCAACATCACGGCGCGTTGCGCGCACTTCAGCCTCATTCCCGACATCGTGGCCTCGAGCCTGCTGGTGCTGACCACCGGGCGCCAGTACTGCGAGCGTTTCGCGGCGCGGCTGCCGGTGAAGATTCTCGATTGCCCGGTGGCGCTGCCCCGGCTCATGTACTACCAGCTCTGGCACGAACGCACCCATTCGTCGAGCTCCGCGCGCTGGCTGCGCGAATGCATCAAGGACGTCGCGGCTTCGCTGCGGCCCGCCTTCACCCCGGCCTCGGCGCGGACCCTTCCGCCTGACGCCCCGGACCCACCCTGAATCCTTCGGTCGCGCCGGCGTCGCGACCGAGGCAACGATGAACGAACCGCCAAATACAACAGCTGGAGACAAGCGAAATGAACAGGTTTGAAGAGGTGCCAAAGGTCACCGATCCCCACGCCTCGGGGAAAGCCGCGCGCCCCGCGCCGCACAACGCCGGCTGGCTTGAACGCATGTTCAAGCTGACCGAGCACAACACGACGGTGCGCACCGAAGTCATTGCCGGGCTCACGACCTTCCTGACGATGGCCTACATCATCTTCGTGAACCCGTCGATCCTCGGGGACGCGGGCATGCCCAAGGGCGCGGTCTTCGTGGCCACCTGCCTCATTGCGGCGCTGGGCACGCTGATCATGGGCCTGTACGCCAACTACCCGATCGCCATGGCGCCGGGCATGGGCCTGAACGCCTACTTCGCCTACGTGGTGGTGCTGGGCATGGGCTACACGTGGCAGGTGGCGCTGGGTGCGGTGTTCATCTCGGGCTGCCTGTTCCTGATCGTCACGGTCACCGGGTTGCGGGAGCTTTTCATACAGGGCATACCGCAGTCGCTGCGAACTGCGATCACGGTGGGCATCGGCATGTTCCTGGCGCTCATCGCGCTGAAGAGCGCGGGCGTCGTTGCCGCCTCACCGGCCACCTTCGTCACGCTGGGCGACCTGCACTCGGCACCGGTGGTGCTGGCCACGCTGGGCTTCCTGGTCATCGTGGCGCTCGATCGGCTGAAGGTGCGCGGCGCCATCCTCATCGGGATCATGCTGGTGACGGTGCTGTCGTTCTTCTTCGGCGGCAACAAGTTCCATGGCGTGTTCGATGCACCGCCATCGATTGCGCCTACCTTCATGCAGCTCGACATCCTGGGCGCGCTGAAGGGCGGCATCCTGAATGTGGTGCTGGTGTTCTTCCTGGTCGAGATGTTCGACGCCACCGGCACGCTGATGGGCGTGGCCAAGCGCGCCGGCCTGCTGGTGCCCGGCAAGATGGAGCGCATGAACAAGGCGCTGCTGGCCGACAGCGGCGCGATCTTCGCGGGCTCGCTGCTCGGCACCTCGAGCACCACGGCCTACGTGGAAAGCGCGGCGGGCGTGCAGGCGGGTGGCCGCACCGGCCTCACGGCCGTGGTGGTGGCGCTGTTGTTCCTGGCCTGCCTGATGATCTCGCCGCTGGCGGGGTCGGTGCCGGCGTATGCCACCGCACCGGCGCTGCTCTTCGTGGGCTGCCTGATGCTGCGCGACCTGGTCGAGCTCGACTGGGAAGACACCACCGAGGTGATCCCGGCGGCAGTGACCGCGCTGGCCATGCCGTTCACCTACTCGATTGCCAATGGCCTGGCCTTCGGTTTCATCACCTACGCGGTGCTCAAGCTCTTCACCGGCCGGGCACGGGAAGTGCATGCCATGGTGTGGGTCATCGCCGCCGTGTTCCTGTTCAAGTTCGCCTATATCGGCGGGCACTGAAACAATGAACTGAGCGAAGCGCCGTCGGGCGCCGATGGTCGCGGCAACAGCTGTCAGTGCTATTAAACTGATAGCTGTTCCCGCTTGTTGCTGTTTGAACGAGACAAAACCCACGAAACCCGGCATGACAACCCCCAGACTCCAGCTCGCGCACATCACCAAGCGGTATCCCGCGGTGGTGGCCAACAGCGACATCTCCCTGGCCGTGGCGCCCGGCGAAATCCATGCCGTGCTCGGCGAGAACGGCGCCGGCAAATCGACCCTGATGAAGATCATCTACGGGTCGGTCAAGCCCGACGAAGGCACCGTCACCTTCGACGGCCAGCCCGTCAACCTGCGCAACCCGCAGCAGGCGAGGGCGCTGGGCATCAGCATGGTGTTCCAGCACTTCAGCCTGTTCGACACGCTTACCGTGGCCGAGAACGTGTGGCTGGGGCTGGACAAGTCGCTGCAGCTGGCCGAAGTGGCGCGCAGCATCACGGCCAAGGCCAGCGAATACGGCCTGGACATCGACCCCTCGCGGCCGGTGCACACGCTGTCGGTCGGCGAGATGCAGCGCGTGGAAATCATCCGCGCGCTGCTGACCAACCCCAAGCTGCTGATCCTGGACGAACCGACCTCGGTGCTCACGCCGCAGGCCGTCATCAAGCTTTTCACGGTGCTGAACAAGCTCTCGTCCGAGGGCTGCAGCATTCTCTACATCAGCCACAAGCTGCACGAGATCCGCGAGCTGTGCACGGCGTGCACGGTGCTGCGCGGCGGCAAGGTCACGGGCGTGTGCAATCCGCAGAACGAGAGCAACGAATCGCTCTCGCGGCTGATGATCGGCAGCGAGCCGCCGCCGTTGCAGCACCGCCCGGTGCATGCGGGTGCGGTGGCGCTGCGCGTGAAGGGCCTCTCGCTGGCGCGCGAAGACCAGTTCGGCGTCGACCTCGACGGCATCTCGTTCGAGGTGCGGGCCGGCGAGGTGGTCGGCATCGCGGGCGTTTCGGGCAATGGCCAGAAGGAACTGCTCTACACGCTGTCCGGCGAAGACGTGCGCGCCGAGGCCTCGATGGTGCAGGTGTTCGACAAGCCGGCCGGCCGTTTGCGGCCACGTTCGCGCCGCGCGCTGGGCCTGCATTTCGTGCCTGAAGAGCGGCTGGGCCGCGGCGCCGTGCCCACGCTGGGCCTGGCGCACAACCTGCTGCTCACGCGCAGCAATGCGGTGGGCAAGGGCGGCTGGATTCGCACCGGTGCGCTCGAGAAACACGCCAGGGCGATCATCGAGCGCTTCAACGTGAAGGCCGGCGGCCCGAACGCGGCGGCACGCTCGCTGTCGGGCGGCAACCTGCAGAAATTCATTGTCGGCCGCGAGATCGACGCCAACCCCAAGCTCTTCATCGTCTCGCAACCGACCTGGGGCGTGGATGTGGGTGCGGCCGCGCTGATCCGCGGCGAAATCCTCGCGCTGCGCGATGCCGGCTGCGCCGTGCTGGTGGTCAGCGAAGAACTCGACGAACTGTTCGACATCAGCGACCGGCTGCACGTGATCGCCAAGGGCAGGCTGTCGCCGTCCATCGACCGCGCGGTCGCCACGCTGCCGCAGATCGGCGAATGGATGAGCGGCCTGTGGCAAGGGCAGCACAAGGAAGCAAAGGCGGCCCATGTTTAAGCTCGAACCTCGCCCGGAGCTCTCGCGCTTCTGGACTTTTGCATCGCCGATCCTGGCGCTGCTCATTACCGTGCTGATCGGCGTGGCGCTGTTTGCCGCGCTCGGCAAGGACCCGGTCAAGGGCCTGATGGTGTTCTTCTACGAACCCATCAAGAACGGCTACGCGCTCGGCGAACTGATGATCAAGGCGACCCCGTTGCTGATCATCGCGCTGGGCCTGGCGGTGTGCTTTCGCTCGAACGTATGGAACATCGGCGCCGAGGGGCAGTTCGTGTTCGGCGCCATCGTCGCGGGCGGCGTCGCGTTGCTGGCCGACAAGAACACCGGCTCGTGGATCGTCGTGGCCATTCTCGTGGCGGGCACGCTCGGCGGCATGGTGTGGGCTGGCATCGTGGCGTTCCTGCGCGACAAGTTCAACGCGAATGAAATCCTGGTGAGCCTGATGCTGGTGTACGTGGCGACGCTGCTGCTCAGCTACATGGTGTTCGGTCCCTGGAAAGACCCGAACGGCTACAACTTTCCGCAGTCGAAGACCTTCGAGGCGGTCACGCAGATCCCGCGCCTGTTCAAGGGCTCGCGCGTGAGCATCGGCCTGATCATCGCGCTGGTGGGCGTGGGCGCACTGTGGGTGTTCCTGTTCCGCACGCGCGCCGGCTTCGCGCAGCAGGTCGGCGGCCTGGCCCCGGCGGCGGCGCGCTATGCGGGTTTCTCGGCGCGGCGCGCGGTGTGGATCGCGTTGCTCACGTCGGGCGGCGCGGCCGGCCTGGCCGGTGCACTCGAAGTCGCCGGCCCGCTCGGCCAGCTGACGCCGTACGTGCCGGCCGGCTACGGCTTCGCGGCGATCATCGTGGCCTTCGTCGGGCGGCTGCACCCGGTGGGCATGGTGTTCTCGGCGATCCTGATGAGCATGTTCTACATCGGCGGCGAACTGGCGCAGTCGCGCCTGGGCCTGCCGAAGTCGCTGACGGGTGTGTTCCAGGGGCTGCTGCTGTTCACGCTGCTGGCCTGCGACACGCTCATCGCCTATCGCATCCGTCGCAAGGCTGCTGCGAAGGCCATCCTGACGACGAGTTCGCTGCAAGCCAGTACGCCGTTGACTGCGCCTGTTGCGCGTCCGACTGAAGGGGCGCACTAGCATGAAGCGCTGTCTTTCTGTTCGTCGCGTTGTGTCTGGTTCGGTGACTGCTGTTCTTCAGGGCGACGCTCGCGCCG
>NZ_QAJK01000181.1 GCF_003852515.1 Variovorax sp. KBW07 | reverse complement strand
TGGTGTACCGCTGATCAACGACCACTCTGATGACGCTCACGCGGATGGTGTGCTCTGCGCAGCGAAATAAAGGAGGAGCGAAGCGGGGGACATTCGCGGAGCAGAGCACACCGTCGGCGTGGGCGTCGCCCTGAACGGCAGCGCCCAACAACGTGGCTCCAAACAGACCGAGCTAACGCGCCTTGCGAGGCCGAGTACCGACAGCCGCGACAGGCTTGTCGAGCGATTCGGCCAGCAGCGCTTCGAGCCACCCAGCGAACGTCTGCATGCGCCGCGACAGATTGCGCCGGTGTGGGTACACAAGGTGCACCGGCAATGGCTCCGCGCGTGCGTCCGGCAGCACTTCGACCAGTTCACTGGCTGCCAGGTGTTCGCGCACGTCATACAGCGGAATCTGGATCAGGCCCAGCCCCGCCAACGCACAGGCTATGTACGTCTCGGCATTGTTGGCTGCGACCTGGCTGCGCATGCGCAGCGTGTGCGTCTCGTCGTCTCGTTGCCACTCCCACGGCGCCGCGCGGCCACTGGTCGGCGAGGCGTAGTTGACTGCCAGGTGCTGCGGCAGATCCATGGGCGTGCGTGGCGTGCCGTGGCGGGCCAGGTAGGCCGGGCTTGCGCAGTTGATCAGCGTGAAATGTCCCAGCGGCCGAGCCACAAGGCTGCTGCTGGCCAGCGGGCCGACGCGTAGCGCGCAATCGACGCCCTCCAGCACCAGGTCCACCGCTCGGTCGCTCGAGCCCAGCTCCAGCTCGATGCCCGGAAAGCGCTCGAAGAAACCCGGCAGTGCCGGCGCAATCAGCCGCCGCGCGATGCGGCTCGGCACATCGACCTTGAGCCGGCCGCTCACGTGGCCGTGCGCTGGCAGGAACTGCTGCTCGATGTCTTCCATGTCGGCCACCAGCGCGCGGGCGCGCTCCAGCATCACCTCGCCGTCGGGCGTCAGGCTCACGCGCCGCGTGGTGCGGTGGAGCAGGCGCGAGCCCAGCCGGGTTTCGAGCTGCTGCACCGCCGTCGAGATGGTGGCGCGCGGCAGGCCTAGGCGGTCGGCGGCGCGCGTGAAGCTGCCGGTTTCGGCCACGCGCAGGAAGACCTGGAGGAGGTCGATGCGGTCCATTCGCTGTTGCCTCTATTCGCCTGATTGTTCGTGATTTATTGAACAGTCTAGCTTTGGATGGCCTATTTATCCCGGCGATGTCGATCAATAGACTGAGGCCTCAAGTCACACATCCATTCACCCGCGCTTTTTCCCCCAAGGAGTCAAACCATGTCCGCACGCACGCTCAAGAACAAGGTCGCCGTCATCGCCGGCGGTGGCAAGAACCTCGGCGCCCTCGTCGGCCAGCAACTGGTCGATGGCGGCGCCCGCGGCATCGCCATTCACTACAACAGCGACGCCTCGCGCGCCGATGCCGAGGCAACCGCCGCCGCGCTCAAGGCCAGGGGCGCGGACACGCTGCTGGTGCAGGGCGATCTCTCGGTGGTGGAGAACAACGCCCGCCTGTTCGACCAGGCCGTGAAGCATTTTGGCCAGGTCGACATTGCCATCAACACCGCGGGCGTGGTCATCAAGAAGCCGATCCTCGATGTCACCGAGGCCGACTACGACAAGAGCTTCGACGCCAACGCCAAGGCCGCTTTCTTCTTCATCCAGCAGGCCGGCCGCACTTTGGCCGAGGGCGGCAGCATCGTGACGATCGTCAGTTCGCTGCTGGCGGCGTACACGCCGTTCTATGCCATCTACCCGGGCTCGAAGGCGGCGGTGGAGCACTTCACGCGGGCCGCGTCGAAAGAGTTCGGCGAGCGCGGCATCTCGGTCAACGCCATCGGCCCCGGCCCCATGGACACGCCGTTCTTCTACGGCCAGGAAAGCAAGGAAGCCGTCGAGTACCACAGCAGCGCCGCCGCGCTGAGCAAGTACTCGAAGAAGGGCCTGACCGACATCGAGGACATCGCGCCCATCGTGCGCTTCCTGGTCACCGAAGGCTGGTGGATCACGGGCCAGACGATCTTCGCCAACGGCGGGTACACCACGCGCTGATGGATTGATCGATTCACCCGCCGATACGGCAAGATGCCCCCTGGAGGAAAAACGACATGCATACGATCGTGGTGATGGGTGGCGGCTTCGCGCTGCTGGTGGTGTTTCTTCTGGCCGGCCGCTTCATGGGCGACGGCTCCACGGCGGCGCTTGCCACCGCGGCCAAGTGGTTCATTCCGGCGTGGTTCATCGGCGCCGGCATCAACATGGCCGTGGGCGTGCTCAAGGCGGGCTACTCGGTGGCCGAGGAACTGCCGATCTTCTTGCTGATCTTCGCGGTGCCAGCCGTCGTGGCGGGGCTGTTGTGGTGGAAGTTCGGGCGCTGAGATTGCCCTGAATGCCCCCGTGCCGGCCCCGACATTCGGGGCGGGCACAATCGCCGGATGCTCATGTATCCGCAGATCAATCCCATCGCCCTGCAACTGGGGCCGGTGGCCATTCACTGGTACGGCCTGACCTACCTGGCGGCCTTCGCGCTGTTCTACTTTCTTGGCACGCGCCGCCTGCGTCACGAGCCGTACCGCTCGCTTGTGGGTGCTGGCGCGTGGCAGCGCAAGGACATCGAGGACATTCTTTTTCTCGGCGTGATGGGCGTCATCGTCGGTGGCCGCCTTGGCTACTGTCTGTTCTACAAGCCCGAGTTCTACCTCTCGCATCCGCTCGAAATTCTCTACGTGTGGCAGGGCGGCATGAGCTTCCATGGCGGCATGCTGGGCGTGATCGGCGCGATGGTGTGGTTCTCGCGTTCGCGTGCGCGGCCGTTCTGGCAGGTGATGGATTTCGTCGCGCCCTGCGTTCCAACGGGCCTGGCCGCGGGCCGCGTGGGTAATTTCATCAACGGCGAACTGTGGGGCCGTTTCAGCAGCCCCGACCTTCCATGGGGCATGGTGTTCCCGCAAAGCGGCTCGATGCTGCCGCGCCATCCGTCGCAGGTGTACCAGTTCCTGCTGGAAGGACTGCTGTTGTTCGTGATCATGTGGCTCTATGCACGCAAGGAGCGCAAGCAGGGGCAGGTGGCGGCGGTGTTCCTGATCGGCTATGGCGCACTGCGTTTCTTTGCCGAGTATTTCCGCGAGCCCGACGACTTCCTGGGACTGCGGGCGCTGAGCCTGAGCCAGGGGCAGTGGTTGAGCGTGCCAATGGTCATTGCCGGGATCGCGCTGTGGTTCTGGTTCGGTCGCAGCAAGACCGTCGCTGCTCGGGCCTGAGGTCGTCGGTTCTCCTGGGCCTCGTTCCGGGGCTCCTTGTTTGGGCGCTGCTGTTTGGGTTCATTCGGGGCGACGCCCACGCCGACGGTGTGCTCTGCTCCGCGAATGTCCCCCGCTTCGCTCCTCCTTTATTTCGCTGCGCAGAGCACACCATCCGCGTGAGCGTCATCAGAGTGGTCGTTGATCAGCGGTACACCA
>NZ_QAJK01000180.1 GCF_003852515.1 Variovorax sp. KBW07 | reverse complement strand
AGGGCATCGGGTGCTTCCCGCAGCGAAATAAAGGAGGAGCGAAGCGGGGGACATTCGCGGAGGGAAGTACCCGGTGTCAGTCGCACAAACCAAGAATGACCCCGCACCCGCGCCCGAACCCGAGCCACGACACAAGCTCACCCCCCCGCCGGCCAGCCCTTTTCGACAAGAGGCCGCGCAAGCTGATCCCCTTCCTGCTGCCAGAACGACGAATCCGCCTGCTCGATGCGGCGTATCGCGTTGTCCATGTGCGCCTTCGCTGCTTCGCGTGCGCCCGCCACGTCGCCCGCCTCGATCGCCTCCACGATCAGTGCGTGCTCCTGCGCCACCTGGCTCGCGAAATCGGCACGGCGCGCCTCGTTCGCCCGCGTGACGCGCGTCGCGCCGTGAAGGAACTGCCGCAGATATTGCAACGTGCCGATCAGGAACGGGTTGCATGCCGCCTCCGCGATGGCGCGGTGAAAACGCACGTCTTCGTCCGCGCCGTTGCCGCCGGCCGCCACCGCCGCCTGCAGCGCCTTGATGGCCTCGCGGATGCGGCGCAGGTCGGCCTTGGTGCGCCGCTCGGCGGCCAGTGCGGCCACCTCTGCTTCGAGCGCGCGGCGCAGCTCCACCATCTGGATCACCGCTTCGCGCGAGGCCACGTGCGGCATCTCGAAGCGCAGCGGCTCGACCACCGCGGCGCGCACATACACGCCGCTGCCCTGGCGCGAATCGACCAGCCCCAGCGACTTGAGCCGCGACACCGCTTCGCGCACGACCGTGCGGCTCACGCCGAACTGCGCGGCCAATGCGGCCTCGGTCGGCAGGCGATCACCCTCCGACAGGCGCCCGCTGCGCACCTCCGCCGCCAACGCATCGGCCACCTGGTCGGCCAGGCGAACGGCGGGGGCGAGGGATTGAAAACGTGCGGTCATGGGCGCGGGGACGGTGGGGCCTGCGACTCTAACGCAGGCCCGCCCGCGCACCGCTGCTTCACTTCACATGGGCTGCCGCGCACGGCCGCAACCGCGCGGCAAGCTATCGATCTATCGATCAGCCAAGCGCGTGGCGCGCCGCCCGCACGATGCTCGCGGCGTCCACGCCGAAGAACTGGCGCAGCGCGGCGCGCGTGTCGCTGCGGCCGAAGCCGTCAGTGCCGAGCGTGAGGTAGCGGCGGCCTTCGGGCAGGAAGGCGCGCACGCTCTCGGGCACGGCGCGCACGTAGTCGGTGGCAGCGACGATCGGGGCCTTGCTGCCCTTGCCGAGCTGCCGCGCGATGAAGGCGGTGCCGGCGTCTTCGCCCGTCTCACCGGCCAGTGCACGCTGCTCGCAGGCCAGCCCGTCGCGTGCCAGTTCGCTCCAACTCGTGACGCTGAACACTTCGGCCTCGATGCCTTCGTCGGCCAGCAACTGCGCGGCCTTGACGACTTCGGTGAGGATCGCGCCCGAACCCATGAGCGTGACTTTCTGCTTTGCCTTTCCTGCAGCCGATGCAGCCGGCGAATACACGCCGAAGCGATAGCAACCACGCAGGATGTCGCCTTCCGCACCTTCAGGCACATCGGGCTGCGCGTAGTTCTCGTTCATGAGCGTGACGTAGTAGAAAACGTCTTTCTGCTCGACCATCATTTCGCGGATGCCCGCGTCGACGATCACCGCCATCTCGCCCGCATAGGCCGGGTCGTAGGCCTTGCAGTTGGGGATGGTCGCGGCCACCAGGTGGCTGCTGCCGTCCTGGTGCTGCAGGCCTTCGCCGCCGAGCGTGGTGCGGCCCGAGGTGGCACCGAGCAGGAAGCCGCGCGCGCGTTGGTCGGCGGCAGCCCAGATGGCATCGCCCACGCGCTGGAAGCCGAACATCGAGTAGTAGATGTAGAACGGCAGCATCGCCAGGCCATGCACGCTGTAGCTGGTGGCCGCGGCCGTCCAGCTCGCAATCGCGCCGGCCTCGCTGATGCCCTCTTCGAGAATCTGGCCGTCGGTGGCTTCGCGGTAACTCAGCACCGAGCCGATGTCTTCCGGCGCATAGCGCTGGCCCACGCTCGAATAGATGCCGACCTGCTTGAACAGGTTGGCCATGCCGAAGGTGCGCGCCTCGTCGGCCACGATGGGCACGATGCGCGGGCCCAGGGCCTTGTCTTTCAGGAGGTTGCCCAGCATGCGCACGAAGGCCATGGTGGTGCTCATTTCCTTGCCGGCGGCGGCCGTCGCAAATTGCGCGTAGCTCGCGATGTCGGGCTTGGGCACGACGTCGCACGCGGTCTCGCGGCGCGGCATGGCACCACCGAGCGCGGCGCGGTGGCTGCGCAGGTATTGCATCTCGGCGCTGTCTTCGGCGGGGCGGAAGAAGTCCATCGCGGTGGCCTGCGCGTCGGTCAACGGCAGGTTGAAGCGGTCGCGGAACTCGATGAGGTCGACGTCGCCCATCTTCTTGTGCGAGTGCGTCGTCATCTTGCCCTGGGCCGCGCTGCCCATGCCGTAGCCCTTCTTGGTGTGGGCCAGGATCACGGTGGGCTGGCCCTTGTGCGCAGCCGCCGCGGCATACGCGGCATGGATCTTCACGAGGTCGTGGCCACCGCGCTTCAGGCGGTCGATCTGCTCGTCGGTCATGCCTTCGGCCAGGCGCGCGAGCTCGGGGTTCTGGCCGAAGAAGTTGTCGCGGTTGAAGCGGCCGTCTTTTGCGGCGAAGGTCTGCATCTGGCCGTCGACGGTGTTGGCGAACACGCGCGCCAGCGCACCGCTCACATCTTGCGCGAACAGGCCGTCCCAGTCGCTGCCCCACACCAGCTTGATGACGTTCCAACCCGCGCCGGCGAACAGCTTTTCGAGCTCGTCGATGATGCGGCCGTTGCCGCGCACCGGGCCATCGAGGCGCTGCAGGTTGCAGTTGACCACCCACACGAGGTTGTCGAGCTTCTCGCGCGCGGCAAGCGTCAATGCGCTCATCGACTCGGGCTCGTCCATCTCGCCGTCGCCGAACACGCCCCACACCTTGCGGCCCTCGCAATCGAGCAGGTTGCGGTGCGTGAGGTAGCGCATGAAGCGCGCGTGATAGATCGAGCTGATGGGGCCGATGCCCATCGAGCCGGTGGGGAACTGCCAGAAGTCCGGCATCAGGTACGGATGCGGATAGCTGCACAGGCCGCGCGCGCCGCTGCCATCGACGAAGGCCGGCGCGGTGAGCTCCTGGCGGTAGTGCTTCAGGTCTTCTTCGCTCAAGCGGCCTTCGAGATACGCACGGGCGTACACGCCGGGCGCGCTGTGCGGCTGGAAGAACACCAGGTCGCCACGGTGCGCGTCGCTGCGCGCATGAAAGAAATGGTTGAAGCCGGTCTCGAACAGGTCGGCCGCGCTGGCGTAGCTGGCGATGTGGCCACCGAGCTCGCCATAGGCCTGGTTGGCCTTCGCCACCATGGCCAGCGCGTTCCAGCGCATCAGCGAAGCCAGCCGCTCTTCGACCGCGAGGTCACCCGGGAACGGCGGCTGGTCTTCCGCCGCGATGGTGTTGACGTACGGCGTCGCAAGCTCGGGTTGCCAGCCGATGCGCTGCTGCCGCGCAAGGCGGGCGAGCTCTACCAGCATCTGGCGTGCGCGCTGCGGACCGTGCGTTTGCGCCAGCGCCAGGAAGGCGTCGCGCCACTCGGCGGTCTCTGCGGGATCGGGGTCGTGCGCAAGCGGCGTATCGAGCAGCAAGGCACGCATCTGGTCGGCGGACATCGGGGCGTTCATACCGGCACTTTAGGCCGGCATGAGAAGAATTGGCTACCGGCGCGGGCAATTCCATGCGGGCGTCGCAGCATAAAATTTCGCCACTTTCAACTTGTGCGGCATTTTCATGCAACTCGACGCCATCGACCTGCGCATTCTCGACGAGCTGCAACGCGACGGCGCGCTGTCGAACGTGGAACTGGCGCGCCGCGTGCACCTGTCGCCCTCGCCCTGCCTGTCCCGCGTGAAGGCGCTCGAAGCGGGCGGCGTGATCGACCGCTACGTGGCGCTGGTGAGCCCCAAGGCGCTGGGCCTGGGGCTGAACGTGTTCATCTCGATCAGCCTGAAGACACAGAGCAAGCATTCGCTGGCCGACTTCGAGCAGCGCATCGCCGAGCACGACGAGGTGATGGAGTGCTACCTGATGACG
This sequence comes from Variovorax sp. KBW07, assembly GCF_003852515.1. Classification (GTDB taxonomy): domain Bacteria; phylum Pseudomonadota; class Gammaproteobacteria; order Burkholderiales; family Burkholderiaceae_C; genus Variovorax. Next base: position 18,770 of record NZ_QAJK01000180.1, on the reverse strand, counting down.
GGCGACCGCGACTACCTGATCCGCATCGCCGTGGCCGACATGGCGGCGCTGGAGAAATTCATCATGGAGCAGCTCACGCCGATCCCGGGGATCGAGAAGATCCGGTCGAGCTTTGCGTTGAAGCAGGTGAGATACAAAACGGCGCTGCCGTTGCCGACAGCGCCGTCTTGACTGAAGAAGCCTCGAGGGCTTACTTGGAGAGCTTCGGCTGGATCGGGTCGGCGGTGAGGTAGCCGACGGCAGCAGCGAAACGGTCCTTGTAGTTCGCGCGCACCAGCGGGTCGAGCGTGGTGTAGACCTTGCCGTGCAGGCCGTCCGCAGCCGTCTTCGAGGGACCCGTGCCCCAGTCGCCTGGGTGCTGGAAGTTGCTCATGATGTAGGTCCAGCCATTGAGCTCGTCGACGGCATGCAGGCCCGTCGACTCACCGCCCGCCGGGATCGACATGATGCGCGCCAGCTTCTTCGTGTCGATGTTGTAGGCCCACAGGAAGTTGTTGACGTGGCTGCTGCTGTCCTCGCCGATGAACAGGGTGCGCAATTTTTCCGAGAACTTGATGTTGTCGGGATTGCCGATCTTGTCGGGGTTCGAGGTGTTGCCCAGGGCGTCGGGGGTCTTCAGATCTTCACCGACGATCAGCGCGCGGGTCTGCGCCGGCACCCATTCGCTGTTGATGGCGTTGCCGTCGGTGTCCTTCTGGCCGCCCGCGAGGTTGTGCGCCATCACGCCGCCGGCAACGAGCGGATCCTGCAGTGCGATGTCGGTGGCCGCCGACCAGCCCGTGCCGCCCTTGACCATCGAGTTCTGGATGTTCTGCAGCGCGGAGTACGCCACCTTGTCCTTGATGTTGACGGTGGTGCCTTCCATCTTGGTGAAGGCCATGCTGGCGCCCTTGATGTTGGCGTAGCGATGGGTTTCGAGGAAGGCGGCGGCCTTCTCCATGCCGGGCTTCACTCGCACCCAGTTCTGCTTGCCGTCCAGGAACATCTTCTTGTAGGTGATGTCGGCCGGATCGCTGACAGCCACGTCGATGATCTTGTCGAACGTCAGCGTATTGGCGAGGTTCTCGATCTCGGCACTGGTGGCGTGGCCGAGGTTGATCCACGACATCTTGGTGGCGGCTGCCGCCGGGTCGATCGAGTAGCCCGCGTCGTACTTCGCCACGTAGAGCGTGCCGGCCGACAGGTCTTTTTCCTTGTCGGCGACAAACATGAAGAAGCCGCCGTTGGTGTAGTCGTCGCCCATGATGGCGGTGCGGTTGTCGGGCATGACCTGGATCAGCTCGTGAGAGATGCGGCCCAGGCAGTAGTGCTTCTTCACGGTGCCGGTGCCGTCGGGGTTCACGGTGATTTCAGGCAGGTGGCCGTAGTGGTACGGGTTGGCCTTGGTCGGGTCGCCGAACACGTTCTGGCTGTAGGCCTTGAACACGGCGTTGCTCGCGACAGTGGTCGCGTCGGGCTCGTACTCTTCGCTCGACAGATGGGTGTTCCAGGGCGACAGGCTTGCACCACAGGTGATCCACAGGCCGTGCGCCGAGGACATGTCGACGTTGTGGTACTTGACCAGGCTCAGCTTGCCGGTGGTCTGGTCCTGGTCGAGCGTGAGCACGGCAATAGGCGACGGCAGCGTGCCGTAGGCGCTCGTGGCATCCATTTCTGCCTTGGTGACGGCATTGGCGCCGGCCAGGGTGCGGGTCGCGTACTCGAACTGGACCACCGCGAACACCGGCTTGCCCTTGACGCCAGGCACATTGGCATTCGGCAGCGAGAGCAACGATGTGCCGTCAGGGCTGTCGGAGAAGAAGTGACGCTCCTTGCCGGGCACCGACGTGTCGAGGATCGGCTCGTTCTTGATGTTGTAGTAACCGCCGGCCAGGATCTGGCCGCCCTTGCCGTCGGACACCATGTCGCCGGTCTTGAAAAAGGGCTGGTACGCCAGCTTGTATTCGGTGGAGGTGCCGTTGTCGAACGACACCTTGAAGGTCGAGCCAACCGTGGTGGTCGCCATGGCGGCCGCATCGGACAACGTCGGGGCGGCCATGCCGGTGAACTCCGCAGAAACGAAATTGGCGGGCGGTGCAGGCGGCGCGGGGGGCGGCACGATGGGTGGGAAGAAAGTTGTGCCGTTGCCACCGCCACCGCAGGCAGTGAGGAAGGCAACGCCGCCGAGCGGGAGCATCGGGGCCGCGCCCAGCAACTTCAGGGCATGGCGGCGGGAGGCGCTGGGCGCCTTGGAGGAATCGGACATTTGTTGTTTCCCGGTGATCGTGGAGAGGGCCGTCGTGAGGCCAAAAGTCAGCCCCCCGTCAGGACCGAGACATTAGTTCGCGTCCATGACGAAGCCATGCATCGCTCATGACAGAACGATGACGACACGCCCGGGAACGGGCGTGGATCACACTTGAGAAAAGTAGTTTTTGTCGGCGCGGCAAACCGCGCGCGTTTCAAGGCGCCGGCAACTGCCGCGGCCACAGCGCCCACAGCCGCAAGGGCTGGTTCACGCTGGCCGCGAGCCGGCCCGCATCGGCCCCGGTGCCGGCAAAGTAGTCGGCCCGCACGGCGCCAAGAATGGCGCTGCCCGTGTCCTGCGCCACCACCAGTTTCTGCAGCTGCGCCGCCGGGCCGCTGGACGCCAGCCACACCGGCGTGCCGTAGGGAATGCTCTCGCGGTCGACGGCGATCGAGCGGCCCGCCGTGAGTGGCACGCCTTGCGCACCGCGCGGGCCGAAGGCGGCATCGACCTCGCTCATGGTCTCTTCGCGGAAGAACACGTAGCGCGGGTTGCTCCACAACAACTGCGTTACTCGCTGCGGGTTCTGCACGGCCCAGGCCTTGGTGTCGTCGGGCCACTTGCCGACCTTGCCCACGCCCTGGCTCATGAGCCATTGCTGCACGCTGCGGTATGGCTGTTCGTTGGTGGCCGAGAAGGCGACGCGCACGGTGTGCTGGTAGCCGTTGGCCTCGGTGATGCGCAGGCGCCCGGAGCCCTGGATGTGCAGCATCAGCGCGTCGATGGGGTCGGCCATCCACGCGATCTCGCGGCCGCGCAGCGCAGCCTGGGCTTCGGGCAGGGTCTCGATTTCCTGGCGCGTGTACCAGGGGCGCTTGGGCACCAGGCCTTCAGGGGCCTGGTAGAGCGGCACGTTGTAGGTGGCGTTGGGCACGCGGGAGGCGTCGTACACCGGCTCGTAGTAGCTGGTGAGCTTGCCTTCGCTCTGGCCGTTGAGCGCCTCGATGCGGTAAGGCTGCAGCCGGTCGGTCATCCACTGGCGCTGCTCTTCGGAGGTGGCGATGGTGAGCTGGCGCACGTCGCGGCACAGCGGCGCAAAAGCGGCATTGGGACGCGCGCAATTGGCGAGCAGCGCAATCCAGGCTTCATGCAGCGGGTCTTCGCCGAAGCCCGGCAACTCGGACCAGCCGACGGGCACCCAGCGGCTCTTGGGATGCGCGAGCGAGCCGGTCAGCGGCCCGAGGTCGCGAGGCGGCGCAATGACGGAAGGGCGGGTGGGCGCGTCGGGCACGCGGGGGCCGACGGAACAGCCGGCCAGCGTTGCTACGATCACCAGCCCAACCGTCCACAGGAGTCCATTTCTCATGGGTTTGATTCTGCTTGAAGCCCTCGCCGCGGGACTCGTGTTCGTCTTGATCATTTGGTGGACCATGTTTTCCGGCCGCAAGAAGGGTGAATTGCACGACGAACCCGACGCCGGCGACGACCGCCAGGGCACGGATCGGAATCCGCCGCCGAAACCGTGAAATGTTCGTGTAGCCCGGCGCCGCACCCGCGTGTCGGATAAGCACTAATTTGCTATTACTTTAGTAGCAATCATCGCAGCATTCATGCGCGATGGCGAAACTTTTCTTATTTTCCGTAGGGCTATGAACCCGTACCATCGGGGCACGTCCGGGAGCTAAGCTGTGGCCCGCCTGATTCAACCGTCCTTGAAAGGGATCGCCATGAAAAAATTCGTACTCGCCACCGCCGCCACGGCCATCGTTCTGTCCGGCTGCGCCGGCGGCATGACCGACACCCAACGCAACACCGGCATCGGTGCCGGCATCGGCGCACTCGGCGGCGCCGCCATCGGCTCGGCCACGGGCGGCAACCGCGGTGCCATCGGCACGGGCGCGGTGGTCGGCGCTGCAGCCGGCGCGCTCGGCGGCTACCTGTGGTCGCAGCGCATGGAAAACCAGAAGCGCCAGATGGAAGCCGCCACGCAAGGCACCGGCGTCGCCGTGACGCAAACGCAGAACAACGAGCTGAAGCTGGCCATTCCCAGCGACGTGTCGTTCGACGTGGGCCGCGCCAACATCAAGCCGAACTTCGCACCGGTGCTCGACCAGTTCGCGAGCGGCCTGCGCAACAACCCGAACGCCGAGGTGCGCATCATCGGCCACACCGACAGCACCGGCTCCGACGCCATCAACAACCCGCTGTCGGTCGAGCGCGCAACCAGCACGCGCGACTACCTGGTGGCGCGCGGCGTGAACGCGGCGGCCTTCCGCATCGAAGGCCGCGGCTCGCACGAGCCGGTGGCCGACAACAACAGCGACGCCGGCCGGGCACAGAACCGCCGCGTCGAAATCTACGTGGGCGAGCGCGGTCCGCGAGGCTGATCGGCCGCATCGGCGCCAGCAACCGCTGAGCGCATCCACCGGGAAAGCCGGCCGCTTCGAACGGCCGGCTCCCGTCGTCATTTCATTGGTCCATAGAGAGAGGGAAAACTCATGAGGAAGCTTCTTGTTTCGGGGGCAGCCGCGGCTGCGCTGATGTTCATCGCAGGCTGCGCTTCGCAGTCGACGCCGCCGGCACAGCCCGCGGCGGCGGCCCAGCCGGCCGCGCCCGCCAACAGCTGGACAGCGCGCCTGGCCGCACTGAAGTCCGACCTGGAAGCTTCGACCAAGGGCACGGGCGTGGTGATCGAGCAGACCACCGACAACCAGCTTCACGTGGTGATTCCCAACGAGCTGTCGTTCGACACGGGCCGCTCCAACGTCAAGCGCAACCTGGCGCAGGTGCTCGACAAGGTGGCCGAAGGCCTGAAGACCGCCACCGCCGTCAGCGTGCGCGTGGTCGGCCACACCGACAACGTGGGCAGCGAAGAAGGCAACGAACGCCTCTCGGTGAGCCGTGCCGACAGCGTGCGCAACCACCTGGTGGGACGCGGCGTGTCGACCACCGCCATCACGACCGACGGCCGCGGCTCGCGTGAACCGCTGGTCGACAACAACACGGCCGCAGGCCGCGCCCAGAACCGCCGCGTCGAAATCTTCGTCGCGGAAAAGGCCTGACCTTCTTCTAGAGGTCCCGAAGTCGGTTCGCCAATTCGACGGCCGACTTCACTTCCATTTTTTCGAACACGCGCGCGCGGTGGACCTCCACCGTGCGCACGCTGATCGCGAGCTGGTCGGCGATCAGCTTGTTCGGCAGGCCCTCGACCACGAGCCGCATCACGTCGCGCTCGCGGTCGGTGAGCTCGGCGATGCGGTCAACCAAGCCGCGGTGCACGCGCTGCGCCTCCAGGGCCCGCAGCGACGCGCCCAGCGCCTGCTCGATGCGGTCGACCAGGGCGTTGTCCGAGAACGGCTTCTCGCAGAAATCGAAAGCACCGCGCTTGACCGCATCGACGGCCGTCGGCACGTCGGCATGGCCGGTCAGGAAAATCACCGGCATCGCGGCCAGCAGGCCGCGCTCCACGAGCCGGTCGAACAGCACCAGCCCGCTGGTGCCGGGCATGCGCACGTCCAGCAGCAGGCACAGCGGCTGCTCGGGCAGCGGCCCCTCGGCCAGGAACTGCTCGAAGGCCTCGGCACTGCCAAAGTGCTCGGAGGCCAGGCGCCGCGAGCGCAGCAGCCAGGCCAGTGCCTCGCGCACGCTGGCGTCGTCGTCCACGATAAAGATCAAGCCATCGATCAGCGGTTGCATGCCATCAGGTCCAGCGGGAGAATTTTTTGAAAGAAGAAGAGCGACGCGTCAGGCAGCCGCCGGAAGCGTGAATCGAAAGACGGTGCCGCGCGGACGGTTGGGCTCGAACATCAGCGCGCCGCCATGCTGCTCCACCACCGTGCGGCACAGGCTCAAGCCGAGCCCCATGCCGTCGGCGCGCGTGGTGAAGAAGGGCGTGAAGAGCCGCTCGGCCACTTCCTCGCTGATGCCGCAGCCCAGGTCGGCCACCGAAAACTCCAGCCAGCGGCGGCCGTCTTCCTGGCCCGTGCCACCCACCGCCACGGCGCGCGCCACGCGCAGCCGCAGCACGCGGCTGCCGATGTTGTCGGGGCTGTCCATGGCCTGCATGGCATTGCGCGCCAGGTTGAGCAGCACCTGCTCGACCAGCGTGCGGTCGCACATGGCAGCGGGCAGGCGGTCTTCGAGCACCACTTCGATGATGACGCCGAGCTTGCGCGCCTGCAACCGCACCAGCGGCAATATGGCGTCGATCAGCGCCTGCGGCGCCACGGCCTCGCGCGTGCGGTCGCGGCGGCGCACGAAGTCGTGCACGCTGCGAATCACCTGGCCGGCGCGGTCGGCCTGCTCGGCGATGCGCTTCACGGCCATGGCCACCTCGCCCTGGTCGCCGGTGGTGTTGGGCCCCAGCAGATTGAGCGAGCCGCTCGCATAGCTGGCAATGGCGGCCAGCGGCTGCGTGAGCTCGTGGCTCAGCAGCGATGCCATTTCGCCGACGGTGGCCAGGCGCGCGCTGGCCTGCAGGCGCTCTTGGCTGGCGCGCGACAGCTCTTCGATGCGGCGCTGCTCGCTCACGTCGATGAAGGCGCTCATCCAGCCGGTCTGCACGCGGTGCGCGTTGATCAGCGGCGCCTCGAAGATCAGCACCGGAAAACGCGTGCCGTCCTTGCGCATGAAGACCGACTCGAAGCCCTCGCGCGGCGGCATGCCGCCGGCAAGGCGCCGCGCCTGGCGCTGTTGGTATTCATGCGCCAGTTCGGTGGGCCAGTAGGGCGCCTCGGCGGCGTCGGCCATGAGTTCTTCGGGGCTGAAGCCGACCATCTCGCAGAAGGCCGGGTTGACGTAGGTGATGCGGCCCTGCAGGTCGCGCGCGCGCAGGCCGGTAATGACCGAGTCTTCCATCGCCTTGCGAAAGGCCAGCGCGTCGGCCAGGTCACGCTCGGCGCGCAGCCGCCGCCGCGTGTCGCGCGCCAGCAGCACCAGCACCGACACCAGCGCAATGGAGATGGCCGTGACCAGCGCCGTCAGCATGTTCGGGAACAGGTCGGGCGCGGCGCGCCAGCCATCGACGCGCAGCATGAGCGCGGCGCCGGGCAGGTCGATGAGTTGCTGCGAGGTGAACACGCGCGTGCCGGTGCGGCGCGACGTGCCCAGCGCCACCAGCCGCGTGCCGTCGGCCTCGGTAAAGGCCACTTCCTGGCCGCGCGTGAGCGTGGGGCCGACCAGCTCGATGAGCGCATCGCGCAGCGAATAGCTGGCCACGAGGTAGCCGCCGGCATCGATGGGCACGCACAGCTCCATCACCTCGACGCCGCCACCGCCGGAGATGGGCACGTAGTGGCTGGGCGAGTAGGCCGGTGCGCCGAGCTTGCGGGCGGCGGCGCAGGCCAGCGCCACGTCGGACTGCTCGGGGCCGCGCGTGGCCTCGTCGAGGATGCGCATGCGGTAGGGCGTGTTGACGGCCTCCACGGGCCGCAGCGATGCATCGCGCCATTCGAGCCGCAGCCATTCGCGGTGCTCGCGCAGCAATGCGGCGGCGGTGTCGGACCATTGCGCGCGCTGCATGCCCGGCACCTGCGAGGCGCGCAGGCTCTGCGCGTTGCGCTGGAAGCCGCTGCGCAGGTCGGACACGGCGTCGGCGGTGTCGCGGTCGAGCGCGGCCTGCACCTGTTCGACCTCGTGCCGTCCCGCGAGCCAGACCACCGTGACCAGCAGCACCGACACCAGCACCGCCAGCAGCAGCCACAGGAACCAGCGCTGCCAGAGCGAACGCAGCCGCGCGAACGACAAGGGCGCCTGCCGGCGTTGCGGGACTTCGGGGTCGACTCCGGGGCCGACGTCGGACGGCAGGGCCGACACGTCAGAGCACGCAGTGCGAGAGAACGGGAAGCTGGGTGCGTGTGCGCGCGACCTGCGCGGCGTCGATGTCGAACAGCACCACGCCTTCTTCGCTGGCCTGCTGCGCCACCACCGAACCCCAGGGGTCGACGACCAGCGACTGGCCCCATGTGCGGCGGCCGTTCTCGTGCGTGCCGCCCTGCGCGGGCGCCACCACCCAGGCCAGGTTTTCGATGGCGCGGGCACGCAGCAGCACCTCCCAGTGGGCTGCGCCGGTGGTATGGGTGAAGGCGCTGGGCACCAGCAGCAGGTCGGCGCCTTGTCTGGCGAGCGCGCGGTACAGCTCGGGAAAGCGCAGGTCGTAGCAGACGCTCATGCCCACGCGCCAGCTGTGGCCGTCGCGCGAGGGCAGGTCGAACACGACGGGCTCGGCGCCCGGCGCGATGACGCGGCGTTCGTCGTAACGCTCGGTGCCGTTGTCGAAGAAGAACAGGTGGATCTTGTCGTAGCGCGCCACGCATTTGCCCTCGGGCGAGAAGGCCAGCGAGCTGTTGAACACGTGCTCGGCGTCGGTGCTCTCGATGGGCAGTGTGCCGCCGACGATCCACAGGCCGAACTCGCGCGCCGCGTCGGCCAGGAAGCCCTGCACGGTGCCCGCGCCGGCGGTTTCGCGCAGGCCCAGCTTGTCGGTGTCGCGCGCGCCCATCATGCAGAAATATTCGGGCAGCACCGCCAATTCGGCACCGGCTGCGGCGGCCTGCGCGAGCAGGTCGTGGGCGCGTGCGAGGTTGGCTTCGCGGGCGATGGCCGACACCATCTGGATGGCTGCGACTTTCATTGCGTGGTCTCCGTTTTGTTGCCGTCGTCCGCGCGCGATGAACCCGGCAGGCCCGGCAAGGCAGGCAGGGAGGGCAGGCCTGGCATGGACGGAATGCTCTGGGGCAGCAGTTGCAGGGAACGCGGCACTTTCGTTATTTTGGGGTCGGCCCAGGTGCCTTCGACATGAAACTCCTGCGTGGCCGCCGCCGACAGCGGCTTGCTCAGCACCCATTGCGCAAGGAAGGTGCCCAGCCCGATGGCCGGGTTGATGGCGGTGGCCACCAGCGCGGCGGTGCCGGCGTTGATCTCGGGCACCACCACCACGCGCAGGTTCTGCGTCTCGCGCACGATGTCGGCCGAGCCGTCCATCAGCGCGGCGGCGTTGACGCCCTTCATCTGCAGGTTGTTGGTGCTGGCGATGCCCTTGTTGATCTTCGCGTCGCCACGGATGAAGTCGAAGGCAAAGCCCTGGCTGAACACGTCGCGGAAGTCGAGCGTGAGCCGGCGCGGCAGCGCCTGCAGGCTCAACACGCCGAGCAGCTTGGCCAGGCCGGGGTCGGCCTTCAGGAACTGGCCCGATTCGACATCGACCTGCAGTTGACCGCTCAGGCTCGGGTAGTCGAGCGAGAACGGCGAGCCGCGCCAGTTGACGTCGCCTTCGAGCCGCCCCTTGCCGCGCCGCAGCACGCCCGGCATGCCGAAGCGCCCGAGCAGTTCGCCGGCGTCGGCAATGTCCAGCTTGAAGGTCATGGCGGTGCGGCGCTGTGCGGCCGCGGCGCCGGGAATGGCGGCCCAGGTGCCCTTGGCCGAGAAGCTGGCCTCGGGCATGGTGAAGCCCAGTTTGTTGAGCGCCCATTCGCGGCCCGCGCCGCCGCGGTTGACCGCATCGATCTCGGCGCAGCCGAGCCGCTTGCCGAGCAACTCGAAGTCATCGACCACGATGTCCAGGGCCGGCAGCGTGCCGGGCTGCTCGTCGAGCAGGGCCTCGACCTGCGTGGCTTCGCTCGGCGCGATCTTCAGCCGTGCAAGCCGCGCGTAGAGCCGGCCGGCCTGCGTGTGGCGGTACTCGGCATAGCCGCTGAGCTCGGTGGCGTCGATGTTGGCGCGCCAGAGCGCGCCGTCTCGCGTGCCGCCCAGCACCACGTTGTGCAGCGTGCGCCCGGCAACGCCCAGTTGCTGCGCGCGCACCGCGATGCGGGTGGGCAGGTAGGCCAGGGCGGGGTCGTCGGCCCGCTCCGTGCCACCCGCGTTGTCGGCAGCATTGCTCACGGCCGAGCCCAGCAGCGCCTGCCATGCGGAGGTGTCGAGCTTGACGATGTTGACGTTCGCGAACACGCCCTTGTCGGGCAGGCTGGCCGTCTCGCCCCCGGTCAGGCCGAAGCCGATGCTGCCGCGCAGCACGCGCGCCTCGGCACCGGAAATATCGCGCACGTACTGGATGGCGCCGACGCGGCCCAGGTCCAGCGTGAGCTGGTCTTGCGTGGCCGTGCCCACGCCCTGGCGGGTTTCGCGCGCGGTCACCTTCTTCTCGATGCGCAGCGGCATCTGCTCTTCGGCGGTCTTGACGAGCGGCGGCGGCAGTTGCAGGGCCATGCCCTGCAGGCTGCTGGTGAGCGAGAACTCGGGCGCGCCGTCGCGCACCGAAAAAGTGGCGGCGAAGGGCGTGCTGCCGCTGGCCTTGCTGGCCAGGCGCGAGAGCCATTCGATCTCGCGCGCGTTGCGCAGGCCGTCGGCGGTGGCCGTGCCCTGTGCCTTCAGCGCGACTTCGCGGTTGGGGCCGGTGAAGCGGCCCTTGCCTTCGATGCGGATGTCGCCGCCCAGCAGCCGTGCCTGCACGCCGGCCAGCGAGAAGCCGGTTTCGGTGAAGTTCAGCGTGCCCTTGGTCTGCGTGAAGTTGGGTGCTTCGGGCACCACCTGCAGCTCGTTGTCGGCCAGCGTCACGGTGGCCTGCACCTTGGCGTTGTCCATGGCCGCGAGCGGCAGTTCGAGGTGCAGCTTGTAGTCGGCCGAACCGGTGGCGCGCGCACGCAGCATGATCTCGCCGGTTTCTCCGGCCAGCGGCGCGCCCACGCGCAGCACCTCGCCAAGCGGGCCCTTGGCCTGGGCATCGACGCGCAGCACCTGCGCGTGGTGCGACAGCTCGGGAATCTGCGCTTCGGCCTTGGTCACCTCGACGCCGTTGGTGCCGGCCAGGCGGCCGCGCGCGTTGCGCACCAGCATGCCGTCGCGCTCGAACACCAGCTCGCCCGAGAGGCCGGTGAGCGGCGGCCATACGCGGGGCGGCATGCCATTGCTGCCACGCGATGGCGTGGTGCTCGCCGGCGGCGGGGCATAGGCGTAGTTGACGTCGGCCACCTTGGCCGCGATACGGAAATCGCCCGACTTCGGGTCCTTGAAGGGCATGTCGTGCAGGTCGCCGCGCACGCGGAAATCGACGCTGCTGGCGGTGCCCTTGGTCACGGCGTCGCGCACGTAGTCGCGCGTGTGCTGGGGGATGTCGAGCGGCAGGTAGCGGAACACGCGGGTGCCGTCGGCGCGGGTCAGCTTGCCCTGCAGGTCGAGCACGCCGGGGTAGCGGCTCTTGCTGCTGGACGTGGCCGGGTCGCTGGTGCGCCAGCTGGCTTCGGCGTCACCCTCGGCGTCGGCGTTGGCGAAGCGCAATTTGGAAATTTGCAGCTGCGCATTGCCGTTCTCGAGCTTCCACTGCAGCTGGGTCGAGAGGCGGTCGATCGGGATGACGGGCTCTTCGAACACGCCCGGGAATTCGAGCGTGCCCTGCGCAATGGCCAGCGTGGCCGTGCCACCGGCGTGGGTGGCATCGAACTCGAGCGTGGCGCCGCTCAGGCCGGGCGTGCCGGCGTGGACCTTGGGAGGCGCCGGCGCGGCTGCGGTCGCGGTCGAGGCGACCGTGGCGGTGGTCGTCGTCGCCGCAGTGGTCGCGGTCGTCCCGGCCGTCGCAGTGGTCGCCGGTGCCGAAGCGGGGGCCGAGGCGGTGCCGGCGGCACCCGGTTGCGAGGCCACGCGCAGGCCGCTCACACGGCCCTTGGCCTGGTACTTGTCGGGCGCGCCCAGCGAGCCTTGCCAGTTCAGTTCGATGTGCTCGACGAGGCCACGCGGCCCGTAGGCATCGAGCACCTTGTGGGTGGCCTCGCCCAGCGGCAGCCGGTCGGCGATGAGGGCCAGCGCCGCCAGGTCGAGACGGTCGGCGCGCGCAGCGCCATGCTCGGGCGTGCGCCCCTTGGCCGGCGTGTGCTGCAGCCAGAGGTTGCCGCCGGGCCAGCGCAGGCCGTCGCTGGTGTCGAACTGCAACGCGGTGGTCGAGAACTCCAGGGTTTCCTCGGAGAGCTGGCCGGCCAGCCGCCCGGTGACCGCGCGCAGCACCAGCGGCTGCAGGTCCTTGTCGAGCGCGACGTTGACGCGGTCGAGCCCCAGGTCGGCCGTGGCGCCGACGATCTGGCCGTCGTCCACGTCGGCCCACAGGCGCAGCGCGCCGTTGCCTTCGCGGATGCGGGCACCGAGCGACACGTAGTTGCCCAGCCGGGTGACGTCGATGTAGGGCAGGTCGGCATAGAGCTGGCCGTCCCAGGTCTGCCAGTGGCCGGTGCGGATCGACAGCAGCGGCTGGCGGAACTGGCCGCGCAGCGAGAAGCGCTCGCCCCAGCCGGCCGGCGGCGTGGCGTCGAGCCGCACGCCATGGCGGCGGCCGCCGTTGCGCGCCACGAAGCGCACGTCGGTCAGCAGCAGGGGTTCGGCCTTGCGCTGCTCGTCGGTCCAGCGCACGGTGCCGCCTTCGATGACCAGTTCGCGCTGGGCAAAAAACCAGTCGGCGCCGCGGGTTTCTCCGGTCGTGTCGGTCGACATGTGCAATCCAGCCACATGGAGTTTTCCCTGAGCATCGCGGCGCACGTCGAGCTGCGGGCCCTCGATGTAGAGCTGCTCGAAATTCAGGCGCCAGAGCGAGCGCGGCGACACGCTGGCCACCACGCGCACGAGGCGCAGCGCCTCGCGCTTGTCTGCGTCCTGCAGCACCACGTCGCGCAGTTCGAAGGCCGGGAAAAGCCCTTCGGAGCGGGCGGTGATCGATCCGATGCGGACCGGCACGCCGATGGCCTTGCTAGCCTGTGCCTCCAGTGCGCCGCGAAAATCGCCGATTCGCGGCACAATCCACGCGTGTAGGACAACGACTGACAGCGCCAGCAAGAGCCATGCAGCGATCAGCAGACCCAACAGCCAGCGCGCCGTCACAGCGGTGATTTTGAGCAGACGTGAAGGGGGAGACGCCGTGTCGTTCATTAAGGATCGCGCTGTGTCAGGAATTATGACCGCCAGCATTCAGAGGGGTTCCACGGAAACCAGCATCAGTGTGAACCAGTTGCCAGCCACTTCAACGCAGATCGTGCAGATCGCGTCTTCTTCCTACTCACGCTTCGTGCAGCGCCTGCGCCGCAGGTATGCGGCCGAACTTGCATTGCTTCCCCCAGGTGCGCCGCGGCGCGAGTCGATGACAGTGGCTTACGAGGCATTGCGCCGACGAGGGGACAGCGTCGGCGATGCCCTGCGGATTGTGAGGCAGCTCACGATGGAGCGGCTTGTAACTCTTGATTGCGACGAGCAGGCCCCGCTGGCCGTGGTGACCACCGCCGTCACCGAGCTGGCCGAGCTGGCCCTGGACATTGCCTGCGGCGACGCCTGCCACGAGCTCGACGCCGTGCACGGCGCGCCCCTGGGCCCCGAAGGCCAGCGCGCCCAGCTGTGGGTGATCGGCATGGGCAAGCTCGGCGCGCGCGAGCTGAACGTGTCGAGCGACATCGACCTGATCTACCTGTACGACGTCGATGGCGAAACCGCCGGCGACGCCGATGGCCGGGGCCGGCTGGCCAACCAGGAATACTTTTCGCGCGCAGTGAAGCGCATCTATGCGCTGGTGGGCGACACCACCGAGCACGGCTTCGTGTTCCGCGTCGACCTGGCGCTGCGGCCCAACGGCAACTCGGGGCCGAGCGTGGTGTCGCTCGATGCGCTCGAAGAATATTTCCAGGTACAGGGCCGCGAATGGGAGCGCTTCGCCTGGATGAAAAGCCGGGTGGTGGCGCCGCGCGAGCTGGTGCTCGCAGGCCATGCCCAGGGCCTGCGCGGGGCGGTGCTGCCCTTCGTGTTCCGCCGCTACCTCGACTACAGCGTGTTCGATTCGCTGCGCACGCTGCACCGGCAGATCCGCGAGCAGTCGGCGCGCCGCAGTGCCGGACGGCCCGAGCGCGCCAACGACGTCAAGCTGTCGCGCGGCGGCATCCGCGAGATCGAATTCACCGTGCAGCTGCTGCAGGTGGTGCGCGGCGGCCAGTTCCCCGAACTGCGCACGCGGCCCACGCTCGATGCGCTGCAGCGGCTGGCGCGCGCCAACCTGATGCCGCAGGAAACCGCCGACGCGCTGGCCCAGGCCTACGAGTTCCTGCGCCGCGTCGAGCACCGCATCCAGTACCTGGACGACCAGCAGACGCACGTGCTGCCGGTCGCCGACGACGACCTGCGCTGGATTGCCCAGACCATGGGCTATGAAGACTGCTGCCCCTTCCTGGCCCAGCTCGACACCCACCGCGAATTCGTCGCGCAGGAGTTCGACAAGCTGCTCGGCGGCGAGAAGCCCTGCAACGGCAAATGCAACGGCAAGAAGGCCGCCGCGCCCGCCGAGCTGGCCGACCTGCTCGACGACCTGCCGCCCGTTTTTGCCGACCGCATCCGCGACTGGTGCGAAACACCGCGCGTGCTCGCCCTGCGCGAAGAAACACGGGGGCGGCTGCGCCAGCTGGTGCAGCGCACCGGCCAATGGCTGAAGGAGCCCGACGGCGACGGCGCGGGACAGACACCGCGCCACGTCGATGCCGCCATGCGCTGGGCCGACTGGATCGAGCCGCTGATGCGCCGCGAGAGCTACCTTGCGCTGCTGGTCGAGCGGCCCGCCGTGCAGGAGCGCCTGCTGCGCCTGCTGGGCGCCGCGAAGTGGCCCGCGCGCTACCTGATGCAGCACCCCGGCGTGATCGACGAACTGGCCAGCGACGAAATGCTGTCGGGCCGCTTCGTGGCGGAAGAATTCGAACGCGAGCTCGAAGCACGCCACACCTCGCTCACCCGCACCGGCGAGGCCGACGAAGAGCGGCTGCTGAACCTGCTGCGCCACGCCCACCATGCCGAAGTGTTCCGCACGCTGGCGCGCGACGTCGATGGCCGCATCACCGTCGAGCAGGTGGCCGACGACCTGAGCGCGCTGGCCGACACCACGCTGCGCGTGACCGCCCGCTGGTGCTGGCCACACGTGCGCAACCGCCACCGCGAGGTGGCGCAGTTCGCGATCATCGGCTACGGCAAGCTGGGCGGCAAAGAACTGGGCTACGGCAGCGACCTGGACATCGTGTTCGTCTACGACGATGACGACGAGCGCGCCGGCGAGGTCTATGCGGCCTACGTGCGCAAGCTGATCAACTGGCTCACCGTGAAGACGCGCGAAGGCGACCTCTTCGAGATCGACACCGCGCTGCGGCCCAACGGCAACTCGGGCCTGCTGACCACCAGTTTCGAGGCTTACGAAAAGTACCAGTTGGGCCGAGGCAGCAACACCGCGTGGACCTGGGAGCACCAGGCCATGACGCGCGCGCGCTTCGTGCTCGGCAGCGCGGACCATGGCGCCGAACTGGGCGCGCGCTTCGACCAGGTGCGCGAGGCCGTGCTGGTGGCGCCGCGCGATCGCGAGGCGCTGAAGGCCGAGATCATCGCGATGCGCGACAAGCTGCGCGGCGCGCGGCCGGTGAAGGCCGACCGCTTCGACGTGAAGCACAGCCCCGGCGGCATGGTCGATGCCGAGTTCGCGGTGCAGTTCCTGGTGCTGTCGTCGTCGGGCGAACACCCCGAGCTGATTCCCAACCTGGGCAACATTGCGCTGCTGCTGCGCGCTGAACTGGCCGGGCTGCTGCCCGAAGGCGTGGGCCGCAGCGCGGCGCGCGCCTACCGCGAGCTGCGCCGCGTGCAGCATCGCGCGCGCCTGAACGAAGAACCGACCCAGGTCACCCCGCCCGCACTGGCCGCCGAGCGCGAAGCCATGCTGGCACTGTGGAAGGCCGTATTTGGCTGACGACGCCCGCACCCGGACGACCACCGCGCTGGCGGCCTGCGCGGTTGCCGTCGCCGTCCTTCTCGCCGGCTGCGCGAGCGGCACACGCGGCGGTGGTGGCAGTGGCGGCGGCGGCGCTCTAGGCGGCCGTGACGGCCCCGGCACCAACATTCCGCCGGACCTGGACCGCGTGCCCGACGCCGAGCCCCGCATCGAACCCATCCGCACCAGCGGCGGCACCAGCAAGCCCTACACGGTGCTGGGCCGCGGCTATGCGCCGATCACCGACGACCGGCCGTTTCGCGAGTCGGGGCTGGCCTCGTGGTACGGCCGCAAGTTCCACGCCGCATCGACCTCGAGCGGCGAGCCCTACGACATGTACGCCATGACGGCCGCGCACAAGACGCTGCCGCTGCCGAGCTACGTGCGCGTGCGCAACCCGGCCAACAACCGCGAGGTGGTCGTGCGGGTGAACGACCGCGGGCCATTCGTCGATGGCCGCGTGATCGACCTGAGCTACACCGCCGCGCTGAAGCTCGACCTGCTGCGCGGCGTGGCGCCGGTGGAGATCGAGCGCATCACCAACGAAGACATTCGCACTGGCGCATGGCGGCGCGACAACGGAACGGCGTATGCCTCTGCGGCGCCCGTGCCGGTGGCGCAGGCTGCGCCGGTTGTCCCGGCTGTTCCCGTGCGGGTTGCGTCGCCGCGCATCACGAACGCACAGCTGCAGCAACAGCCGGTGCCCGTGCCATCGCAGTGGACGACACCGGTCGCCACGAACAACAACGACGACATGCCGCCGCCCGCATCGACGATGCCGGTGGTGCCGCAAACGCCCATGGCCGCCACGCTGCCGCCGGGGGCCGAGCCGGAATCGGCCCAGTCGCCGCCGTCCATTCCGCCGTCGCGGCCGGCCATCATGGTGACGGACCTGGCGCCGCTGCAGGCTGCGCCTTCGTCGTCACCATCACCGACGCCCGCCGCGGGCGCATCGGCCTCGTCCGCGGCGCTAACGGGCTTCTGGGTGCAGCTCGGCGCGTTCCGCGAACGCGATGGCGCGGAAACCCTGCGTGGCCAGGCCGCGCGTGGCCTGCCTTCGCTGGCACCGCAGCTGCGCGTGTTCAGCGAGGCCGGCACGCACCGCCTGCAGGCCGGGCCGTTCCCCTCGCGCAATGCAGCCGGCGAAGCCGTGACGCAACTGCGCGAGAGCCTGCGCATCGCGCCGATGGTGGTCGAACGCCGCTAGACGGTCGTTCGCTCTTTCTTTCTTTTTTCTTTCTTCGTTTCGCGCTCAGTCCAGCGGCTTGGCCGCGACCGGAATGCGCATGCCGACATTGATGCGGTTCCAGGTGTTGATCTGCGCGATGGCGATCGTGAGCTCGCTGATTTCGAGATCGCTGAACTGCGCCTTCAGCGCTTCGAATTCGGCGTCGCGCGTGTCGTGGTTGTCGGCCAGCCGCGTGAGCGATTCGGCCCAGGCAAAGGCCGCGCGCTCGCGCTCGCTGTAGAAGCCGGCTTCGCGCCAGGTCGGCAGGCTGTTGATGCGCTGCCACTCTTCGCCTTCCTTGCGCAGGTCGCGCACGTGCATGTCCAGGCAGAAGGCGCAGCCGTTGATCTGCGAGACGCGGGCAAAGACCAGGTCGACCAGCTTCTTGCCGAGCGTGGTCGATTCGAGGGTGGCGTTGACGGAAAGGATGGCCTCGAAGGACTTCGGGGCGAGCTTGAACCAGTTGAGACGGGCGGTGGTGTTCATGGGTTTCTCCAGGGGGTTAAGAACGACAAAAAATCTGTTGCCTGCCCACTGAAGACGGGCGCCGCGTTCGCCCTGTGACGCGCGCGCCCGGCTATTTCGGAAAAAGTTGCGCGATGCGCGCCAGCTTGTCGGGATTGCGCTGCGCGCGGATGCGCACGATGAGGTCGTTCTCGATCTCGAAGGTCTGCGCCGACTCCAGCTCGCCATCGAGAAAGCGCAGCATGCCGGGCTCGCCGTTGATGTCGACCAGTTCCATGCGCACGCCAGAGCCCATGCGGCGCCAGAGCGAGTAGTAAAGCTGCGCCAGCCGCTGGCTGCCACGCAGCATCTTGCTGAAGGTCTGGACCTTGCCGCCACCGTCGCCGATGAGCTCGACGTCTTCCGCCATCAGTGCCTTGAGGTCCTGCAGGCTGCCACGGGCTGCCGCATCGGCAAAGGCGCGCAGCAGGCGCTGGTGGGTCTCGCGCGGCACGCTGAAACGCGGCCGCGCCTCCTGCACCTGCAGCCTGGCACGGTGCACCAGTTGCCGGCACGCGGCCTCGCTCTTGCCGAGGGTGCGGGCGACTTCGTCGTAGTCGGCGTCGAACACTTCGCGCAGCAGGAAGGCGGCGCGGGCCTCGGGCGCGAGGCGCTCGAGGACGGCGAGAAAGGCGACGGAGATGTTGTCGGCGCGTTCGAGCAGCTGCTCGGGGGTGTCGGGCCCGTCAGTGAGCGTGGGCTCGGGCATCCAGGGGCCAATGTAGTGCTCGCGCTGGACCTTTGCGGCGCGCAGCCGGTCGATCGAGAGGCGGGTGACGACGGTGACGAGCCAGGCTTCGGCGCTGTCGAAGCTGTTCTTGTCGGCGTCGTGCCAGCGAAGCCAGGCGTCCTGCACGACTTCTTCGGCTTCCGCGACGGAGCCGAGCATGCGGTAGGCGATGCCTTGTAGGCGGCGCCGGTGGCTGTCGAAGGTGAGTGTGGGGTCGTCCATGTCAGGGGCTCCGCCGCGTGTTTCGTTCCTGGGTGCTTGTGGCGCTGCTGTTTGGGAGCGGGTGCGGGTTCATTCGGGGTGCGTGCGACTGACACCGGGTACT
>NZ_QAJK01000018.1:51886-99288 GCF_003852515.1 Variovorax sp. KBW07 | reverse complement strand
TCCTTGGGCGGCCGTTGAGGCACCGCCGAGCAGCGGAGCGTCGGGCGGACAGGGCTCGCAGCTGTTTGAGCCGCAGGCGAGTTCTGCGAGACCCCGCGAAACGCGAGCACCGCAGGGGAGCCCGAAGGGCCGGCACAGCGGGGCTGATCGGGCCGTACCGCGTACCGGGCGCCCCTCACCAACGAGAAGAATTACTTCCCCCGCCGAACCCGCCGAATCTCATCAACGATCAAACAGATCGCGCCCAAGGTAATGGCGCTGTCCGCAGCATTGAACGCCGGGAAATACCAGTTCCCCAAGTGGAAGCTCAAAAAGTCCACGACATAGCCGTGCATCATCCGGTCCACCACGTTCCCGATGGCCCCGCCCAGAATGCAAGCCATCGAAAACGAAAACAGCTTCTGCCCCGCGTGCGACCTCAGCATCCACACGATGAACACCGCAGCCGCCACGCCGATCGCAGTGAAGAACCAGCGCTGCCACCCCGAGTGGTCCGCCAGGAACGAAAACGCGGCCCCGGTGTTGTGCGCCCGAACGACATTGAAGAAGCTCGTGACGTAGGTCCAGTCACCCAGCTTGTAGTAGCCCAGGATCAGCGTCTTCGTGAACTGGTCGATCATCACGATGATCAGCGCGAGCCCCAGCCAGGGCCAGATGCCCAGGCTGCCGCCGCGCGAACGCGATGATGCCGATGCGGAACGTGCGGCTGCCATCAGGCAAAGCTCCGCGATTCGCCGGCGCCGAACAGGTTGCTCGTGCAACGCCCGCAAATCGTCGGATGGGCCGCGTCATGGCCCACGTCGTCGCGGTAGTGCCAGCAACGGTCGCACTTCTGCGCCGTGCTCGGCGTCACCACCGTCGACAGCGTTTCGCCGCCAGCCGCAGCCAGCTCGATCGCCGAGGTGATGAAGACGAAGCGCAGGTCGTCGCCCAGCGAACTCAGCAGCGCGAAGTCGTCGGCCGGTGCGCTCACTTGCAGGTTGGCCTGCAGCGACGAGCCGACCTTGCCTTCGGCGCGCACCGCCTCGATGTCCTTGTTCACCGCATCGCGGATCGTGCGGATGCGGCTCCACTTGGCGAGCAGCGCTTCGTCCGGCGCGGCGAACTGGCTGTAGGTCTGCGCGAAGATCGACTCGCCCGGCTTGCCGGTGCCGACGAACTTCCACGCCTCTTCGGCCGTGAAGCTCAGGAACGGCGCCATCCAGCGCAGCATCGCTTGCGAGATGTGCCACAGCGCCGTCTGCGCACTGCGGCGCGCCAGCGAGCCCGGGGCCGTCGTGTAGAGGCGGTCCTTCAGGATGTCGAGGTAGAAGCCGCCCAGGTCTTCCGAGCAGTAGATCTGCAGCTTCGCCACCACCGGATGGAACTCGTACACCTTGTAGTGCGCAAGGATCTCGGCCTGGAACTGCGAGGCGCGCGCCATCGCGTAGCGGTCGATCTCGAACAGCTGGTCGAGCGGCACCGCGTCTTTGGCGATGTCGAAGTCGCTGGTGTTCGCCATCAAGAAGCGCAGCGTGTTGCGGATGCGGCGGTACGCATCGACCACGCGCGCGAGAATTTTGTCGTCGCCCGCGATGTCGCCCGAGTAGTCGCTGGCGGCCACCCACAGGCGGATGATTTCCGAGCCCAGCTTGTTGCTGATTTCCTGCGGGTCGATGCCGTTCTTGAGCGACTTGCTCATCTTGATGCCCTTGGCATCCACCGTGAAGCCGTGCGTGAGCAGGCCCTTGTACGGCGCGCGGTCTTCCAGCATGCAGGCGATCAGCAGCGACGAGTGGAACCATCCGCGGTGCTGGTCGTGGCCTTCGAGGTACAGGTCGGCTTCGGGGCCGGTCTCGTGGTGCACGTTCGGGTGGGTGCCGCGCAGCACGTGCGAGAAGGTCGAGCCCGAGTCGAACCACACCTCGAGGATGTCGGTGCTCTTGGTGTAGTGCGGTGCGTCTTCGGCACCGAGGATTTCTTCGACGGTGACGCGGCTCCAGGCCTCGATGCCGCCCTTCTCGACGATGTCGGCGGCCTGGTCGAGGATTTCCATGGTGCGCGGATGCAGCTCGCCCGAATCCTTGTGCAGGAAGAACGGGATCGGCACGCCCCAGCTGCGCTGGCGGCTGATGCACCAGTCGGGCCGGCCGGCGATCATGTCGTGCAGGCGCGCCCTGCCGTTCTCGGGGTAGAAGCTGGTCTGCTCGATGGCATCGAGCGCGGTCTGGCGCAGTGTCTTGGGGGCCTTGTCCTTGGTGAACACGCCTTCGCCTTCGTCCATGCGCACGAACCACTGGGCAGCGGCACGGTAGATCACCGGCGTCTTGTGGCGCCAGCAGTGCGGGTAGCTGTGGGTGATGGTCTCGGTGGTCAGCAGGCGGTTGGCGTCGCGCAGCGCGGCGATGATCACCGGCACGGCCTTCCAGATGTTCTGGCCGCCGAACAACGGGAAATCGGGCGCATAGCTGCCGTTGCCCTGCACCGGGTTCAGGATGTCGTCGTACGCCACGCCGTGGGCGATGCAGGAGTTGAAGTCGTCCACGCCGTAGGCAGGCGAGGAGTGCACGAGGCCGGTGCCGTCGGTGGCGGTGGCGTAGTCAGCCAGGTAGATGGGCGACAGGCGCTGGTAGCCGGCATCGACGTCGTACAGCGGGTGCTGGAATTCCAGGCCGCCCAGCTTCTCGCCCTTGACCGTGGCAACCACCTTGCCGTCGAGCGCATAGCGGTTCATGCACATCTCGACCAGCGAGTTGGCCACGATGAGCAGGCCGCGCTCGGTGTCGACCAGCGAGTACTCGAGCTCGGGGTTGAGGTTGATCGCCTGGTTGGCGGGGATGGTCCACGCGGTGGTGGTCCAGATCACGGCGAAGATGTCGCCCAGCAGCAGGTGGTCGGCCTCGAAGACCTTGAGCACCTTTTCGCGGTCGTTCGCCTTGAAGGCCACGTCGATGGTCTGGCTTTTCTTGTCGGCGTATTCGATCTCGAACTCGGCCAGCGACGAGCCGCAGTCGAAGCACCAGTACACGGGCTTCAGGCCGCGGTAGACAAAGCCGCGCTCGATCACGCGCTTGAACGCGCGCAGCTCGCCGGCTTCGTTGGCGAAGTCCATGGTCTTGTAGGGGTGGTCCCATTCGCCCAGCACGCCCAGGCGCTGGAAGTCGGCCATTTGCTGCGCGATCTGCTCGGTGGCGTACGCGCGGCTCTTGGCCTGCATTTCGTCGCGGCTCAGGTTGCGGCCGAACTGTTTTTCGATGGCGTTCTCGATCGGCAGGCCATGGCAGTCCCAGCCGGGCACGTAGAGCGCGTCGAAGCCTTCGAGCTGGCGCGCCTTGGTGATCATGTCCTTCAGGATCTTGTTCACCGCGTGGCCCATGTGAATCTGGCCGTTGGCGTACGGCGGGCCGTCGTGCAGGATGAACTTGGGCGCGCCGTGGCGGGCGTCGCGCAGGCGGTGGTAGCGGCCTTCGTCGTTCCATTCCTTCACCCAGCCCGGTTCGCGCTTGGGCAGGTCGCCGCGCATCGGGAAGGGGGTGTCGGGCAGGTTCAGCGTGGAACGGTAGTCGGTGGGGGTGGCGGCAGCGTCAGACATGTTGGGGTGCGAACAGAGAGGGCTTCGACAGGCTCAGCCCGAACTGCATTGAGCGGTCGGTGCGGAAGAAAAGCCGTTCGCCCTGAGCTTGTCGAAGGGCGGCAGCACGGGGCGTGCAGGGCTAAATTCGGTCGCGCGTGGTCTGGCGGTGGGTTTCGGCGTGGGTCGATGCAAAGAACGCGCGTGCGTCGCGGCCATCCTTCGCGATGCCCGCGGTGAGGGCTTCGAGGCTGGTGTAGCGCAATTCGTCGTGCAGTTTGTGCAGGAGTTCCACGCGGACGATTTTACCGTAGGCCCCTTCGGCTCCCAGATGAGAGGGCCACTCCAGGCAATGCGTCTCCAGCAAAACACGGCCGGCGTTGACGTCGTTGGCGTCCAGCGAGGGGCGCACGCCGAGGTTGGCCACGCCCGGCAGGGGATGGTCGGCCAGGCCATGCACCAGCACCGCGAAGATGCCGCTGGCGGCCGGTTTCCAGTGCTTGAAGCGCAGGTTGAGGGTGCGAAAGCCATCGTCCTTGCCCGGCGCCGAGGCGCCCAGCGCGCGGCCGAGCTTGCGGCCGTGGACCACGTGGCCTGAAATTGTGTAGGGGCGGCCGAGCAGCGTTTGCGCATCGGCCATGCGGCCTTCGGCCAACGCCTCGCGCACCGCCGAGCTGGACACCCGCAGGCCATGCACTTCGTAGCTGTTCATGCGCGCCACGTCGAAGCCGCGTGCGTCTCCCGCCGCATCGAGCATGGCGTAGTCGCCGGCCCGCTTGGCGCCGAAGCGGAAGTCGTCGCCCACCAGCACGTAGCGCGCGCCCAGGCCGTCGACCAGCACGTCCTGGATGAACTGTTCGGGCGACTGCGAGGCCAGCCGGCCGTCGAAGGGCAGCACGATGGTCTGGGCCACGCCGCAGGCCGCGAGCTCGCTGAGCTTGTCGCGCAGCGTGCCGATGCGCGCCGGGGCGAGGTCGGGTTTCTTGGTCAGGGCCGCGAAATAGTCGCGCGGATGGGGCTCGAAGGTCAGCACGCAGCTCGGCAGCCCGCGCTGGCGGGCCTCGGTCTGCAAGAGCGCGAGCATGGCCTGGTGGCCACGGTGCACGCCGTCGAAATTCCCTATCGTGAGGGCGCAGGCCGGGGCTACGCCCGGGTGCCGGAAGCCGCGGAAAACCTGCATCGGTGAGTATCTTTTTGATAGCGCCGTTCGCCCGTCAAATGGGCGAATCCGGCCGTTTTGTCACAAAGCCGGTATATTGTGACGCAGTGCGTCGTTTGGCGTGGGTCTCCGATGCACTCCGTGTCCCTGGTCTTTCCGTGGTTCTTCCTTTTTTGAGGAGACGTTGGTGAAGGTCTTGAAGCTGTCGGCCCAAGGGCTGCCCCAGTCATGGATATCGCTCGAACAGGCGGTGATCCACTACGCGGCGGACGAAGTTCGCTGGGAAGTGGGCGCGCAGGTCGCGGTGTTCCGTGGCGGCCACAACGCGATCACGGGCGAGCAGTCGCAGATCGCGATCAACAGCATCATCGGCACCAAGGGCGTGCCGCGCATCAATCCCTTCACGCAGCGTCCGGGCCTGACCAACAGCAAGCTGTTCTCGCGCGACCGCAATGTCTGCGCCTACTGCGGCGGGCATTTCCACGAAGACGAGCTCACGCGCGAGCACATCATTCCGTTCGCCCAGAAGGGCATCGATACGTGGATGAACGTGGTCACGGCCTGCAAGCCTTGCAACCACCGCAAGAGCAGCCGCACGCCGGAGCAGGCCAACATGCCGCTGCTGTATGCGCCCTATGTGCCCAGCCTGTGGGAAGACTTCATTCTGCGAAACCGCCGCATCCTGGCGGACCAGATGGAGTTCCTGATGGCTCACCTGCCGCAAAGCTCGCGGCTGCACGACACCTAGCCCTGTCAGAAGGTTTCGAAGGGCAGCGAGTCGGGGTTGGCCAGGAAATCCGTGGCCCTGTACTTGTTGGTGGTCATCCGGGTGCCTTCGATCTTCACCGCGCTCACGGTCGCATTGCCGAAATCGAGCCCCTCGTCTTCGAGGGCTTTCACCGCGCGGTGCAGTGCCTGCTTGTCGGGCTTGTAATGGCCGCTCGCGTTGTCGATGCGCAGCAGCACGCCTTTTTGGGCCTCGAGGGCACCCGCGCAAATGATGTCCTTGCCGGCATTGAACGAAGAATGATTGCGCTGCTTGTCCGTGTATTGCCCTTCCGCGCAATACAGGTTTCCATATTCGTCCATGGCCCAGATGAAGCTTCTTGTCGTGTCCAGGAGCGTGCCGTCTTTCTTGTATTGCAGCAGGCCGTTGCCGTTGACCTCGACCCAGTAGTCAAGGCGCGCGGACTTCTTCATGTATTCGACAGCGCTTTCTTTCGAAAGCTCGCTCAGCTTTCGAAAATCTTCTTCCGTCAGCTGCTCGAATTTCTTGCCTTTGAATTTCTTCACCTCGGGCGCTCCCAGTTCGAGGGAATTCCCGAGATAGCGATGAAGCAGGCTCGCCGATGGCGCGGTCTGTTTCTTGTTCCTGAGGTACAGGGCGCGCTCGTGGGCATAGACGCCCGCCATCGTGGTGGCGGGGCTGCGCTGGGGCGCATTCGCGCTGAGCGCCTTGATCTTTTTCTGATTGAAGGAAATTTTCATCCTGCCCGTGGCGTCGGTCTCGAGGTTTTCGAGTTCCACGAGCACGTCATTGGCCAGCGACGCAATATGAACGCGCCGGCTCACCGCGAGCTTGTTTTCGCTGAGGCGCTTGAGCTTCATCCATTGCGAGCAGTTTGAAACGATCGCGGCGAGAAGCGCGATCTGCGCGGCGTTCGTGGAATTGGCGGGCTTTTTCCACCAGGCCTCCAGTGCGGCGTCGATCTTCTTGATGTTGGGACCACGCGCCTGCTCGAAAAAGGCGTGGTTGTTCGTATTGAGCTTGAAGACGTCGTAATGGGGAATGGGCATTGATTCCTCCTTGCACGGGCATGCATCGCCGGACAAACAGAGGCTCTATTCATCGATGGCAGGCGGATGCACGGCGTCCTGGTGCAGGAAGCCAGACGATACGAAAGGACCATGTTCGAGGGCAATCCCCGGAAACAAGTAGCTTTGCGTTCCCTCGGCGGAATCGGTTGAAGCGCAATGCGCTCGCGCTATTTTTTCTAGCGCTTCCAGTCCGGCGGCCGCTTCTCGATGAACGCCTGAACGCCCTCCAGTGCGCTCGCGTCCATCATGTTGCAGGCCATGGTCTGGCTGGCGTCGACCAGCGCGGCTTCGATGGCGGTTTCGAGCTGGCGATAGAACAAAGCCTTGCCGAGCGCGAGCGCGGTACGGGGCTTGGCAACGATGCTGGCCACCAGCGTTTCGACGGCGGCGTCGAGTTCCGCGGGCGGCGCCACCCGGTTGACCAGGCCTTTCTCGCGCGCTTCCTGGGCGCTGATGAATTCACCGGTCACGAGCATCTCGAAGGCTTCCTTGCGCCCGAGGTTGCGCGACAGCGTGACGCTCGGCGTGGCGCAGAACAGCCCCACGTTCACTCCGCTGACTGCAAAACGCGCTTCGCTCGAAGCCACCGCCAGGTCGCACACGGCGACGAGCTGGCAACCCGCGGCGGTGGCAATGCCGTGCACGCGTGCGATCACCGGCACGGGCAGCCGCTGGAGCGACAGCATCATTGCGCCGCAGCGCTCGAACAGCTGCTGGTAGTAGCCCAGCGAGGGCTCGGCGCGCATTTCCTTCAGGTCGTGTCCCGCGCAGAAGGCCTTGCCCGCCGCCGCGATGACGACGGCGCGCACGCCATTGTCGGCCGCGATGTCGCCGATGGCCTGCTCGAGCGCTCCGAGCATGCCTTCGGACAGGGCGTTGAACGAGGCCGGGCGGTTCAGTGTCAGCGTGACCACGCCGCGCGCATCGCGCGTTGCCAGCACGAAGGGAGAGGCGGTGTCGTTCATGGTGTCGCTGCGCCTCAGTAGGTCAACTCGAGCACCGTGGCGTGCTCCTGGGCGGCGGGCCAGGTCAGGCCGGTGATGCGCTCGCCATTGAACTCGCCCGTTACCGCGCGCTGCGGTCCGCTGGCGGCGACGCGCAGCCGCGAAGTCGACACGCCCGCGCCCTTGGGCGGCACGCCGGCCGGCGGGCTCTGGCCGTCGAAGCGCACGGTGTCGCGCTGCGCGTCGAAATAGCCGCGCGGCCGCGTGAAGACGACGACGGCATTCGCGCCTTCATCGGCCGGCACGATGCGCTCGGGGCGCAGGTGCACGAAGCTGCTGCTGCGCGGGAACGGGCTGCGGTAGATGTGCGTGGTGCCGTAGCCGGGCGCGACGAGAACGAATTCGTAGGCGGTGTCGCCGCGCGCGTTGAACGGTCCCCAGCGGCCATCTGCGCCGATGTTCTTGCTGTGCACCGCGTCGCCGCGCCGCGCGCCCGTGGCCGGATCGATGGCATGGACCGTCACCTGCCCGCCGTTCAGCGACAGGTTTTCCGCACCGATCGCGCGGCCGTTCAGAACGACATTGGTGTCGGGCGCCACGGCCGTGGTGCGCGGTGCCTGCCCAGTCAGGAATTGCCAGGTTGCCGCAAACGCGGCCGGCGAGAACGAGACCTCGCGGTGGTCGGCCCGCGGCAGCACGACATTGGTCGCGCCCTTGAGCGCCGGCCCGTCGAAGCCGATGTTCGTCGGCCTGCCGGGCGCGCCGATCCACACACCATCGGGCTGGGCGTACTTGTCGTTGTTGTCCGAGCGCAGCGTCAGCCATTTCACGCCGGGCGTGACCTCGTCGCCGTTCGCGCCTTTGGGTGCGTTGAGCTGCTGCATGAAGCCCGACAGCCCCGAGAACTCGTTGTTCTCGCGAAAGCCCTTCACGGCCCAGATGCCGTGCGCCGGATTGCCGCCCAGCACCACGTGGCTCACGACCTCCGCGCCGCCGCCGTTCTGCACGTAGTTGCGAATGGTGTTGCCGCCGCGCGAGTTGCCGATCAGCACGACCTTGCTGGCGCCGGTGGCCCTCAGTACCTTGTCGACTTCGGCCTTCAGGAAGACGGCCGATTCGGTGGTCGAGCTGCGGCCCGGTTGCGCCACGGCGTCGTCGTCGCGTGCCAGGGGATTGGGCTGGTCGACCGCGAACAACCGGTCGCGCGGCCAGCCGTTCGATTCGAAGCGCCAGATCGTCGTTTGCCACAGCGCGGCCGAGTCGCCGTTGCCGTGCATGAACACGATCGGCGGGCGTTCGGTGAACGAAGGCGTGGGGGCGGTGGCGCAAGCGGTCAGCATGGCGGTCGATGCGGTCCCGAGGAGGGCAAGGGCAAGGAGGGTGCGGCGTGAAGGCATGTTTCGTTCCTGGGCTGGGTTCCAAGTAAAAACGCCCACCGGCGCGAAGCGGGTGGGCGTTGGATGCTAGGGGAAAAAGGCCGTCAGGCGAAGACGCCGGCGGTGTCCTGCATGCGGGCCGACACTTCGCCCAGGTGGTGCAGGGTGTCGCCGAAGGTCAGCTCCAGTTGCGTGAGCTTGCGGAAGTAGTGGCTGCCGATGTATTCGTCGGTCACCCCGATACCGCCATGCAGCTGCACCGAGTTGGCGGCCACGTAGCGCATCGACGTGCCCAGCTGGTACTTGGCGCGCGCCAGCGCCTGGCGGCGTTCTTCGGCCGGGGCGTTGAGCTTGAGCGTGGCGTAGTAGCTCATCGAGCGTGCCAGCTCGAGCTGCATCTTCACGTCGGCGACGCGATGGCGCAGCGCCTGGAAGCTGGAGATGGCCACGCCGAACTGCTTGCGCTGGTTCATGTACTCGACAGTCACGGCAACGGTCTTGTCCATCACGCCGACGGCTTCAGCGCAGGTGGCGGCAATGCCGACGTCGACCGCGTACTCGAGGGCGGCCAGGCCGTCGAGCGTGACCAGCGTGGCGTCCGCCTTGTCGAACACGACTTCGGCCGCGCGGCCGCCGTCCTGCGTGCCGTAGCCGCGGGCTTCGACACCGCTGGCGCTGCGCTCGACCAGGAACAGGGCGATCTTTCCGTCGACCTTGGCAGGCACCAGGAAGGCGTCGGCTTCGTCACCCACGGGCACCACGCTCTTGGCGCCGGTCAGCGACCAGCCGTCGCCGGCCTTGGCCGCATGGGCGTCGCACACGTCGAGGCGGTAGCGTGCCTTGCGCTCCTGGTAGGCCAGCACCACGATGGCCTGGCCGCCGGCGATGCGCGGCAGCCAGTTTTCCTTGGTGCCCGCGTCGGCGTAGCCACTGAGCACGGCGCCGGCGATCAGCGTCTGCGCGAAGGGCTCCAGCACGATGCCGCGGCCCAGTTCTTCCATCACGACCATGCCGGCCACCGGGCCCATGCCCAGGCCGCCGTCGTCTTCGGCGATGTACAGGCCGCCCAGGCCGAGTTCGGCCAGTTCGTCCCAGGCCTCGCGCGAGAAGCCGCCCTTGGCCTCGATGCCGCGGCGGCGCTCGAAGTCATAGCCCTTGTCGACCCACTTGCGAACGGCGTCGCGCAGTTGTTCCTGGTCGTCGGTGAAATTGAAATCCATGTGCGTGTCTCCTCAGCCCAGAACCGTCTGCGCGACGATGTTGCGTTGCACTTCGTTCGAACCGCCGTAGATGGTGGTCTTGCGCATGTTGAAGAAGGTCGACGTCAGCGGCGCGATGGCCGGGTTGCCGCCCGGGAAGTTGCCTTGCCAGCCGGCTTCCATGGCCTCGCGGATCAGCGGCAACGAGTAGGGGCCGCCGGCCAGCATCATCAGTTCGCTGTAGCGCTGCTGGATCTCGCTGCCGCGGATCTTGAGCAGGCCCGCGACGTCGAGCGAGTTCTTGCCCGAGGTGGCGGCCGACAGCACGCGCAGCACCATCATCTCGAGGGCGACGATGTCGACTTCGAGCTTGGCGATCTCGTCGCGGAAGCGCTGGTCTTCGTAGACGCCTTCGCTCTTGGCGATGCGCTTGAGGCGCTCGAGCTCGCGCTTGGCGCGGTTCACGTCGGCGATGTTGGTGCGCTCGTGCGAGAGCAGGTGCTTGGCATACGTCCAGCCCTTGTTCTCTTCGCCGATGAGGTTCTCGGCGGGCACTTCGACGTTGTCGAAGAACACTTCGTTCACTTCATGGCCGCCGTCGAGCAGCTTGATCGGGCGCACGGTAACGCCGGGCGACTTCATGTCGAGCAGCAGGAAGCTGATGCCGGTCTGCGGCTTGCCTTCGTTGCTGGTGCGCACGAGGTTGAACATCCAGTCGCCGTACTGGCCGAGCGTGGTCCAGGTCTTCTGGCCGTTGACGATGTACTTGTCGCCCTTGCGCTCGGCCTTGGTCTTGACCGAGGCCAGGTCGGAACCCGAGCCGGGTTCGCTGTAGCCCTGGCTCCACCAGACTTCACCGCTGGCGATGCCGGGAAGAAAGCGCTTTTGCTGCTCGGCATTGCCGAAGGCCATGATCACCGGGGCCACCATGACGGGGCCGAACGGAATGATGCGCGGCGCGCCGGCCAGGGCGGTTTCTTCTTCGAACAGGTGGCGCTGGACGGCGGTCCAGCCGGGGCCGCCGAATTCCTTGGGCCAGCCGTAGCCCAGCCAGCCCTTCTTGCCAAGAATCTTGGCCCAGTTCTGCAGATCGTCGCGTGTCAGCTCGAGTGCGTTGTGCACCTTGTGCGACATCTCCTTGGGGAGGTTTTCCTTGACCCAGTCGCGAACTTCTTCGCGGAACTTCTGTTCTTCGGGTGTGAAGCTCAAATCCATGCGTGCCTCGCTGTGTTGATCGGTTCACCGCAGACGCGGTGTGTCTCCGGAACCGTGAGTTTTAGCACGGTCGTGCTGTGAAACGGTGTCCGCGCGGCGACAAGTCGTGACAACCGGGCGCCGGGCCCCACCGAATCCGGGGCACGGATAATCCCGCCTCCCATGAAGAACATCGTGATCCTGATTTCCGGCGGCGGTTCCAACATGGCGGCCATCGTGCGCGCCGCCGAGCGCGACCGCTGGGCCGACCGTTTCGGCGCGCGCATTGCGGCCGTGGTGAGCAACAAGGCCGAGGCCGGCGGGCTGGCGCTTGCAAAGTCGCACGGCATCGATACCGCCGTCGTCCCGCACAAGGATTTCGCCACCCGCGAGGCCTTCGACGAGGCGCTGGCGAAGGTGGTCGACGGTTATTCGCCGGCGTTGGTGGTGTTGGCGGGGTTCATGCGCATCCTGACGCCGGGCTTCGTCGGCCGCTATGCCGGCCGGTTGGTGAACATCCACCCCTCGTTGCTGCCCGCGTTTCCGGGGCTGAATACGCACCAGCGGGCCATCGAAGCCGGCTGCAAGGTGGCGGGCGTGACGGTCCACCAGGTGACCACCGAGCTCGACCACGGGCCGATCCTGGCGCAGGCCGTGGTGCCGGTGCTGCCCGACGACACGGCGGCGACGCTGGCAGGGCGGGTGCTGGCGCAAGAACACCTGTTGTATCCACGTGCCATCGCCGGATGGCTGTCAGATACATCGAGTCACAATCGATAAAGTTGTTTATATTCGCGGGTTTTCGGGGAGTTTGAAGTGAAAACCCAATCGCTGCTGCTGACCGTCGCCGGTGCCGCCTTGATGGCTGCCTGTGCCGCTCCGGCGCCCGCACCCGCCCCGGCGCCCGCGCCGCCGCCGGAACCGGTCTACCAATGCAACGCGGACGGCGCCCGGTTTGCCGTTGGCCAGCCCTTGACGCCTCAACTCGAAGCCGCGGCCCGTGCGCGCTCCGGCGCGGGTGTCGTACGTGTCTTGAGGCCGAACGAGGCCGCGACGATGGAACTGAACGGCGGCCGGCTCAATCTCGATGTCGACGCGCGCAACCGCGTGACCGAGGTCCGCTGCGGTTGACGGTAAATCGGTTGCTATTGAAAATATAGCAACCGGATCAGGCAGGACGCCAGAGACAGGCGTATTTGGCTAGACCGGGGTGAATCGCCGCCGCGGCGTGCCGTCGATCTCGATGGTTTCGCCGAACATCGCGGCAGGCCGCACCCAGAGCCCATGGGCTCCATACAAGGCGCGGTACAGCGTCATCGGCTCCAGGGTTTCGCTGTGGCGAACGGTGCCGATCACCTCGTATTCGCCGCCTTTGTAGTGGCGGTAGCGGCCGGGGGGTGTTTCGATCAGAGGGGGCAGGTCGTCGTCGTTCAACGGGGGCTTCTTTCTTTCAAAAACTGTAGCGGCTTGATTTGACGGAGTCGGATGGATCGCGCTGATTTTGTTCACCTGGTTCGACTGAGCGAGCATGCCAGTGCGGACGACAGTGCGCGCTATCGACGCAGCGTCGCGGCCTTTGCCGCGCTCGGCTACCTGTGGGTGCTGGGCTGTCTCGGGCTCGCGGTGGGCATCATTGTCTGGGCGATCTGGGGGCTGGGGCGGGGCGAGCGCTTCGGTTTCACGCGGGGCTGGCTCCTGCTGTTTGCCGCGGGCTTGCTGTGGGCCACGCTGCGCGCGCTGTGGGTGCGCTTCGACGAGCCCGAAGGCAAGGAGCTTTTTCGCGAGGACGCGCCGGCGCTCTTCGAGGCGCTGGACCGCATTCGCACCAGGATCAAGGGGCCGCCGGTTCACCACGTCTACCTGGACGACGAGTTCAACGCCAGCATCCGCCAGGTGCCGCGCTTCGGGCTCTTCGGCGGTGCGGTCAATTCCCTGAGCATTGGCTTGCCGCTGCTGATGATGCTCGACCGGCGCCGGCTGCTGTCGGTGCTGGCGCACGAATACGGCCACCTGCGCGGCAACCACGGCAAGCTGAGCGCCTGGATCTATCGCACGCGGCTGTCGTGGCTCAAGCTCGACGCCAACCTGCAGCGCGACGAAGGCGTGATGGCGCTGCTTTCGCAGGCCTTCTTCCGCTGGTACTTTCCGCGCTTCGCGGCCAAGACCTTCGCGCTCGCCCGGCAGGACGAATACGAGGCCGACCGCATTTCGGGCCGGCTGCTGGGCGCGCCGGTGGCCGCCGCGGCGCTGACCGAGATCGCGATCAAGGGCAACTGGTACGCCAACGAGTTCTGGCCCTGGCACTGGTCGCGCGCCGAGCACGAGCCGCAGCCGCCCGGGCCGTTCGCAGCCTTGCGCAAGCGCGTCCGCACGCCGCCCAGCGACGAATTCGCGCGCCAGGCGCTGCGCGATGCGATGCGCCGTGTCAGCGACCTGGAAGACACCCATCCGGTGTTGCGCGACCGGCTCGAAGCCCTGGAGCAGAAGGCCGCCTTGCCCGAATGGTCGGAGCGCCCGGCGCTCGAGTTGCTGGCCGATCGCAAGAAGTGGATCGAGCATTTCGACAATCTGTGGCGCCGTGCGCATGCCGCCGACTGGAAGCAGCACCATGCGCACAGGTCGCGCATCCGCGAGCGCATCGCGGTGCTGGCGGCGCGCGGCGAGCACAACACGCCCGACGAAATGGTCGAGTGGGCCGACTCGGAGCGGCGCCTCGACCCGGCGGCGCCGGTGCGAATCCGCTACGAAAGCGCCCTGAAAATCGCGCCGGAGCATCCTGGCGCACTGCGTGGGCTGGTGCAGATGCTGCCCGCCAGCGATCGCGCGTCGCGCCTCGTGGTGCTCGAGCGGCTGCACGAGTCCGGCGCGGCCAGCCGCTGGTGGGCCGCCAGGAGTGCCGTGGCCTCGCTCGAAGACCCCGACGCAGGGCCGCATGACGAGGAAGCGCTCAAGCT
Source organism: Variovorax sp. KBW07 (assembly GCF_003852515.1). Classification (GTDB taxonomy): domain Bacteria; phylum Pseudomonadota; class Gammaproteobacteria; order Burkholderiales; family Burkholderiaceae_C; genus Variovorax. Next base: position 85,094 of record NZ_QAJK01000018.1, on the reverse strand, counting down.
GTGGCGCGGCCGGCTCAAGGAAGCGGAAGAGGCCGAGGCGCGCGCCTGGGAAGAAATTACCGACACGCCGGTCTTCAGCCAGATCACGCGGCACGACCTGAACCACCACGAGCTGGAGGAGTTGAAGGCGGATCTCGCGCGCAACCTTCCCGTGTCGCGGGCCTGGCTGGTGCGCAAGAACTTGCGCGAATTTCCCTGGCGCCGCGCTTACACGGTGTTTGTCGAACTGCCGGGGCTCGACGACGACGGCCGCTGGCAACTGTGCCGCCAGCTCGAGCAAACCCTGAGCCTGCCGGGCGTGGCGCTGGTGCTCTGGGCCGGCCATTCGCCCACGTTGGCGGACATCGAGCGGGAGGCCTTCGGGCCGGTCTGGACGCGCGCCGCATAGGCCGAGCCCAAAGCCCCTTCGGTCCGGCATGCCGGCTGGCTGAGACAATCGGGGGTATGCACCCCAAAGCCCTGTTGGAGGCCACCGCCGATCTGGTCGGCCTTGTCCTGAAATTCGATCACCCGGCCGACCAGGTCGTTTCGCGCTTTTTCCGCGACCACCGCGAGTTCGGCCCGCGCGAGCGCGCGACGCTCGCCGAAACCGTCTACACCGTGCTTCGCAAGAAGCTTCTGTTCGACCACCTCTCGCCCTCGGGCACCGGTTCGAAGGAACGCCGCATGGCGATCCTGGGCTTTTACGGCCCGCGCGATTTTCTGAAGAGCGCCCTGACCGACACCGAAAAGCGCTGGCTCGACAACTGCGACGCCGTCAAGCCGGAAGACTTGCTCGAACGCCATCGCCACAACCTGCCCGAGTGGCTGGTGGCGCCGCTCAAGGCGCAGCTGGGCGACGGTTTCTGGCCGCTGGTCGAAAGCCTGCAGCAGCCGGCGCCGCTGGACCTGCGCGTCAACGCCCTGACCGACAAACGCGCCGAAGTAAAGGCGGAGCTTGCGAAAGCTGCTATCAAATCGGAAGCGACGCCGTTTTCGCCCTGGGGCTTGCGCATCGACGGCAAGCCGGCGCTGACCAAGTTGGACGCCTTTGCCCGCGGTGCCGTGGAGGTGCAGGACGAAGGCTCGCAACTGCTGGCGCTGCTGCTGGATGCCAAGCGCGGCGAAATGGTGGTCGACTTCTGCGCCGGAGCCGGCGGCAAGACGCTGGCCATTGGCGCGACGATGCGCAACACCGGCCGTCTCTATGCCTTCGACACGTCGGCGCATCGCCTCGACGCGCTCAAGCCGCGGCTGGGGCGCAGCAAGCTTTCGAACGTTCATCCGGCCGCGATTGCCCATGAGCGCGACGATCGCGTCAAGCGCCTGGCGGGCAAGATCGACCGCGTGCTGGTCGATGCGCCGTGCTCGGGGCTTGGCACGCTGCGCCGCAATCCGGACCTGAAATGGCGCCAGTCGCTCAAATCGGTCGAGGAACTGACGGTCAAGCAGACCGCCATCCTGCAAAGCGCCGCGCGGCTCGTGAAGTCGGGCGGCCGGCTGGTCTATGCCACCTGCAGCGTGCTGCCGGAGGAAAACGAGGCCATTGCCGAGGCTTTTGCCGCCGCCAACCCCGATTTCGAGCCCGTGGACGCCGCCGAGCTGCTGCAGGGGCTCAAAGTGGAAGGTTTCGAGGCACTTTGCGCGGGGGGCGAGGACGGCAGGCGCTACCTGCGGCTGTGGCCGCACCGCCATGCCACCGACGGTTTCTTTGCCGCAGTGTGGAACCGCAAATAGGCGCAGGACTCCAATCGAGGGTTAATCAGTGCTTTTCTTGAAGGGTAAAAGGCCTCGTTTTGGCCCTGCCGACTTAAAATCGCTGGTTATCTGAAGGCTGCACCTTCGTGTGGCCATGGAGTACCTGACTCAATGTTGCTTCCTGACTCCGCCGTTCTGAACGCGGCCATCCAATGGCTCGGACACGGCCTGTGGGACCTCACTTGGTGGCAAGTGGTGTTGTACACGCTCGTCACCACGCACATCACCATCGCGGCGGTCACGATCTTCCTGCACCGCACGCAGACGCACCGGGCCATGGATCTGGGCCCGATCCCGTCGCATTTCTTCCGATTCTGGCTGTGGCTTGGCACCGGCATGGTGACCAAGGAATGGGTTGCCATTCACCGCAAGCACCACGCCAAGTGCGAAACCGAAGAAGACCCGCACAGCCCGCAGGTCAAGGGCATCGACGAAGTTTTGTGGCGCGGCGCCGAGCTGTACCGCAAGGAGTCGAAGAACAAGGAAACGATGGATCGCTACGGTCACGGCACGCCTGATGACTGGATCGAGCGCAACCTGTACACGCGCTACAGCTGGCAAGGCGTGGGCCTGATGCTGATCATCAACCTGGCGCTGTTCGGCACGCTCGGCATGGCCGTGTGGGCAGTGCAGATGCTCTGGATCCCGATCACCGCCGCCGGCATCATCAACGGCATCGGTCACTACTGGGGCTACCGCAACTTCGAGGCGCCTGACGCCAGCCGCAACATCTCGCCCTGGGGCCTGATCATCGGCGGCGAAGAGCTGCACAACAACCACCATACCTACCCGACTTCGGCCAAGTTCTCGGTCAAGAAGTACGAGTTCGACATCGGCTGGATCTACATTCAGGCCATGCAGGCCATTGGCTGGGCCAAGGTCAAGAAGGTGCCGCCGAAGATGCAGATGGGCGACATCCAGCCCGTGGCCAACGAGAAGACCCTCGAGGCCGTCATTGCCAACCGCTACGAAGTCATGGCCGGCTACGCGCGCGAAATGCGCCGTGCGACCAGCGAAGAACTGGCCGTGCTGAAGACCAAGGGTGCCGACCTGTCGGTGCTCAAGGCTGCCAAGCGCTGGCTGCACCGCGACGACGACAAGGTGCCTGCATCGGCCCGTAGCCACGTGGTGCAAGCCCGTGCCGCCCACCCGGTGCTCGACAAGATGGTCACGATGCGCGAAGAGTTGCGCCAGCTCTGGCTGAACACTTCGCAGTCGCGCGAGCAGCTGGCGGCCGATCTGGCAGCCTGGTGCCACCGTGCCGAGGCCAGCGGCATTGCCGGCCTGCGCGAGTTCTCGACCCGCCTGCGCGCCGCACGCGTCTAAGGACTGGGAAGCGAAAAGAGCAGTTCTCCTGCTCATTGAAAAAGCCGACCTCGATGGTCGGCTTTTTTGTACCCGCCGTATTTGTATTTCCCAAATGAACAGGGTGGCGGGAAATAAACAGGCAACAAAAAACCCGCTGGATCACAGCGGGTTTTTTGTTTTGGACAACCAGGACTGAATTACTTCAGCTTGATTTCCTTGTATTCGACGTGCTTGCGTGCCTTCGGGTCGAACTTCATGATCGACATCTTTTCAGGCATCGTCTTCTTGTTCTTGCTGGTCGTGTAGAAGTGGCCGGTACCCGCGGTGGATTCCAGCTTGATCTTTTCGCGTCCGCCTTTGCTCGTTGCCATGATTCAGCTCCTTAAGCTTGGCCGCGTGCGCGCAGGTCTGCGAGCACGGCGTCGATACCGTTCTTGTCGATCAGGCGCAGTGCAGCGCTCGAAACGCGCAGGCGAACCCAGCGGTTTTCAGTCTCGACCCAGAAGCGGCGATATTGCAGGTTCGGCAGGAACCGGCGCTTGGTTTTGTTGTTGGCGTGGGAAACGTTGTTTCCGACCATCGGGCCTTTGCCCGTTACGTCGCATACGCGTGCCATGTGGACACTCTTTCTTGAACAGCTGGCACCGGCGCAATCGCGATGATTGCAGGGTGTTTTGCAGCTTGACCTCGCCAGAAACGGGTGGCGGTACCCCGGCTTTGCCGTAACCCAATCCCCGGTGAGGGAGTGGCCATATTTCGGCAAAGCCTCGGATTATAGCCCTTTTGCCCGACGGTGGGCCTGGCTCAGTCGTCCTGCTCGAGGAAACGCTGCGCGTCCAGTGCGGCCATGCAGCCCGTGCCGGCACTCGTGATCGCCTGGCGGTACACGTTGTCCTGCACGTCGCCGGCCGCGAACACGCCCGGAATGCTGGTCATCGTGGCAAAGCCCTGCAGGCCGGAGCGGGTCAGGATGTAGTTGTCCTTCATTTCCAGCTGGCCCTGGAAGATGTCGGTGTTCGGGTGGTGGCCGATGGCGATGAAGCAGCCCTTGAGGTCGATCTGCTCGGTTGCGCCGGTCTGCGTGTTCTTGATGCGGATGCCCGTCACGCCCGTGCCGTCGCCCAGCACTTCGTCGAGCTGGTTGTGCAGTTTCAGCACGATCTTGCCCTCGGCGACCTTTTCCATGACCTTGTCGATCAGGATTGGTTCGGCGCGGAATTTGTCGCGGCGATGCACCAGCGTGACCTTGTTGGCGATGTTCGAGAGGTACAGCGCTTCCTCGACGGCCGTGTTGCCGCCGCCGATCACGCAGACTTCCTGCTCGCGGTAGAAGAAACCGTCGCAGGTGGCGCACGCCGAGACGCCGCGGCCCATGAACTTTTCCTCGGAATCGAGCCCCAGGTACTTCGCGGAAGCGCCCGTGGCAATGATCAGCGAGTCGCAGGTGTAGGTGCCGCTGTCGCCCGTGAGGGTAAAGGGGCGCTTGCTCAGGTCGACCTTGTTGATGTGGTCGAACACGATCTGCGTCTTGAAGCGTTCCGCGTGCTCCAGAAAGCGCTGCATCAGTTCGGGGCCCTGAACGCCGTGAACGTCGGCCGGCCAGTTGTCGACCTCGGTGGTGGTCATCAGCTGCCCGCCCTGGGCAATACCGGTAATGAGCAATGGCTTCAGGTTTGCGCGCGCTGCGTAAACGGCGGCGGTATATCCGGCCGGGCCGGAGCCGAGAATTAAAACCTTGGCGTGTTGGGGAGCAGACATGATAGAAAACCTAGGATATACGCTGCTTCAGCGTGTACATTTTCAGGGTGGTAGCGATATATGTGGAGTATCACCGCTCGGTTCAACACCGGGTGCACGGTGTTTTCAATGCGCGCGATTGTAGTAATCCATTGGCTTGTCTTTTGGACCACGTCGCGCGCTGTATCAGGGATTGATAAATGTCGATGCTGTCCAACCTTGAATTGCTTCGGCGCGTTCCTTTGTTCGCGTCGCTGACGGCTACGCAGTCCGCAAGCATCGCGGATGCGATCATCAAGAAGCGCTTCAAGCGTGCCGAAGTTGTCGTGGAGCAGGGCAAGAAGTCCGACGCGCTCTACATCATCCTGACGGGGCGCGCGCGCGTTACCAGCGCTGACAGCCGCGGCCGGGAAGTGATCCTGGCCACGCTGCACCCCGGCGATTATCTGGGCGAGATGAGCCTGATCGACGACGAGCCGCATTCGGCCACGGTGCGCACTGAAATCCAGTGCGACGTGCTCATGCTGGGCCGCGATGCCTTTGCGCGCTGCCTGCCCGAGAACTCCTCGATGGCCTACAACATCATGCGCGGCCTGGTGCAGCGCCTGCGCCACGCCGACCGCAAGATCGAGTCGCTGGCGCTGATGGACGTCTACGGCCGCGTGGCACGCTCGCTGCTGGAATTTGCTGTCGAGGACGGTGCCGGCAACCTCAAGGTGCGCGACAAGATCTCGCGGCAGGATCTCGCCAAGATGGTCGGCGCCTCGCGCGAAATGGTGAGCCGCGTCATGAAGGACCTCGAAGAGCGCGGCTTCGTGCAGACCCAGGACGACGGCTCGATGATCGTCAAGGAACGGCTCCTGTCTCTCGCTTGAGCCTCCAGGGCCGGGTCCGCCAGGGGCGGCCACGGCCTTTTGTTGTAGTGTTCGTGCGTCCGGCCTCCGATTTTCTGGGTCGGGTGCCGTGTTTTCCATGACCTATTCGCTCAATACGCTTCAATCTTCTTCTGCCGCCGAAGGGCAACCCGTGCGCATGCGCGCCATGCGCTTTGCCCACGAAATCACGCTGATTGCCGGGTTTGCGGCGCTGTTGTTCTGGCTGCTCGCGATGCTGAGCTTCACGCCTTCCGACGCCGCATGGTCGACCTCGGGCACTGGCGGCGAAATCAAGAACTGGGGTGGCCGCATCGGCGCCTGGCTGGCCGATGGCAGCTATTTCCTGGCGGGCTACTCGGTCTGGTGGTGCCTTGCCGCGGGCTTGCGCGCATGGCTTTCGTCGCTGGCCAGTTGGCTGCGCGGCGGCGAGCCGACGCCGGCCGAGCAACCCGTGCGCGGCCGCTTCAACCGCAGCCGCCTTGCCTTCTGGTTCGGCCTTGTCCTGCTGCTGTGCGCCAGCGCCATGCTCGAATGGTCGCGCCTGTACCGGCTCGAATCGCACCTGCCGGGCTCTGGCGGCGGCGCGCTGGGCTATCTGGTGGGGCCGGCAAGCGTTCGCTGGATGGGCTTCACCGGCTCGGCGCTGGTGGCCATTGCCGGTGGCGTGATCGGCTCGGCGCTGGTCTTTCGTTTCTCCTGGAGCCTGATTGCCGAGCGCATCGGTGCCCGGGCCTATTCGTTGTTCGAGTCGCGCCGCGAAAAGCGCGAAATGGCGGCCGACATCGCCATGGGCAAGCAGGCCGCCCGCGAGCGCGCCGAAGCCGACGAGCCCGCCTACGAACCCGCGTTCACGCGCGGCGGCGACGCCGGCAAGGGCCGCGAGCCGGCCATGGATTCCGGGGCATCCGCTTCTTTCACCGAAGACGACGACGAACTCCGCCTCGAGCCGCGCCCCAAGCGCCGCGCGCCTTCGCCGCCGGTGCAGATCGAACCCGCGATGACCGAAGTGCCCAAGAGCGATCGCGTCGTCAAGGAGCGCCAGAAGCCGCTCTTCAAGGAACTGCCCGACAGCAAGTTGCCGCAGGTCGACCTGCTCGATGCCGCGCTGGTGCGCCAGGAAACGGTGTCGCCCGACACGCTCGAGATGACCTCGCGCATGATCGAGAAGAAGCTCAAGGACTTCGGCGTCGAGGTGCGCGTGGTGCTGGCTTCACCCGGCCCTGTGATCACCCGCTACGAAATCGAGCCCGCCACCGGCGTCAAGGGCTCGCAGATTCTCGGTCTGGCCAAGGACCTGGCGCGTTCGCTCTCGCTGGTGTCGATCCGCGTGGTCGAAACCATTCCGGGCAAGAACTACATGGCGCTCGAACTGCCGAACGCCAAGCGCCAGTCGATCAAGCTCAGCGAAATCCTGGGCTCGCAGATCTACAACGAAGGCAAGTCGATGCTCACCATGGGCCTCGGCAAGGACATCATCGGCAACCCCGTGGTGGCCGACCTCGCGAAGATGCCGCACGTGCTGGTGGCCGGTACCACCGGTTCGGGCAAGTCGGTGGGGATCAACGCGATGATTCTTTCGCTGCTCTACAAGGCCGAGGCACGCGACGTTCGCCTGCTCATGATCGACCCGAAGATGCTCGAAATGTCGGTCTACGAGGGCATTCCGCACCTGCTGGCGCCAGTGGTCACCGACATGCGCCAGGCGGCCCACGGCCTGAACTGGTGCGTGGCCGAAATGGAGCGCCGCTACAAGCTCATGAGCAAGCTCGGCGTGCGCAACCTGGCGGGCTACAACACCAAGATCGACGAAGCCAAGGCGCGCGAGGAGTTCATCTACAACCCCTTCAGCCTCACGCCCGACGATCCGGAGCCGCTCAAGCGCGAGCCGCACATCGTGGTGATCATCGACGAACTGGCCGACCTGATGATGGTGGTCGGCAAGAAGATCGAAGAGCTCATTGCCCGCCTTGCGCAGAAGGCGCGCGCCGCCGGCATCCACCTGATCCTGGCCACGCAGCGGCCCAGCGTCGATGTGATCACCGGCCTCATCAAGGCCAACATCCCCACGCGCATCGCGTTCTCGGTGGGCTCCAAGATCGACAGCCGCACCATCCTCGACCAGATGGGCGCCGAGGCGCTGCTGGGCATGGGCGACATGCTCTACATGGCCAGCGGCAGTGGCCTGCCGATCCGCGTGCACGGTGCGTTCGTGAGCGACGAGGAAGTGCACCGTGTGGTGGCCTACCTGAAGAGCCAGGGCGAGCCCGACTACATCGAAGGCGTGCTCGAAGGCGGCACGGTCGATGGCGACGGTGACGGCGACATGCTGGGCGGCGGCGATTCCGAGAAAGACCCGATGTACGACCAGGCGGTCGAGGTCGTGCTCAAGAACCGAAAGGCCAGCATCTCGCTGGTGCAGCGCCACCTGAAGATCGGCTACAACCGCGCCGCGCGCCTTGTCGAAGACATGGAAAAGGCCGGCCTGGTCAGTGCCATGAGCGGCAGCGGCCAGCGCGAAATTCTGGTGCCCGCGCGCACCGAGTAATTCACGCGGCGGGGCCGGTATTCAGGTTACGTTCTGAATGGCAATTTGCAAAAGCACGCAAGATGCGTTGCAAATCTTCATGAAGACCTACACCTGATTCAATTGGCCGCAGTTAGGGTCGAAGCCCAGTGCTACAGCCCGTGCACAAAGATATTCCGAGGAATCCAAATTGAAATTTCGCCATTGGCTATTGATCGGCCTTCTCAGCTCCGCCAACGCCTGGGCCGGCGGGCTCGAAAGCCTTGAGGCCTTCGTGAAGACGGTCAAGTCGGGCCGCGCCGATTTCACCCAGACCGTGACAGCGCCCGCGCGCGAGGGCCAACCGGGCCGCGTGAAGACGTCGACCGGTACCTTCGAATTCCAGCGCCCCGGCAAATTCAAGTTCGATTACCAGAAGCCCTTTGCCCAGACCATCGTGGCCGACGGCAAGACGCTGTGGCTCTACGACGCGGACCTGAACCAGGTCACACAACGCGCCCAGGCGCAGGCGCTGGGTTCCACGCCCGCCGCACTGATTGCCGCGGCCCCCGACCTGCGCGCCCTGCAGGCCGATTTCGCGCTGGAAGCCGCAGCGGAGCGCGATGGCCTGCAATGGGTCAAGGCCACGCCCAAGAACAAGGACGGCCAGCTGCAGAGCGTGCAGGTGGGCTTCCAGGGCGACGCATTGGCGGCGCTCGAAATTCTCGACAGCTTCGGCCAGCGTTCGGTGCTGAAGTTCAGCAAGGTCGAGGTCAACCCGTCGTTGCCTGCCAGCGTGTTCGACTTCAAGGCGCCAGCCGGCGCCGACGTCGTCAAGCAATAAGCACAGTCGATAAACAGACAAGCAAGCACAGAAGGTTTGGCAACCGCGCACCAACCCCTTGCCGAGCGCCTGCGTCCCAAGACGCTGGGCGAAGTGATCGGCCAGCAGCACTTGCTGGGGCCGGGCATGTCGCTGCGCATCGCATTCGAATCGGGCCAGCCGCATTCCTGCATCCTGTGGGGGCCGCCGGGCACCGGCAAGACCACCATCGCGCGGCTCATGGCCGATGCCTTCGACGCGCAGTTCCTGAGCATCAGCGCGGTGCTCGGCGGCGTGAAGGACATCCGCGAGGCGGTGGACCGTGCCACGGCCGCGCGCGACGGGCTGGAGCAGCAGCGCACCATCGTCTTCGTCGATGAAGTGCACCGCTTCAACAAGAGCCAGCAGGACGCGTTCCTGCCGCATGTGGAGTCGGGCCTTTTCACCTTCATCGGCGCGACCACCGAGAACCCTTCCTTCGAGGTCAACTCGGCCTTGCTGTCGCGGGCCGCGGTGTACGTGCTGCAGTCGCTCGGCGAAGACGACCTCAAGCAGATCGTCGTGCGCGCGCAGGCCATCCAGGCCGTGCCCGCGATCGACGGCACGGCCGTCGACCGCCTGGTGGCCTACGCGGACGGCGATGCCCGCCGCCTGCTCAACACGCTCGAGACGCTGGCCGTGGCTGCCCGCGCCGAAAAGCTCGACCGCATCGACGACGAGTGGCTGCTGCGTGTGCTCGGTGAGCGCATGCGCCGCTACGACAAGGGCGGGGAGCAGTTCTACGACACCATCAGCGCGCTGCACAAGTCGGTGCGCGGCAGCGACCCCGATGCCGCGCTCTACTGGTTTGTGCGCATGCTCGACGGCGGCGCCGACCCGCGCTACATGGCGCGCCGGCTGGTGCGCATGGCCAGCGAAGACATCGGCCTGGCCGATCCGCGCGCGCTGCGCCTGGCGCTCGATGCGGCCGAGGTCTACGAGCGCCTGGGCACGCCCGAAGGCGAACTCGCGCTGGCCGAGTGCGTGGTCTACCTGGCGATCGCACCCAAGTCGAATGCCGTCTACAAGGCCTACAACGCGGTGCGCGCCCTGATCAAGAAAGACAGCACCCGCCCGGTGCCGATGCATTTGCGCAATGCGCCGACCAAGCTCATGAAGGAGCTCGACTACGGCAAGGGATACCGCTATGCGCACGACGAAGAGGGCGGTTTCGCCGCCGGCGAGCGCTACCTTCCCGACGGCCTGGAAGGCCAGGTTTTCTACGAGCCCGTCGAGCGTGGACTCGAGATTCGCATCGGCGAAAAACTGCGTGAACTGCGCCGCCGAAACGCTGAACGAGACGATTGATACTGTCTTGCAACATGCGCCCACGCAGCGCATGACCTCACGCTCATACAGCATGAGGTGAGCGGGTAAACCCCGGTCAACACGCACCAAATCAGCGCTGGTGCGTGCTTACAATCCCGCCCACAAATCCGCCGGCGACACATGTTGGCTGGTTTTTTGCTTGTCAAGCCACGGGCGCCAAACCGGTGCCTCCGGTGGGTGAATAGCGCCCACATCGGTGCAACACATAGGGAATCGCGTTATGGAAATATTGCTGCAGCAGATCATCAACGGTCTGGTTCTCGGCAGCATGTATGCCTTGATAGCCTTGGGCTACACCATGGTGTACGGCATCATCAACCTGATCAACTTTGCGCACGGGGAAGTGCTGATGGTGGGGGCCCTCACCAGTTGGACCATCATCGGACTCATGCAGGACTCCATGCCCGGCACACCCGGCTGGCTGATCCTTCTCATTGCCTTGGTCATCGCCTGCATCGTCGCGGCAACCCTCAACTTCGTGATCGAGAAAGTGGCCTACCGGCCGCTGCGCAACAGCCCCAAGCTGGCGCCGCTCATCACCGCCATCGGCATGTCGATCCTGCTGCAGACGCTGGCAATGATCATCTGGAAGCCCACCAACAAGGCCTATCCCAACCTGCTGCCGACCGACCCCATCCACCTGGGCGGCGCAGTCATCTCCCCCACGCAAGTCATGATCCTCAGCGTCACGGCCTTCTCGCTCGTGGTGCTGATGTGGGTGGTCAACTACACCAAGCTCGGCCGCGCAATGCGCGCCACCGCCGAGAACCCGCGCGTCGCCGCGCTGATGGGCATCCGGCCCGACATGGTCATCTCGGCCACCTTCATCATCGGCGCCGTGCTCGCGGCCATCGCCGGCGTGATGTACGCATCGAACTACGGCATCGCGCAGCACGCGATGGGCTTCCTGCCTGGCCTGAAGGCCTTCACCGCGGCCGTGTTCGGCGGCATCGGCAACCTGGCCGGCGCGGTGGTCGGCGGCATTTTGCTCGGCCTCATCGAAGCCATCGGCTCCGGCTACATCGGCACCCTCACGGGTGGCGTGCTGGGCAGCAACTACAGCGACATCTTCGCGTTCATCGTGCTGATCGTCATGCTCACGCTGCGGCCATCGGGCCTGTTGGGCGAACGCGTGGCGGACCGTGCCTGAGGAGCGACGCATCATGAAGAACAGCAAGAACCTCGCTCTCTACGTCATTGGCGCCATTGCAGTGCTCGCGCTGCCGCTGCTGCTGCAGATGCAGGGCAACGCCTGGGTGCGCATTGCCGACATCGCATTGCTCTACGTGCTGCTGGCACTGGGCTTGAATATCGTGGTCGGCTATGCCGGCCTGCTCGACCTGGGCTACGTGGCCTTCTTCGCGGTGGGGGCCTACCTCTTCGCGCTGATGGGCTCGTCGCACCTGACCGAGACCTTCCCGTGGTTCAAGGCCATGTTCCCGAACGGCCTGCACACGTCGCTTCTGATCGTGATACCGCTGGCGCTGGTGGTGGCCGGCGTGCTCGGCGTGATGCTCGGCGCGCCCACGCTCAAGCTGCGCGGCGACTACCTCGCCATCGTCACGCTCGGCTTCGGCGAAATCATCCGCGTGTTCCTGAACAACCTCGACCAGCCGGTGAACATCACCAACGGTCCGAAGGGCATCACGGCCATCGACTCCATCAAGTTCTGGGGGCTCGACCTGGGCAAGGCCTGGAAGTTCGACGGCTTCACCATCTCGTCGGTGTCGCTGTACTACTACCTGTTCCTGGCGCTGGTGATCGCCACCGTGATCATTTCGCACCGCCTGCAGGTCTCGCGCATCGGCCGCGCCTGGATGGCCATCCGCGAAGACGAAATCGCCGCCAAGGCCATGGGCATCAACACCCGCAACATGAAGCTGCTGGCCTTCGGCATGGGCGCCAGCTTCGGCGGCGTGTCGGGCGCGATGTTCGCGGCCTTCCAGGGCTTCGTGTCGCCCGAGTCCTTCAGCCTGATGGAGTCGGTGATGATCGTCGCCATGGTGGTGCTGGGCGGCATCGGGCACCTGCCCGGCGTCATCCTCGGTGCCGTGCTGCTGGCTGCGCTGCCCGAGGTGCTGCGCTACGTGGCCGGTCCGCTGCAATCGCTGACCGACGGCCGCCTCGATGCGTCGATCCTGCGCCAGCTCTTCATTGCACTGGCCATGATCATCATCATGCTGGTGCGTCCGCGTGGCCTCTGGCCTTCGCCGGAGCATGGCAAGACGCTGGTCAAGAAGGGCGGCGTGCCCGTCGACCCGGCCCATGCGGCCGTGGCCCCGGGCTCGCTGCAAACGCATGCACCGGGCATCGACTCGCCCGCCGACGAATTGCCGGGTGCGGCTTCGCGTCCCATGTCCATCAATCCGTGAGCGAAGGAGAAACCGACATGACGACAACCACAGACACCATCCTCGACGTTCGCGGCATCTCCAAGCGCTTCGGCGGCCTGCAGGCCCTCTCGGACGTGGGCATCACCATCAAGCGCGGCCAGGTCTACGGCCTGATCGGCCCCAACGGCGCTGGCAAGACCACCTTCTTCAACGTGATCACCGGGCTGTACACGCCCGACAGCGGCACCTTCGAGCTGGCCGGCAAGCCCTACCAGCCGACGGCCGTGCACGAAGTGGCCAAGGCCGGCATTGCGCGCACCTTCCAGAACATCCGCCTGTTCGCCGAAATGACGGCGCTCGAGAACGTGATGGTCGGGCGCCACATCCGCACGAAATCGGGTGTGTTCGGCGCCATGCTGCGCACCGGCAGCTTCAAGGCCGAAGAAAAGGCCATTGCCGAGCGCGCGCAGGAACTGCTCGACTACGTGGGCATCGGCAAGTTCGCCGACTACAAGGCGCGCACGCTCTCGTACGGCGACCAGCGCCGCCTTGAAATTGCGCGCGCACTGGCCACCGACCCGCAGCTCATTGCGCTCGACGAGCCGGCCGCCGGCATGAACTCGACCGAGAAGGTCCTGTTGCGCGAGCTGATCGACCGCATCCGCAAGGACGACCGCACCATCCTGATCATCGAACACGACGTCAAGCTCATCATGGGCCTGTGCGACCGCGTCACCGTGCTGGACTACGGCAAGCAGATTGCCGAAGGCACCCCGGTCGACGTGCAGAAGAACGAGAAGGTGATCGAGGCTTACCTCGGCACCGGAGGACATTGAGATGACGACGACGATGACGAGCGAAGCAGAAACCCGGGCCACGGCCGCGCAGGCCAAGGTCACCGGCAAGACGCTGCTGAAAGTCAGCGGCCTGAAGGTGGGCTATGGCGGCATCCAGGCCGTCAAGGGCGTGGACTTCGAGGTCCGCGAAGGCGAGCTGGTGTCGCTGATCGGCTCCAACGGCGCCGGCAAGACCACCACCATGAAGGCCATCACCGGCACGTTGCCTTCGGGCGCCGGGCACATCGAATTCCTCGGCCGCAGCATCAAGGGCCGCGGCGCCTGGGACCTGGTCGAAGAAGGCCTGGTGATGGTGCCGGAAGGCCGTGGCGTGTTCACGCGCATGACCATCACCGAGAACCTGCAGATCGGCGCCTACATCCGCAAGGACAAGGCCGCCATCGCCAGCGACATGGAACGCGTGTTCGTCACCTTCCCGCGCCTGCGCGAGCGCAAGGACCAGCTGGCCGGCACCATGTCGGGCGGCGAACAACAGATGCTGGCCATGGGCCGCGCACTGATGGCGCGCCCCAAGGTGCTGCTGCTCGACGAGCCCACCATGGGCCTGTCGCCCATCATGTGCGACAAGATCTTCGAGGTGGTGCAGACCGTGGCCTCGCAGGGCGTGACCATCCTGCTGGTGGAGCAGAACGCCAACCGCGCGCTGCAACTGGCCGACCGTGGCTACGTGATGGAGTCGGGCCTCATCACCATGAACGGCGATGCGAAGGAACTGCTGCGCGACCCGCGCGTGCGTGCCGCTTACCTGGGCGAATAGAGCCCGTCGGGCCCTTCCAGAAATACCGCGGAACCGGCTTTGCCGGGCCGCTGGTATTGCCCCCTGCAAGGGGGTTGGCGAAGCGACACGAAGTGCGCGAAGACTGGGGGTCAGTCAACCTTTGCGCCGGTGGCCTTGACCACCTTCTCGTACTTGGCCAGTTCGCTCTTCATGAAGGCGCCGAACTGCTCGGGCGAGTTGCCCACCGGCTCGGCAAGCAGCGAGGCAAAGCGGGTCTTCGTTTCCGGCGCGTTCAGCGCGGCGACGAAGGCCTGGTTGAGCTTCGCGACCACGTCGTGCGGCGTGCCCGCCGGTGCCACAAGGCCCCACCAGGTGTCGATCGAGAAGCCCTTGAGCGTGTCCGCCACCGGGGGCACATCGGGCAGCGAGCTGCTGCGCTGCAGCGTCGTGACCGCAATGGCCTTCAGCTTGCCCGAGCGGATGTTCGGTGCCGCGGTGGCCAGGTTGTCGAAGTTGAAATCGACCTGCCCCGAGATCAGCGCCAACTGCGCCGGGCTGCCGCCGTTGTACGGAATGTGCACGGCGAAGATGCCCGCTTCCTTCTTGAACAGCTCGCCCGCCAGGTGCCCGGCGCTGCCATTGCCGCCGCTGCCGTAGTTGAGCTTGGCGGGGTTGGCCTTGGCGTAGCGGACCAGGTCGGCCACTGTGTTGATGTTCAGGCGCTTGGCCGTGTCGGCGTTCATCACCAGCACGTTGGGCACGCGGACCATTTGCGTGATCGGTGCGAAGTCGGTGGCGGCGTTGAACGGGATCTTGTTGTACAGCCACGGGTTGACCGCGTTGGTGGCCGTGGCCGCAATGCCGATGGTCAGTCCGTCCGCCGGGGCTTTGGCGACGACGTCGGCGCCGATGTTGCCGCCCGCGCCGGGCTTGTTGTCGATGATGACCGTGCCCAGCGTGTCCTTGACGCGCTCGGCCAGGATGCGCGCGGTGTTGTCGATCGGGCCGCCCGCTGCGTAGGGCACCACGAGCCGGATCGGGCGTTGCTGCTGTGCTGCGGCCTGGCCTGCGCCCATCAGGGCGGTGGCGCCGGCTAGCAGGGTGAGAAGGAAGCGTCTCGTTTTCATTTTTCTGTCTCTCGGGGAACCTGGGAAATCTGGAGAATCCGGGAAGTCTGGGGGGTGGCTGTCAGGGCAGTGCCTTGTCGGCTTCCGTGGTGAACGCATCGGCAAAGAATTCTTCGTCGGGCAGGCCGGCCAGCGCCACGTAGTCGCGCTTGGCCGAGTCGACCACGATGGGCGCGCCGCAGGCATAGACCTGGTGGCCCGAGAGGTCCGAGAAGTCTTCCAGCACCGCCTGGTGGACGAAGCCGGTGCGGCCGGTCCAGTTGTCTTCGGGCGTGGCGTTCGAAACGACCGGCACGTAGCGCAGGTTCGGCATTTCGGCCAGCTGGCCGCGCACCCATTCGTCCATGTACAGGTCTTCGGGCCGGCGGCCGCCCCAGTACAGCGCGGCGGGCCGGTCGATGCCCTTGAACTTCATGTGCTCCAGCAGTGCCTTGATTGGCGCAAAGCCCGTGCCCGAGGCCAGCAAAATCATCGGCTTGTCGGAGTCCTCGCGCAGGAAGAAGCTGCCGAAGGGGCCTTCGATGCGCAGGATTTCCTTTTCCTTCATCGTGCCGAAGACATGGTCGGTGAACTTGCCGCCAGGCAGGTGCCGCAGATGCAGTTCGATGCCCGTGCCCTGCTGGCTCAGCGTGTGCGGCGCATTGGCCATCGAATAGCTGCGGCGCGTGCCGTCGCGCAAGATGAACTCCACGTACTGGCCCGCATGAAACTGCAGCGGCTCGCCTGCCGGCAACTGCAGGCGCAGCAAGACCACGTCGTGCGACTGGCGGGCCAGGGCCAGCACCCGAACCGGCATCTTGCGGATCGGCAGCGCGCCGGCCTCGGTCACCTGGCGCGACTCGAGGACGACATCGCTCTTCGCGTGGGCGCAGCAGGTCAGCACGAAGCCGGCCAGCTGTTCCTCGGCGCTCAGCGCCTTGCTTTGGTGAGGGCCCAGCGTGACTTCGCCCGACAGCTTCTTGCACTTGCACGAGCCGCAGGCGCCGTCCTTGCAGCCATACGGGAGGCCGATGCCCTGCCGGATACCGGCTGCGAGGATGGTTTCGTCGCCATGCACCACGAAATTGCGCCCACTGGGCTCGACGGTGATGGAAAAGCCCGCATCGTGCGGCACTGGAGCAGTCATCGGTATTCTTCGGCTTGTTTTCAGCCTGGGTCTGAAAGAGAAAGGAAGCAGGATTTTGCCTTCAATCAATAGCCCCTCCGGCGCGCTGCCGGCGCGGTTCCGGCGCGAACGCCTCCTGATCGTCGGTTGCGGCGACGTCGGCCAGCGCGTGGCGCGCGACTTGCGGGGCCGCGTGCAGCTGGTGGCGCTCACTTCTTCGGCCGACCGTGTGGCCGCTTTGCGCGCGGCCGGAATCCGCCCGCTGGTGGGCAATCTGGACGATGTGGCGACGCTGCGGCGGCTGGCCGGCATTGCCACGCGTGTGCTGCACCTGGCGCCGCCCGCACGGGACGGTGGTGCCGCCTGGTGGCGCGACCAGCGCACCACCGCGCTGGTGCGGGCGCTGCGGCTGCGCTCCGTGCCGTCGGCCCTGGTGTACGGCTCGACCAGCGGCGTCTATGGCGACTGCGGCGGCGCGCGCGTGAGCGAGGCGCGCGGCGTGCAGCCCGACACGCCGCGTTCCCACCGGCGCGTCGACGCCGAGCGCGCCGTGCGCTGGCTGGGCCGCAGCGCCGGCGTGCGCGCGAGCATCCTGCGCATTCCGGGCATCTACGCGCCCGACCGCGAAAACGGCACGCCGCGCGGGCGCCTGCAGCGCGGCACGCCCGTGCTGCGGCACGAGGACGACGTCTACACCAGCCACATTCACGCCGACGACCTGGCGCGCGCCTGCGAGGCCGCGCTGTTCCGCGGCAAGCCGCAGCGCGTCGTGCACGCTTCGGACGACACCGAGCTGCGGATGGGCGACTACATGGACCTGGCCGCCGACCTTTACGGCATGCAACGCCCACCGCGCGTGGCCCGCGACGAGGCCGAGCGCCAGTTGCCCTTGCAGTTGCTGAGCTTCATGGGCGAATCGCGACGGCTCGACAACACGCGGCTCAAGCGCGAACTGCGCGTGCGCCTGGCGCACCCGACGGTGCATACCGGCCTGGTTTGACGAGAAGAGAGAAAAAGAGAGAAAGAGCGACGAATGCGCAAGAAGAGCATCACCCGCGTCCCCGATGGCCATCCCGAATTCGGATCGACGGCCGTCTTCGACACCTTCAAATATTCCGCAGGCGTCAAGGCCGGCGGCCTGCTGTTCGTGGCAGGCCAGGTCGGCCTTCGGCCGGACGGCAGCGTGCCGGAGACGGCCGCGGAGCAGGCCGATTGGGCCTTCAGGCGCCTGGGCGCGGTGCTCGAAAGCGAGGGGCTGGGGTTCGGCGATCTCGTCGAGATCGTCAGCTACCACGTGAACATCGACAGCCAGCTGGCCGATTTCCGCGAGGTGAAAGACCGCTACATCAAGGAGGACTACCCGGCCTGGACCATCCTCGGCGTGGCCGCATTGGCGCGGGCATCGTTGCTGGTGGAGATCCGGGCGGTGGCGGCGCTGAAGGCCTGACGCCGCTGGAAAGATGCGAACCAAGGCGGCTGGTTGTCGCTTTGGTTGCAGAAGAAATGAGGTGGTGCCCGGGGCCGGAATCGAACCGGCACACCTTTCGGTGGGGGATTTTGAGTCCCCTGCGTCTACCAATTTCACCACCCGGGCACATCCGGAAGGAAGCCCAAAATTATGGCACAGTGGCTGGCATGAATTATCCGACGATCGAAGATGCCATCGGCAAGACGCCCCTGGTGGCCCTGCAACGCATTCATGCGGCAGAGAACGCCAAGCGTGGCAACGTGATTCTCGGCAAGCTTGAAGGCAACAATCCCGCGGGCTCCGTCAAGGACCGGCCGGCGCTTTCGATGATCAAGCGGGCGGAAGAGCGCGGCGAGATCAAGCCCGGCGACACGCTGATCGAAGCCACCTCGGGCAACACCGGCATCGCGCTGGCGATGGCCGCGGCCATCAAGGGCTACCGCATGGTGCTGATCATGCCGGAAGACCTCTCCGTCGAGCGCGCCCAGACCATGAAGGCCTTCGGCGCCGAGCTGGTGCTCACGCCCAAGAGCGGCGGCATGGAATACGCGCGCGACCTCGCCGAGCAGATGGTCACGCAGGGCAAGGGCCGGGTGCTCGACCAGTTCGCCAACCCCGACAACCCGCGCATCCACTATGAGACCACCGGGCCCGAGATCTGGGCCGACACCAAGGGCAAGATCACGCATTTCGTCAGCGCGATGGGCACCACCGGCACCATCACCGGCGTCTCGCGCTTCCTGAAAGAGAAAAACCCGGCGGTGCGCATCATCGGGGCGCAACCGGCCGAAGGCTCGCGCATTCCCGGCATCCGCAAGTGGCCGGCCGAGTACCTGCCCAAGATCTACGACCCGAGCCGCGTCGACGAAGAAATCAACGTGAGCCAGGACGATGCCGAGGAAATGTGCCGCCGCCTGGCGCGCGAAGAGGGCATCTTCGGAGGCATCTCGGCCGCCGGCGCGCTGTGGGCCGCCCTCGAAGTGGCGAAGAAGGTCGAGAACGCGACCATCGTCTTCGTGGTCTGCGACCGCGGCGACCGCTACCTGTCGACCGGCGTGTTCCCCGCCTAAAAAAATAGGCCCGCCCCCAGGCTATGCGCACTTCGTGTCGCTTCGCCAACCCCCTCCGGGGGCAACATCAGCAGCCCGGCAAAGCCGGTTCTGCGATGTTTCTGGAAGGGGCCATGATTCAAGAACAACAAAGCTGAGAACCCCATGCCCCATCCCAAGTTTTGCCAGGTCTGTGCCACGCCGCTGGAGTGGATCGCGTTGATGGAAGACGGCGGCCCCAAGGAGCGCCTGCGCTGCCCGAATTGCGGCCACACGCACTGGAACAATCCCACGCCGGTGCTGGCGGCCATCGTCGAATACCGCGGCCAGGTGCTGCTGGCGCGCAACGCGGCCTGGCCCGGCAAGATGTTCGCGCTGATCACCGGCTTCATGGAAGCCGGCGAAACGCCTGAAGAGGGCATCGCGCGCGAGGTGAAGGAAGAAACCAACCTCGACGTCAGCGCCACCAAGCTCGTGGGCGCCTACGACTTCCAGCGCATGAACCAGATCATCATCGCCTACCACGTGGTGGCCGATGGCGAGGTCAAGCTGTCGCCCGAGCTGGTCGACTACCGCCTCTACGACCTGCCGGACCTTCGCTGCTGGCCCGCGGGCACGGGCTATGCGCTGGCCGACTGGCTGCGCACGCGCGGCCACGAGCCCGTGTTCTTCACCGCCGCCGAGAACGAAGAGCGCCGCCGCGGACTCAACCTGCCGCCCGAGGAGCCGAAGCGTGGAAGTTGATCGCGAAATCGACACGCGCGGGCTGAACTGCCCGCTGCCCATCCTCAAGGCCAAGAAGTCGCTGAACGACATGGCGAGCGGGCAACTGCTGAAGGTGGTGTCGACCGACCCGGGCTCGGTGCGCGACTTCCAGGCCTTTGCGCGGCAAACCGGCAATGAGCTGATGGCGCAGGAGACGGTGGGGAGCGACTTCATTCATGTGCTGAAGAGGCGCTGAAGAAGTCGGTGGGGATGGCAAGGCCGCTGGCGCCCATCCCGGCCTTCCCCCGGGAGGGGAAGGAGAAAAACCAAGGCCTGGACCCAGGACCGAAGCCGCTACAGCTTCAGGCTCTTGAGGTATTCGCGGAATTCGCTGCCCACTTCGGGGTGGGCCAGCGCCAGTTCCACGGTGGCCTGCAAAAAGCCTTCCTTGCTGCCGCAGTCGTAGCGGATGCCCTTGTAGGCGTACGCGTAGACCGATTCTTTCTTCATCAGCGCCGCGATGCCGTCGGTCAGCTGGATCTCGCCGCCCGCGCCCTTGGGCTGGTTGCGAATTTCATCGAACACGCCCGGCGTGAGGATGTAGCGGCCGGCCACGCCCAGGCGCGACGGCGCATCTTCGGGCTTCGGCTTCTCGACCATCTGGCTGACCTTGACCAGGCCGTCTTCGATGGTCTCGCCGGCCACGATGCCGTAGCGCTTGACGTGCGCCAGCGGCACTTCCTGCACCGCCAGCAGCGAACCGCCGAGGCGGGCAAAGGCCGAGGTCATCTGTGCCAGCACCGGTTCGCCGTCGGTCGGGCCGACCATCAGGTCGTCCGCCAGCAGCACGGCGAAGGGCTCGTTGCCCACAAGGTGCTCGGCGCACAGCACCGCGTGGCCCAGGCCCAGCATGCGCGGCTGCCGCACGTACGAGCAGGTCATGTCGTCGGGCATCACCGAGCGCGCGATGTTCAGCAGCGCGGTCTTGCCACTGGCTTCGAGCTGGCTTTCGAGCTCGTAGGCGGTGTCGTAGTGGTCTTCGATGGCGCGCTTGTTGCGGCCCGTCACGAAGATCATGTCGCGGATGCCCGCGGCGTAAGCCTCTTCCACCGCGTACTGGATCAGTGGCTTGTCGACCACCGGCAGCATTTCCTTGGGCTGTGCCTTGGTGGCGGGCAGAAAGCGGGTGCCAAAGCCCGCAACGGGAAATACAGCCTTGCGGATGCGTGTCGATGGTGTGGACATGGGCGGTTCGGCGTCGGTTCGTTGAAAGATGGGAGGTCGGTCGAGGAAATCGGTCGAATCAGCAAGCTGATGCTGGAACGGCAAGCAAGTGCCGAACCAACATCCTAAACGCCCAAAACTTCCCCCGTCTGTCAGCCGAGGCGCACAAGCTGGTCGCGCAGGCGCTCCAGCGTGGCGGTGAAATCGGCCAGGCGCTTGCGCTCCTGCTCGATCACTGCGGGCGGTGCCTTGGCCACGAAGGCTTCGTTGCCGAGCTTGGCGTGCACCTTGGCGATCTCGCCCTCGATGCGGGCAATTTCCTTGCCGATGCGGACCTTCTCGGCGGCCTTGTCGATCTCCATGTGCAGGCACAGGCGCGCCGCGCCCACCACCGCCACGGGCGCCGCTTCGGCCGCGGCCTGCCACGAGGCCTCGTCGTCGAAGACCTTCACTTCCTTCAGCTTGGCCAGTGCCTGCAGCACCGGTGCCGATTCGCGCAGGAAGGCCGCGCCTTCGGCATCGTCGGCCACGGCGTAGAGCGGCAGGCGCACCGCGGGCGACACGTTCATCTCGCCACGCAGCGTGCGGCATGCATCGACCAGCGCCTTCAGCCGCGCCACATGCGCTTCGGCCGCTTCATCGATCTTCTCGGGCTGGCTCTTCGGATAGGCCGCCACCATGATCGATTCGCCTTCACGCCCGGCCACCTTCGACACCTTCTGCCACAGCTCTTCCGTGATGAACGGAATCACCGGGTGCGCCAGGCGCAGCAGCGTCTCGAGCGTGCGGATCAGCGTGCGGCGCGTGGCGCGTTTCTGCGAATCGTCGCCGGTCTGGATCTGCACCTTGGCAATTTCCAGGTACCAGTCGCAGAACTCGTCCCAGGCGAACTGGTAGATCGCGTTGGCCACGTTGTCCAGGCGGTATTCCTCGAAGCCCTTGGCCACTTCGGCCTCCACGCGCTGCAACTGCGACACGATCCAGTAGTCGGCGCGGCTGAACTTCAGGTAGCCGTGGGCCGGACCGCCGACCTTGCAGTCTTCCTTCGTGTGCTCCAGCAGGCCGCAGTCCTGGCCTTCGCAGTTCATCAGCACGAAGCGCGTGGCGTTCCACAGCTTGTTGCAGAAGTTGCGATAGCCCTCGCAGCGCTTGGAGTCGAAGTTGATGCTGCGGCCCAGCGAGGCGAGCGACGCGAACGTGAAGCGCAGCGCATCGGCGCCGAAGGCCGGAATGCCGTCCGGAAACTCCTTCTGCGTGTTCTTGCGGACGGCGGGCGCCGTCTCGGGCTTGCGCAGGCCCTGCGTGCGCTTGTCCAGCAGCTGGGGCAGCTCGATGCCGTCGATCAAATCGACCGGGTCGAGCACGTTGCCTTCGGACTTGCTCATCTTCTTGCCCTGCGCGTCGCGCACCAGGCCGTGGATGTACACGTGCTTGAACGGCACCTTGCCGATGAAATGCTTGGTCATCATGATCATCCGGGCGACCCAGAAGAAGATGATGTCGTAGCCCGTCACCAGCACGGTCGAGGGCAGGTAAAGGTCGAGGTCTTGCGTCTTCTCGGGCCAGCCCAGCGAAGAGAAGGGCACCAGCGCCGACGAATACCAGGTGTCCAGCACGTCTTCGTCGCGGGTGAGCTTCTTGCCCGGCGCCTTGGCTTGCGCGTCGGCCTCGCTTTCGGCCACGTACACGTTGCCTTCCTCGTCGTACCAGGCGGGAATCTGGTGGCCCCACCACAGCTGGCGCGAAATGGTCCAGTCCTGGATGTTTTCCATCCAGTGGTTGTAGGTGTTGACCCAGTTCTCGGGCACGAAGCGCACTTCGCCCGACTTCACCACGTCGATGGCCTTCTGCGCGATCGACTGGCCATCGGCGCCGGGGCGCGTCATGGCCACGTACCACTGGTCGGTGAGCATCGGCTCGACGATGGCGCCCGAGCGCGCGCAGCGCGGCACCATCAGCTTGTGCTTCTTCACCTCGATCAGCAGGCCCAGCGCATCGAGGTCGGCCACGATGGCCTTGCGCGCCACGAAGCGGTCGAGGCCGCGGTATTTTTCGGGCGCGTTGTCGTTGATGGTCGCGTCCAGCGTCAGGATGCCGATGATGTCGAGCTTGTGGCGCTGGCCGACCGCGTAGTCGTTGTAGTCGTGGGCCGGCGTCACCTTGACGACGCCCGTGCCGAATTCCTTGTCGACGTAGTCGTCCGCGATGATCGGAATCAGCTTGTCCACCAGCGGCAGCTTCACGTGCTTGCCGATCAGGTGCTTGTAGCGCTCGTCTTCCGGGTGAACCATCACCGCCGTGTCGCCCAGCATGGTCTCGGGGCGCGTGGTGGCCACGGCCAGCGTGCCGCTGCCGTCTTCCAGCGGGTAGGCGATGTGCCAGAGCGAGCCGTCTTCTTCCTCGCTCTCGACCTCGAGGTCGCTCACCGAGGTCTTGAGCACCGGGTCCCAGTTGCCCAGGCGCTTGCCGCGGTAGATCAGGCCTTCTTCATACAGCTTCACGAAGGTCTGCGTCACCACGGCCGACAGGTCGTCGTCCATCGTGAAGTACTCGCGGCTCCAGTCCACCGTGTCGCCCATGCGGCGCATCTGCTCGGTGATGGTGTTGCCCGACTTTTCTTTCCACTCCCACACGCGCGCCACGAAGTTCTTGCGGCCCAGGTCGTGGCGGCTGACCTTCTGCTCCTGCAACTGGCGCTCCACCACGATCTGCGTCGCAATGCCGGCATGGTCGGTGCCCGGCACCCACAGCGTGTTGTCGCCCTTCATGCGGTGGTAGCGCGTCAGGCTGTCCATGATCGTCTGGTTGAACGCATGGCCCATGTGCAGCGTGCCCGTCACGTTCGGCGGCGGCAGCTGGATGGCGAACGAATCGGCGCCCTCCTTGGGTTGCTGCGTGCCGCGGAAACCGGCCTTGGCATAGCCGCGCTTTTCCCATTCCGGGCCCCAGTGCGCCTCGATGGCGGCGGGTTCGAACGATTTCGACAGGCTGTCGAGACCAGGTTGGGCGGAAGGGGTAGTGGGTTCGCTCATGGGGGAATGCAAAACGGCACCCTCGGGTGCCGTTGGTGACAGAGGTGGGATTGCCGGGGATTTTACCGGCGCGGCTTCGGGTCACGGCAGCCACTCATAATTCCGGGATGCTCTTCCTGCTTTCCCCTGCAAAGTCACTCGACTACGACACCCCGGTCCCCTCCGAAGTCCCTGCCACCCAACCCCATTTCGAAGCCCCGCGCGGCCCCTCGGCCGAGCTGATCAAGCTGCTGCGCGAGAAGTCGCCCCAGCAGATCTCCGAGCTCATGCACCTGTCGGACAAGCTCTCGGCCCTGAACGTGGCGCGCTACGAAGCCTGGTCGAGCAAGAGCACCGACAAGAACGCCCGCCAGGCCGCCTTTGCCTTCGACGGCGACGTCTACGGCGGCCTCGATGCCCGCACGCTCACCAAGGCACAGCTCGACTGGGCGCAAGACCACGTCTGCATCCTCAGCGGCCTGTACGGCATCTTGCGGCCGCTCGACCGCCTGCAGCCCTACCGGCTTGAAATGGGCACCGCGCTGGCCAACCGCCACGGCAAGGACCTGTACGCCTTCTGGGGCTCGCGCATTGCCGAGCACCTGAACGAGCGCCTGGCGGCCGACCGCACCCCGGTTGTCATCAACGTTGCCTCCCAGGAATACTTCAAGTCGGTCGACCAGAAGGTGCTCAAGGCCCGCGTGGTCGAATGCGTGTTCCAGGAGTGGAAGGGCGACAAGTACAAGATCGTGAGCTTCTTCGCCAAGCGCGCCCGCGGCCTGCTGGCCCGCTGGGCCGTGCTGCACAAGGCGGCCACGCCCAAGGCGCTGGAAAAGTTCGACCTCGAGGGTTATGGTTTCGACGCCAACGTGTCGACGGCCGAAAGGCTGGTGTTCAGGAGAAAAATCTGATGTCTCAACCGATCAGTCCGGAGTTGCGCGAATGGCTGGTTGCCCAGCTGGCGGCCGGTCATTCGGTGCCCGCGCTGCGCGTGTCGATGCGCGCGGCCGGCTGGCACGATTCGGCCACCGATGTGGCACTGGCTCAGCTCGAGGCCGGCTTCCCCGATGTCGAAGCGGTGCTGGCACCGGCCCGCACCGAAATGCCCGGCCCCGACCTCGATGGCGCGCCGCTCTACCTCGATGCCGGCGACCGCCGCGTGCAGGTGCTGCAGACGATGCGGCATCCGCGCGTCATCGTCTTCGGCAACCTGCTGTCGACCGAGGAATGCGAAGGACTGATCGCCGCGGCGCGGGTGCGGCTGGCGCGCTCGCTCACCGTGGAAACACGCACCGGCGGTGAGGTGCTCAACGTTGACCGCACCAGCGACGGCATGTTCTTCGAGCGCGGCGAGAACGAGATCGTCGCCCGCCTCGAGCAGCGCCTGGCCATGCTGCTGCGCTGGCCGCTGACGCACGGCGAAGGCCTGCAGATCTTGCGCTACGCACCGGGCGCGCAGTACCGCCCGCACTACGACTACTTCGACCCCCACGAGCCCGGCACGCCCACCATACTAAAGCGCGGCGGCCAGCGCGTGGCCACGCTCGTCATGTACCTGCAGGAGCCGGAGCAGGGCGGTGCCACCACCTTCCCCGACGTCGGCCTCGAAGTGGCGCCCGTGCGCGGCACCGGCGTGTTCTTCAGCTACGACCGACCCGACCCCGCCACCCGCACCCTGCATGGCGGCGCCCCGGTGCTGGCCGGCGAAAAGTGGGTCGCCACCAAATGGCTGCGCGAACGCGAATTCAAGTAGCCGCGGCAGCAGCAATCACAAGGACCCGATGAAAGTCAACGCCAACGGCCTGCAGATCGAAGTCGACGATACCGGAGGCAGCATTGGAGACGGGCGCCCCGTCATCCTGCTCATCATGGGCCTGGGCATGCAGCTGGTCGCATGGCCCACCCACTTCGTGCAGCAACTGGTCGATGCGGGCTTTCGCGTGGTGCGCCACGACAACCGCGACATCGGCCTGAGCCAGGGCTTCGACCATGCCGGCACCGGCAACATCGTCTGGGAGACCATCCGCCACCGGCTCGGCCTGAAAGTGCGCTCGGCCTACACCCTGCAGGACATGACGCGCGATTCGATCGGCGTGCTCGACGCGCTGGGCATCGCCAAGGCCCACATCGTCGGCGCCTCCATGGGCGGCATGATCGCGCAGCGCCTGGCCGCCACGGCACCCGAGCGCACCGCCAGCCTCGTGAGCATCATGAGCTCCAGCGGCGCGCGCGGCCTGCCTGGCCCGCGCCGCGAGGTGGCCGCCATGCTCATGCGCCGGCCGCTGGGCAAGGGCGAGGCCGAACTGGTGGCGCACAGCATCCGGCTGCTGCGGCTCATCCAGAGCCCGGCCTACCCGCAGACCGACGCAGAACTTGCCGAGCGCCTCACCTTCAGCATGCGCCGCGCCTACCACCCGGCCGGCCTGATGCGGCAGATGCTCGCCATCGGCGCCGACGACGAGCGCCCGCGGGTGCTGCCGCGCATCCAGGCGCCGACGCTGGTGCTGCACGGCGAAGCCGACGCCCTCGTGCCCATCGCCTGCGGCAAGGATTCGGCCGAGCGCATTCCGGGCTCGACCTTCGTCTCCATTCCCGGCATGGGCCACGACCTGCCGCCCGAGGTCTGCACCATCCTCGCCAACCACATCGCCCCGTTCGCGCACGCCGCCGACGCGGCCGGTGCGGCCGACGCGGCCCGTGCCGCGAACATCAAGGACAACACGCCATGAGCCACGACAACCACCCGGACAATCCCAACACCCCCGAGCATTCGCAACTGGGCCGCGCCTCGGCCTACGCCGACAGGTACGACCCCTCGCTGCTGTTCCCCATCGCCCGCGCCACGCAGCGCGAAGCCATGGGCATCAAGGCCGATGCCTTGCCCTTCTTCGGCGCCGACCTCTGGACCGCCTTCGAGGTGAGCTGGCTCAATGCGCGCGGCAAGCCGCAACTGGCCATCGCGCACTTCACCATTCCCTGCGAAACGCCGAACATCATCGAGAGCAAGTCGTTCAAGCTCTACCTCAACAGCTTCAACAACAGCACCTTCGCAAGCATCGACGCCGTGCGCGAACACCTGCGCACCGACCTTGCCGAAGCTGCCTGGCGCGGCAGCGACCAGTCGGCCGGCATCGGTGTGAAGCTGCTCACGCCCGACCTGTTCGACCGCGAGCCGGTGCACGAAATCGATGGCCTCGACCTCGACCGGCTCGACATCGAATGCACCCACTACCAGCCGGCCCCCGAGCTGTTGGCCAGCGACACCACGCAGGTGCACGTGAACGAAACCCTGACGAGCCGCCTGCTCAAGAGCAACTGCCTCGTCACCGGCCAGCCCGACTGGGGCAGCGTGCAGATCCGCTACAGCGGCCCGCCCATCGACCAGGCCGGCCTGCTCGCGTACATCGTGAGCTTTCGCAACCACAACGAGTTTCACGAGCCCTGCGCCGAGCGCATGTTCACGGACATCTGGAGCCGTTGCAAGCCGACCAAGCTGGCGGTGTACGCGCGCTATACGCGGCGCGGCGGGCTCGACATCAATCCGTTCCGCACCAGCTGGCCGCAGGCGCTGCCGGCGAACATCCGTACGGCGCGGCAGTAGGCTAGTGGTCGAGAGTGCAATGCTGCTTCCGGGACAAGTCGTTGTGAAAGAAGGCACCTACCTTTATGACGGTGAGATCGAATGCGACATCCGGATCGTTCGATCGCAGATTCGGTGGGGGACGGGAGACGATGGGGACGAGCCGCGCGTTCGATGTGACGTCGAGAAAGATACGTTCTACGTCCAATATGGCTCGACGAGCGAACGCGGCATTTTCAACGCTGAAAGCGATGGCTTTGAATCCTTGGAAGAGGCGCTGACGCAGGTCGCAAGGACAACCATCGGGCCGACGATTTGTTGGGCATAGCGGCAGAACGGAGCCTGCACGCCTTACCCGAAGCCCCTCTTCGTAATTCCGAAACCCGCAGCCCGCCCCCTGTGGCATTCTGGAATCGACCCCGCGAACCCGCGGTCGAACATCCGGAGCAGAGGCAAAAATGGTTGAAGGAAAAGTGGTCGTCGTCACCGGCGCGGGCGGCGGCATCGGGCGCGACATCGCGCTGGCCATGGCGAAGAACGGCGCGAAGGTGGTGGTCAACGACATCGGCGCCGCACTCGACGGCGAGGGCGGCAGCGCCGGCCCGGCGCAGCAGGTGGTCGATGAAATCCGCGCCGCGGGCGGCCAGGCCGTGCCCAGCACCGACAGCGTGGCCGATGCCGCCAGCGCGGCGCGCATCGTTGAATGCGCCGTCGAGAGCTTCGGCCGCATCGACGCGGTGATCAACAACGCGGGCATCCTGCGCGACCGCTTCTTTCACAAGATGTCGGTCGACGAATGGGACGCGGTGCTCAAGGTGCACCTGTACGGCGCCTATTACGTGAGCCGCGCGGCGGCCACGCATTTCAAGGAACAGAACTCCGGCGCGATGGTGCACATGACCTCGACCTCGGGGCTCATCGGCAACTTCGGCCAGGCCAACTACGCGGCGGCCAAGCTGGGCATCGTGGCGCTGTCGAAGTCGATCGCGCTCGACATGCTCAAGTTCAACGTGCGCTCCAACTGCATCGCACCCTTTGCCTGGAGCCGCATGATCGGCGCCATTCCCACCGACACCGACGAGCAGCGCGCCCGCGTCGACAAGATCAAGCAGATGACGCCCGCCAAGGTGGCGCCGCTCGCGGTGTACCTGGCGAGCGACGCGGCGAGCGCGGTCAACGGGCAGATCTTCTCGGTGCGCAACAACGAAATTTCGCTCATCAGCCAGCCGCGACCGGTGCGCTCCGTGCACCGCTCCGAGGGCTGGACGCCGCAGAGCATTGCCGAGCACGCCATGCCCGCGATGCGCGCCAGCTTCTATCCGCTGGACCGTTCGGCCGACGTGTTCAGCTGGGACCCGGTCTGAGGTCAAACCCGCAGAAGGGCACACGGGGAGGCGCGCACGGCGGCATTCGCCGGACAATGCGCGTTCCTCTTTTCCTTCTTGTTGCGGCTGCCCGGTGAACCTGCATTTCGACCTGTTCGACCTGAAATTGTTCGTCTACGTGGCGGACGCGCGCAGCCTCACGCGCGGCGCCGAAAAAGCCTGCATCTCGCTGGCCGCGGCTTCGACCCGCATCAAGCAGATGGAAGAGGCCGTGGGCGGCAAGCTGCTGCACCGCAGTGCGCAGGGCGTCACGCTCACCGCCGCCGGCCAGGCCGTGCTGTACC
Organism: Variovorax sp. KBW07; assembly: GCF_003852515.1. Taxonomy (GTDB): domain Bacteria; phylum Pseudomonadota; class Gammaproteobacteria; order Burkholderiales; family Burkholderiaceae_C; genus Variovorax. The sequence continues at coordinate 55,897 of NZ_QAJK01000018.1, read as the reverse complement.
ACGCCAAGCGTGTGATGCAGCAGATGGAGCACTTGCGCTGCGACATGCAGGACTTCGGCAAGGGCATCAAGGGCCATGTTCGGGTGTTCGCCAACACCACCTCCATCACCGAGTACCTGCCGCAGAAGCTGGCGGGTTTTCTTACGCAGCATCCGGCCGTGCAGGTGGACCTGCGCGAATACCTGAGCGAAGAAATCGTGCGCGCGGTGGCCGACGGCGAAGCCGACATCGGCATCCTGGCCGGCGACGTGCACACCGGCGACTTCGACGCGCGCGCCTTCGGCAGCAACCACCTCGTGCTGGTGGTGCCCGCTGCGCACCACCTGGCGGGCGCGCCCTCGGTGGCCTTTGCCGACACGCTCGACGAGCAGCACGTGGGCCTGCACCACGGCAGCGCCATCCATCGCTTCCTGCAGCGCCGCGCGGAGCTGGCGGGCCGGGGCTTCAACCCGCGCATCCAGGTGAGCAGCTTCGAAGCCATCTGCCTGATGATCGAAGCGGGCGTGGGCGTCGGCGTGCTGCCGGCTTCGTCGGCGCAGCGGCTGTCGATGGCGATGCGCATTGCCACGGTTCCGTTGAGCGATGCATGGGCCGAGCGCGAGCTGAAGCTCATCGCGCGCGACCGCGAGCAACTGCCGGCCTCGGCGCGCGAGCTGTTCGACCATCTCGTTGCACGCTGAAGGCCCACGCCGCATGTCAGCCGACCTGAAATCGCTGCGCCTCTTCGTGGCCGTGGCCGACCACGGCAGCATCAGCGAGGGCGCCAAGCGCTGCCACATCGCGCTGGCCGCGGCCAGCAAGCGCATCTCCGACCTCGAAGCCCGCGCGCGGCTGCCGCTGCTGGTGCGCCATGCGCGCGGCGTCACGCTCACGTCGGCGGGGCACGGCCTGCTGCTGCATGCGCGCTCGGTGCTGTCGGCCATGGACCGGCTGGGCGCCGAGCTCGACGACTTCCAGAACGGCGTGGCCGGCGTGGTCAGCATCACGGCCAATGCATCGACCATCGCGCAGTTCCTGCCGGCGCAGATCGGCTCCTTCCTGCGGCTGCATCCGGTGCTGAAGATTGACCTGCAGGAGCGCGCCAGCACCGAGGTGGTGAAGACGGTGCAGGCCGGCCTGGCCGACATCGGCGTGATCGAGGGCAATACGCCCGCCGACAACCTCGAGTGCCTGCCGTACCGCACCGACGAGCTGGCCGTGATCGTCGCGCGCGACCATCCGTTGGCCCGGCGCAAGCGCATCGGCGTGGAAGAGGTGCTGCGCCACGACCATATCGTGGTGCGCGAAGGCACCGCGCTGCACCGCGTGCTGCTGAGCGCGGCGCTCGAGGCGCAGGTGCCGCTGAAGGTGCGCATGCAGGTCGGCAGCTTCGACATGGTGTGCCGCATGGTCGAGCAGAACGTCGGCATTGGCGTGCTGCCCTATGCCGCCGTGCTGTCGCAGCTGCAGATATTGCGGCTGCGCTGCCTGAAGCTCGATGCGCCCTGGGCGGTGCGCCGGCACCTGCTGTGCGTGCGGCGCCAGCAAGACCTGACGGTGGCCGCGCGCTCGGTGCTGGAGCACCTCGGCCGGCCCGACTGAGCCCCGAGCCTTCGCGCGGCGCGAAGCCTCGCGCCCGCCAAAAACGAATTGTTCTCCCGGGGCCGGCGCGCAAAGATCGCCTTTGCTATTTGCAATTTGCAAGACAGCCACAAAGCAAAGGAGACATTCTTGAAGATCGTCCGCGTCAGCGCCACGCCGCTGAACATTCCCGTCACCATCGACGTCGTGGGGCTGAACAAGCAGACCTCGCTCTCCCTGTGCCTGACCGAGATCGAGACCGACACCGGCCTCGTCGGCCACGGCATGACCGCCATCACCGAGGAAGAAATCATTGCCGCCGCCGTGCGCGAGGTGGCCGGCCCCGCGCTGATCGGCGAAGACCCGATGGCCACCGAGCGCCTGTGGGACAAGCTCTACTGGCTGCTCTCGCCGCGCGGCCAGACCGGCTACGCGAGCCACGCCATCGCCGCGCTCGACATCGCGCTGTGGGACATCAAGGCCAAGGCGCTCGGCCAGCCGCTGTGGCGCCTGCTCGGCGGCGCGCGCGCCAAGGTGCCGGTGTACGCCACCTTCGGCTTCGGCTTCTTCGAGCGCGACCAGCTCGCCGCCGCCGCGAAGCTGTGGGTGTCGCAGGGCTTCCAGCGTTTGAAGATGACGGTCGGCAACCATGCGCTGGCGCGCCGCGACGAGCCACGCCCGCTCGACGAAGTCATCGCCGAAGACGTGCGCCGCGTGACCGCCGTGCGCGAAGCCGTCGGCCCCGACGTCAAGCTGTACGTCGATGCCAACTGCGGCCTCGACCTGTTCCACGCCACCGAGCTTGCGCAGCGCATCGAGCCCTACGGCATCAGCTTCTTCGAGGAGCCGCTCACGCAGAACGACGTGCGCCAGATGGCCCAGCTGCGCGCGCGCACCCGCATCCCGCTGGCCTGCGGGCAGAACGAGGGCCTGGCCTTCCGCTTTCGCGACCTGCTGGTGAACCAGGCGGCCGACGTGCTGCAGCCCAACGTGACCATCTCCGGCGGCTACTCGCAGTGCCTGAAGATCGCCGGCATGGCCGCCGCCTTCAACGTGCCCATCGACAACGGCGGCGCCTGGCCCTTCCACAACATGCACCTGCACGCGGGCGTGTCGAACGGTGGGCTGGTCGAGTACCACTACGTCGCGGTGCAGATGCTCAAGCAGATCTTCGACGGCCTGCCCGTGCCCGAGCAGGGCTGGCTCACGCTGCCCGAGACGCCGGGGCTCGGCTTTGCGCCCAACGCGGAGCGCGTGCGCGAGCTGGCGAAACTGCCGACATCGCACGGCAAGGGCAAGGCCTGAGCAGGACGAACGAGCGAACGAACGAGCCAGACTTCCGCCGACGACCAGGCCGCGCAGACGGCCGGCGACGACCCCAGAACAACGGAGACAAGAAAGATGAAAGCCAGCAGACAAGTGAATCGCCCGCCGCCACGCCGGCAACACGCATTGCGGGCCGCGGTGGCCGTGTTGGGCCTGATCGGCGTGCTCGCCGTGCCCACGGCATGGGCGCAGCAGAAGTACCCCGACAAGCCCATCCGCCTCGTGGTGGGCTACTCGGCCGGCGGCGGCGTCGATGCCGTTGCGCGCCTGCTGGGCACGCGCCTGTCGACCGTGCTGGGCCAGCAGGTGCTGGTCGAAAACCGGACCGGCGCCACCGGACTCATCGCCGCCGACCTGGTGGCAAAGGCCCCGCCCGACGGCTACACGCTGATGATGGGCGACAGCGCCCTGCTGATCGCCAAGCTGCTGCAGCCGAAGATCGCCATCGACCCGCTGACGAGCTTCAAGCCGGTGGCGGGCGCGTTCGTCTCGCCGCTGATGATCGTCACCGGCAACGACTTCCCCGCGAAGACGCCAGCCGAGCTGGTGAAGGAGCTCAAGGCGCATCCGGCGCGCTATTCGTTCGCGACCTCGGGCGTGGGCACGGTGCAGCACCTGGGCTTCGAGATGCTGAAGCAGTCCACAGGAAGTTTCGTGGTGCACGTGCCATACCGCGGCGCCGCGCAGATCGTGCCGGACGTGATCGGCGGCCAGGTGCCGATCGGCGTGGTGAGCGCGACGGCAGCAATGGCGCAGGCCAAGGCGGGCAAGCTGCGCGCGCTGGCGTTGATGAACACGGCAAAGCTCGAAGGCGCGGAGAGCGTGGCGCCGTTGGCCGACGCGTTGCCGGGCTTCGACGTGGCGCCGCGCATCTTCGTGCTCGCGCCGGCGGGGACGTCGAACGAGATTGTCGAAAAGCTTTCGGCGGCGGTGAAGACCGTGCTCGAAACGCCCGAAGCAGGAACGGCCGCGGCCGCGCAGGGGACCTTGCGCGCCTACTCGACGCCGGCCCAGCTCGGCAAGGACATGGCCGAGGAAACCACGCGATGGAAACGCATCATCACTGAGCAGCGGATCGTGGCGGAAGGCAGCTGAGGCTGCTGTCTTGGGTCATTCAGGGCGACG
>NZ_QAJK01000018.1:38804-51863 GCF_003852515.1 Variovorax sp. KBW07 | reverse complement strand
GGCATCGGGTGCTCCCCGCAGCGAAATAAAGGAGGAGCGAAGCGGGGGACATTCGCGGAGGGGAGTACCCGGTGTCAGTCGCACGCGCCCCGAATGCCCCCGCACCCAAACGCAGAACACAAACGCAGAAAACAAACGCAACACACAACCCACTGGAGCCAAAGAAATGACCACCCCGCATCTGGGCCTGATCGTGCCGCCCGCAGCCGGCGCAGTACCGGTAGACGGTCCGCTGCTCTACGGCGATCGCATCCGCTTCAGCGCGCGTGGCCTCGGCCTTGGAGAGATCTCTACACGCGGCTACACCGAAGTCATCGACTCCGTCATCGGCAAGGCGCTGGAGCTCAAGGCCGAAGGCGTGAGCGCCGTGTCGCTCATGGGCACGTCGCTGAGCTTCTTTCGCGGTGCCGCCTTCAACCGGCAACTCGAGACCGAGATGGCGCGTGCCACCGGCTTGCCGTGCAGCACCATGAGCAACGCCATCGTCGATGGGTTGCGCAGCTTGAACATCCGGCGCGTGGCCGTCGCCACTGCCTATATCGACGAAGTCAACCTGCAACTGCGGCTCTATCTGCAACAGAGCGACTTCGAGCCGCTCGCGCTCGAAGGACTGGCCATCTCCGATGTGCAGAAAGTCGGCACCGTGCCCACGCAGGTGCTCGTCGATCTTTGCGTCAAGGTCTTCGAGGCCCAGCCAGGGGCCGATGGCATCTTGATTTCCTGCGGCGGGCTCGTCACGCTCGACGCGGTGCGCAAGGTCGAGGCGCTGCTCCAGGTGCCCGTGGTTTCCAGCTCGCCTGCGGGCTTCTGGGACCTGGTGCGCAAGGCCGGGCTCGATGCGCGTTCGCCCGGCCATGGACGCCTGTTCGACTGAAGTTTTCCGGTTGGCTAGTTGGCCAGCAGGCGCTCGACTTTCGGCGCATCGGCCAGTTGCCACACGCGCTGGCACAGGGCCTTCGCTTCTTCCGCCGTGGCGCCTTCGCCGTAGTGCGCCAGCCGCTGCATCTTGTCCTCGATCTCGGCACGGCTCAGGCTGTTGCCCGGGTCGCCCTTGGGTTCATCGACCCGGCCCTCCAGCGTGCGGCCATCGGCCGTTTGCACGCTCACCTTGCCGATCCATCGCGCGGGGTAGGCGGTGTCGACTTCGCTGTCGAGCTGCATCGTCACCTTGTCGCGGAAGGCCTCCACCTCGGGCGCGAGAAAGTCGCGGTCGAATTCGCCGAGGCCCGCGCGGCCGTGCACGGCGATCAGGCCCAGCACCGTGCCCATCGAGAACTTGCCCTGGTGCACCGTCGCCGGAACGGTCACGCGGCCCAGCACGTCGATGGCGCCCTGGTGCACGTGTGTCGTCACGCTTGAGACGTCTGACGGCGCGAGCTTGTTCTGCGTCATCACCTGCAGCAGCGCATCGGCGGCGGGGTGCGTGTGGCGGCACGAGGCGTGGTACTTGAATGAAGTCTCGGCCAGCGCCCAGCGCGTGCCGAGCCCGTCGGTGAGCCTGGCCGGATCGGCGTCGCTCGACATGCCCACGCCCAGGCCCTGCGCGCCTTCCAGGATTCGTGCGGCACCCGTGAAGCCGTCTTGCGCCAGGTAGGCCGACATCAAGCCGCTGGCCGCGGCGTGCGCGCAGTGCAGTTGCTTGGAGTCGGCGGCATCGCGCAAGAACTCCCAGACACCGGCCGATTGCGTGCCGGCCGAGCCGAAGGCGTGCAGCATCTGCTGCGGCGTCAGCGCGAGCAGACGCCCCACGGCTGCAGCCGCCGCGAGCGTGCCCGCCGTCGCTGTCGTGTGAAAGGTCTTGTAGTGCGAGCGGCCGAGAAACTCGCCGACGCGGATGCCCACCTCGTAGCCCGCGACCACGGCCGTCAGCAATTGCGCGCCGCTCGCCCCGATGCTCTGCGCCACCGCCAGCGCCGGCGCAATGACCACGGCGGCTGGGTGAAACACCGAGCCGTTGTGCACGTCGTCCTGCTCCACGTAGTGCGAGGCCGCGGCATTGACCAGTGCCGCGAACACCGGCGAGCTGCCGCGGCGCGAGGTCAGTATTTCGCTGGGGCCGTCGGCGGGCCCCATCGTCTGCGCGAAGCGCTCGATGCTGCGCACCGGCCGCGCCGTGCGGGCCGCGAGCACGGAGCCGAGCCAGTCGAGCATCAGGTCTTCGGTACGGCGAAGCACGGGCGTGGGAATGTCCGCGAACTTCAGCTCGGCGGCGAAGGCGGCGAGTGCCTTGCTGGGATGGTTGGATGCGTTCATGGCGGCCTTCAGAACGAGCGGGGCAGGCCGAGCATGTGTTCGGCGACATAACTGAGGATGAGGTTCGTCGAGATCGGCGCGACCTGGTACAGCCGTGTCTCGCGGAACTTGCGCTCGATGTCGTATTCGCAGGCAAAGCCGAAGCCGCCATGGAACTGCAGGCAGGCGTTGGCCGCCTCCCAGCTTGCCTTGGCCGCGAGGTACTTCGCCATGTTGGCCTGCGCGCCGCAAGGCTGGTGCGCATCGAACAGGCGGCAGGCCTCGTAGCGCATCAGGTTGGCCGCTTCGATTTCGATGAAGGCCTCGGCAATCGGAAACTGCACGCCCTGGTTCTGGCCGATGGGCCGGCCGAACACCACGCGCTCCTTGGTGTACGCCGTGACCTTGTCGATGAACCAGTAGCCGTCGCCGATGCATTCGGCCGCGATCAGCGTGCGCTCGGCGTTCAGCCCGTCGAGGATGTACTTGAAGCCCTGGCCCTCTTCGCCGATCAGGTTCTCCGCCGGAATCTCGAGGTTCTCGAAGAACAGCTCGTTGGTCTCGTGGTTCACCATGTTCAAAATCGGCCGCACCGTCATGCCCTTGCCGATGGCCTCGCGCAGGTCGACGATGAAGATCGACATGCCTTCGGACTTCTTCTTCACGTCCGCCAGCGGCGTGGTGCGCGCCAGCAAAATCATCAGGTCCGAATGCTGGATGCGAGAGATCCACACCTTCTGCCCGTTGACGACGTAGCGGTCGCCCTTCTTCACGGCCGTGGTCTTGATCTTGGTGGTGTCGGTGCCGGTGCTGGGCTCGGTCACGCCCATCGACTGCAGGCGCAATTCGCCGGTCGCGATGCGCGGCAGGTACGCGCGCTTCTGTGCTTCGCTGCCGTGGCGCAACAGCGTGCCCATGTTGTACATCTGGCCGTGGCAGGCGCCGGAGTTTCCGCCGCAGCGGTTGATCTCTTCCATGATGACGGAGGCTTCGGTCAGGCCCAGGCCCGAGCCACCGTATTCCTGCGGAATCAGCGCGGCCATCCAGCCGGCCTTGGTGAGCGCGTCGACAAAGTCAGCGGGGTAGCCGCGCGCCTCGTCGATCTTGCGGAAGTACTCGTTGGGAAACTGCGCGCACAGGTCGCGCACGGCGTCGCGAATGTCGGGAAAGCTCTTGTCGTTGGCGTTGTTCATCGTTTGCTGCCCGGTCAGTCGTGGCGGGGGCCGCCGGCTTCTTTTTCGACGCGCTGCCAGATCTCGATGGCCATGGGGTCGTCGATCTCTTCGAGGATGTGGCCCACGAGCCCGATGGCACGCGCCATCACGCCGAAGCCGCGAATGATCTTCCACGGAAAGCCGAACTCGGCGGCAATCGCGCCGATGGCGCCGGTGGCGTTGATCGGCAGCGACTTGCCCGACACGCGCTCGGCTTCTTCCTGCACCGCCTGCATCAGCGCGACGTAGTGGCTGGACAGCCCGTTCTCCGCCGCGATCTGGAACAGGCGCGGTGTGCGCGGGTCGATCGGCTTGTGCAGTGGATGGCCCAGGCCCGGCACGATCTGCTTGCGCGCGCGGTGGTCGGCCACGATGTCTTTCGCCATCTCGGCGAGCGGGCGCGCCGGCTTTTCGCCGAAGGGAATCGCCTCATACAGCATCTTCGCCGCGCCTTCGGTGCTGCCGACGAACACCGTGCCCAGGCCGCACAGGCCGGCCGCCACGGCCGCCTGCAGGGCCTCGGGGGCGCCCGCATAGGTCAGGCGCGCGGCCAGTGCGCTGGGCGTGATGCCGTGCTCGACCAGCGTGACGACGATGGCGTTGAAGGTTACTGATTCTTGCGGCGTCGGGATGCGCCCCGTCAGCTCCAGGAAGGCCATGTCGCCGAGGTTCAGGTGGCCGAGGATCTCGGAGGGCAGGTCACGGCCGCGAACGGTGATCTTGTCGGGCGTGCTGTGGCCGAGCTCGGTGTGCAGGGATTTCTTGATCTTGGTCATGGCCTCGAATCTATGCCTCCCCGCGCGAGGCCGCTCAGTGATTGCGAAACCCTCCCTTCGGCAAATGCAAATGCTCCGCGGCGGGGTCTTCAGGCACGCTGCGTTTCGTCATTGCAACCGAACGAGGCAGGCAGCTGGATGGACACCGAATCACTTGCGGCAGTGCGCGAAGCGGCGCTGGACTACTTTGTCCGAAGCCGGGCCATCGCCCGGCGGCGCGCACGCACCGAACAGCCGGGCATCGACGAGGCACTGGGCTGGCCCGGGATCGTGGCGCTCGGCTGGCCGGGCATGCTGGCGCCCGAATCCGCGGGCGGCCTTGCACTGGGGCTCGACGGTGCGGCGGAAATCTTGCGGGCGGCCGGCGAGCACGTGGCGCCGGAACCGCTGCTCGCGGTGCCGGGCCTCAGCGCGCTGCTGCTGGCACGGCTCGACACGCCAGGCGCGCAGGCCTTGCTGCGCGAACTGGTCGAAGGCCGCAGCCTGCCCGCGCTGGCCTGGCAGGAAAGCGCGGGCGACCTGAGCGCGGTGCCGCTGTCCTGCGGCTGCGAGGCCCAGGCCGGGCATGCGGGCGCCGTGCTGCTGCAGGGCGAAAAACTTATGGTGCTGCCCGGCGCTGCCGCCAGCGGCTGGCTGGTGTCCGCGCGCGGTGACGACGATGCGGTGTTGCTGTGGGTGCCGCGCGGCACCGAGGGCGTGACCGAAACGCCGGTGCCGCTGGTCGATGGCAGCCAGGCCGCCAACCTGCGCTTCGAGCAGGTCGTGCTGCCGCCCGGTGCCGTGCTGGCCCAGGGGCCGCGAGCGCAAGACGCGCTGCGCCATGCGCTCGCGGCCGGCCAGATATTGCAGGCGGCCGAGCTGCTGGGTGCGGGGCAGGCGATGCTGGCGCAGACGCTGGCCTACCTGCGCACGCGCTCGCAATTCGGCAAGGCCATCGGCAGCTTCCAGGCGCTGCAGCACCGCTGCGTCGACATGTTCATTCACCTCGAAGTGGCCCAGGCCACGCTGGACGAAGTGCTGGCCCTGGCCGCGCAGGACGACCTGTCGTGCAACCGGCTCGAAGCCGAGGCCAGCCGTGCGAATGCGCGCTGCACCGCCGCCGCGCTGCAGGCCTCGCGCGCGGCGGTGCAGCTGCATGGTGCCATCGGCTACACGCAGGAGTGCGACCTGAGCCTGTTCTACAAGCGCGTGCTGTGCCTGTCGGCGTGGCTGGGCAATGTCACCGCGCACCAGCGCCGCCATGCCGCGCTCACCGGCGAGGCAGAGATCGGCGCGACCACGGCGGTGGCCTGGACGGGCGAGTTCCCGCGCCACGCGGATTGGTCCGCGATGCCCGAGGCCGATTTCCGCCGCATGGTGCGCGGCTTCCTGCAGCAGCGCTATCCGCAGCAACTGCGCTACCTGTCGCACCGCGCGCGCTGGAGCGAAATGCGCGACTGGTACCTCACGCTGTCGGCGCAAGGCTGGATCGCTCCGGCCTGGCCGCAGGCGCATGGCGGCATGGGCTTGCCGGCCGACAAGCTCATTGCATGGATCGAGGAACTGGAGCAGTACGGCGTGGCGCGCGCGCCCGACCAGGGCATCGTGATGATCGGGCCGCTGCTGATACAGCACGGCACGCCCGAGCAGCAGCAGCGCTTTCTGCCGCGCATCCTGAGCGGCGAGAACGTCTGGTGCCAGGGGTATTCCGAGCCCGGTGCCGGCTCCGACCTTGCGGGCCTGCGCACCGAGGCCCTGCCGGCGCGTGACGCGCAAGGCGAGCACTTCGTCGTCAACGGCCAGAAGATCTGGACCACGCTGGCGCAGGACGCCAACCACATCTTCATGCTGGTGCGCACCGACAAGGACGCGCGCAAGCAGGAGGGCATCAGCTTTCTGCTGTGCGACCTGCGCACGCCGGGCATTACCGTGCGGCCGATCCACACGTTGGCGGGCGAGCCGGAGTTCTGCGAGGTGTTCTTCGACAACGTGCGCGTGCCCGCCGGCAACCTGGTCGGCAAGCTGCATGGCGGCTGGACGATCGCGAAGGCGCTGCTGGGCTTCGAGCGCATTTTTCTCGGCAGCCCCAAGCAGTCGCAGTACGCGCTGGGCCAACTGGCGCGGCTGGCGCAGGCGCGGCGGTTGTTCGCCGACCCGGTGTTCGCGCAGCGCTTCGCCGCGCTGCGGCTCGACGTGGCCGACCTGACCGCCGCCTACACCCGCTTTGCCGACATCGTGCGGGCCGGCAAGCCGCTGCCCGCGTCGGTGTCGCTGCTGAAGATCTGGGCCAGTGAAACCTACCACCGCATTGGCGCGCTGCTGGTCGAGGCCGGGGAAGAGCAGGGCGCCGTGGCCGGCGACCAGCTGCTCGACGGGCAGACCTTCAACGTGCTGTCGCCGCTCATCGGGGCCACGGCCGCAATGATCTACGGCGGCACCAACGAGATACAGCGCAACATCCTCGCGCGGCAAGTGCTCGACTTGCCTGGCTGAGCGATGCGAGCCGCCGAAGAAATACACAACAGGAGACATCGCCCATGACGACACCCACCGACTTCTCGCGCCGCCAGCTGATGGCCGCGCTGGCGGGCAGCGCAGCGCTGGCCGCACTGCCTTCACGCGCCTTCGCGCAGCAGCCGCTGCCGCCGCTCATCAAGCTGGTGGTGGGCTATTCCGCCGGCGGCCCGGTCGATGGGGCCGCGCGCCTGCTCGCGCCCGCGCTGAGCCAGGAGCTGGGCACGCAGGTCATCGTCGACAACCGGCCGGGCGCCAGCGGCTCGCTCGGCGGCGATGCGGTGGCCAAGGCGCCGCCCGATGGCGCCATGCTGTTCTTCGGCGCCAGCCCGACCATCACCATCAACCCGAACGTGCAGCGCCGCATGGCCTTCGACCCGATGAAGGACCTCACGCCGCTCGCGCCGCTGGTGGACTACACCAACGTGCTGGTCATCAACAACGAGCTGCCGGTGCGCAACGTGAGCGAGCTGCTGGCCTATGCGAAGGCGCGGCCGGGCAAGGTGTTCTACGGCTCGGCGGGCGTGGGCGCGTCCAACCACCTGAGCGGCGCGCTGCTGGAAAAAATGACCGGCGTGCAGATGACGCATGTGCCCTACAAGGGCAGTGCGCCGGCGCTGGCCGACGTGATGGGCGGCACCGTGACGATGATGTTCGACATCATCGCCACCTCGAAGCCCTTCATCCAGTCGGGCAAGGTGCGCGCGCTGGCTGTCACCTCGCGCCAGCGCAACCGCATGCTGCCCGACGTGCCGACCATGATCGAGTCGGGCGTGCCCGGCTACGACGTGGGCGGCTGGTTCGGCCTCTACGGCCCCGCGCGCATGGACCCGGCGCTGGTGGCGCGCGTGAATGCGGCGGCGCAGAAGATGCTGGCGCGCGAAGACATCGCGCACCGCCTGCGCGAGCAGGGCTACGACGTCTGGTCGGGCGCGGCCGAGCTGCTCGCGGCCAAGGGCGTGTCCGACCGCAAGCTCTGGGCGAGCGCGTCCAAGGGCATCGAGGCGGAATAGGCGATGCGGCGTATTCATGAGTTGCTGGAGGCGCGCGCGGCGCGCACGCCCGACGCCGTTTTTCTTTTCGAGCACGGCGGCACCACCACCTATGCGGCGCTGCAGGCAATGGCCGACGTGGCCGCGCAAGACCTGCTGGCCGCCGGCGTGCGGCCGACCGACCGGGTGGTGCTGGTGGCCGAGAACTGCGCCGCCCACATCGCGCTGCTCATGGCCTGCAGCCGTGTCGGGGCCTGGTCTTGCGGCGTCAACGCGCGCATGTCGCCGGGCGAAGTCGCGGCCATCGTCGAGCGTGCCGATGCGCGCCTGTGCTGCTTCACGACCGGTGCCTCGGAATCGGCAGCGCAGCATGCGCAACGCGCTGGCGCGGTGCCTGCCACGCTGCCCGGCGTGATGCATTCCGCCGTGCGCGCCGACGCGCGCACCGAGCCCGATGCGGCGCTGGCCGACACCGCCGCCATCATCTTCACGTCGGGCACTTCGGGAACACCCAAGGGCGTGATGGTGTCGCACCGCGGGCTGCTGCATTTCGGCCGCGTGTCGGCCGGCGTGCGCGCACTGGGCGAACACGACCGCGCCTACGCCTTCCTGCCGATGACGCACATCTTCGGCATCGGCACCGTGCTGATGGCCGCGCTGACCGGTGGCGCGTCGCTGGTGCTGCGCGGCACTTTTTCGCCGGCCGACATGCTGCAGGCGCTGGCCAGCGAGCAGGTGTCGAACCTGCTCGGGCCGCCGACCATGTACGCGCGCCTGCTGGCCCACATCGACGCGGCGCACGTGGTGCCGCGCTTTCCGCAACTGCGCTACGTGTACACCGGCTCGGCGCCGCTCGACCCCGCGCTCAAGCAGCGGGTGGAACGCCTGTTCGGGCAGCCGCTGCACTACGGCTACGGCCTGTCGGAGTACGCGGGCTCGGTGTTTCTCACGCGCACCGAATCGCCGCGCACCGACACGGCCGCCGGCCATGCGGTCGAAGGCGGCGAGGCGCGCATCGTTGCTGCCGACGGCACCGATGCCGCGCCGGGCGACACCGGCGAAATCTGGCTGCGCGGCCCGGGACTGATGCTCGGCTACTTCCGCGATGCGGCCGCCACCGCGCAGGTGATGCGCCCCGGTGGCTGGTATGCGTCGGGCGACCTCGGGCGCTTCGGCGAAGACGGCGCGCTGTTCGTGGTCGGTCGGCTGAAGGAAATGATCATCCGCTCGGGCTTCAACGTGTACCCGGCCGAGATCGAGGCGGTGATCGGCCGCTTTGCCGGCGTGCACCTGAGCGCGGTGGTCGGCGTGCCCGAGGCCGATGGCAACGAGCAGATCGTCGCCTTCGTCGAGATGAAGCCCGGCGCCGTGCTCGACGAGGCCGCGTTGCGCGCGCAGCTGGTCGAGCACCTGTCTCCCTACAAGCGGCCGGCCCGCATCGAGGTGATCGACGCCATGCCGACCACCGCCAACGGCAAGCTGCTCAAGCGGGAACTGCAGGCGCGCGCCCGGCAGCCCTGAGGCCATCCGCAACCGGCGGCGCTCGGACTTCTCCTGCACACAGCCGCGCTGCCGTCCTCCAGCCCGTTGCCCGGCGGCGCCGCATGGTGGTGGCTTCAACAAAGGAAACCACACCATGGCCGATGACCTGAGCAAGCGCGGGCCGCAAGATGCCGCCCGCATCAACGTGAACGAAGCGCACGAGGTCCGCTACTGGACCCAGACGCTGGGCGTGACCGAGCAGCAACTGCGCTCGGCCATCGCCGCCGCGGGCGTGGAGGTGAAGGACGTCCGCACCTACCTCGGCAAGCCCTGAACAAGCCCTGTAGCCGAGCCTGAAGCGCGGGCCACGGCCCTCGTAGGCACGTTCCTACATCCGGCGCGGGAGGCGGGCACGATACTCGTGGCCTTGTTCTTCTCTCGCTTCAGGACGTAACCGTGAACGTGCCTTTCATCGATCCCTGCCATGCAGGCCGGCCGGACATTCCGGCCCTTCCAGCGACCGGGCCGGTGACCCTGCCGACACTGGCGGCCATCGCGCGATGAAGGCCTCTCCCGGAGCGCGCAGCTGGATCGCTGCCGGTGTGCGCCACGAACTGCTCACGCGCGCCTTGCCCGCCCTTCGGCACGACATGGCGGCGCCGGTGTCGGTGATCCGCATGGCGCTGCTGATGCTCAAGCGCCAGGTCGCCGCTGCCACCATCGACCCCGCTGCCTGCGAAGAGCGCGTGGCACTCATCGACAACCAGGTGTCGGAGCTGGTGCACGCCATCCGTTCGCTGCGCGACTGGGAACTGGCCACCACCGACGACGGCATCACGCGCAGCGCGCTGGTGGCGCAGTGCGTCGGCCTGATGCGCTCGGCCTTCGACCTGCACGGCGTGATGCTGCAAACCGACGACGCCCTGGCCGCTCAGGAGGGCGAACCGCGCTGGCCCTCGGGCGCCGCCCTGCGCTACCTGTTTCTGGGCGCGCTGGGCTACCTGCACGATGGCGTGGAAGAGGCGGGTGCGATCCGCATCGAGGCCGATGGTGCCGATGCACTGCGCCTGCGCGCCTTGCCGCGCGAGCTTGGCGCCACGCATGCGGTGCTCGATGCGCACCGTGCGCCGCGCGCGCTGGCCATCGACGCCGTGGCGCTGCAGAACCTGGCCGAAGACCTGGGCTACGCCATCGCGCTGGAGCGCGACAGCGTGCGCCTTTCGCTCACCACCGGCACCGGCGGCTGAGGCTTGTTGCCGCGCGGGGTGCGCTTCGCATTCCTCGCGCTTCCATTGTTCGTGCGCCGCTCGCGTGCTTGGGCTTGCCGGTGCGTGCGGAGAAAAGCCAGCAGCCGCCGCTCCGCCGCATACAGCCCGCGCGATGGCCGAGCCGTGCCGCTGCGGCCGGCGATTTTCTCGAACAGCGCCGTGGTGGCTTCGTCGTCATCGGCCGTGAGCGCGCTGCCCAGCGCCAGCACCGCGGGGTGCACATACGCTTTCTTGCAGACCGCCGGCGTGTTGCCCAGCTGCTTGGCAACCACGGCCAGGATGTCCTTGGCGCTGTAGCGCACGCCATCCGCGGCGGTGCGGCCCGGCTCGCAGGCCAGCCGCGTGAGCTCCAGCGCCTGCACCGTGCCGTGCCAGGTGCGGAAGTCCTTGGCGGTGAAGCGTTCGCCTTGCGCGGCTTCGGCGATGTAGTCGTTGACGTCGGTGGACGACACGCCGCGCAGCTCGCCTTCTTCGTCCGCGTACTGAAACAGCGACTGGCCCGGCAACTGCTGGCACTGGCGCACCACCTTCGCCACGCGCGGGTCGTCGAGCCGCGCTTCGTGCATCACGCCGCTCTTGCCCTTGAAGCGCAGCCGCAGCGCCGCGCCCTGCACGGCGGCGTGCCGGTTGCGCAAGGTCGTGAGGCCGTACGAGCCGTTGCTGCTGGCGTACTCCTCGTTGCCGATGCGCAGCAGCGTGGTGTCGAGCAGGCGCACCAGCGCCGCAAGCACCTGGCCGCGGCCGGGCGCGTTCTTGTTGCTGTTGCCATCGCTCTTGTCTTTCCTGTCTTTCTTGTCCATCGGCGGCTGCAGGTCGCGCGCCACGCGGGCGCGGATGCGCGGCAGCGCGAGGGCGAAGGCTTCGAGCCGGTCGAACTTGGTCTCGTCCTTCATCACGCGCCAGTCGGCGTGATAGCGGTACTGCTTGCGCCCGCGTGCGTCGATGCCGGTGGCCTGCAGGTGGCCGTTGGGCAGGGGGCAGATCCACACCTGCGTGTAGGCCGGCGGAATCGCCAGCATGCGGATGCGCGAGATTTCGTCGACGTCGCGCAGCCAGCGGCCCTTGGCATCGCGGTAGCGAAAGCGCTCGCCGTGCTTCAGGCGGCGGATGCCCGGCATGTCGGGGTTCACGTAGACCAGGCCGTTGGCGATGGGCGTGGGTTTCGAGGGCGGCCTGGCGGCGGAAGGGGATGAAGATGTGGTGGCGGGCATGGGCTTTGCATCGGTGCGTTACTTCGCGCTTTTTGCTTTTGCCAGCACCGACAATTGCACCCTGTAGGACGCCGCACGCGTTGGCGGTGCGCGGGGCGCGCATGTTGTTTACCCGGCTGGTTTTTGTTTTTCTCTTTGTCTCTTCTTCTTTTCTACCGAGTCCCAGAAATGTTTTCACGTTGGTCTTTCCCTGTCGGCGCACGCCTGCTGGCGCTGTGCGGTGTCGCACTTCTTGCCACCGCCTGCGCTTCCACCTCGACGACTTCGCCCGCGACGCCTGCTACCGCAACTGCTGCCGTTGCTGTTGCTGCACCCGTCAAGGTCAAGGTGTTCGTCGCCGCCATGTTCGAGATCGGCCAGAACACCGGCGACCGCGCCGGCGAGTTCCAGCACTGGTACGAGCGCTACTGGAAGGGCGCAAAGCCGATGGCCGTGCCCGGCGCGCTGCAGCCCGTGTACTGCAACGCCGACGGCGTGTGCGGTGCCGTGCTGGGCATGGGCAAGGTCAACTCGTCGTCGTCGATGCAGGCCATCTTGCTGAACCCGCAGTTCGATTTCTCGCAGGCCTACTACGTGATCTCGGGCGTGGCCGGCACGCCGCCGTCGCGCGGCACCATCGGCGAAGTGAGCTGGGCCACCTGGCTGGTGGACTACGACCTGGGCCATCGCTGGGCCCCCGAAGAAAACAAGCCTGGCGAGCCGACCTTCATGCCGCGCAAGGGCTACGAGGAGTACCGCCGCTTCAAGATCAACCCCGACCTCGTGGGCTGGGCGATGAAGCTGTCGGCCAACACGCCGCTGAAAGACTCGGAGTCGGCCCGCAAGTACCGCCTGCGCTACCCGGACGCCGCGGCGCGCCGCGCGCCTTTTGTCGGCACGGGCACGCACATGACGGGCGACACGTTCTTCCACGGCCCGGGAATGTCGAAGCAGGCGCAGTACATCGCGAAGCTGTACGGCGCGGACGACTACGTGATCACCGAGATGGAAGCGGCGGCGATCACGTTGGTGATCAAGCGCACGCATGGGACGGACCGGGTGATGAGCCTGCGCGGGGCGGTGAATTTCGACCAGGGCAGTCCGAAGGAAACGACGTTGCAGCATCTTGACCCGGCGCCGGGCGAGACGGCGGGCGGTTTTGCCGAGACGGTGGAGAACATCGAACTTGTCGGCAGCCGGGTGGTCGACCATATCGTGACGAACTGGCCGCAGTGGCAGGGCGGCGTGCCCAAGCTCTGAGATCGTTTTCGCGGCTCTGTTCGGGGTCGGGAACGGGTTCGGGAGCGGGGGCATTCGGGGCGCGTGCGACTGACACCGGGTACTCCCCTCCGCGAATGTCCCCCGCTTCGCTCCTCCTTTATTTCGCTGCGGGGAGCACCCGATGCCATTCG
>NZ_QAJK01000018.1:34983-38712 GCF_003852515.1 Variovorax sp. KBW07 | reverse complement strand
CACACCGTCGGCGTGGGCGTCGCCCCGAACAACGGCAAGCGCGCTCCCTCAAGATCGCCAAAAGTCCGAACGCCCCAATCGGACAGCGAAACCAAATATACGCATTGAGTAAATTCGCGTGAAAAGTTCACGCGCATGGCGTATATTTGCGGCCCATGAGCCAGCAACAAGACATCCTGCGCGACGCCATGCGCCGCCTCAATCTCACCCGCGACGCGTTCTCTGAACGTCTGGGTGTTCGCCGCCGGGCACTCGACACCTGGCTGCTTCCGGCCGACTCCGGCGAGTCGCGGGCCATGCCTGAAATGGTCGGCAAGTTCGTCGCGGAAATTCTCCAGCGCGAGGCCCACGCCACCGCTTCTGGAGCCGACAGCCGCCCGCTCGCCCAGCGCATCGCCGCCGAGGGCCGGCCGCACCTGTTGTCGGTTGCCCAGTTCGAGCGCGACGGCCTCGAAGACCTGTTCCAGGTCGCCGACGTCATGCAGCCCATCGCGCGGCGCCAGAAGGTCACCCGCGTGCTCGAAGGCGCCGTGCTCGGCAGCCTTTTCTTCGAGGCCAGCACCCGCACCCGCGTCAGCTTTGGCGCGGCCTTCTGCCGGCTCGGCGGCACCGTGTGCGACACCACCGGCTTCACCTTTTCGTCGATGGCCAAGGGCGAATCGATCTACGACACCAGCCGCGTCATGAGCGGGTATGTCGATGCGCTCGTGGTGCGCCACCCCGAGCAGGGCTCGGTGGCCGAGTTTGCGCGGGCCACCAACATTCCGGTCATCAATGCCGGCGACGGGCCGGGCGAGCATCCGAGCCAGGCCATCCTCGACCTGTACACCATCCAGCGCGAGTTTTCGCGCATGGGCAAGCTGGTCGACGGCACGCACGTGGCCATGGTCGGCGACCTGAAGTACGGCCGCACCGTGCATTCGCTGATCCGGCTGCTGTCGCTGTACCGCGGGCTGAAGTTCACGCTCATTGCACCGCCGTCGCTCGAAATGCCGGCCTATCTGCTCGACCTGGTGTCGCGCAACGGCCACGTGATCGAGCAGACGCAATCGCTCGAAGAAGGCCTGCGCGGTGCCGACGTGGTCTATGCCACGCGCATCCAGAAAGAGCGCTTCGTGGGCGAGGAAATCGAGGGCTACACGCCGGAGTTCCAGGTGCGCAAGGCGCTGGTCGACACGGTCTGCAAGCCCGACACCATCCTCATGCACCCGCTGCCGCGCGACGGCCGGCCGGGCGCGAACGACCTGAGCATCGACCTCAACCACGACCCGCGGCTGGCGATCTTCCGGCAGACCGACAACGGTATCCCGGTGCGCATGGCGCTGTTCGCGGTGCTGATGGGCGTGGAGCACCAGGTGGCGCGCTCGATGCGCGACGCGGGCTGGCGCTCGCCGGCGCACATCGGGCCGGACGACGCGGATTTCGACGGGCTGGACTGATCGAGCGACCGAGCCGCGCGGAGCAGGTGCAGCAGGCGCAGCGGCGCAACGCTCAGGGCGTTGCCGGTTCCAGATGCCACACCACCGTGAAGTCGAACGGCGTCCAGCGGCTGGCGGTAACGCCGGCCTGCCGAAGGCCGCGGCCGGTCCAGGTGTTGCAGGTCTCGAAGAGGTTGTAGCCGCCTTCGGCTTCGTAGAAGGCGTCCTGGTTGTCGTAGTGCGCGCCCGCGATGGGCGTGGCGCGGCCCGAGGGCAGGGCGGCGCGCACGTAGCCGACGAGTTGCGCGTACTGCGCCTGCGACAGCGGCAGGTTGAACGCGCCGCGCCCCAACTGCCCGCGCCGCAGGTAGCTCACGTGCATCAGCGCACGGTTGCCGCCCGAGAGCGCACCGAAGGCGCGCGCGGCCGTCAGGTCGGCCCAGGTGGGCGTGTTCAGGTAGAACTCGCGGTCGCCCCAGCCGATGGCGATGAACTCGGCGTCCGGCGGCACGGCCCTGAAATCCGCGAGCGGAAACAGCTGCTGCCAGTCGATGGTGGCCGAGCGGATCGGGAACACGAGGTCGGTGTGCACGCCGTTGCTCAGGACCCAGGCCTGCACCTCGGGCGCTTTCGCATTCGCGCTCGCAACGGCGATGGCGTTCGAAGGCTTCGCATTGGCGGGCCACAGCACCAGCGCGCTGGCCGTGGCGACATAGAGACCGACCAGCGCCACGAAGCCCAGCAGCACGAAGAAGAGGCGACGGAGCCAGCGTTTGATCATCAGGGTGCCGAGGTTCTGGAGAGATTCAAGAAGAAAAAAAGAGAGTCAGAAGAGCGATGCCGTGGTCGATGCAGGCTGCTCCGAAGCCGCCGCGCGCTGCCCGCCCGTGCCGGCCGGTGCCAGCGCCTCGGGGCTGCCGGCCTTGGCGAGCGCGCCCACGCGCACGCCCAGCAGGCGCAGCGGCCGCTCCAGCGGCACGCGCTTGAGGCACTGCCCGCCGATCTGCCGGATGGTCTTGCCGTCGTCGGTGAAGCGGTCGATGGTCTGGTCGCGCGTGGCGATCTTGAAGTCGTCGTAGCGCAGCTTGATGCCGATGGTCTTGCCCACGTAGCCCTTGCGCTGCAGGTCGCCGGCGAGCCGTTCGCACAGGTCGGTGAAGATGGCACCCAGCGCGGCCCGGTCGCGCACTGCGTGCAGGTCGCGGTCGAAGGTGGTCTCTCGGCTCATCGACACGGGTTCGCTCTCGGTCACCACCGGCCGGTCGTCGCGGCCCCACGACACCTCGTGCATCCACGCGCCGGTGGCCTTGCCGAAGTTCTGCATCAGCCAGTCGCGGTCGCGCGCCGCCAGCTGGCCCACGGTCTCGATGCCGAAGCGCTTGAGCTTTTCGTCGGCCTTGGGGCCGATGCCGTTCACCTTGCGGCAGGGCAGCGGCCAGATGCGTGTTTCAAGGTCGTCTTCGTAGACGACCGAAATGCCGTTGGGCTTGTTGAATTCGCTCGCCATCTTGGCGATGAGCTTGTTGGGCGCCACGCCGATGGAGCAGGTCAGGCCGGTGGCGTCGAGGATGGCTTTCTGGATCAGCCGCGCCAGCGAACGCCCGCCGTCGCGCTGGCCGCCGGGCACGTCGGTGAAGTCGATGTACACCTCGTCCACGCCACGGTCTTCCATGAGCGGCGCGATGTCGAGAATGACTTGCTTGAAGGCACGCGAAAAGCGCCTGTATTCGTCGAAGTCGACCGGCAATATGAGTGCGTCCGGACAGAGCTTGGCGGCCTTCATGAGCCCCATGGCCGAGCCGATGCCGAACTGCCGCGCGGGGTAGGTGGCGGTGGTGATGACGCCGCGGCCCGCGTAGTCCTTGAGCCGTGGAAAGGCATCGACCGGAATGTCGGCCAGCGTGCCGCCTTCGGGCAGGTTGCGAATGGCCTCGTCGACGCTGCGGCGCCCACCGCCGATGACGACGGGCAGGCCCTTGAGTTGCGGATAGCGCAGCAACTCGACGGACGCATAGAAGGCGTCCATGTCGAGGTGGGCGATGCGGCGGATCGGTGGCTTTGAAGGCGGCTGGGAACTCACGGAAACCATTGTCTCGCGGGTCGGCTTGTCTTGCGCCGTCAGGGGGTCGGGTGCGGATGCGGGTGCGGGTTCATTCTTTGTGCGTGCACAGGACACCGGGTACTTCCCTCCGCGAATGTCCCCCGCTTCGCTCCTCCTTTATTTCGCTGCGGGAAGCACCCGATGCCCTGCGCACCTGGACACGCTGCTGGCGAACAGCTGATCAACGACCGCTCTGAGCCGCTCACGCCG
>NZ_QAJK01000018.1:0-34949 GCF_003852515.1 Variovorax sp. KBW07 | reverse complement strand
GCAGAGCACACCGTCGGCGTGGGCGTCGCCCTGAATGAACCGAAACCGAACAGCAGCCCGCCTCAGCGCGTCTCGACAGTAACGAGCAACGGCGACTCGAACATTGCGACAGGAGAAATCACAGGCTCGTCCATCGGCACCTTGTCGCCGTAACGCTCGCGCATCTTGGCGCGCACCGCGGGGTCCGTCAGGTTGAACTCGCGGATCTTCTGCAGCTCGCCAATGCGTACCCCCAGCGCTCGCTGGTACAGCTTCCACACCAGCTCCGAACAGTAGATGCGCCCATCCGACCACTCGAAAGTCAGGTCGTACGGACGCCCCGCGAAGTCCGAGGTCTTGGCGTGCAGGCGCGCCACCGCGCCGGGTGTCAGCAGCTTGTCGGCATCGCGCAGGCGCTTCACCACGTAGTGGCCGCCGTTGCCGCGCGCCGTCCACTGCGCCAGCGGCGTGTAGCGCACCGTCGACACCGCTTCGAAAACAAAAGGCTTGCCGTCGCGCAACAGCACCACCCCCATGTGGCTGTAGCGCGAACCCGTGGCGCGCTGCACCGCCACGCTCTGCGCCGAACGCGAGGTGTGGAAGATGATGTCGCCGTCTTTCAACGTGGCCGCGGTGGCGGCCGTGGCCGCGTGGCCGGTGGTGCTTGTCAGGAGTGCAAGGAGCGCGGCCAGCGACGTGGAAAGGGCTTTCATCATGCGGGGCATTTTGCGTGATGCCGCTTGCGCATTGCAGTGCGGCGGTGCCATCATCCGCGCCATGCAAACCGTCGCCTCCATTCTCTGGCGCAGGCTCGACGCACCGGGCCACGATGCCTGCCGGCTCGAGCGCAATGCCTCGGCCTGGCAACTCGACGGGGCCGCCGTGTTCCGGCAACAGGACGGCCGCATTGCCCAACTGCACTACCGCGTGCGCTGCGACCTTCACTGGCACACGCAATGGGGCACGGTGCGCGGCTGGCTCGGGGAGTCGGCCATCGACCTGTCGATCACGCGCGATGCGCGCGGCCACTGGAAACTCAACGACGAGGCCGTGCCCGACATGTCGCACTGCGTCGACCTCGACCTGGGCTTCACGCCCGCCACCAACCTGCTGCAGCTGCGGCGGCTGAACCTCGAAAAAGGCGAGGGCGCCGATGCGCCCGCGGCGTGGGTCGACCTGGATGGCGGCGGGGTGCTCAGCGAACTGATGCAACGCTACGAGCGGCGCAGCGAGAGCGAGTACGCGTACGAGGCCAAGCGCTTCGACTACGCGGCGGTGCTGGTCGCCACGGCGGACGGCTTCGTGAAGGACTATCCGCGGCTCTGGACGGCGGGGAGCTAGCCCGCCGGTCGATCAATCGATCAGTCGATCAGTCGATCAATCGATCAATCGATCAATCGATCAATCGAACTGCGAGCGATCGCCCGCCACCAGCTCGCGGTTGCGCCGCCGGTCGGTCGCGATCTCATGCGCGAAGTCGTCGATGCCACCTCCCGCCGGCAGGTTGTAGGCGCCACGCAAGCGCGCACGCACCGTGTCGCTGGCCAGCACGCGGTTGATCTCCGTGTTGAGCCTCTGCACCACCGCCGCCGGCGTTCGGGCCGGCGCGAAGATGCCGAACAGCGAATCGCGGTTTGCCTTCTCGAAACCCAGTTCAGCGAGCGTCGGAACCGCGGGCAGCGCCTCGATGCGCGCGGGCGCGCCGACCGCCAGGGCCTGGAAGCGCCCGCCCTCGATGTACTGCAGCTGCTGCGCCGCGACGTTGGTCGACAACACCTCGAACTGCCCGCTGAGCGCATCGTTGAGCTGCGGACCGCCGCCCTGGTAGGGAATGTGCGTGATGTCGGTGCGGCTTTGCATGCGCACCTGCGCCAGCACCATGTGGCCGATGGTCGCCACGCCCGAGGTGGCCCAGCGCACCGCGCCGGGTTGGCTGCGTGCCATGGCAATCAGCTCGGCGAAGCCGCGGCCTGCAAAGGCCGGCGTGCCGACCACCAGCACCGGCGTGCGCATCACGCTGGCCACGGGCGCGAAGGCGCGCAGCGGGTCGTAGGGCACGCGGGCAATCAGCGGGTGCAGCGTGAGCGGGCTGATGGCCGAAAAGGCCAGCGTGCACCCATCGGGCGTGGCGCGTGCCAGCGCGTCCATGCCGAGGCTGCCGCCCGCGCCGGCGCGGTTCTCGATGAGCACCGGCACGCCGAGCGATTGCGACAGCGGCTCGGCCAGCACGCGCGCCATGCCATCGCTCACGCCACCGGGCGGGTAGACCACGATCAGCCGCACCGGGCGGCCGGGCCACGGCGGCGACGCGGCATGCGAGGACGACGACAGCGACAGCGACAGGCCCGGCAGCGCGCAAGAGGCCGCCAGGCCTGAGCCGATGTGGCGCAGCACTTGGCGGCGCTGGAGCCGTTGCGTGCTCATGACCCCGGGTTCTCGGCCGCGAGCTTGCGCAGCAGCGCGGCGAAATGCTGCGCGGGCCGGTTGTCTTCTTCGGTGCGCGACACCAGCGTGAGCGGCGCATCGAGCTGGCCGCCATCGGCGAGCCGCGTGTAGGCGATGGCGTGCGCGTGCACGCCGGTCATCGAGGCCGGCACCACCGACAGGCCGACACCGGCGGCCACGAGGTTCAGGTTGGTCATCATGCGATCGACTTCGGCCACCACGCGCGGGCGGAGTCCCTTGGCGTGGCACAGCGCAAGCAACTCGGCATAGAGGCCGGGCGCGCCCGGACGGCGCACGAGGATGATGCCTTCTTCGCACAGCTTCGACAGCGGCAGGGGGCGTGCCGATTTCTTGCCTGTCGTCCTTGCGTCCAGTGCGGCCTGTGCAAAGCGATGGTCGCTGGGCATGGCCACCCACACCGGCTCGCGCAGCAGCGTCTCGAACACCAGGCCTTCGGGCCGTGCCACCGGCACGCGAAGCAGGCCGCAATGCAGCCGGCCCGCGGCCAGCGCCTCGGTCAGCTCGGCCGCGTTGTCTTCGCGCAGTTGCAGCTCCACGCCCGGGTGGGCGCGGCGGAATGCGCGCAGCGCCTCGGGCATGAAGCGGTGCGCCGCGGCCGAACTGGTGAAGCCCACCGCGAGCGTGCCGGCCTGGCCGTTGGCCACGCGCGCCATGCGCTGCTTCATGGCGTCCATGTCCTGCAGCATGCGCAGCGCCTCGACCTGGAACAGCCGGCCCGCATCGGTGAGCGCCACGCCGCGCGGATGGCGCTTGAACAGCAGCACGCCCAGCTCGCGCTCCAGTGCCTTGATCTGCAGGCTCAGCGGCGGTTGCTGGATGCCCAGTTGCTCGGCGGCGCGCGTCATGTGGCCGGTGCCCGCCACGGCCACGAAGTACCTCAGTGCGCGGATGTCCATATGTTTTTCATATCGAGAGTGCCTCTTTATTTTATTTGACCCGAAGTCACCCCTGACTCTATCGTCCGGCCGCCCATTCAAAAAGCAGCCCACCGAGGCTGCATGCCGGAGACAAGACCATGCGCGAACCGCGCCCTGCATCGATGACCCAACGCGCCCTTCGTGCGTGCCGTTCGTTCGGCCCCGCGATCGGTATTTCGCTCGTCCTGGCCGCCTGCGGTGGTGGCGGGGGAGGAGGCGGCTCCGGCTTCTTCCCGGGCCTTGGCGTGAGCCCGCCCCCGGCCAGCGGCAACAACGACAACCCGCCACCCGACACCCCCGTGCAGCCGGTGCTGTCGTGCGCGGACCTGGCCGGCAAGAGCCTGCCCGCCGCGCTGATCAGCCTGCCGACGCAGGGCGCCACCGTCGTCAGCGCCAAGGCCGTGGCGGCGGGCGACGCCGGCAACCTGCTGGGCGACTACTGCCGCGTGCGCGGCACCATCCAGCCCATCGACCCCGCCTCGCAGTCCATCAACTTCGCGGTGAACCTGCCCGAGAAGTGGAACCAGAAGACCATTCATTTCGGCGGTGGCGGCTTCGACGGCGTGCTGATCGACGGCACCGAGGTCATTCGCTTCGGCCCGGCCGGCAAGCCCGCGCCGCTGGCGCTCGGCTACGCCACCTACGGCGACGACTCGGGCCACCAGTCGAGCAGCATCACCGACGGGCGCTTTGCCGCCAACGACGAGCAGCTTGCCAACTACGGCGGCCTGTCGCTCAAGAAAACGCGCGACGTGGCGCAGGCACTGGTGCTCGCGCGCTATGGCGTCGCGCCGAAGCACGCCTACTTTCTGGGCACCTCGACCGGCGGGCGCGACGCGCTCAGCTACATCCAGCGCTGGCCGCAGGACTACGACGGCGTGATCGCCAACGAGCCCGCGCTCAACTACACCGGCACGCGGCTGTCGAACGTGGCCGTGGGCCGCGCGCTGTATGGCAACAACGCCGCCGGCTGGCTGAACCTGACCAAGACGCTGCTGGTGCAGAAGGCCGCGAAGGACGCCTGTGACAAGCTCGACGGCGCGGTCGACAACATCGTGAGCAACGTGGAAAGCTGCCGCCTGCTCAACGCGCAGATCGTGGCCTCGCTGGCCTGCCCCGGCGGCCTGGACACGGGCCCCACGTGCCTGTCGAAAGAGCAGATCGACACCGTGTGGGCCATCGAGAACCCGCTGGAGTTCAGCGGCTATGCGCTGGGCAATGGTGTGAAGCGCGCGGGCGGCTACAACATCCTCGAAGGCACGCTGGTGGCCGGTCCGTTCACCACGCGCGACCTTGGCACGAGCGCCGCCGCGCGCGACGCCAACGTGTTCATCACCGGCGACCAGTGGGTGAAATACTTCGTGACGCGCAACGCCAACTTCGACACGGTGGGCTTCAATCCGCTCGACCCCGGCCCCTTCACCGCGCGCGTGACCGAGGTGTCGACGCTCACCGATGCGACCAACCCCAACCTGGCGCCGTTCTTTGACCGCGGCGGGCGGATCATCATGTTGCACGGGCTGGCCGACGAGGTCATCAGCAACAACTCGACCATCGATTACTACAAGCAGGTCGTCGCCACGCTGGGCCAGGCGGCGGTGGACAAGGGCATGCGCTTCTACACCGTGCCCGGCATGGGCCACGGCACGGGCGTGTTCATTCCCAACTGGGATTCGCTTGCCGCGCTCGAAGGCTGGGTCGAGGCCGGCCTGCCCCCCGGCACCGGCGTGGCCGTGGATGCGGTGGCCGCAACCTATGGCCGCACGCGCCCGCTGTGCCAGTTTCCGTCGTGGCCCAAGTACCGGGGCAGCGGCAGCCTGGACGCGGCCGTCAACTACAGCTGCGTGACCGAGGTCGGCAACCCGCTGGTCTGCCCGAACCTGCCCGCGTCGGTGACCAGCTACAAGGGCGGCAACAGCTTCGGCGAAGAACTGCGCGTGCAGATCGATCCGGCCACCATGGCCTACACCGTGACCGTCGATGCCAACCCGCGCCGTGCGGCGGGCGTGGTGCGCAGCGGCACGCTGGTGGCGCAGGGCAGCTGCAGCTACACGAGCGCCGAGAGCGGCGCGGTCTTCAGCTTCGGCGCCGGCGGCGTGCTGTCGGGCGGCGTGAAGGCGCCGGTCGGCAACGGCTTCGCACCACTGCTGGCTTTCCAGAACACCTACGACAGCACGGGCGCCAGCGACTTCAGGGCCATCGCCAACACCTTCAATGCGGCGGGCGCGCTGCACGACGGCAGCGATGCCACGGCTTACGGCGCCGCGATGAAGCTGCGCAACGAAGGCAGCTTCCAGTACTGCCGCGATACGACCACGAACAGCTTCATGGTCTATCTCGCGAACTGCGCCGGTACCGAGAAGGGCTACATCACTTACAACGCGGGCCATGGTGCGTTCGACGTCTTCACCACTTCGCCGACCGACCCGGCCGCCACCAGTGGCGGCACGCTCAGCGGCTCGATGGTGGTCGGGCTGGTCAACGGCGCCATGGTGCCGCTGCACCTGGTGCGCGAATCGGCCACCCGCTCGGGCCTGCGCCTGCTTGCGCGGCTGCCGGGCTTCTCTGCCGGCGCGGCCGACGGCAACTACGCAATGCTGAGCGTGAAGGGGGAGAACCATGATGCGACGGTGGCCGGCAGCGCGTTCAATCTCGGTGGCGCGGCTGCGGTGTTGAGCTTCGACACCCCGGTGCCGGGCGTGGTGCAGGCCGACGCGGGCCGGCCTGGCAATTTGATTTTCAACAGCGGCGTCCTGGCATTCGTCTCGGCCCCGGGAGCGAATGCGGCGCTGGAACTCGGAGTACGGCATTGAAGAAACAACTGACCCGGCTGGCCGCATTCGCCATGCTCGGCGCGGCACCGCTGCTGTCCGCGCAGGTGGCGCTGGCTGCCTCCGCGGCGACGGCACCGAAGGCAACCGCCTGCCCCGCGCCGGTGCCCGAGGCCGCGCGCTGCTACACCGGTGAAGACGGCACGGGTGCGCTCTACTGGATCGCGATTCCGCAAGACTGGAACCGCGGCGTGCTGGTGATGCACGCGCACGGCGGCCCCGAGACTGGCCCGCCCAAGCTGGAGCGCAGCGAGGAAGACCTCAAGCGCTGGGCTGTCACGGTGAAGGCGGGCTATGCCTGGGCCGGCTCCACCTACAGGCGTGGCGGCTACGGCGTGACCATGGCAGCCGAAGACACCGAGCGCCTGCGCCAGATTTTCGTGCGCTACTTCGGCCAGCCGCGCCGCACGCTGCTGCACGGGCAGAGCTATGGCGCCGGCGTGGCGGCGAAGGCGGCCGAGCTCTATGCGCCGGCGGGCGACGCAAGGAGTGCCTACGACGGCCTGCTGCTGACCAGCGGCGTGCTCGGCGGCGGCAACAGCGCCTACGACTTCCGGCTCGACCTGCGCGTGGTGTACCAGTACGTCTGCCGCAACCATCCGAAGCCCGACGAGCCGCAGTACCCGTTGTGGATGGGCCTGCCGCTTGATTCGAAGCTCACGCGCGGCGAACTCGCCGAGCGCGTGAAGGCATGCACCGGCGTCGGCATGCCGGCCGCGCAGCGCACGCCCGAGCAGGCGGCACGGCTGAAGACCATCCTGTCGGTCGTGAAGATCCAGGAGCGCTCGCTGGTGGGCCACCTGTCGTGGGCGACATGGCTCTTCCAGGACCTGGTGCAAAAGCGGCTGGGTGGCCGCAACCCCTTCGGCAACATCGGCGCGGTCTATGCGGGCTCGACCGACGACGCGGCGCTCAATGCCGGCGTGCTGCGCTATGCGGCCGACCCGCAGGCCAAGGGCGCGTTGGCGGCCGACAGCCAGCCCACCGGCCGCACGTCGTTGCCCACTGTCGGGCTGCACGCCATCGACGACCCCACCGCCTTCGTCGAACTCGAAAACGCGTACCGCCGCATCCGCGACGCGGCCGGCACCGGCGGCAACCTGGTGCAGAGCTTCAGCGCCGAGCGCGAGCACAGCTACCTGAGCGATTCGGAATACCCCGCGCTGTTCAGCGCACTGCTCGACTGGATCGACAAGGGCGAGAAGCCCACGCCCGAAGGCCTCGCGCAGCGGTGCAAGGCGCTCATGCCGCGCTACGACACCGATGGCAAGAACGGCTGCCACATCAAGCCCGAGTGGCAACCGCCCGCGCTCGAGAGCCGCGTGCCGCCTCGCGCCTCCTGAATTTTTTAACTCGCTGGAGACTTCATGAAAAAACCGTTGGCCCTTGCGGCCATTGCCATCGCAGCCATGGGCACCATGAGCGCTGTTTCTGCACAGGCCCAGGACTTCCCGAGCGGCAAGTCCATCACCATCGTCGTGCCCTTCGCGGCCGGTGGCCCCACCGACCGCGTGGCACGCGACCTGGCCGAGGCGCTGCGCAAGCCGCTGGGCGGCGGCACCGTGATCATCGACAACGTGCCTGGCGCGGGCAGTTCCATCGGTGCGGCCAAGGTGGCGCGTGCCACGCCCGACGGCTACACGCTGCTGCTGAACCACATCGCGATGGCCACCGTGCCGAGCCTGGTGCGCAACCTGCCGTTCAAGGTCGAGAGCGACTTCGAATACCTGGGCATCGTCAACGACGTGCCGATGACGCTGATTTCCAAGCCAAGCATTCCTGCCACCAACTACAAGGAGCTGACCACCTGGATCGCCTCCAACAAGGGCAGGATCAACATCGGCAACGCAGGCGTGGGCTCGGCCTCGCACCTGTGCGGCCTGCTCTACCAGAGCGCGACCAAGACCGAGATGACGGCCGTTCCCTACAAGGGCACGGCGCCGGCCATCACCGACCTGATCGGCGGGCAGATCGACCTGCTGTGCGACCAGACCACCAACACCACGCCGCAGATCCAGGCACAGAAGGTCAAGGCTTTCGCGGTGACCACGCCGCACCGCCTGACATTGCCGTTGCTGAAAGACCTGCCCACGCTCGACGAGGCCGGCCTGAAGAACTTCCAGGTGACGATCTGGCACGGCCTGTATGCGCCCAAGGGCACGCCGGCGCCGGTGCTGAAGAAGCTCAACGATGCGCTGAAGGTGGCACTGAAAGACCCGGACTTCATCAAGCGCGAAGAGCTGCTGGGCGCGGTGGTGGCCACCGATGGCCGCATCGAACCCGCGGGCCACAAGCAGTTCGTGGTGGGCGAGATTGCGAAGTGGACGCCCATCATCAAGGCGGCCGGCGTCTACGCCGATTGATGGGTTGTTGGGACTGGCCGCTCAGCCGGCCGATCCTGAAGCCTCGCCCGCCCAACGCGCATGCGATGCGCTCAGGTGATGAAGCATTGCCGTCATCGCAGCCTGCGGGTCGCGCGCTTCCAGTGCACGGTAGATGGCCTCGTGCTCGGCGAACGCGGCGGTCCAGGCGTGCGAGTCTTCGGTGCGCGCGCTCATGCGCGACGAGATCGGGCTGTGCCGCCCGTCGAACAGTTCTCCCACCAGCCTGACCAGCACGGCGTTGCCCGTCATCTCCGCGATGGCGAGATGAAAGCGCCGGTCGTTCTCGATCTGCGTGCGGCCCTGGACGCCGTCCTGCCGCATGCTTTCCAGGGACGCCTTCACGGGCTCCAGGTTCTGCGCGGTGACGCGTGCGGCGGCCAGCGTGATGACCGAGCCTTCGAGCATCGCGCGGGCCTGCATCATTTCTGACGGGCTCTCGCCGACCGCCGGCGTGTCGTGCTCGGACGCGTCTTGCACCGCGCAAACGTAAACACCCGAACCCATCCGTATCTCGATGCGCCCGTCGATTTCCAGGGCGATCAGCGCTTCGCGCAGCGAAGGCCGGGACACACCCAACTGCAGGGCCAGTTCGCGCTCCGGGGGCAGGCGCATGCCCGCGGACATGTTGCCGTCGCGAATGACGGCGCGGATCTGGTCGGCGATCTGTTGATAGAGCCGGCGGGTGTCGGCGGGCTTGGCGGGAGGAAGCATCTGGGTCAACTCAGGAACTATCTGGCTAATTGGTCATGCCAGTTTGACACCGCGCGCCGCGCAATTTGCGCTCTTCACGTTTACTTTCTTAGAGGGAAACCCGGGGAGGGTTTGTTCTGGTAAGGCCAATTCTCGTTAGTGGCAAAGTGGTCATACCAAAATTGGTAAGGCCAAAAAAAGCTGTCACACACCAGGGGCTCGCGTTCCTGGCAGGCCATCGGTTCTTAAACACAGGGGACAAGAAGATGAAAATCCGATCCATCGCCACGGTAAGCGCTCTGGGCGCATTGTTCGCATGCCTGGGCCTCGGCGCCACCAGCGCCCAGGCCCAGAGCAGCGTCACGCTGTACGGCCGCGCGGTCGCGGGTGTCGACTATCAAAACAACATCGCCAACGACCAGGGCAAGGGCAATGGCCATCTGTGGCGCCATGCCGGCAACCAGTGGGGCACCAGCCTGCTGGGCGTCAAGGGCGTCGAAGACCTGGGCGGCGGAATGGCCGCGCTGTTCGTGCTCGAAGGCGGTTTCGATCTGCCCGCGGCCAAGCCCAACGGCGCCGACCTGCTGCTCAACCGGCGCGCCTATGTCGGCCTGCAGGACTTCTGGGGCAAGCTGGTGCTGGGCAAGAACCTGGCGATCTCCAACGACATCTGGTACATCGACCCCACGGGGCAGCAGTTCATCGGTTCCGCCACGCTGGTGCGTGGGCGCAACTGGCAAGGCAACGACAACGGCATCGAGTACACGACGCCCACCTGGGGCGGCTTCAGCGCCACCGTGCAAACGGGCCTCGGCGAAAAGACCGATGGCTTCACCAAGCTGCGCAAGGACGGCGTCTCGCTGTCGTATGTGGCGCCTTCGTTCGAAGTGCGGGCCATCTACGACGTGGCGCGCGACAAGGACGGCAAGTACTCCGACCTGTTCCTGCGCTCGAAGGAACTGACGCTGGGCGGCACCGCCACCGTCTTCGAAGACCTCAAGCTGTTCGCGGGCTACCAGCACCTGGCGGCGCCCGATGCTCCGCTTGCCGCGCCGAGCAAGGCCAACCACTACTGGGTCGGCGCCAACTACCGGATCACGCCGTTGCTGACCTTGATCGGGTCGGTGTTCCGCGTCACGCAGAACCGCGATGCGGGCAATGCCAACCTGTACATGCTGGGCGCCAACTATTCGCTGTCCAAGCGCACGCTGCTGTATGCGTCGGTGGGCAAGGTCTACAACAGCGAGAAGGCCAATTTCTCGGTGGAAGCCACCAACAACAACCCTGCGGCCGGCGGACGGCAGTCGGGCACTTACTACGGCATCAGTCATTCGTTCTGACACGAATCGGCTTTGTGCAATCCCGGACCCGTCGCGCCTTTCGGCGCCGGGCCTTCGATTCAAAAAAATCAAGAGAAGAAGGGGGCATCCGTCATGGAGCATGCATTGGCAGTTTCGATGGAATCTTTGTTCGCACGAGCGAAGAAATTTTTCTTGTTGAACCAGAAACGCAAAGCGACAAGTTCGCTTGCCAGCATATGCATGCTGGTCCTTGTTGCGGGTGGACTCGTCGCATGCGGGGGCGGCTCCAGTACGTCAGATAGACCCTCTTTACCACCTGCTGCCAGTGCCGGAAATAGCGGCACAACGTCTGGGCAGGCGGGAGACTCCAATCCGCAATTGCCATCGGAGCTCGCGCCAACATCTACGCCAGTGCCAGTGCCAGTGCCAGTGCCGGTGCCGGTGCCGGCACCGGCACCGGCACCGGCACTGGTCAGCCATGTCGACAAGGTGTTGTTGAAAGTCACTTTCTCGGGATCGTTCACCAGCGTGCTGGGATATACGCCCGCGACGGGCGAAGTCATCGATGGCTCCGTTGCCAAGCTCACCGGCGGGGAGGACTACAAGGATGTATCGGTGACCACCGCTGGCGGTGCACAGGGGATTGTCTTCGTTCCCCGGACCCATCTGGTCACGGGTTCCGACCTGACTACTCCTGTGTTGCTGGAAGCCCTCGTCAAGCGCGGCGGAGCAGGCATTGCGGCCCTTGACACCATCATCAGCGCGTTCGGTGGTATCTATTTCCGATATCCAAACGCCTCCAATGCGGTGCCCCAATACGGCATGTTCGCGTACGCCGCGCCCTACTACGATACGAGTTCGACTGCGTCGACGCCGGTCTCGACCAACGCCTACGACCACTTGGCGATGAGCTATATCCCGACGGCGGACGGCGGTGCCAGCCTTACTGTTCATATCAATGGCTGTCTACAGTCGGACGCCATCAAGATACCCAAGCGTTCCGGTGTTATCGAGAACGCCGTGATGTTCGGAAACGATGTTCAGGTGAAAAACCGTGGCGCCAAGCTTGTGTTCGCTGGTGTTGCGGTCAGCACTCTCACGGCGGCAGCGGAACCGCAAGACTTTCAGCTGAAGGCGCCTGAATGCAACCCCAGCGCCGCGACTCTGGGTTTGCCCGGCGCGATGGGCGAAGCGATTCCTCTTGCGCAGACGGTGATGGTTTCTGGAGATCTCCCGGGAAGAATCGTCGAAAAAAGCGCTTACGTCATTCCGAGCAGATCCCAGTACGAGTGGCAGGCCCAAGGGCTTACAGCCTTCTTGCATTACGGGATGAACACGTTTCTGAACAAGGAATGGAGTTTTGGTTTTGAACCAGCCAGTCAGTTCAACCCGATGGACGTTGATCCCGATCAGTGGATGAAGGTGCTCAAGCGCAATGGTTTCAAGACCGCCATCCTGGTTGTGAAGCATCACGAAGGCTTTGTGCTTTTTCCGTCGCGCTATACCCGTCACAGCGTCAAGAACTCGCCTTGGTGGACTGCCAACGCGGATGCGAGCGGAGTGAATCCGAAAGGCAATGTGGTGCGGCAATTCGTCGATGCTGCCAACGCCAATGGCATGAAAGTCGGCTTCTACGTGTCGCCGGCCGACGGAGCGCAGATCAAGAATGCGCATGGTGAGGCTGCCCGCCAGGGCGAGGAACGTTTTGCCAACGGCAGTGCCAAGAAGTCGGTCACCATTCCGACCTTGGTCGACGGCGACAACCGAACGCCGATTGCCGCAAGGACTACCACTCTGCAAGCGGACGACTACAACGCCTATTTCAT
Source organism: Variovorax sp. KBW07 (assembly GCF_003852515.1). Taxonomy (GTDB): domain Bacteria; phylum Pseudomonadota; class Gammaproteobacteria; order Burkholderiales; family Burkholderiaceae_C; genus Variovorax. The sequence goes on along the minus strand of NZ_QAJK01000018.1, from coordinate 22,555 downwards.
GAATGTGTTGTATGAACTGCTGACGGAATATGGACCGGTCGGGGAGGTCTGGTTCGACGGCGCCAACCCTTACGGCGCGGAATACGCGCAGAACTACCAGGTCAAGGACTGGTACGCGCTTGTTCGTCAGCTTCAACCCGAAACCGTCATTGCCGTCAACGGGCCCGACGTGCGCTGGGTTGGCTCGGAATCGGGAGCGTTCAGGGCCAGCGAATGGAGTACACACGCATTTCGGGGCGACCCGACAGAGCTGCTCAAGAGCGACAACCTGTCGGGTGATTCCACCGACCGGGCTCTGGGGAGTGCGCGCGCAATCGGCGGGGCCGATCTCCCGCCAGAAAAGAAGCCCACCTATCTGAGTTGGTGGCCCGCCGAGGCCGACGTTTCCATTCGTCCAGGCTGGTTCTGGAGCGCGGGGCAAGATAGCCAAGTCAAATCGGCAAGCAAGCTGTTCAGTCTTTACGAGGACTCTGTGGGCCGGAATGCGGTGCTTCTGCTGAATGTTCCGCCCAACAGGAGCGGCAAGTTGGCGGACCCTGACGTCATCGAGTTGGACAAATTCGGCAGTATGGTTCGTGCGGCCTACACCAACAACTTGTTGACCGCGAAGCAAAGCAGTCCCGCGCTCGATGCGTTGGTGGATGGCAATCCCGAGTCCGACTGGACACCGGGGGAGAAAAAAACAACCGGCAGCGTCGACCTGACTTCTCCTGCAGCCATTACTTTCAACCGTGTGGTGCTGCAGGAGAACATCTTGAAGGGGCAGCGTATCGAGTCGGTGTCGGTGAGCGCACGGCAGGCGGATGGCACCTGGAAAGAGGTCGCGACTGCGGGAGCGATTGGCTACAAGCGAATCATGCCCTTGGACACGACGACAACTACGGCGGTGCGAGTGACGATCAAGAGTGCGCGTGCACAACCCTATCTGGGAAGTGTTGAGCTCTACCTGAATCCGTGACGCATGGCCAACGATACGTTTTTTCTGGGCATGCATGAAAGTCAAGAGTAAAAAGACGACGGGCATGGTTGCGGCACAAGGCTTTGGCCATGTCGTCGCCACGGCCCGTTCACCCGGACGAGAAGAATGACCCAGCGCATCGACTCGCATCAGCATTTCTGGCGACCCGCGCGCGGCGACTACGCATGGCTGCGTGCCGACGTGCCCGCCATCGCGCCGCTGGTGCGCGACTATCTCCCCGAGCACCTCGCACCGTTGCTGCAGGCCCATGGCGTGGACCGTACGGTGCTGGTGCAGGCGGCCGCCTCGGAAGCCGAGACCGACTACATGCTCGGCCTGGCGATGGCCCACGAAGCCATCGGCGGTGTGGTCGGCTGGGTCGACCTGAGCCGCATCGATGCCGCAACCTCGCTGGCACGCATGGCGCGGCATCCCAAGTTCAAGGGCGTGCGGCCGATGCTGCAAGACCTGCCCGACGACGACTGGATCGCGCTCATGCCGCATCCCGATACGGTCCGCGTGCTGATGCGGCTCGGCCTGCGCTTCGACGCGCTGGTGCAGCCCAGGCACCTGGCGCCGCTGCTGCGCTTCCTGAAGCAGTGGCCGCAACTGCCGGTGGTGATCGACCATGGCGCCAAGCCGCCCGTGGGCGCACCCGACAGCGAGGCCTTTGCACAGTGGAGAAAGGACATCGCCGCGCTCGCGGCATTGCCGCAGGTGTGCTGCAAGTTCTCGGGCCTCTGGGGCGAGGCGCCGCCGTCCACGCATCACCGCATCGATGCCGCGGTGAACGCCGTGCGCCCCGTGTGGGAGCACCTGCTCGAGTGCTTCGGCCCTGCACGGCTGATGTGGGGCAGCGACTGGCCGGTGCTCACGCTGGCCGGCGACTACGCGGGCTGGATTGCCGTGAGCGAAGCCTGCATCGGGCAGCTGTCGGCTGGCGAGCAGGCCCAGGTCTGGCGCGGCACCGCGCAACATTTCTACGACATTGCCACGGACTGACCGCGCCATGCCACCCATCGTCACCATCCGCGACCTCTGCAAGTCTTTCTCTGGTGTGCGCGCGCTCGACAAGGCGCAGTTCGACCTGCTGCCCGGCGAAGTGCACGCCCTCATGGGCGAGAACGGCGCCGGCAAATCCACGCTCATGAAAATACTCGCGGGCGTCTACAGCAAGGACTCCGGCGAGGTGCTGTTCGACGGCCAGCCCGTGGACGTTGCAAGCCCGCGTGCCGCGCAGGCCCTGGGCATCGGGATCATCCATCAGGAGCTGAACCTGATGAACCACCTGAGCGCCGCGCAGAACATCTTCATCGGGCGCGAGCCGCGTGGGCGCTTCGGCCTCTTCATCGACGAAGACACCATGCGTGCCGACACGCAGCGCATCTTCGATCGCATGAACCTGCGGCTCGACCCCGATACACCCGTGGGCGAACTCACGGTGGCCAAGCAGCAGATGGTGGAGATCGCGAAGGCGCTGTCGTTCGACTCGCGCGTGCTCATCATGGACGAGCCCACCGCCGCGCTCAACAACGAAGAAGTGGCCGACCTGTTCCGCATCATCGGCCAGCTGAAGTCGCAGGGCGTGGCCATCGTCTACATCTCGCACAAGATGGACGAGCTCAAGCGCATTGCCGACCGCGTGACCGTGATGCGCGACGGCCAGTACATCGCCACCGTGTCGATGGCCGACACGCCCATGGACACCCTGATCGCCATGATGGTCGGGCGCCAGCTCACCGAAGTGGCCAACGACTTTCCCGACACCTGGAGCAACGAGATCGTGCTCGAAGCCAAGGGAATCCGCCGCGGCACGATGGTGCGCGATGCGAGCTTCGTGCTGCGCCGGGGAGAGATCCTCGGGTTTGCCGGGCTCATGGGCGCGGGGCGCACCGAGCTTGCGCGCGCCGTGTTCGGCGCCGACCCCATCGACGCCGGCGAGATATACATGCGCGGCAAGAAGGTGTCGATCAAGTCGCCGGAAGACGCGGTGTCGCACGGCATCGGCTACCTGTCGGAAGACCGCAAGCACTTCGGCCTGGCCACCGGCATGGATGTGGAAACCAACATCGCGCTGCCAAGCATGAAGAAGTTCCTGTCGATGGGCGTCTTCATCGACCAGGCGGCCATCGAGGCGGCCGGCGAGCGCTACGTGAAGCAGCTCAACATCAAGACGCCTTCGGTGCGCCAGCAAGTGCGGCTGCTCTCGGGCGGCAACCAGCAGAAGATCGTCATCGCCAAGTGGCTGCTGCGCGACTGCGGCGTGCTGTTCTTCGACGAGCCCACGCGTGGCATCGACGTCGGCGCCAAGGCGGAAATCTACCGGCTGCTGAACGAGCTGGCCGCGCAGGGCAAGGCCATCGTGATCATCTCTTCGGAGCTGCCCGAGATATTGCGCGTGAGCCACCGCGTGCTGGTGATGTGCGAAGGCCGCATCACCGGCGAACTGACGGGGCGCGAAGCCTCGCAGGAAAAGATCATGCAGCTCGCCACCCGGCGCGAAGTTGCGGCTGTTCACTGAAAAAACGAATGACGACTGGAGATACCCCGTTGACGACCCCCGCCGCCCCCACCCCCACCACCGCTGCCTCGCCCGGCTTCTCGCTGAAGGCCCGGCTTTTTCGTCCCGATACGCGTCAGAAGCTGCTCGCCTTTGCCAGCCTCGTCGTGCTGATGGTGTTCTTCAGCCTTGCGTCGCCGCAGTTTTTGCAGACCGACAACCTTGTGAGCATTTTGCAATCGACCGCGGTGAACGGCGTGCTGGCCATTGCCTGCACCTTCGTCATCATCACCGCGGGCATCGACCTCTCGGTGGGCACGCTCATGACCTTCTGCGCCGTCATGGCCGGCGTGGTGCTCACCTACATGGGCATGCCGCTGGCGCTGGGCATTGCGGCGGCCATCTTCTTCGGCGCGCTGGCGGGTTTTGTGTCGGGCGTGCTGATCGCCAAGCTCAAGATCCCGCCCTTCATTGCCACGCTCGGCATGATGATGCTGCTCAAGGGCCTGTCGCTGGTGATCTCGGGCACCAAGCCGATCTACTTCAACGACACGCCGGACTTTCCGGCCATTTCGCAAGATTCGCTGATCGGCTACTTCATTCCGTCGCTGCCGATTCCTAACGCGGTGCTCATCCTGTTCCTGGTGGCGGTGGCCGCGAGCATCCTGCTCAACAAGACCATCCTGGGGCGCTACACCTTCGCGCTCGGCAGCAACGAAGAAGCGGTGCGCCTCTCGGGCGTGAACACCGATTTCTGGAAGGTCGTGGTCTACACGGTAAGCGGCGGCATCTGCGGCATCGCGGGCCTGCTGATTGCCTCGCGCCTGAACTCCGCGCAGCCCGCGCTGGGGCAGGGCTACGAACTCGATGCCATCGCGGCGGTGGTCATTGGCGGTACGTCGCTCAGCGGCGGCACCGGCACCATCGTCGGCACGATCATCGGCGCCTTCATCATGAGCGTGCTCATCAACGGCCTGCGCATTCTCTCGGTCGCGCAGGAGTGGCAGACAGTGATCACCGGCGTGATCATCATTCTTGCCGTGTATGCCGACATCCTGCGCCGCCGCAGCGGCAGCAAGCACTGAACTCTTTTCCCCTTTTTTCCCCTTTCCGTTTTTCTACAACCCCAAGGAGACTTTGCATGATTCACAGAAGAGCAATTGCCACCACGCTGGCCGCGTCCTTCATCGGCCTGTCGGGTCTTTCGCACGCGCAGCAGGCGCAAGAGATCTACATCCCGCTGGTGTCCAAGGGCTTCCAGCATCAGTTCTGGCAGGCCGTCAAATCGGGTGCCGACCAGGCCGCGAAAGACCTGAAGGTCAAGGTCACCTTCGAAGGCCCCGAGACCGAGGCCATGGTCGACAAGCAGATCGACATGCTCTCCGCCGCACTCGCCAAGAAGCCGCAGGCCATCGGCTTTGCAGCACTCGACAGCCAGGCCGCCATTCCGTTGCTGAAGAAGGCGCAGGCCGCGAAGATTCCCGTGGTGGCGTTCGACTCCGGCGTGGACAGCGACATTCCCGTGACCACCACCACGACCGACAACAAGGCTGCCGCCGCGCTGGCCGCCGACAAGATGGCGGAGCTGATCGGCAAGTCGGGTGAAGTCGCGCTGGTGGTGCACGACCAGACCAGCCGCACCGGCGTCGACCGGCGCGACGGGTTCGTCAACCGCATCAAGTCGACCTACCCGAACATCAAGATCGTGAGCGTTCAGTACGGCGGCGGCGACCAGCTGAAGTCGACCGAAATCACCAAGTCGATCCTGCAGGCATCACCCAACATCAAGGGCATCTTCGGTGCCAACGAGGGCTCCGCCATCGGCGTGGTCAACGGCGTGAAGGAAATGAAGCGCGGCGGCAAGGTCGTGATCATCGGCTACGACTCGGGCAAGCAGCAGAAGAACGCCATCATGGACGGCAGCATGGCCGGCGCCATCACGCAGAACCCCGTGGGCATGGGCTACAAGACCGTCGAGATGGCCGTCAAGGCGATCAGGGGCGAGAAGCTGCCCAAGGTCGTCGACACCGGGTTCTTCTGGTACGACAAGACCAACATTGCCGATCCCAAGATCGCGGCAGTGCTGTACGACTGATTCGGGCGACCGACTCTTTCCTGAAGACCTGAAGAAGCCTTGAAGACCCCATGACCATTGTTCGCTCGATGCGCGTTCTCGACGTGCGCTTTCCCACTTCGAAGCACCTCGATGGCTCCGACGCGATGAACCCCGACCCGGATTACTCCGCGGCGTATGTCGTGCTCGAAACCGACCAGCCGGGGCTCGAAGGCCACGGCCTGACCTTCACCATCGGCCGGGGCAATGAAATCTGTTGCGCGGCCATCGAGGCCATGCGCCACATGGTCGTGGGGCTCGACCTGCAATGGGTGGCCGAGGACATGGGGCGCTTCTGGCGGCACATTACCTCCGACAGCCAGCTGCGGTGGATTGGCCCCGACAAGGGCGCCATTCACCTGGCCACCGGCGCGGTCGTCAATGCCATGTGGGACCTGTGGGCCAAGTCCGAAGGCAAGCCCGTGTGGCAGCTCGTGGCCGACATGAGCCCCGAGGCGCTGGTGCGCTGCATCGACTTTCGCTACATCACCGACTGCATCACGCCCGACGAAGCGCTCGTGCTGCTGCGCGAGGCGGCCGTCGGCAAGGCCGGGCGTGTTGCCACGCTGCAGGCCGAAGGCTACCCCTGCTACACCACCTCCGCGGGCTGGCTCGGCTACTCCGACGAAAAGCTGCGCGGGCTGGCCCAAGAGGCCGTCGACGCGGGCTTCAACCACATCAAGCTCAAGGTGGGGCGCGACCTGCAGGACGACATTCGCCGCCTCGCCGTGGCGCGCGAAGTGCTCGGCCCCGATCGGCACCTGATGATCGACGCCAACCAGGTCTGGGAGGTCGACCAGGCCATCGACTGGGTGCGGCAACTGGCGTTTGCCAAGCCCTGGTTCATCGAGGAGCCGACCAGCCCCGACGACGTCGAAGGCCACCGCAAGATCCGCGAAGGCATTGCGCCGGTCGTGAAGGTGGCCACGGGCGAGATGTGCCAGAACCGCATCATGTTCAAGCAGTTCATCATGCGCGGCGCCATCGACGTGGTGCAGATCGACGCGTGCCGGCTCGGCGGCGTCAATGAAGTGCTGGCCGTGATGCTCATGGCCGCCAAGTACAAGCTGCCCGTGTGCCCGCACGCCGGCGGCGTGGGCCTGTGCGAGTACGTGCAGCACCTTTCGATGATCGATTACCTCTGCATCTCCGGCACGCGCGAAGGCCGGGTCATCGAATACGTCGACCACCTGCACGAACATTTTGTGGAGCCCTGCGAGATTCGCGGCGCGGCGTACATGCCGCCGAAGGGTGCGGGCTTCTCCATCACCATGAAGCCCGAGTCGCTCGCGCAGTACCGCTTTCGCGGCTGAACAGACAGACGAACAAACACATAGACAGACAACGCAGCATTGCAAGAAAGAAAAGGCACGAAACAACCATGGACCTGCATCTGAAAGACAAGGTCGTCATCGTGACCGGCGGCGGCAGCGGCATCGGTGCCGCCATTTCGCTCACGCTCGCGCGCGAAGGCGCCGTGCCCGTGATCTGCGGCAAGAACCCGCTCGATGCGCCGTTCGAGCAAGAGCTGCGCGCGCTGCAGCCGCGCGCGAAGTTCATCCAGTTCGAGCTGATGGAAGAGGCGGCCTGCGGCAAAGCCATTGAAGCGACCGTCGCCGAGTTCGGCCGCATCGACGGGCTCGTCAACAACGCGGGCGTGAACGACAGCGTGGGCCTCGAAGCGGGCCGCGAGGCTTTCGTGGCTTCGCTGGAGCGCAACCTCATTCACTGCTACGTGATGGCGCACTTTTGCCTGCCGCATTTGAAGGCCAGCAAAGGCGCCATCGTCAACATCTCATCGAAGACCGCGGTGACGGGGCAGGGCAACACCAGCGGCTACACCGCGGCCAAGGGCGCGCAGCTCTCGCTGACGCGCGAGTGGGCCGCATCGCTGCTGGCGGATGGCGTGCGCGTCAACGCCGTGATTCCCGCCGAGGTGATGACGCCGCTGTACCAGCGATGGATATCCACCTTCGACGAACCCGACCGCAAACTCGCGGCCATCACCGACAAGATTCCGCTGGGTCGGCGCATGACCACGCCGCAGGAGATTGCGAACAACGTGGTGTTCCTGCTGTCGGAGCAGGCGTCGCACACGACGGGGCAGTGGGTGTTTGTCGATGGTGGGTATACGCATCTGGACCGGGCGTTGACCTGATTTTTTCTTTCCTCCTTCTTCTTCCTGCCTTCACTTTTCTCATTAAGACGAGCTGCCCATGCGCCATTGCCTTGCCCTTGACCTCAAAGACGACCCGAAGCTCATTGCGGAATACGAGGCGTATCACCGCGGCATCTGGCCCGAAGTGCGCGCGCATCTGCTTTCGCAGGGCGTGACCGGCATGGAGATCTATCGGCTCGGGACGCGGATGGTGATGCTGATGGAGACGGACGATGCGCGCTACGACGCACAAGCGATGGCGCTGGCTTCGCAGAACGATCCGAAGATCCGGGAATGGGAAGAGCTGATGTGGAAGTTTCAGGCGCCTACGCCCTGGACGCCTGAAGGGGAGAAGTGGGTGGTGATGGGGCGGATATTTGAGTTGTAGGTTTTGATTGGGTTGAGGGCAGGCTCATGGTCGGCCGTCAGCCTTGGTCCGCATGAATGCGGAGCCCGGATCGGGTGAGTGTCATCGCGACAACGCATGCGCGATTGAACTGCGTACTTCCCTACTCAGCTGCTTGCTGAAGTCTCTTGCGTCATTGATCTGGCGTTGTTTGCCTGTGGGCTTTCGGCTAACCTGAAACAACTTGTACGGGGTGCGCTGCTTGGCAGTGCGCGTCACCTGAGGGGGTGATTGACTGTTCAAGAAATGCTGACTGTCGTGGCTTGCTAGGGCGCGACAAATGTTCAGAAACACCGATGAGAAAGCATGGGGAGAAGTGCAATGCTGGAGACGAAATCGCGCCTGTTCGGGGCATGGGCGCTGAGACTGGTTTTGGCCGCAACGTTTTATGGCACTGCGCTTCTTTCGCTTGGCTTTCCATCGATAGCGGCAGCTCAAAGCAGCTCCGCGCAGTGCGATCCGCAAAAAGACATTTGCATTGCCAAGAAGACGCGCGTTCTGTATGGGCTCTATGTTGGCTATTGCTTCAATGATCCTGCAAGGTTCCCTCAGTACTCCAAGCCAATTTTCCCGTCGGACTGCGGCGGTTTTGGGGCATGGGCCGCAGACTTTCAAAGCGAAGCAGAAGCTGTCAATTGGCTTGAAGGCTATGAGACCGCTTATCGCGGCGATTCGATATGCGGCCGAGTCAAAGCGGTCACTACCGACGATTGGCCGAATGGACCTGTGACTGGATGGCAATGGCGCGCCTACGTTACGAAGGCCGTGCGCGACATAGCGCCAATTGGGCCGCCATGCTCGCGAACTGTGGATTGGGACAGCGCTCAAATCAATGTTGGTCGCTATCTCAAAACATCGAGTTGTCCGAACGGCTATGTTGATGCTGCTTCAACTGTTGATGGCAGCGCTGTATGCAAGAAGACTGTTTCGCCCGAGCCGTCGCCTCTGAGTTGCAAGAAAATCGATGGGGCCGCGCCAGGCAACCCAATCCTTCCCGCGACCGCTGAGAAATACCAGTCCGACATCGATTTCGCAGACAACGGTTCGCTCCCTCTCTCGTTTAGGCGCATCTACCGCAGCACTTGGGGTACGGACGCTTCGCGAGCGGCGGGCGCTTTGGGCAAGGCCTGGACCCACAACCACGCCACAGTCCTTACCGCTGCACCGACAGTCAATCCCATTGCCGTCACGATCACTAGCCCCGAGGGCTACCTGCGTACCTTTACGAAGGCTATTGGTTCGAATGTCTGGGCTGCCGCCAACAGTGTGGATCAGCTTGCACAGGCCGGAGACGGCGCTTGGATATATCGAAGCGCTGATGATGACACGACCCTGAATTTCACAGCCGATGGGAAACTGCGGACCAAGGTCCTGCGCAACGGCCAAGCCATCGCCTATGCCTACGATGGTTCGGGTCAGCTTGCCACCATCAGCAATACCTTCGGCCGCACCCTTTCACTGACCTACAGTGGCGGAGGGCAACTGGTTGGTGTCGTCACACCAGACCTTCGTGCCATCGGATATGTCTACGACTCAGTAGGCCGTCTCTCGACCGTCACGTACCCTGACGGAAAGACTCGTTCTTTTGCCTATGAGGCGGTTGCGTTTCCACTGGCGTTGACTGGCATCGTCGATGAGAGTGGAATCCGCTTTGCTACCTTCGCCTACGATGCACAGGGACGGGCCACGACAACCCAACATGCTGGCGTGGTAGATCGATATCAAGTCAGTTACCCTTCGACGGGGTCTGCCACGGTAGTCGATCCTCTGGGCACTAGTCGCAGTTACACCTACGGGTCCATCCAAGAAAAATTGGCGGTCACAAGCGGCTCGCTTCCATCGGGTTTGGGCGAAGCTGATGCCGTCTCCCGAGTACAAGATGTCAATGGCCTTGTGACATCGGAGACGGATTTCAATGGGGTGATCACAACAACAACCTGGGACGTCAATCGCCGCCTACCCACTACCGTGATCTACGCCTCGGGCACGCCCGATGCCCGGACAGTGACCACTCAGTGGCATGCGACCTTTGCGTTGCCAGTACTGGTGACTGAAGCCGGCCGCACCACCGCCTATACCTACGATGCCTTCGGCAACGCACTGTCGAAGACCATCACCGACACAGCAACCAACAAGGCCCAACTCTGGCAGTGGACCTACACCGCCCAAGGCTTGGTGAGTTCTCAGACCGAACCCAGCGGTGCGGTGACGAGCTACACCTATGACCTCCTCGGAAACGTCCTGTCAGCCACCAACGCAATCGGTCATGTCACCAGCTACACCTACGACACAGCCAACCGCGTCGTCAGCACGACGGCCCCCAACGGCCTCGCCACTGGCTATACCTACGACGCTCGTGACCGCCTGCTGACCCAGACCATCGGCGGCCAGACCACAACGCTCACCTACAAGCCCTACGGCACCGTAGAGACGGTCACGCTGCCCACCGGCCTCGTCCTGACCTACACCTACGACGCAGCGCATCGCCTGACCGGCTGGAGCAACAACCGAGGCGAGAGCGGCACCTACACCCTCGACGGCATGGGCAACCGCACTGCCGAGCAGATCAAGGACAGCGCTGGCACCGTGGCATGGAACACCGCCCGCACCATCAACAACATCAACCGCCTGAGCGCCAAGACCGAAGGCCCGAACCAGACCAGTGCCTTTGGCTACGACGCGAATGGCGAACTGATCACCGCAACCAATGGCCTGAGCCAGAGCACCAGCTACGGCCTCGACGGCCTGCGCCGCGTCAAGGCCGTGACCGATGCAACCAACGCAACGGCCACGCTGAAGTACAACGCCCTCGATGCCGTCACCGAAGCCAAGGACTTCAAAGGCGTAGTCACCGCGTATGGGCGCGACGCCCAAGGCAACGCCACCACCGAAGCCAGCGCCGACGTGGGCAGCGCCAGCACCCAGTACGACAACCTCGGCCTGCCCAGCCAGATCACCGACGCCCTGGGCCAGGCCACGACCATCACCCGCGACGCGTTGGGCCGCCCGACCAGCCTCGTCTTCGCCGATGGCAAGACCACCACCCTGCGCTACGACCTCACGGCCAACAGCAAGGGGTATCTGTCCGAGATCGTGGACCGCAGCGGCACCACCGAGTACACCCGCGATGCCTTCGGCCGCGTCACCCTCAAGAAGCAGACGCTGATCAACGGCAGCGTGCAGCAGGTGAGCTACAGCTACAACGCCAACGGCACGCTGGCGAGCATCGGCTACCCCAACGGTGCCACGCTCACCCACGTCTACGACGCCACCGGCCGCCTTGCGGGCCTGAACTGGAACGGTAACCCTCTCGTCACCGGCATCGCCTGGAACCCGCTGGGCCAGCCCACCGCATGGACCTGGGCGTTTGCGAACCCCGCCGTGGCTGCCAGCCGGGCCTATGACACCGCAGGCCGCCTGACCGCCACCGAGTTCAGCAGCTACGTCTACGACGCCGCAGGCCGCATCACCAGCCTGACGCAGAGCCTGTACCAACCCGGTGACGCTGATCCTGCGCACAGCACCATCTCGCTGGCGCCGCAGACATGGAGTGTGGGCTACAACGTTGTCGGGCGCATCACCAGCTTCGATACCACGGGCAACACGGCAGGCTTCGGCTACGACGCCAACGGCAACCGAAGCAGCAGCACCCGGGCCGTCGCTGGTCTGAGCACCAACCGCACCTACACAGTGGGTGCATCAAGCAACCGGCTCACGGGCTTCACCCAAAGCATCAACGGCGCGAGCAACACCAGCGTCACCTACGGCTACAACGCCAACGGTGACCTCGTGAGCGATGGTCTGCGCAGCTACACCTACGACGCCGAAGGGCGCCTCGGTGCCACGACCACAGGTGCCACCGATGTCAGCCCGACCACGCGCTACGCGCACAACGCGCTGGGGCAGCGCGTCTTCAAGACCGAGCCGCTGTATCCACCGGGCCATGGCAATGCAGCCGACCCGGGGTTCATGCAGAGCCTGGTGGCGTTCTTCACGAAGCTGTGGAGTCCGAGCACAAGCCAGGCTGAACAACTGGGCTATGCGTATGTCTACGACGAGCAGGGCACGCTGATCGCGGAAGTGGGCAGCGGCGGCACGAACAGTGCGGGGCAGGCGCAGTACATCTATCTGCAGACAGCCAATGGGCCGATGCCGATTGCGGCGGTGGTTAACGGGGCCACCTACGCGGTGCACAGCGATCACCTGAACACGCCGCGCAAGCTCACCAATGCGGATGGACAAACTGTCTGGCAGTGGGGCTACAGCGCATTCGGGGAAGACAAGCCGACGCTGGCGAGGCACCGCTTCGCCAATCTGGAGACGACGCCGAATCCGGGCACCACGAACCTCTCCGAGGTGAAGTTCAACCTGAGGTATCCGGGGCAGTATGCGGATGAGGAGTCGGGGCTGTTTTACAACGGGTTCAGAAGCTACATTCCGCCCCTTGGACGCTATACGCAGGGCGATCCAATTGGGCTCGATGGAGGCTGGAACCGGTTCGGATATGTCGGTGGCGATCCGCTCAGCTTCGTAGACCCCAAAGGGTTGCAACAACTAAGCCATCTGCGCCCTTCCACTAATCGGATTTTAGAGGGCGGCGGTGGCGGCGGAATTGGCCCAGGCGGCAGTGGCGGAGGACTCGGAGGGCGCGCGGGGGCTGCCGCAGTGGGTCTTGGCCTTGGAACTGCTGGCGCGCTTAGTCAAGGAAACGATGGATGGCAATCTGAATGGGAGCAAGAGCTTGACTTCAAGGACAACGGGCCTAAGAGCGAATGGCAATTTTCGAGATGCAACACGCCTGAGGACCGGGACTGCCGAGAACGACTGATCCTTCTGAAGACTCTCTACACGAAGATCAAGATAGTCGAGACGCTGGGCGGAGATGCTTTCAGCTCCAAGGCTTTCTACAACGATAGCGCTCAAAAGTACATGTCAGAATGCCCGTACTGGGAAAAGCTCCCACTCTTCTGGCTCTATGGAAGATAGGGGTCAACATGGATTCGCTAGATAAGTTGCGAAGCGAAATGGAAAAGCTCGACATCGCAGTTGATGCGATGCCCGCCACAGATCGCGAACGAGGGGCGGAAGCGATACGAAAGCTGCTCGCTCAGCATCATCGCGAACTAACGGCGCAAGACGAAAAGGTCCTTTCGGCGTTTGTTGAGGGTTGGGTGGGCTTGTCGGAGCTTTCTGAGCAATTCGAGGGACGAATCTAGTACCCCCGACAAAGAGCTTGTAACGGCAGACTAGTCGTGAACGTAGCCAGCAAAGACATTCTCGATACGCGCGAGCAGTTGCTGCGATCTGCAATCGCTATTCGTGAGATGGCGATGAGAAAGCGCGACAAGCATCCTGAAGCATCCGCAGAATGGGATTGCCTCAACGATCTTGCGGCGGATGCTGATCGTCAAGTCTTCAACGCCCAGGTGCATCAGGCTGAAGCGCAGGTTTGCCGATCACCGTGGTCTACGCCTCTGGCACTCCGGAGGCACGAACGGTGACTACTCAATGGCATGCGACCTTCAGCCTGCCCGCGTTGATCACCGAGCCCGGCCGTACCACCGCCTACACCTACGATGCCTTCGGCAACACCCTGTCGAGGACTATCACAGATACAGCGACCAACAAGGCCCAACTCTGGCAGTGAATCTACACCACTCAGGGCTCGGCGAGTTCTCAGACCGAGCCCAACGGTGCGGTGACGAGCTACACCTATGACCTCCTCGGCAACGTCCTGACAGCCACCAACGCCCTTGGCCACGTCACCAACTACACCCACGACACAGCCAAGCGCGTCGTCAGCACGATGGCCCCCAACGGCCTTGTCACTGGCTACACCTACGACGCAGCCCATCGGCTGACCGATGCGGCCAATGCAACGGCCACGCTGAAGTACAACGCTCTGAACGCCGTCACCGAAGCTAAGGACTTCAAAGGCGTCGTCACCGCGTATGGGCGCGACGCCCAAGGCAACGCCACCGCCGAGGCCTGCGCCGATGTGGGCAGCGCCAGCACCCAGCACGACAGCCTCGGCCTGCCCAGCTAGATCACCAATGCCTTGGGCCAGGCCACGACGATCCCGGGCTTCACCCAGAGCATCAACGGCGCGAGCAACACCAGCGTCACCTACGGCTACAGCGCCAACGGTGACCTCGTGAGCGATGGTCTGCGCAGCTACACCTACGACGCCGAAGGGCGCCTCGGTGCCTCGACCACCGGTGCCACCGATGTCAGCCCGACCACGCGCTACGCGCACAACGCGCTGGGGCAGCGGGTGTTCAAGACCGAGCCGCTGTATCCGCCGAGCCATGGCAATGCAGCCGACCCGGGGTTCATGCAGAGCCTGGTGGCGTTCTTCACGAAGCTGTGGAACCCGAGTACAAGCCAAGCAGAGCAACTGGGCTATGCGTATGTCTACGACGAGCAGGGCACGTTGATTGCAGAGGTGGGCAGCGGCGGCACGAGCAGTGCGGGGCAGGCGCAATACATCTACCTGCAGACAGCCAATGGGCCGATGCCGGTTGCGGCGGTGATCAACGGTGCCACCTATGCAGCGCACAGCGATCACCTGAACACGCCGCGCAAGCTCACCAATGTGGATGGACAGGCTGTCTGGCAGTGGGGCTACAGCGCGTTCGGCGAAGACAAGCCGACGCTGGCGAGGCACCGCTTCGCCAATCTGGAGACGACGCCGAATCCTGGCACCACGAACCTCTCCGAGGTGAAGTTCAACCTGAGGTATCCGGGGCAGTATGCGGATGAGGAGTCGGGGCTGTTCTACAACTACTTCCGCAGCTATGACGCGAGGACGGGACGGTACAGCCAGCCGGATCCGATTGGACTGGATGGCGGGTGGAATCGGTTTGGATACGTGGGTGGCAACCCTCTAAGCTTCACAGACCCACTTGGATTGCTAACGTCACTTCAACGGTGCTATCAAACTCCAGCTAGTGCTATTGCTTGCAACGAAGCTGGCATGACGCCAACGCCGATTCGGATACCACCGCCAATTGTATTTCCGGATGATTGCAATAAGGCCTGCGAAAAAGCAATCGTTGATGCGTCAAATTCTTATTGGAGGTTGACAACCAAGCGATTGCCTCAGTACGAATCTGGGGGCACCCGAGGTAGGGATGCGGGCCACGCGAAAGCGGTTAGAGAACTTCAAGTGGCTTTGCAAGATGCCATTAGGCGCGTAAAGCTAAACTGCACAACGCTACCTTCCATGCTGCCAGAATGGGAGCAAGCTGCAAATCAACCGCTGCCGGAATAATCATGCTAGACATAGCCCTGTGGACCTCATTTGAAAAAAAACTAAGCACATCCGACGTTGGGGAAATTGAAAATCGCCTGATATTTCTAAGAGAAATTCTTGAGGATGCTATTGCTCAATACGGCGTAGAAGATGTTAGTGGTGAGCTTGACTTAAATTTGCATATTTACTTAAAGTATTTTGAACTCTCTCCCGACACGAGACTCAGTTCTTGGTTGATACACGATGCTTGGTTTAATTACTATAAAGATGGTGAGGGTTTAAATAAAGATTTGAACCTTCTTCTTAAAGAGGTCTTTCTGGGAGTGGAGGGTGATTTGTTTTTCGAGGTCACTAAATTTTTAAAGTGCCTCGATGGTGAGAGTATGATAGCCAAAGAGGCGGATGCTGTTATTTGGCTTTCATTTTTGGATTACATGGCGTCAAGAATGATATTTAAAATAGCAAAAAACCGGATGAAAGAAATTTTCAATCGCGAGAATTAGGCCTACGGAAATCCAGAAAAAAAGCCATGAGCTTCGGCATCTACTACGACGCCAAACGCGACACCCCTCTGACCAACGAGGACGCCCAGCGCGTGGATGCAGTCGTGAGTGCCTTCGACAAACACGATGAAATCGAACGCCACGAACAATCAGGCAAAGGCCTCAACTGGGAGAGCTTCACGCTCTACGACGCCTCAGATCTCCATGACGGCAAGGTGCTGGCAGGCGCCACCAAGCTCCCAGACAACAAGGCCTTCGCCCTGCACAAGGGTGCAAGCCATTGGGTGGCCTGCCTCAACCGTATTCGCCGCGAAGTCCTTGCCGACGCGACATGGCGCGTGCAGATCGACGACAAGGAGCTCCTATGGAGTGACAAGAGCGGCTGGCACGACGAGGCATCGGATGGCCTTGCCGCGCTCTGGCTGGGCTGCCTGCTGAGCGCGCCGTTCCGGATTTTTACGAAGTCGTGATTGATTAACGGGGCTCCGCCCGGTGCCCTCGAGTTGTTGGTGCCGTCGATGATAGAGGCCGTTGGCAATGAGTTGGTATGGAGGGCGGCAGATGAAGAAGTTTGTTGATGAATGCACTTGCAGGTAGGAAAGAAATGAGCCAGAAATCCGCAACATCGCTAGGACTTCTCGCCGCGTCCGTACTCCCCACTGCCTACCTGGCAATAGTGTTTCCGCTCTCCGGTGATCGTGATCTAGGGTCTATTGCTGGCACGTTCTTGGTAGCCTATTTCTTCGCTGCAGCCGCCACAGCCGTTCTCGGGATTCCGATGTTCTTCGTGCTGAATAAGCTCAAGCTGGTTAGATGGTGGTCAGCGACTGTGTCCGGCATCCTCGTTGGAGCAATCACGCTCCTGGCGGTGCGGGTTGGTGGGAGCATCGATTTTTCGACATTATTAAGATTTGCGCTGCTGGGCGGCGGTGCCGGACTCTTGTTCTGGATCGTTTGGAGAATGGGGCTTGGTTAAAGCATGGTCCGGCGGGCTGCAAATCCTCAAACGTGAGGGATTCGTTCAGAGCCCGAGCATTACTTGGTCAAGGGCATCACGGACGGTACAGGTATAGAACTCGGTGCAACGGAGTCGACTCAGCTTCAGGCCATGCTCAATGACTTTGAAGTGTGGTTCTGCTGATTTCCGCCGAGAACATGACTCACGTTTCCGTTGCCACTCGAGTCGCGTCTACCCCTGAGTGTGCGCCCGTGGCCCTGTGCATCGGTGCGCAGAAGCGAGAGCAGAGTTCGATGAGAAAGTGGGTCAAACGAGCGTGGAAATCCACAGGCAATCAACTACGTAAAGCTTGGAAGCATCACGACCTCTGTCGTCTATTGGGTGCTGGAATACATGAGTGCTCCCGTTGCAGTTGCCAACACGCTGAGCAAAACTCCTCTGCCTGCACTCGGCATGGGGGCGCTTCTTGCAGGTGGCTGGCTTGCAGGGCTTCTATGTGGGATCACCGACTTGTTCTCAAGAAACCGCACCGTTCGTGAAGGCACTCGCGAATGATGCGACGAGGCGAAACGATTGAGCGAAGCTGCCCACCTTGTCGCTCATTCGATTGAGCTGTGCTTTCGTCAACCCACCCAACCCAATGCGGTACCACATGCTTTCCAAGCTAGCGATCATTTCTATTGTGCTCATCTCGATGGGAGCTGCAGCTGAAGAAGTTCCACTACGGTTGGAAGCGGTAACGGTCGCATTCCCTATGGCGTGGAATATTCGAAAAGAAAAAGCCAACATCGCTGTAGCGAACCTTAGCTCGACCGAAGACGCTTTGCCTGTACTCACGGTTGAGGTTCTGCAGCGCACTGTCCCCGATCGAGTGCCGATTTGCGAGAAGAAGAGAGTTCACGAGAGTTTTTTCTACTTCGCAAAACAAGAGCCAGACCACTTCAAGTTCTCAGAGAAGATTCGTTCTGATGGGCAAGTCCAGTACTCTGTTGTCGGCTCCTTTGACAGTCAAGACCAACCCGCTCAGCATATTTTGGCGCATGTGCTTTGTTCGTCGCGGGGAATCGTGTTTCTCAGCGTGATCTACACGCAAGACGAGCGGTCCGCTCGCTCTGCGTTGGACCGCGCAACTCGAAGCGTGCAGTGGGATTGATATGCGGCTTCCTTCTAGGCAGCCGGAGACACCTGCTCAAGAAGCACTACTAAAAAAGGATTTTTGGCGACAAAGCTCCTCACCTTCCTCCCAACTCTCGACTCCAACGTGGTTGCTCAAGATGAAACTCTCCTTCCAACGCAAGCGCAACGAATCAGTCTGGGATCATTCACTGTTCTATATGGCTGTGAATGCGTTGTTCTTGCTGCTGCTTCCGTACTCGGCTTTTCTGTCGTGGAAATTGTGGTCTCTGTGGCCAGTGGGATGCGTGCTTGCTTTCATGCTGGCCGTGGATGGGTTTTTGCTCTATAGAAGGATACGCAGATAGGAATTGAGCAGCGCGGGCTGCTTCGACCTTCCACGGAAGGGGCTGCTCTCTCTTCCAAACTGGCTTCGTCGCCCGAATCGTTGACGGTCGGAGTTGCCCAGTCAGGAATGAATGAATGGTGTTCAAGCCATTTTTTGCCCTGGGCAAGTGCACTGGACTCCTCGACTCTCTGTGCGACCTTGTCGATCATTTTTCGGCGCCCACCATCCATGACCACGATCCAGAATCCACCACCCTTGCAGGTCAACTCGAAAAATCGCCAACCATGAGCTTCAGCATCTACTACGACGCCAAACGCGACACCCCTCTGACCAACGAGGAAGCCCAGCGCGTGGATGCAGTCGTGCGAGCCTTCGACAAACATGATGAGATCGAACGCCACGAGCAATCCGGCAAGGGCCTGAACTGGGAGAGCTTCACGCTCTACGCCGCGTCAGATCTCCATGACGGCAAGGTGCTGGCAGGCGCCACCAAGCTCCCCGACAACAAGGCCTTCGCCCTGCACAAGGGCGCAAGCCATTGGGTGGCCTGTCTCAACCGTATTCGCCGCGAAGTCCTTGCCGACGCAACATGGCGCGTGCAGATCGACGACAAGGAGCTCCTATGGAGCGACAAGAGCGGCTGGCACGACGAGGCATCGGATGGCCTTGCCGCGCTCTGGCTGGGCTGCCTGCTGAGCGCGCCGTTCCGGCCATTCATGAAGTCGTGAATGAATGCATGAACGATCAATGTGCCGGGCACTGTCGCTTCATGGCGCACAGCCTTCGCCCAGGCCAACGCGCAACGCTTGAATCGTGGTGTCGACCGTTTCGATGCAGCGCTGCAGTTCCTCATTGACCAGCCGCACCAGCGCGCCGAGTTCAGCGCGCGTCGGATAGACCTCTTCGGTCTCGTTCACGTGCTGCGGAACGATGAGTTTTTCGAGGCACGCATAGGCACGCCGCACCACGTGAAGGCTGTCGATGTCATCGCATGCCTGAAGCACAAGAGACTCGACGCTGGCGGCCTCAGAAGATTCCGGGAGCGAGGGGGTGTGCGCGGACGAGCGAGCGGTACTGGTCATGAATGACCTCCAAGGGTTTCAGTTTGCTGAAACCACCGCACCCAACGCCAATTGAGGGCGGCGGCTCGACGGGTTGGCGTACCGGGAAACCACTTGCGTGAAACCGGCCGGGCTCGCGCCCGCCCATCGAGCCGCCAAAAAATGGAAGCACGAACGACAAAGCCGCAGACCCTGCGGGGTGGCTGCGGCTTTTACGTCGCAGTGATTTCAACGGGACGCCAATCCCGATCACGCCCTTTTTCGACGTGACCGGCGCAGTATAGCCACGCAGAGACAACTGCAGCGTAGCCATGCATGGCCGCCACCTTCAATGATCGTGATGCAAATAACTCGCCTGCCTCGGCAACCGCAAGCTCACCAGAAACGCAATCACCATCATCGCGCTCACGTACCAGAAGAACGCTGACTCGTGCCCCAGTGACTTGAGCCCCAGCGCCACGTATTCCGCCGAGCCGCCGAAGATCGCATTGGCCACGGCGTACGCGAGTCCGACGCCCAGCGCGCGCACTTCGGGCGGAAACATCTCGGCCTTCACGATGCCGCTGATCGAGGTGTAGAAGCTCACGATGGCCAGCGCCAGGATGATGAGCACGAAGGCCATCACGGGGCTGGTGGTGTACTGCAGCGCGGTCAAGATGGGCACCGTAGCCAGTGCACCCAGTCCACCGAACAGCAGCATGTTGTTGCGCCGCCCGATGCGGTCCGACAGGGCACCGAACAGCGGCTGCATGCACATGTAGACGAAGAGCGCGCCGGTCATCACATAGCTGGCGGTCTTGATGGGCAGGTGCACGGTGTTCACCAGGTACTTCTGCATGTAGGTGGTGAAGGTGTAGAAGATGAGCGAGCCGCCGGCGGTGTAGCCCAGCACGGTCAAGAAGGCCGGCGTGTGGTGCTTGAACAGGCCGGCCATGCTGCCGGCTTCCTTGTTGGCCTTGGCCTCGGCGCTCTGGGTTTCATGCAGCGTGCGGCGCAGCAGCAGCGCAACGACAGCGGCAATGGCGCCGATGACGAACGGAATGCGCCAGCCCCAGGCCTTCAGCTCCGCCTCGGTGAGCAGCTGTTCGAGCACCACGATGACGAGCACCGCGAGCAACTGTCCGCCGATCAGCGTGACGTACTGGAACGACGAGAAAAAGCCGCGCTGGCCGCGCAGCGCGACTTCGCTCATGTAGGTGGCGGTGGTGCCGTATTCGCCGCCCACCGACAGGCCCTGGAACAGCCGGCACATCAGCAGCAGGAAGGGCGCCCATGCGCCGATCTGCGCATAGGTGGGCAAGCACGCGATGACGAGGGAGCCGCCGCACATCATGGTGACGGAGATGAGCATCGATGTCTTGCGCCCGAGCCGGTCGGCCACGCGGCCGAAGAGCCAGCCGCCGATGGGCCGCATGAGGAAGCCGGCCGCGAACACGCCGGCGGTGTTCAGCAGCTGCGCGGTGGGGTCCGATTTGGGAAAGAACGCCGGCGCAAAGTAGAGCGCCGAGAAGGCATACACGTAGAAGTCGAACCACTCGACCAGGTTGCCGGAAGAGGCCGCCATGATCGCGAAGACACGGTGGCGCTTTTCTTCGGCCGTGTAGTGCGGTGGCTGTGAGGACGTCGGCGACGATGAAGAAGAAGCAGAGGCCGCATGGCCTCCATGGGTTGGCGTGACTGCGCTCATGGTGCCTTCTCTGGCCTGCCGTGCGGGCGGGCGATGTTGTTGTTGCAGCAACATCTTGCGCCTGCACGTGGCCCCTGCGTGTCAGCCGGCGCCGCATCAGCCTGCCCTCGAAGGGGTCTTGTCCGCCGCCCCCGGCCCGCCCCGCAAGGGGCCTAGAAGGTGCCCGGCAGCAGGATGCTCGAATCGACGTCGTTGATGTTGGTGCGGCCGCAGA
This sequence comes from Variovorax sp. KBW07, assembly GCF_003852515.1. Lineage (GTDB taxonomy): Bacteria > Pseudomonadota > Gammaproteobacteria > Burkholderiales > Burkholderiaceae_C > Variovorax. Next base: position 1,280 of record NZ_QAJK01000018.1, on the reverse strand, counting down.
AGGCCATGGTGATGTCGAGCTCCTTGTGGATGAGCTGCAGCGCGCGCGTCACGCCCTCTTGCCCGTGGGCACCCAGGCCGTACAAGAAGCTGCGGCCGATGAGGGTGCCGCGGGCGCCGAGCGCGCGTGCCTTGAGCACGTCCTGCCCGCTGCGGATGCCGCCATCCATCCACACCTCGATCTGGCTGCCGACGGCATCGACGATGGCCGGCAGCGCGGCAATGGAAGAGGGCGCGCCGTCGAGCTGGCGGCCGCCATGGTTGGACACGATGAGCGCGTCGGCGCCGCTGGCTGCTGCCAGGCGCGCGTCTTCAGCGTCCATCACGCCCTTCAGAATGAGCTTGCCGCCCCAGAGCTTCTTGATCCATTCGACGTCGGCCCAGCTCAGTGCCGGGTCGAACTGCTCGGCGGTCCACGACGACAGCGACGACAGGTCTTTCACGCCCTTGGCGTGGCCCGCGATGTTGCCGAAGGTACGGCGCTTGGTGCCGAGCATGCCCATGCACCAGCGCGGCTTGGTGGCCAGGTTGATGAGGTTCTTGATGGTGGGCTTGGGCGGCGCGGTAAGGCCGTTCTTGATGTCCTTGTGGCGCTGGCCCAGGATCTGCAGGTCGAGGGTGAGCTGCAGGGCGGTGACGTTGGCGGCCTTGGCACGTTCGATGAGGCGCTCGATGAAGTCGCGGTCTTTCATGACGTAGAGCTGGAACCAGAACGGATGCCGGTCGGTGTTCTCGGCAATGTCCTCGAGCGAGCAAATGCTCATGGTCGAGAGCGTGAACGGAATGCCGAAGGCCTTGGCCGCGCGCGCGCCAAGAATTTCTCCGTCGGCGTGCTGCATGCCTGTGAGGCCGGTGGGCGCAATGGCCACGGGCATGGCAACGTCCTGGCCGACCATGGTGGTGCGGGTGGAGCGGCCTTCCATGTTCACGGCCACGCGCTGGCGCAGCTTGATCTTCTGAAAGTCGCTCTCGTTGGCGCGGTAGGTGCCTTCTGTCCACGCGCCGGAGTCGGCGTAGTCGTAGAACATTTTCGGCACGCGCCGCTTGGCGATCACCCGGAGGTCTTCGATGCTGGTGATCTTGGAAAGGTCGGACACGGGCGTCTCCTGTATTTGTCTGTCTGTCTGTTTATCGGGTTGCGAAAGGCAACCGGACATTATCGGCAGGCGCTTCGGGGTGCCATTTGAAAAGACCTGTGGTCGGGTCTGAAAAGAATTCAGGTGCCATGGGGTGCGGCTTGTTCAGTTCGGGAGCGGGTTCATTCTTTGGCGCGTGCGACTG
>NZ_QAJK01000179.1:3039-5182 GCF_003852515.1 Variovorax sp. KBW07 | reverse complement strand
CTGCGCCGACTCGCTGAACAGGATGCCGTTGTTGGCGACGATGCCGACGGGCATGCCTTCGATCTCGGCGAAGCCGCAGACCAGCGTGGCGCCGAAGCGGGCCTTGAATTCGTGGAACTCGCTGCCATCGACGATGCGCGCGATGATCTCGCGCACATCGAAGGGCTTGCGCGTGTCGGTGGGGATCACGCCGTAGAGCTCTTCGCGCGGGAACGCGGGTGCGTTCACCGGCGGGTGTTCGGCCGGTGATTGCGGCGTGGCGGCGGCCTTTGCATTGAGATTGGCAACAGCCGAACGGGCGAGCGCCAGCGCATGCAGGTCGTTCTGCGCCAGGTGATCGACCACGCCCGACAGGCGCGTGTGCACGTCGCCACCGCCCAGGTCTTCGGCCGTCACGACCTCGCCGGTTGCGGCCTTCACGAGCGGCGGGCCGCCCAGGAAAATCGTGCCCTGGTTCTTCACGATGATCGACTCGTCGCTCATCGCCGGCACGTACGCACCGCCCGCCGTGCACGAGCCCATGACCACCGCGATCTGCGGAATGCCCTGGGCGCTCATGTTGGCCTGGTTGTAGAAAATGCGGCCGAAGTGGTCGCGATCGGGAAACACCTCGTCCTGGTTCGGCAGGTTGGCACCGCCCGAGTCCACCAGGTAGATGCAGGGCAGGCGGTTCTGCTCGGCAATTTCTTGAGCGCGCAGGTGCTTCTTGACGGTGAGCGGGTAGTAGGTGCCGCCCTTCACCGTGGCGTCGTTGCAGACGATCATGCAGTCGACGCCGTTCACGCGGCCGATGCCGGTGATGATGCCCGCGCCCGGCGCGGACTCCACGCCCTTGCCGTCCAGGTACATCGCATGCGCGGCGAGCGGCGCGATTTCAAGGAACGGTGTGCCCGGGTCGAGCAGCTCGGCCACGCGGTCGCGCGGCAGCAGCTTGCCGCGCGCCGTGTGCTTGGCGCGCGCGGCCTCGCCGCCACCCTTCTCCACTTTTGCGAACTGCTTGTGCAGGTCGTCGACCAGCGCGCGCATGGCGGCTGCATTGGCCTGGAAATCCGCCGAGCGGGCATTCAGTTTCGTTTCGATTTTGCTCATGCTGTCTTTTCTTGCGTGAGGCCGAGTTGCTCGGTCATGGCATCGCGGATCTTGAATTTCTGGATCTTGCCGGTCACTGTCATCGGGAATTCGGTGACGAACTGGATGTACTTCGGCACCTTGTAGTGCGCGATCTGGCCTTTGCAGAAGTCGCGGATCTCGGTGTCGGTCGCGCTCTGGCCGGGCTTGACGATGATCCAGGCGCACAACTCTTCGCCGTACTTCTTGTCGGGCAGGCCGACCACCTGCACGTCCTGCACCTTCGGATGACGGTAGAGGAATTCTTCGATCTCGCGCGGGTAGATGTTCTCGCCGCCGCGGATCACCAGGTCCTTGATGCGGCCGACGATGTTGACGTAGCCCTCGGCGTCCATGGTGGCCAGGTCGCCGGTGTGCATCCAGTGCTCGGCGTCGATGGCTTCGCGCGTCCTGGGTTCGTCTTCCCAGTAGCCGTGCATCACCGAGTAACCGCGCGTGCACAGCTCGCCCGACTTGCCCGTCGGCACGATGGTGCCGGTCTCGGGGTCGATGATCTTCACTTCGAGGTGCGGCTGCACCGTGCCGACGGTCGACACGCGCTTGTCCAGCGGCGTGTCGGTGCTGCTCTGGCAGCTGACCGGGCTGGTCTCGGTCATGCCGTAGGCGATGGTGATCTCGTTCAGGTGCATCTGGTCGACCACGCGCTTCATCACCTCGGTCGGGCACGGCGAGCCGGCCATGATGCCGGTGCGCAGGGTCGACAGGTCGAACTCCTTGAAGCGCGGATGGTCGAGCTCGGCAATGAACATCGTCGGCACGCCGTGCAGGCCCGTGCATTTTTCGGCCTGCACGGTTTCGAGCACGGTGAGCGGATCGAACCCGTCGTTCGGGTACACGATGGCCGAGCCGTGCGTGAGGCACGCCAGGTTGCCCAGCACCATGCCGAAGCAGTGGTACAGCGGCACCGGAATGCACAGCCTGTCGATGGGCGAGAGCTTCATGCACTCGCCGATGAAGAAGCCGTTGTTCAGGATGTTGCGGTGCGTGAGCGTCGCGCCCTTGGGAAAGCCGGTGG
>NZ_QAJK01000179.1:0-3004 GCF_003852515.1 Variovorax sp. KBW07 | reverse complement strand
AATTCGCTGAAGCGCCGCATGCCCGGCTCTTCCACATCGGCGGCGACCTTGCCGTCGATCCAGAAGATGTGCTGCAGCTGCGGCAGGCGCTTGGGGCCCAGTTCGCGCAGCATGCCCAGGTAGTCGCTGGTCTTGAACTGCGACATGGTCACCAGCGCCTTGCAACCGACCTTGTTGAGCGCGTATTCGAGCTCGGAGGTGCGGTAGGCGGGGTTGATGTTGACGAGGATCAGGCCGACCTTGGCGGTGGCGATCTGCATCAGCACCCACGGCACGTTGTTGTGCGACCAGATGCCGACGCGGTCGCCGGCCACGAGGCCGAGGTTCAGCAGCGCGCTGGCGAGCTTGTTGGATTCGGTCTGCAACTCGCGGTAGCTGAAGCGCTGTCCTTCGTGGCGGCTGACGAGGGCTTCGCGGTCGGGCTGCTTCTCGACCATGTCGTCGAAGAAGTCGCCGATGGGTTGTTCGATGAGGGGGACGTCGGTGGCGCCTTGGGCCATGCTTTGCGTCAGTGGCATCGTCTTGTCTCCTTGTCTTGCTCCCTCTCCCCTTGGNNCCAGAGGGAGAGGGAGCAAGAGGAGGCAGCAGCGCGCATGCTCAGGCGGTTTCCGCGAACAGCTCGCGACCGATCAGCATGCGGCGGATCTCGCTCGTGCCCGCGCCGATCTCGTACAGCTTGGCGTCGCGCCACAGCCGCTCCACCGGAAAGTCTTTGGTGTAGCCCACGCCGCCCAGCGCCTGAATGGCTTCGCCGGCCATCCACGTTGCCTTTTCGGCCGAATACAGGATGGCGCCCGCCGCGTCCTTGCGGAAGGTGCGCGCATGGTCGTTGCGGTCGCAGGCCTTGCCCACGGCATACACGTAGGCGCGCGTGGCCTGCCACGTCGAGTACATGTCGGCCAGCTTGCCCTGCATGAGCTGGAACTCGCCGATGCTCTGGCCGAACTGCTTGCGCTCGTGAATGAAGGGCAGCACCGCGTCCATGCACGCGGCCATGATGCCCAGCGGGCCACCCGACAGCACCGCGCGTTCGTAGTCGAGGCCGCTCATCAGCACCTTGGCGCCCATGCCTTCGCCGCCGAGCACGTTTTCTTCCGGCACTTCGCAGTTGTCGAAGAACAGGGGGAAGGTGTTGGAGCCGCGCATGCCGAGCTTGTCGAGCTTGGTGCCTGCCGAAAAACCTTTGAAATTCTTTTCCACGATGAAGGCCGTCATGCCGCGCGCGCCCATTTCGGGTTCGGTCTTGGCGTAGATGACCAGCGTGTCGGCGTCGCCGCCGTTGGTGATCCACATCTTGCCGCCGTTGAGCACGTAGTAGCCGTTCTTCTTCTCGGCCTTGAGCTTCATGCTCACCACGTCGGAGCCGGCATTGGGCTCGCTCATGGCCAGTGCGCCGACGTGCTCGCCGCTCACCAGCTTGGGCAGGTACTTTTTCTTTTGCGCGTCGCTGCCGTTGCGGTGGATCTGGTTCACGCACAGGTTGGAGTGCGCGCCATAAGACAGGCCCACCGAGGCCGAGGCGCGCGAGACTTCTTCCATGGCCACGATGTGCGCAAGGTAGCCCAGCTCGGTGCCGCCGAACTCTTCCTTCACCGTCATGCCGTGCAGCCCGAGCTCGCCCAGCTTTTGCCAGAGGTCGTGCGGGAACAGGTTGTCGCGATCGATGTCGGCGGCGCGGGGGGCGATTTCGTTGGCGGCGAAATCCTGGATCGCGCTGCGCAGCGAGTCGATGGTGTCGCCCAGGTCGAAGTTCAGGCCGGGATCGTGCATGGGGGTTGTCTCCTCTGAAGGGGTCGGCGCGCAGTGCTACCCGCGCTGGATGGCGCTTGCTTGAAAGATCGCAGCTTACGCCTCGTGGCGCCGCAATTGGCGCCACAATGGTTGCAAATTGCGCCACGCCCGGATCGCCAAGCCATGTCTTCCCCATCGTTCCTCAGACCCGCCCGCGCCGTCACGCCGATGGCCTTCGTACGAGCCATCGTCCAGGGCTACGAGCGCTACGGCATGGACCCGGACGAGGCCCTGAAAGCGGCACAGATCACGCCGCGCGAACTGGTGCGGCCGGGCGCGCGCGTGACGGCCGCCCAGTTCGAGGCGCTGTCCGAACACGCCATGCAGGAGCTCGACGACGAGGCGCTCGGCTGGTTCTCGCGGCGCCTGCCCTGGGGCAGCTACGGCATGCTGTGCCGTGCCTCGCTGACCTCGCCCGACCTGGGCGTGGCCATCAAGCGCTGGTGCCGCCACCACCGCCTGCTGACGGAAGACATAGGCCTGGCGCTCGAAGTGGCGGGCGGCGTGGCCACCTTGCGCATCACCGAGAACCGCCCGCTGGACGAGGCCTTCCGCGAGTTCTGCCTGGTGACGAGCCTGCGCTTCATGCACGGCTACATGTGCTGGGCCATCGACTCGCGCATTTCGCTGCGCAGCGCGACCTTCCCGTTTGCTGCGCCGCCGCATCGCGACGCCTACGCGCCGATGTTCACGCCGGAGGTTCGCTTCGATGCGCCGCAGGCGAGCATCAGCTTCGACGAGCGATACCTGGCCCTGCCGCTGCAGCGCGACGAGCGCGCGCTGCGCACGATGCTGAAGCGCGCCTTGCCGCTCACGATCCTGCAGTACCGTCGCGACCGCCTGCTGGGGCAGCGTGTGCGCGAGCTGTTGCGTTCACGCGCGAGCGAGGCAACGACTGCGGAGGCGCTGGCGGGGCTGCTCAACGTGTCGGGCCGGACGCTGCACCGTCAACTGCACGAGGAAGGGACTTCTTTGCAAACGTTGAAGAACGAGGTGCGGCACGAGCTGGCGGTGGACCAGTTGCGGCGAACTACGCGGCCGATCAAGCAGGTGGCGCTGTCCGTCGGGTTTCGCAACGAGAAGAGTTTTTCGCGGGCGTTCCTGCAGTGGACGGGGCACGCGCCTCGGGACTTTCGGCAGTTGGGGCTGTAGACAGTTTCTGGGGCCGACTCGGATGCGGGTGCGGATGCGGGTTCATTCGGGGCGAGTGCGA
>NZ_QAJK01000178.1 GCF_003852515.1 Variovorax sp. KBW07 | reverse complement strand
TGGGCGTCGCCCTGAATGACTTGAACAGCAGCACCCAACGAACCAGACACGACGCAACGAACAGAAGACAGGAACGTCATGCCACCAGACGCCGCGCCTCGAACACGCGCCCCGACAGCACGGTCCCCCACACACGTGCGTCCTTCAGCAACATCGGGTCCATCTCCAGCGGGTCGTCCTCCAGCACGCAGAAGTCCGCCCGCTTCCCGCATTCGATGCTGCCAATTTCGCCGTCGAGCTTCAAAGTCCAGGCGGCCCCCAACGTGATCGCACGCAACGCCTGAGGCACCGTGATGCGCTCCGCCTCGCCCAGCAACCGGCCCTTGGGTGTGATGCGGTTCACTGCGCACCAGGCCGTGAACAACGGTCCCAACGGCGTCACCGGCGCGTCCGAATGAATCGCCAGCGGCACACCGGCTGCCAGCGCGCTTCCGCAGGCATCGAGCCGGTTCGCGCGGTCGGGCCCCATCGTCATCTCGTAATGCTGGTCACCCCAGTACCAGATGTGGTTCGCGAACAGGTTCGCGCACAGCCCCAGCGATGCCATGCGGCGGAACAGCGGCGCGTCGATCATCTGGCCGTGCTGCAGCGTGTGGCGATGGTCGGGGCGGGGCGCGCGCGTCAGCACGCGCTCGATCGCGTCGATGGCTACTTCGCTCGCCTCGTCGCCGTTGGTGTGCGTGTGGATCGTCAGGCCCGCGCGGTGGTACGTCTCGAAATCGGCTTCGTACTGCGCGGGCGCGGTCACCCATATGCCGTTGGGCGCGCCGTTGAAATGGCCCGGCCAGCGCAGCCGCGCCGAGAAGCCCTGGATCGATCCGTCGAGCATCATCTTCACCAGGCCGTAGCGCAGGCGGTCGGTGCTGCGCGGCACCAGGGCCTTCACGTGCTCCGCGCCCAGCGCCGCGCCGTGCGTGCCGTGGAACGCCTGGAAGGCCGGGAGGATGCGCACGCCGAAGCCGTCGTCCTGCGTCACCTTTTCCAGCACGCCGCAGTCTTCTTCCGTCAGCTTGTTCACCAGGTCGGTCGCGGTGGTCACGCCCTGCAGGCAGGCCAGCCGGCCGAAGGAGCGAATGCCCGCCTCGGTCATCGGCGCCAGCAGGCCGGCGTTGCCGATCTTGCGCAGCACCAGAAACATCGCGGCGGGTTCCTGCAGCTCGCCCGTGGGCTCGCCTTCGGTTTCGCCGCCCGCGAACTTGACCACGCCTTCGACCTCGTTGTCGCGCGTGATGTCGGCAATGCGCAGCATCGCGCTGTTGACGTTCATCAGGTGGCCGTTGGCGTGGCCGATGACGATGGGGCGCGTGGCGCTGGCGCGGTCGACGTGCCGCACCGTCATGCGCTCGCCGCCGAAGTAGATCGGATCGAACCCCCAGGCCACCAGCGGCTCGGTGTCGGGCACGCCGTCGGCCGTCATCTTCGCGGCGACTTCCGAGAGGCGGGCCACCACCTCGTCCATCGAGCGCAGGCCGCTCCACACCTTGCCCTCGGGGTCGCGGCGGTCGAACCAGCCCAGGTATGTCCAGTCCCACATGCTGCCTTCCTTCAGGTGGCAGTGGCCTTCGACCAGGCCGGGCATCAGCACCTTGCCGGCAAAGCGCTCGTCGAGCGTGAAGGCGGTGCCCCAGGCCTGCATGTCGGCGAGCGAGCCCACGGCCAGCACGCGGCCGTCGCGCACCGCCACGTGGGTGGCGTGCGGCTGCATCGGGTTCATGGTGATGATCTTGCGGGCGGCGTAGACGACGGTGGTGGTGGCAGATGGGGTTGTGGTGGCAGGTGTGCTCATGGCGATGTGGGAATCGAAAGAGGAGGGCGCGGCATTCCATCGACAACGTCGACACGCCTGCAGCGTACCCAATGATCAGGCGCGACTTCGCGCAGCGGTGGCAGCTCGGCCGCGCAGGCCGGCTCTGCGACGGGGCAGCGCCCGGCAAAGCGGCAGCCCTTGGGCGGGTTGATGGGGCTCGGCGGATCGCCCGACAGCTTGATGCGGTTGGCGGCGCGGCGGCGCCCGCCGCTCACGGTCGGCACGGCCGACATCAGCGCCACGCTGTAGGGGTGCAGCGGCTGCGCGAAGAAACTGCGCCGCGGCGCGCGCTCGACGATCTGGCCCAGGTACATCACGGCGATGTCGTCGCAGATGTGCTCCACCACCGCCATGTCGTGCGAGATGAACAGGTAGGTCAGGCCCAGCTCGCGCTGCAGCCGGGCCAGCAGGTTCAGTATCTGCGCGCGAATCGCGATGTCCAGCGCCGACACCGGCTCGTCGCACACCACCAGCTCGGGGTTGGTGGCCAGCGCCCGCGCGATGTTGATGCGCTGGCGCTGCCCGCCGGAGAACTGGTGCGGAAACAGGTGCTGCTGCTCGGGCCGCAGGCCCACGGCCTCGAACAGCTCGGCCACGCGGCGCGTGCGTTCGTCGGGCGTGCCCACCTTCATCAGGTCCAGCGGCGCGCGCACGGCGGCACCGGCGCGCTCGCGCGGATTCAGTGAAGAAAACGGGTCTTGAAAGATGATCTGCATGCGCGTGCGCGCCTGGCGCAGCGGTTCGCCCTGGAGCGCGCCCAGGTCGGTGTCGCCCAGCTGCATGCGGCCCGAGGTGATGGGCGACAGCCGCATCACCGCCAGCGCGGTGGTGGTCTTGCCGGAACCCGATTCGCCGACCACCGCCAGCGTGCTGCCGCGGCGGATCTCGAAAGACACGCCATCCACGGCCTTCACCACTTCGGGCTTGCGGCCCCAGCCGGACTTGCCGCGCGGAAAGTGCACCTTCAGGTCTTCGACCGCGAGCAGCGTGTCGGTCTTGCCGATGAATGTCATGCGGCCACCTTCTCGCGCCGTGGGTGTTGTTCGGGGTGTCGTTCGATCGGGTCGGGCACCTCGGCGTGCAGCCAGCAGGCCGCGCCGTGCGGCACGCCCGGCGCCACGTGCCCCTCGACCGCGAACATCGGCGGCACTTCGAGGGCGCAGCGCGGCAACGCCTGCGGGCAGCGTTCGCGAAACGCGCAGCCGGTGCCCAGCTCCCAGATCGACGGCACCACGCCCGCGATCTCGGCCAGCTCTTCGCGCGCATCGTCCTCGAAGGCCGCGCTGCTGCCCAGCTCGGGCAGGCAGTCGATCAGCCCGCGCGTGTACGGATGGCCGGGCTCCGACAGCACCTGCTCCGTGGTGCCCTGCTCGATCACGCGGCCGGCATACATCACCATCACGCGGTCGGCCATTTCGGCGACAGCGCCCATGTCGTGGGTGATGAGCATGATGGCCGTGCCCTTCTCGCGCTGAAGGTCGCGCAGCAGGTCGAAAATTTGCGCCTGCACCGTCACGTCGAGCGCGGTGGTGGGCTCGTCGGCAATCAGTATGTCGGGCCGGCAGGCCAGCGCCATGGCAATCATCACGCGCTGGCGCATGCCGCCCGAGAGCTGGTGCGGGTACTCGTCCACGCGCCGCTCGGGCGCCGGAATGCCCACCTGCTGCAGCATCTCGATGGCGCGCTGGCGGGCCGCGTGCGCGTTCATGCCCGCATGCAGCTGCAGCGATTCGCCGATCTGGTCGCCCACCGTGAACACCGGGTTCAGCGAAGTCATCGGCTCCTGGAAGATCATCGATATGCGGTTGCCGCGCACCTCGCGCATGCGGGCTTCGCTGGCCTGCACCAGGTCTTCGCCCTGGAACAGCACGCGGCCGCTGCGAATGCGCCCCGGCGGCGAGGGAATGAGCCGCAGCAGCGCCAGCGCCGTCATGCTCTTGCCGCAGCCCGACTCGCCGACCACGCACAGTGTTTCGCCGCCGCGAATCTCGAAGTCGACACCGTTCAGCACCAGCGCCTGGCCGCGCCGGGTCTTGAACTCGACGTGCAGGTCCTGCACGCGCAGCAGCGCCTCGTTGCTGTTGTTGTGGCTTGTCATCATCTTTCCCTCAGCTTGGGGTTGAGGGCATCGTTCAGGCCGTCGCCGATCAGGCTGACCGCGAGCACGGTGACGAAAATCGCCGCGCCCGGAAAGGCCACGGCCCACCAGCACGACAGCACGTACTGGCGGCTCGAGCCGATCATCAGCCCCCAGCTCATCTGGTTGGGATCGCCCAGGCCCAGGAACGAAAGCCCGGCCTCGAAAAGAATCGCCGCGCCGATGGCCAGCGTGGCCGACACCACCAGCGGCGGCAGCGCGTTCGGCAGGATCACTTTCCAGATGATGCGGGCGTCGCGCGCGCCAATGGCCCGCTCGGCGCGCACGAACTCCAGCCCGCGAAACTTCATGAACTCGGCCCGCGTGAGGCGCGCCGTGCCGGTCCAGCTCACGATGCCGATGGCCAGCGTCACCGTCACCAGCGTGGGCGAGAAGAGCGTGACCACCACCATTGCGAAGAGCAGCGCGGGCAGCACCTGGAAGAACTCGGTGAGCTTCATCAGCGCGGCGTCGATCTTGCCGCCGTAGTAGCCCGCGAAGGCGCCGAGCGTGATGCCGATCACCACCGACAGCAGCGCGGCCACCGCACCCACCAGCAGCGTGGCGCGGCCACCGTAGATCAGCGCGGTAAGCACGTCGCGGCCCAGGTAGTCGGTGCCCAGCCAGGCCTCTTCGCTGAACGGCGGCGTGAGCGGCGCGGCCTTGATCTCGAACGGGTCCGCCGGAAACACCCAGGGCCCGGCGATGGCCACCAGCAGCACCAGCAGCAGCATCACCATGCCGACGATGGCCGAGGGGTTGCGCAGGAACATGCGCGCCGCCTCGGTGCCGGGGTGCTCGACGCGGAAGGCCGGCCTGGCCACGGCAGGGGCGGCAGGGGCCGTCGTGGCCGATGCAGGCGATAGAGGTGATGCAGGAGAAGGCATCGTTGCTGTCTTGTTCATGAGGCCTTGATGCGCGGATCGATGAAGCGATAGCACAGGTCGGTGAGCTGGTTCATGACCACCACCACGATGGAAGAGAACAGCAGCACGCCCAGGATGGTGGGGTAGTCGCGCCGCAGCACCGACTCGAAGGCCAGCCGGCCGAGGCCCGGCCAGTTGAAGACCGTCTCGACCAGGATGGCGCCCGCCAGCACGTTGCCGAACTGCAGCCCCAGCACCGTGACCACCGGCAGCAGCGCATTGCGCAGCGCATGCTTGTAGAGCACCACGCGGTCGGCCAGGCCCTTGGCGCGCGCGGTGCGAATGAAGTCGGAGCCCAGCACGTCGAGCATCGACGAGCGCGCCAGCCGGCTGTATTGCGCCAGGTACACCAGGCTCAGGGTGAGCGTGGGCAGCACCAGGTGGTGCGCCACGTCGAGCATGTCTTTCAGGCCACCGCTGCTGCTGGAATCGATGGAGCGCATGCCCGCCACGGGCAGGATGGGAAACACCGAGGCCAGCAAGATCACCAGCATGATGCCGAGCCAGAACACCGGCGCCGCAAAGCCCACCAGCGACAGCACGGTAATGAACTGCGACAGCCAGCCGTTCGGCTTGCGCGCCGACAGCACGCCCAGCGCGGTGCCCACCACGAAGGCCAGCAGCACCGCGCACAGCACCAGCAGCAGCGTGGCCGGCACGCGCTCGGCAATCATCTGCGTCACCGGCAGGTTGAAGAAGTACGAATAGCCCAGGTCGCCCTGCGCCACCTTGCCCAGGTACACCAGCAGTTGCATCGGCAGTGGCTTGTCGAGCCCGTACTGCGTGCGCAGCTGCGCCATCAGTTCGGGCGACATGCCGCCGCTGGCGCCGGCAATGGTTTCCACCGGGTCGCCCGGCGCGGCGTGCACCAGCACGAAATTGAGGACCACCACCGCGAGCACCAGGCCAAGGGCCTGGAGCAGTCGCGAGGCGGTGTAGCGCAGCATGCCCATGATGATGTCGTCGTCGCTGTCGTTTTTGTCTTCGTCTTCGCCGTGGTGCCCTTACTTGAAGTACACCTCGTCGAGCGGCGACAGCGGTCCCCAGATGGTGGTCGGCACGTTCGCCAGTTTCTTGCTGGTGATGGTGTGGTAGGGCACCTGGTTGATGAACTCGATGGGCAGGTCGTCGGTCACGATCTTCTGGAAGGTCGCGTAGTAGGCCTTGCGCTGCGTGGCATCGATCAGGCCGCCGGCGGTATTGAGCAGCTCGTCGACCTTCGGGTTGGCGTACGACTGGGTGTTGGTCCAGACGATCGGCTTGATGTTGGTCGACAGGTAGGTGCGGTGCACGCCGATGATCGGGTCGCCCCAGTTGAACACCGTGTCCATCGACAGGTCGAAGTCGTGCGAGGCCAGCCGCTTGGCCCAGGCCGGGAAGTCGGCCGAAGCCCGCACCTCCACGGTGATGCCCACCTTCTTGAGCTGGCCGCGGATGTACTCGGCCACGTTCTTCTGCTGGTCGTCGGCGCCGGGCAGGTAGTCGATGGTGAGCTTGAAGCGCTCGCCGCCCGCGCCGGCCTTGTAGCCCGCGGCGTCGAGCATTTCGCCGGCCTTCTTCAGGTCGAGCGGGTAGCGCACCAGGTCGGGCACGGCAAAGGGGCTGCTGGCCACCAGCGGGCCGTCGGACACGGTGGCAAAGCCGCCCATCAGCGCCTTGGTGATGAAGTTCTTGTCGATGGCCGTGGCAATGGCCTTGCGCACGGCCACGTCCGACAGCGGCTTCTTCGCGGTGTTGAAGGCCAGCCAGTTGAGCGCGCCGATGCCGTCGTAGCCCTTGGGCGTGAGCGACACCTTGGGGTCGTTGGCCAGGCGCTTCAGGTCGGTGGGCAGCGTGGCAAAGGGCACCATCTGGATGTCGCCGCGTTCCAGACCGAGGATCAGGCTGGCCGAGTCGGGCGTGATGTTGACGATGACCTTGTCCAGGTAGGGCTTGCCCGGCAGGAAGAACTTGTCGAAGCGCTCCAGCACCACGCGCTGCGCCGGCTTGAAATCGGTCACGCGGAACGGGCCGGAGCCCACCACGTCGGTGCTGTTGCGCGGGTGGTTCTTCAGGTCTTGCCCGTCGCCGTAGATGTGCTTGGGAAGGATCGGGCACAGCGCCGGCGACATGGCCAGCACGATGGCCGGGTGCGGCACGCTCATGCGGATGATGGCCGTGTACGCATCGGGCGTTTCCACCTTCTCGACCGGGCCGAGCATGGTGGTGAACGGGTGGTTGGCCTTGATGGCCATGATCGAGAACGCCACGTCGGCCGAGGTGACCGGCTTGCCGTCGTGGAACACCGCGTCCTTGCGCAGCTTGAGCGTGAGCGACTTGCCGTCGTCGGCCAGCTTCCACGACTCGGCCAGGTAGGGCTGCGGGTTCCACTTGTCGTCGAAGCGCAGCGGGCTCGCGAAGATCTGCGTCGAAGGCAGCGCGGTGGCAATGCCCGACTGCACCGCGCCGTTCAGGTGCCGCGGCGTCTGCGTGCTGCCTATGACCAGCGTGCCGCCGCGCTTGGGTTCATCGGCTGCCGAAGCCGGCAGCGGGAGCAGGGCGCTGGCGCCAAGAAGGGCGGCCGAGAGCAGGGTGGCGCGACGCGTGAAACGGAGAAGGGGCATGACAGGACCTCTGGGAGTTCGACACAGGCAATCGGGATCGGCTCGCCGCACGAGCGGGCCTTGGTGTCGAAGATAGGCGCTCGCCGCGTGCCAGCGAAGAGCCAACCGTGGGCGACCGGCAGGGCCAGAGGGCACGGGTTTGCCCCGTTGTGCGACCGGGCGATGCGCCACTGTGGGGAATGCGCGGTGCCGGTGCGCAGGTTCCTGTTTCGCCTACTTCTCGTCGCGCAGCCAGTACCACTTGTAGAGCATGCGCTGGCCGATGCGGCGAAAGGGCGCGAACGCGCGCGACTCGACCACGCCCATCACGTTGGGGAAGGGCAGCGGCGAGTGGTAGATGGGCAGCTCGAACACATCCTTGCCCGTGTCCTTGCCCGCCACGCGCTGGGCCAGCCGCTTGCCCGCCCAGGTGGAAAACGACACACCGTTGCCGCCGTAGCCCACCGCGTACCAGATCTTCTTGCCGGCATCGGGCTGGGTGATGCGCGGCATCATGTCGTGGCTCATGTCGACCCAGCCCCACCACGAGTAGTCGATGCGAATGCCCGCCAGCGGCGGGAACTTGCGCGCAATGGCGTCGGTGAGCAGCTTCAGGTGCACCGGGTCTTCGGCGTCGGCGCCCGTTACGGCGCTGCGGCTGCCGATCTGCAGCCGGTTGCCCTTGAGCAGCCGGTAATAGAAGCGCAGCGTGCGCGTGTCGGTCAGGAAGGTGAGCGACTTGAAGTTGGTGGCCTTCAGCTCGGCATCGGTCAGCGGGCGCGTCACCACCGAGTTCGACAGGATCGGCATGATCCGGTTCTTCAGCAGCGGGTTGAGCGCCTGCCCCGTGTAGCCGCCGGTGCACACCGCCACGCGGCGCGCGCGCACCACGCCGGCCGGCGTCTGCAGGTGGTGCACGCCGTCGATGGTGTGCCAGCTCTGCACCGGGCTCGATGTGTGCACCGTCACGCCCAGCGCGCGGGCACGGCGCATCAGCCCGAAGGTGAACTTGAGCGGGTGGATGCCCACGCCTTCAGGCTCGAACATGGCGCCCACGGTTTCGCGCTCGTCGCAGTAGTCTTGCCGCACTTCTTCGGCGCTCATCATGCGGGTGGCGTAGCCGAACTTCTCGCGCATCAGCCGGGCTTCGGTGTCCAGGCCCGCGAGCTTCTCGGGCCGGTGCGCCAGGTACAGGTGGCCGCCGTCGTAGGCGTCGCAATCGATCTGCGTGGTGAGGTGGCGGAAGTTCTCGAAGCCGCTGCGAATTTCGGCGTCGAGCTTCTTCGCCGTGTCCATGCCCCAGCGCTCGATCCACTGCGAGCGCTTGAGCCGCCCGCTCGCGTTCTGGCCCTGGCCGCCGCTGCGGCTGGAGCAGCCCCAGGCCGCCTGGTTGGCTTCGAGCACCGTGGCGCGAATGCCGTGCTCCTGCGCCAGGTACAGCGCGGTCGACATGCCGGTGGCGCCCGACCCGATGATGGCCACGTCGACATCGATGTCGCGCACCAGCGGGCCGTCGTCTTCCGGCGGCTCGCCGGCGCTGGCCACCCACCACGTGGGCGCATAGGCGCGGCCGGCGCCGGGGTCGGGTGCGTGCAGCGGGTCGTATTGCGGGTCGTAGGGGCGAAAGGGTGCTTGCAGCGGCTGCATGGGAGCAGCGCCGTCGATGAGGGCAGCGCTGGCGGTGATGGTGAATCGGGTGGCGGTCCCTGCTGTCATGGTCATGAGGGCTCCAGGTGAAACGACAAGAAAAGGCCGGGGGCCGCAGCCCCTTACTTGGCTGCCGGCAGGTTGGGGCGGGCCTTGCGGAACACGTTCTTCAGGTGGATCTTTCCGTCCCTGAAGGTGAACACGTCGATGCCGTCCGTCTCGATGCGGCCGCCGTCGGCCGCGGTGCCGGTGAAGGTCCACTGCGAGGTGCCGAAGTCGCCCTGCACGAAGTGCTGGCCGTTGATCCACTGCGCATCGGGCACCGCGCCCCAGGCCGCGGCGAAGGCCTTGCGCACCGCCTCGGTGCCCACATGGCGCGTGCCGCAGGCGTCGGGGCCGGCGGCGGTCTGGAAGATGCAGTCGGGCGTCATGAAGCTCATCAGCGCGTCGATGTCGTGGCGGTTCCAGGCGTCGCTGAAGGCGGCGAGGGTGGCGGTGGTCACGGGGGAAGAAGATGGCTGTGCGGTCACGCGGGAACTCCAGAATTGAATCGGCCAAGGGTAGGCAGCCGCTTGCCGGCGCGATAGGGCCAGATGCGGGGATTCGACCGAGCCAGAGCGCGACACAAATTTGCGCACCTGCCCTAAACTGCGGCGCACCATGCCCCCGAACCCGCGAGCCACCCAATGGGCGCAGCTGTTTGCGCTGCCCGACCAGCCGGCACTGCCGTTGCAAGCCCGCTTGCGCACCGCCGTGGTCCAGGCGATTCTTGAAGAGCACCTGAGCCCCGGCGCACCGCTGCCGTCGTCGCGCGAACTGGCGGCGCTGCTCGGCATGAGCCGCAACACCGTCACCTCGGCCTACCTGCAGCTCATCGACGAAGGCTTTCTGGAAGCGCGTCCGCGCAGCGGCGTGTTCGTGGCACGCAACGCCCGGCCGCAGTCGGCCGCGCATGCCGAGCCGCTGGTGGGCCGCAGCGGGCAGGCCAGCCAGCCGCCCGACTGGTCGGGCCGCGTGCTGCGCTCGCTGGTCGACAAGCCCACGCTGTCCAAGCCCGACCGGTGGCGCGACTACCCGTACCCTTTTGTCTACGGCAACTACGACCCGCAGCTGTTTCCGACCGAAGACTTTCGCGAGTGCTGTGCCCGCAGCCTCGCGCGTTCGCAGTTGCCGCATTGGACGCCCGACTTCGAAACCGACGACGTGCCCGACCTCATCGAGCAGATCCGCACCCGGCTGCTGCCCAAGCGCGGCGTGTTCGCGCTGAAGGAAGAAATCCTGGTCACCATGGGCGCGCAGCACGCCTACTACCTGCTGGCCGAGGCGCTGTTCGACGAGCACACGCGTGTTGGCCTCGAAGAGCCGGGGCATCCGCACGCGCGCAACAGCTTTGCGTTGCGGCAGCCCAAGTGGGTCGAGGTGGATGTCGATGAAGACGGGCTGGTGGTCGATGCGCTGCCCGCCGCCGACTACCTGTTCGTGACGCCTTCGCACCAAAGCCCCACCACGGCCACCCTGAGCCTGGAGCGGCGGCAGTGGCTGCTGCGCAAGGCCGAGCTGCAGGACTTCGTGATCATCGAAGACGACTACGAGGCCGAGAACCTGTACGAAGGCACGCCCATGCCCGCGCTCAAGAGCCTGGACAAGACGGGCCGCGTGATCTACGTGGGCTCGGTGTCGAAGAGCCTGTCGCCCGCGCTGCGCCTCGGCTTTATCGTGGCGCCGCGCGCGCTCATCAAGGAGCTGCGGGTCATCCGGCATGCAATGGTGCGGCACCCCAGCGCGTTTCTGCAGCATGCGTACGCGTTGTTTTTGTCGCTCGGCCATCACGAGTCGCATGCGCGGCGCGTGAACCACGCCATGCAGGAGCGGCTGGCCCTGGCGGCGCAGGCGCTGCGCGACCACCTGCCCGATTTCGAATTTCGCCTGCCATCGGGCGGCGCATCGATCTGGGTGCAGGCGCCGACCTGGGTGGACGCGACCGAACTGGCCCTGATGGCGCGCAACCACGGCGTGCTGATCGAGGCGGGCGACGTGTTCTTTGCCAAGCCGCCGTATCCGTGCCCGTTCTTCAGGTTGAGGCTTTCGTCCATTGCCGCCGCGCAGATTCCGGCGGGAATCCGGGCCCTGGGAATGGCGGTGGAAGAGCTTGCGTTGGCGCGTGGAGAGAAGCGGGCCGCCGGGTTGCGGACGCACTGAGTTTTTCGGGGGAGGACTTTTGGGGGAGGGAGGACGCCCCGTCCGAGTGCTTCATGCACCAAGACAAGGGTATTCACCGACAAGCTGGCTCCACACCCACAAGAGCACTGGCACTTCCTGGCTGGACCCGATGAGCGCAAAGTCGCCCCGATTCACCCACTGGAGAAATTCGATGACCATGTCCCGCCGTCTCCCCCTCCAACTCGCCGTGCTGGCCGCCGCGCTCACCGCGTTCTGCGGCAGCGCTTTCGCACAGCAGACCAAGGAACTCACTTTCGCCCACCAGGACATGCTGGTGCCGCTGCGCCTGGTGATGGAATCGGGCGAGGTCGAAAAAGCCACGGGCTACAAGATCAACTGGCGCATGTTCTCGGGCGGCGGCGACGTCATCCGCGCGATGGCTTCAGGCGACGTGCAGATGGGTGAAACCGGCTCCAGCCCGTTGACGGCCGCGGCCAGCCAGGGGCAGGACATCAAGCTGTTCTGGATCTCCGCCGACATCGCGAATGCGGAAGCGCTCATTGCCCGCAACGCATCGGGCATCAACAGCATGAAGGACCTGGCCGGCAAGAAGGTGGCCACGCCCTTCGTGTCGACCGCGCACTACCAGCTGATGGCCGGCATGAAGATGGACGGCGTCGACCCGAAGAGCGTGAACGTGATGAACATGCGCCCCCCCGAGATCGCGGCCGCATGGGAGCGCGGCGACATCGACGCCACGTTCATCTGGGACCCGGTGCTGTCGAAGATCAAGTCCACCGGCAAGACCATCGCCACGTCGGGCAGCATCGGCAAGCGCGGCGCGCCGACGTTCGAGGGCATCGTGGTCAATGCCAAGTGGGCGGCGGCGAATGAGCCGTTCATGATCGCGTTCGTGAAGGCGCTGAACCGCGCGAACGAAGAATACAAAGCCACGGGCAAGAGCTGGACGCCCGATTCGCCGCAGACGAAGGCGATGGCCAAGTGGACGAAGGCGGACCCGAAGGACGTGGGCGCGGCAATGGCGCTGTACACGTTCCCGACGATGGCGGAGCAGGTGTCGCCGACGTGGCTGGGTGGTGGTGCGGCCAAGGCGATGGCGGGCACGGCGGCGTTCCTGAAAGAGCAGGGGCGGGTACAGGAAGTGAAGCCCGACTACGGCGCGTTCGTGACCACCGTGTACGTCGACAAAGCGATGGGCAAGTAACGCCACGGGGGCCGCTGGGATGACTCCCTGGTGTTCTGTCGGTCGCTGCGAGGGGCCTTCAGGGCGTCGCCCACGCCGACGGCGTGCT
>NZ_QAJK01000177.1 GCF_003852515.1 Variovorax sp. KBW07 | reverse complement strand
TGGTGTACCGCTGATCAACGACCACTCTGATGACGCTCACGCGGATGGTGTGCTCTGCGCAGCGAAATAAAGGAGGAGCGAAGCGGGGGACATTCGCGGAGCAGAGCACACCGTCGGCGTGGGCGTCGCCCTGAACAAAGCCCTCAACGAACGAGCAGCAGCGCCCCCTAGAACTTAGGCAACCCCGGAGGATTCGTCTCGGACTTCGGCAGGGCCTCCTCGGCCAGGCTCCAGCGAGCAAGCGCCTTCGCGTAGGTTCCGTTGCGAATCAGGTTGTTCGTCGCCGTCGTCAACGCCGTGGCCAACCCGCTGCCCTTGCGCGTGGCGATTGCCACGTCCGACTTCAACGGCCACCCCGCGTTCACCGTGCCCACCAACCGAAGCTGCCCATTTTTCGCTGCCTCATAAGCCTGCGGCGCATTCGGGTTGAAGTTCGCATCGACCCGCTTCGTCGTGACCGCCAACCAGCGCGTCACATCGTCGTCGTAGTACTGGAACTCCGCCGGCTTCAGGCCCGCTGCGACGTTCTGCTTGTTCCACTCGAGCAGGATGCGTTCCTGGTTCGTGCCCGCGCCCGTCGTCAGCTTCAGGCCCGCGATGTCCTTCGGCACCTTGATCGACTGGATCGGGCTGTCCTTGCGCACGTAGAAGCCGTGCAGGCCCAACCGGTAGGTCGAGAAGTCGAACTTTTCCTTTCGCTGCTCCGTCACGCCCACGTTCGAAATCACCGCGTCGTACTTGCCCGAACTCAGGCCCAGCGGCCAGTCGGGCCAGGCGATGGGCTGCAGGTCCAGCTTCAGGCCCAGCGCTTCAGCGATCAGGTGGGCGAAGTCGGGGTCGAAGCCGACCACCGTCTTGGCATCCGAGCCGTAGGTGGATATCGGCGGCGCGAACGGCGCGATCGCGATGGTCAGCACGCCCTCTTTCACGAACTTGAAGTTCGGCGGCGTGGCGTTGACGGCCTCGGCGTCCTTGCCCGTGTGCACACGGCCGCGCTGCTCGGGGCTGAAGTCGAACTGGTCGGCGGCTTGCGCCGTTGCGAAGGTCATCGCCAGCGCCAGGCCGAGAGCGGCGACCCGCACGCCGGTGCGGCTTTTTCTTGTTTTGAACGACATGGTGACGGCGGCCTCAGTTCTTCGGCAGGCCGGGCGGATTGGTGCGTGCCACCTCGATCGCCTCGGAGCTCAGGTTCCAGCGCGACAGCGCCTTCGCATAGTTGCCGTTCTTGATCTGCGCATTCAGCGCCACGGTCACGGCCTCGGCAATGCCGGAGCCCTTGCGCGCGGTCACGGCGATCTCGGCATTCAGCGGCCAGCCGCCGGAGAACAGGCCCGCGAGGCGGGTCTTGCCGTCGCGTGCCTCGTAGGCGGCAATGGCGTTGGGGCCGACGTACGCGTCGGCGCGGCCCGACTGGATGGCCAGGCGCTGCACCACATCGTCGTCGTAGTACTGGATCTCGACCGGCTTCAGGCCGGCGGCGACGTTCTGCTTGTTCCAGCGCAGGATGATCTGCTCCTGGTTGGTGCTGGCGGTCACGATGATCTTCAGGCCCGCGATGTCCTTCGGCTCCTTGATCGGGCCGATCTTGCTGTCGGACTTCACGTAGATGCCGAGCTGGTCGTTGCGATAGGTCGAGAAGTCGAACTTCTCTTTTCGCTCTTCCGTCACCGTGACGTTCGACACCACCACGTCGAACTTGCCCGACTGCAGGCCCAGCGGCCAGTCGGCCCAGGCGGTGGACACCAGCTCCAGCTTGCGGCCCAGGCTGTCGGCCACCAGCTGCGCGATGTCGGGGGCGTTGCCCACGGGCGTCTTGGTGTCGGTGGCATAGGCCGCGAACGGCAGGCGTCCGGTGGTGGTGCCGACGACCAGCACGCCTTCTTTCAGGAACTTGAAATCCTTCGCGAGCTTGACGGCCTCGTCGAGCTTCTGCGCGCGCGGCCGGCCCGCCTGCTCGGGGCTCAGGTCGGTGGCGGGTGTCGACTGGGCCGATGCGGCCAGCGGCAGCAGGAAGGCTGCAACGGCCAGGGCGGACAGAATATTTCTACGGTGGGTCATGTGGGGCGATGCAGTAGGGGAAAAGAGAAAAAGGAAAGAAGGAAAAGGTCAAAGAACCTTGGCCAGGAACTCCGTCGTGCGCGCGTGCTCCGGCGCGTTGAACACTTTCTCCGGCGTGCCGGTTTCGAGAACCCGGCCCCGCTCCATGAAGACGATGGTGTCGGCCACCTCGCGGGCAAAGCCGATCTCGTGCGTCACGATGACCAGCGTGGTGCCGGAGCGCGCCAGCTCCTTGATGACGGCCAGCACCTCGCCCACCAGTTCGGGGTCGAGCGCCGAGGTGGGCTCGTCGAACAGCAGCACCTTGGGCTTGAGCGCGAGCGCGCGGGCAATGGCCACGCGCTGCTGCTGGCCGCCCGACAGCTGGCGCGGGTAGGCATGCGTCTTGTCGGCCAGGCCCACGCGCACCAGCAGTTCGGAAGCCAGCGCCTCGGCCTCGGGCCGCGACAGGCCGCGCACCGACACCGGCGCCTCGACGATGTTCTCCAGCACCGTGAGATGCGGGAACAGGTTGAAGTTCTGGAACACCATGCCCACGTCGACGCGGCGCTTGAGAATTTCCTTCTCGTGCAGCTCGTACAGCGTGTCTTCGTCGCGGCGGTAGCCGATGAGCTCGCCGTCGATGGCAATGAAGCCGTCGTCCACGCGCTCCAGGTGATTGATGGCGCGCAGCAGCGTCGATTTGCCCGAGCCCGACTGGCCGAGGATGACGGTCACGCTGCCCCGCGGCACGGTGAGCGTCACGTCGTCGAGCACCTTGAGCGCACCGAAGCTCTTCGAGACGCCGTGGATGGTGACCTCGCCGCCCAGCGTGAGCGCATCGGTCCACTTCGGCACCTGCACCGGACCCGACACGTCGGCGTCGGCAACGGCGGCCACGGGCCCGGCCACCGGCGCCCTCGCCCGCCCCACCAGCCCGCGCACCACGCCGCCCAGCCACGACGTGGGCGGGTTGCGCAGCGCACCGCGCGAGAAATGCCGCTCGATGTAGTGCTGCACCACCGACAACCCGGTCAGGATGATCAGGTACCAGACCGTTGCCACCATCAGCAGCGGAATCACTTCCAGGTTGCGCCGGTAGATGATCTGGATCGTGTAGAACAGCTCGGGCAGCGCCAGGATGTACAGGTTCGACGTGCCCTTGGCCAGCCCGATGATGTCGTTGAAGGCGGTCGGCAAGATGGTGCGCATCGCCTGCGGCAGCACGATGCGAAAAGACTGGCGCCGGCGCGACAGGCCCAGCGCCGCGGCCGCTTCGAGCTGCCCCTGCTCCACCGAAAGAATGCCGCCGCGCACGATCTCCGAGGCAAAGGCCGCCTGGTTCAGCGTGAGGCCCAGCAGCGCCGCGATGAAGGGGCTGATCAGCTGCGTGGTCGGGTACGAGAAGAACGTGACGTCGGTGAAGGGCACGCCCAGCGACACCGTTTCGTACAGGTAGCCCAGGTTGTTGATGATCAGCAGCAGCACGATCACCGGCACCGACCGGAAGATCCAGGTGAACACCCACGACAGCCGCGCCAGCAGCGGCGAGCGCGACACCCGCGCCAGCGCCAGCCCGGTGCCGAAGAAGAAGCCGAGCAGCGCGCCCAGCGCGGTCAGCAGCAGCGTGCGGCCCAGGCCTTCGAGCACCGGCTCGGCGAAGAACCATTCGGCGAACACGCCCCAACCCCAGCGCGGATTGGTCAGCACCGAGTGCAGCACGATGCCGATGACGAGCACCGCGAACACGGTGCCCACCGTGCGCGCCGGATACCTTGCGGGCACGACCCGAAAGTGCGAATAGTCGCCCTTGGCCGGCGCGCTGCGCGGTTGCTGCGCGACGGGCTCGGGCCTCGATGCCGGCAGCGGCGCGCGCGCCGGTGCGGGGTTGCGCGGCTCGGGGCCGGCGTCCAGTACGGTGGTGTTCATCGCTGCGCCGCTCCGGCCAGGGCCGCCGGGGCGTGGCCGTGATGGCGCGCCGTGGCCAGGTGCTTTTCGAACGGCAGCTTGCGCGGCGTCTCGGGGTCGGCAACCTCGTCGAACAGTGCGGTGTAGCCGTGCCCGCGGTACAGGCCCACGGCCTCGGGCTGCCGGAAACCGGTGGTGAGGTAGATGCGCTCGTAGCCCTGGCGCAGCACCTGCGCTTCCAGCTCCAGCAGCACCTTGCTGGCCAGACCCTGGCGCCGCAGGTCGGCATGCGTCCACACGCGCTTGAGCTCGGCCGTGCGCTCGTCGTGCCGCATGAAGGCGCCCCCGCCGATGGCCACGCCATTGCGCAGCAGCAGCACGAAGTTGCCGTGCGGCGGTGCGAACACCTCGGCCGGATAGCGGTCGATCTCGCGCGGGGCACCCGGCTCGCGCAGCACGTCGCCGTAGCGGCTGTCGTACTCGAAGGTCAGGCCCTCGATCAACGGTCTTGCGCGCGGATCGAGCGGTGTCGTGTAGAGGAATTGTTCGCTCATGGGGTGGCTTCCTTCAGGGGTTCTTCGGAAAGAAAGCGCTCGGCCAGCCGCACCCAGTAGATGGCCGCCGGCGCGAGGATCGCGTCGTTGAAGTCGTAGTTCGGGCTGTGCAGCGACGCGCTGTCGCCATTGCCGAAGAACACGTAGCTGCCGGGGCGTGCCTGCAGCATGAAGGCGAAGTCTTCGCTGGCGGTGCGCGGGCGGAATGCGGCGTCGACGCGGCCGGCGCCGAAGGTGTCGAGCGCCACCTCGCGGGCGAAGGTGGTCTCAGCCTCGTGGTTGATGACGGGCGGAAAACCCAGCCGGTAGCTCACCTCGGCGGTGGCGCCGAAGCTCTCGGCCTGCGCGCGGGCCAGCGCCGGAATGCGCTGCTGCAGAAGGTCGCGCACCTCGGGCCTGAAGGAACGCGCCGTGAGCTTCAGCTCCACGCTGCCGGGAATCACGTTGGAGGCGGCGCCGCCGTGGATGGAGCCCACCGTGACCACGCCCATGTCGAGCGGGTTGACGTTGCGCGACACCACCGTCTGCAGCGCCGTGATCAGGTGCGCGCTGACCACCACCGGGTCGACCGTCTCGTGCGGCTGCGCGCCGTGGCCGCCCTTGCCGCGCACGGTGATCTCGGCCTGGTCGATGGCCGCCATGGCGGGCCCCGACACGCAGCCGACGTGGCCCGCGCCCACGCAGGGCCAGTTGTGCAGGCCGAACACCGCATCGCAGGGGAAGCGCTCGAACAGGCCCTCGTCGATCATCTTCTTGGCGCCGGCGCCCAGCTCTTCGGCCGGCTGGAAGATCAAATGCAGCGTGCCGCTGAACTCACCCGACTGCGCAAGAAAGCGCGCCGCCGCCAGCAGGATGGCGGTGTGCCCGTCATGGCCGCAGGCATGCATCACGCCCGCATTCACGCTGGCGTAGGCCAGGCCCGTGGTCTCGCGGATCGGCAATGCGTCCATGTCGGCGCGAATGGCCAAGCTCTTGCCGGGGCCGCGCCGCAGCGTGCCGACCACGCCGGTGCCGGCAATGCCGGTCGTCACTTCATAGCCCCAGGCGGTCAGGCGTTCGATGACCAGCGCGGAGGTGCGGTGCTCCTGGAACGACAGCTCGGGGTGCTGGTGAATGTCGCGCCGCAGTGCGATGAACTCGTCGCCGTAGCCGGCAATGGCGGATTCGACGCGGTGGATGTCCTTGACGACGGAGCGCGGCAGTGCGGCGCCCATCAGGCGGCCTTCTGCGCGGCGGGCGCGGTGCCTTCTTGCGGCGCTGCGTAGCGGCTCGCCTTGCGCGGCAGGCCGAGGTGGTCGCGCAGCGTGTGGCCGGGCAGCTCGCGCTGGTAGCGCCCGCGTGCCTCCAGTGCCGGAATCACGAACTCGATGAAGTCGTCCAGCCCCTGCCCCAGCACCGGAAAGCCAAGGATGAAGCCATCGGCCGCGCCCTCGTCCACCCAGCGGATGATCTCGTCGGCAATGCGCTCGCCTGTGCCGACGAACTGCGTGCGCGGCGTGGCGACTTCGAGCGCCACTTCACGCAGCGTCTGGCCCTTGGCCCTGGCGTTGGCCTTGATGCGGTCGGTGGTCGATCGAAAGCTGTTGCGGCCGATCTCGCCCAGTTCGGGAAACGGCGCGTCCAGCGGGTACTGGCTGAAGTCGTGGTGGTCGAAGAAACGGCCCAGATAGGCCAGCGCCTCATCGACCGTCAGCAGCTCGCGGATGGCGCGGTACTTGGCTTCGGCTTCTTCCTCGGTGGCCGCAACGACCGGGCCGATGCCTGGAAAGATCTTCACGTCGTCGGCCTGCCTGCCTTGCGCCACCGCGCTGGCCTTGACCTGCTTCAGGAAATTGCGCGTCTCCTCGATGGAGGGCGAATGCGTGAACACCGCGTCGGCATACTTGCCCGCGAGCCCGACGCCGGCGTCCGAAGAGCCGGCCTGGAAGATCACCGGCTGCCCCTGCGGCGAACGCTGGATGTTCAGCGGGCCCGACACCTGGAAGAAACGCCCCTTGTGGTCCAGCGTGTGCAGCTTCTCGCGCTCGAAGAACTGGCCGGTCTCGCGGTTGCGCGCAAAGGCATCGTCGTCCCAGCTGTCCCACAGGCCTTGCGTCACGGCGAGGTATTCGTCGGCGATCTCGTAGCGCAGCGCGTGCTCGGGATGGTTGCGGCTGTAGTTCTTCGCGCTGCCTTCCAGCGGCGTGGTCACCACGTTCCAGCCTGCACGGCCATCGCTGATCAGGTCGAGCGAGGCGAACTGGCGCGCCACGGTGAAGGGGTCGCTGTACGAGCTTGAAATGGTGCCCGCCAGGCCGATCTTCGAGGTCACCGTGGCCAGCGCCGACAGGATCGAGATGGGCTCGAAGCGGTTCAGGAAATGCGGAATCGACTTCTCGTTGATGTAGAGCCCGTCGGCCACGAAGGCGAAGGCAATGCCCGCGGCTTCGGCCTTCTGCGCGGTGCGCACGAAGAAGCCCAGGTTGACGCTGGCATCGGCCGGCCCGCCCGGATGCTTCCAGGAATTCATGTGGCTGCCGGCACCCTGCAGCATGACGCCGAACTTGATGTTGCTCATGACGATCGTTCTTCTTTGACGAGGGGAAAAAGGGAAAAGGAAAAGAGGCTCAAGCCAGCGCGGGTTCGCGCGCCCTGGCCAGCAGCTCGACCGACGCCGTGCGCTCCGCGAAACCGGCGACGGGGATGTCGATGACAAACTCTTCGATGCCGTGGCGCTCGCTCAGCGCATCGAGCGCGTCGCGCACTTCTTCGCCGGTGCCTGCAATGACGTGCGGGCGCCGCTCTTCGGTGCGGTAGTCGGTCACGCCGGCCTGCCGTGCGAACTCCGCCGCGGCCTCCAGGCTCGGCAGGTTCACGCTCTGCCCGGTCGGCAGGTGCACCTTGAAGCTGCGCAGCGCACCCACCAGCTCCGCGGCCTTCTCGTGCGTCTCGGCCGCGAAGGCGAAGAGCGCGAGCAAGGGCGCGCGGCCCGTGGCCGAGCGGTAGGCATCGACGGACTGCGCCAGGTTGACCGGGTCGCCGTTGAAGTGCCCCGCGTAGACGAACTCCCAGCCGAGCTGCGCCGCCAGGTGCGCGCTCTCGGGGCTGCCGCCCAGCAGCACGCGCTGCGGCAACTGAGGTGGGTTCGGCGTGGCGACCGCGCCCGCCAGTGCGTGGCCCGAAGCCACGCCGTCATGCAGGAACGCATCGAGCTCGGCCAGGCGAACCGCGAAGTCTTCCTTCTTCTTCAGTGGATCGTGCAGCCACTGCAGCGCCTTGCTGGTGAGCGGCAGGCCGCCGGGCGCCTTGCCGATGCCCAGGTCGACACGGCCCGGCGCCAGCGAAGCCAGCACGCGAAACGTCTCCGCCACCTTGAACGGGCTGTAGTGCTGCAGCATCACGCCACCGGTGCCGACGCGAATGCGCGAGGTCTTTGCCAGCACGTGCGAGGCCAGCACTTCGGGGGCCGAGCCCGCGTAGCTGCGGTTGCCGTGGTGCTCGGCCAGCCAGTAGCGGCGGTAGCCCAGCCGCTCCGCGTTTTGCGCCAGTGCAATGGTGTGCTGGAAAGCCTGCGAGGCGTCTGCGCCTTCAGGGATCAGGCTCTTGTCGAGCAGGGACAGCGAATAGGACACGGTGTGCGGCGGAAGACGCCTTTGAAAGAATTGCTGCGAATTCTGTGGGGCATCGCGCGCACCGTTTGCGCTGAATTCCTATATCGATATCTGCTGAATGCTCAGTCGCCCCGGTGGGAAAGAATCGATTGCGCCGCTTCGGCCGCACTGGCGAAAGCGGTGTCGATCAGCAGGCGTTGCGTGGTCCATGGGGCGTAGTCGTGGGCCTGCACCGAGGCCCACGTGGGCGGAACGTGGCCCGGAATATCGGCGCCGCGCTGCGTGACGCGGCGGCGGTGTTCGTCGATGTCGGAGCAGACGATCTCGACCTCGATCAAGCGGCTGCTGGTGCTTGCCGCGACGGCCCGCCACGCCTTGCGCGTCACCGGCAGCGGGTTGACGCAATCCGCCACCACCGCAAGGCCCAGCGCGAGATTGGCGCGGGCCAGTTCATAGGCGACGACGTAGCCCGCCGGCCCCACCACATCGCCCGCCAGCACCCTGGCGGACAGCAAGGCCTGCTCGATGGTGTCGATGCGCAGGTACGCGGCCCGCGAACGGGCCACGATCTCTCGCGCGATGGTGGTCTTGCCGGTGCCGGGCAAGCCACCCAGAACAATCAGCATGCGTGTCCGGGCCTCCAGCTTGGCCCTGCATGGTGCAAGGCCCGCCGCCCGCTGTCAAAGCCCTTGCGTGGCATTCACCATGACATTCGCCATGACATTCACCATGAATGCGGCAGCAGCGCCAGCACCGCTGCCGCGTGCAGCCGGCGCATGGCGCGCAGCGGCACATAGCCATGCGGCGCACGGCGCGCGATTTCGCGCGGCGAGCTCGGAGGAATGCGCCACGCCTTCGCCGTCAGGGCGAGAACATGGCGGGCCTGTGCGGCGGGGGAATCGAAGAGAAGGCGCTGTGGCATGGCAATGGATAGATGAACGCTGCGCCCGATTCTGCGCAGCGCCCTTCCCTTTGCCAAAGACGGATTGCGAGTTTCGTGATGCAGAAAATTCCACCTGCCCCGCCATGCACTGACTAGGATGATGTGTCCCCAAGCCAACAACCAGGAGAACAGACATGTCGAATCACGTGTACAAGTCGCTGGAGCTGACCGGCTCGTCGCCCACCGGCATCGAAGACGCAGTGCAGACCGCCATCGCCAAGGCCCACGAGACCGTTCGCAACATCCAGTGGTTCACCGTCACCGAGACGCGCGGGCATGTGGTCGATGGCAAGGTCGCGCACTGGCAGGTAACGGTGAAGATCGGCTTCACGCTGGAGTAGATAGCCAGCCAGCCAGGCAGTCAGCGGACCGCCCAGCGTGAAGACGGGCCGGCTTCAGGCGAAGTCGGTCGACGGTTTTTCCCAGAGATTGACGCCGCCTTCCACCGCGTACTTGTCGATCTCGGCCAGCTCTTCAGCACTGAGCGGCGCATGCGCGAGCGCCGCCACGTTGTCGATGATCTGCTCGGGCCGGCTGGCACCGATCAGCGCCGAGCTGACGCGTGGGTCGCGCAGGGTCCAGGTCAGCGCCAGTTGCGCAAGGCTCTGGCCCCGCCGCTGCGCGATCTTGTTCAGTGCGCGTGCGCGCTCCACGTTCGCGTCGGACAGGTGCTCCTGCTTCAGCGAACCGCCGCCCGGCCGGTTGATGCGTGCGTCGGCCGGAATGCCGCTCAGGTACTTGTCGGTCAGCAGCCCTTGCGCCAGCGGCGTGAAGGCAATGACACCGGCCCCCAGGTCTTCGGTGGCGGAAAGCAGGTCTTTCTCGATCCAGCGATTGAACAGGTTGTAAGCCGGCTGATGAATCAGCAGCGGCACCTTCCACTCGCGCAGCAACGCCGCGATCTCGCGCGTCTTGCCGGCCGAGTAAGAAGAAATGCCGATATAGAGCGCCTTGCCTTGCTGCACAGCCTGCGCCAATGCCGATGCGGTTTCTTCCAGCGGCGTGTGCGGATCGAAGCGGTGCGAATAGAAGATGTCGACATAGTCCACGCCCAGCCGCTTCAGGCTCTGGTCGAGGCTGGCCAGCACGTATTTGCGCGACCCACCGCCCTGCCCGTACGGCCCCGGCCACATGTCCCAGCCGGCCTTGCTCGAGATGATGAGCTCGTCGCGATACGCCTTGAAGTCTTCGCGCAGCAGCCGGCCGAAGTTGATTTCGGCACTGCCGTACGGCGGGCCGTAGTTGTTGGCCAGGTCGAAGTGGTTGATGCCCAGGTCGAAGGCCGTGCGCAGCAGCTTGCGTTGCACGTCGATCGGCGTGCTGTCCCCGAAGTTGTGCCAGAGCCCCAACGAGATGGCGGGCAGCACAAGCCCGCTGCGGCCGACGCGGCGATAGGGAATGGCGTCGTAGCGCGCGGGTGCGGCGAGATAGGTCATGAGGTGTCGTCAGCGAATAGTGAAGAGAAAAAGAGCGCGCATGGCACGCCCCCGTGCAGCATGCCCGTGCGCGCACATCGCCGCAAGCGCTGCTGTGAGCGCACGGAAGAAAAACGCGGATCGATATGCGGGATGCGTGAAAGGCAGAATCGCGTTTTCGAACTTGCCAACGGCGCCCCAGAAAACCATGGATGAACTCATTGGACTGCTTGTCGCCATCCTGGTCTGGCGAACGGCGCTGGCCACCCTCGTCGGGTTGTCGGTCGCCTTGATCCTTGCATGGCTCTTTCCAGCCTTTGGCATCGGCGCCGGCGTCTTGCTGACGCTCGCCGCATTGACTGCGGGCCTGGTTTGGGAAGCAAAGGCCGCGTCGGGGGACTCCCCACCGGTTGCCCCGAAGGCCGAAGATCAACCGGTCTCGCGGCCCATCGCATTCCTGGGCATCGCAGTGATGGGTTGCATGTGGGGCAGCGTGGCCTCGTACCTGCTCGATTCAAGCCTGATCGCCCTCTTGCTGCTGATCGCATTGCCATTTGTTCTCGGCCCCGTCGCCGGCGCGGTCACAAAAAAGCCCGTCTTCCTGAACGACTTGCTGTTTGCCGCCGCTGCATTGGCAGTGGGCTTCATGGCACCGTGGGCCATCACACAGCTTTTCTCCTGAGCCTCACCCGCCTTTCCGCACCCGATGAAGAACGCGTTGGCGGGCTGAGCCTTTGCCACGGGGGTGCTGCTGTTTCGTTCATTCAGGGCGCCG
>NZ_QAJK01000176.1:12146-13351 GCF_003852515.1 Variovorax sp. KBW07 | reverse complement strand
ACGCTGGTGCTCGCGCCCATCTACGTGCTGGGCTTCAGCAAGGAAGTGATCGACGCCTACATCGTGGTGGTCGGCTTCCAGGCGGTGTTCAACCACTGCAACGTGAGCGTGCGGCTCGGCCCGCTGCGCTACATCATCGTGACGCCCAATTTCCACCACTGGCACCACAGCCAGGACATCGAGGCGCTCGACAAGAACTATTCGGCGCACTACGCCTTCCTCGACTACATCTTCGGCACGGCGGTCAAGAGCACCAAGCTCTGGCCCGAGAAGTACGGCGTGCTGGGCGACTACGTGCCCAACGGCTTCTTCAAGCAGCTGAAGTTTCCGTTCGTCTGGAAGGGATGATGCGCGCCGCTTTCAACAGGGCCGCCGCGGTCGTCGTGGCAGCGGGTGCCGCCCTGCTGCTCACCGCTTGCGCCACCCGCCTCGACCTGCCGACCAAGGACGCGGGCCTGCGCCTGCGGGTGCAAAGCTCGGTCATTGCACCGGGCAACGGCGGCGAACTGATCGCCGCCGAGGTGCTGGAGCCGGGCGACATCCTGCTGACCTCGATCGCAACGGTCAATTCCTTCGGCATCCGGCTGGGCACGTTCTCGCCGGTGAGCCATGCGGTGCTGTACCTGGGCGACGGCCAGATCGCCGAGGCGGTAGGCACGGGCGTGCGCGCGCGGCCGCTGGCCGAGGTGGTGGACGAAGAACAGATGGTGGTGGCGTTCCGTGTACCGGGTGTCGACGCAGAGGGAGCATCGCGGATGCGCGCCTGGGCGATGACGCAGGTGGGCGTGCGCTACAACACGGTGGGCGTGCTGCTGAATGCGCCGTTCGTGCTGAACCGGCGCCTGTGCGAGTTGCCGCTGGTGCCATCGTCGGTCAGCAGTTTCTGCATGAGCGGCATGGCGATGGTGCAGTTGGGCGCAAGCCGCAACGACCAGTTCTTCTGTTCGCAGTTCGTGCTCGAGGCCTACAAGCAAGCGGGCCTGCCGATCACGAGCGCCGACCCACGCTGGGTGAGCCCGGCCGACCTGCTGCACATGCGCGAAGGCGACGTTCCCTCGATTGCGGCGACCCAGCCGCTGCGGTATGTCGGCCACCTGAAGTACAACCCGCCGCCTTTGCTGGCGGCGGATGGTCCGTAGGGATGCGCTTTTTGGTTCGTCGCAGTTTGGGGGTTGAGCGCTGCTGTTCGTTCATTCGGGGCGACG
>NZ_QAJK01000176.1:0-11953 GCF_003852515.1 Variovorax sp. KBW07 | reverse complement strand
ACGCGCCCCGAATGAACCCGACCCCGCTCCCGCTCCCGCTCCCGCATCCGCTCCCCCACAGCAGCCTCATGCGCCAACAGCCATGCAGCAACGCGCAGGAAAACTGACTTGAGTTCATCCGTTCATTCATTCGACGTCGTGGTCATCGGCGCCGGCGCCGCCGGCCTGTTCTGCGCCGCCCTGGCTGGCCAGCGCGGGCTCAAGGTCTTGCTCGTGGACCACAGCGAAAAGGTCGGCGAGAAGATCCGCATCTCGGGCGGCGGCCGGGCCAATTTCACCAACCGCGACCTCGACGTGCGCGCGCCGCAACGCCACTTCATCGGCGACAACCCCAATTTTTGCCGCTCCGCGCTCTCGCGCTATGCGCCGCAGCAATTCATCGCGCTGGTGCAAAAGCATGGCATCGCTTTTCACGAGAAGCACAAGGGCCAGCTGTTCTGCGACGGGTCGTCGCAGCAGATCGTCGACATGCTGCTGGCCGAATGCGCGGCCGGCGGGGTCGAGCGTTGGCAACCTTGCAAGATCGGGAAAATCACGTTTTCGGCCCCTGACGCCGACGCAGTGGGCGCAGGCCGCTATCAAATCGATAGTGATCGAGGCCCCATCGAAACGCCCCGGATCGTGGTCGCCACCGGCGGGCTGTCGATCCCGCAGATCGGCGCCACCGACTTCGGCTACCGCATTGCCGAGCAGTTCGGCCTGCGGGTCGTCACGCCCCGCCCGGCCCTGGTGCCGCTGACTTTCGGCGGCGACGCCTGGGCGCCGTATGCCGAACTGGCTGGCCTAGCGCTGCCGGTGCGCATCGAAACGGGGGCGAAAAAAGAAAAGATGGCCTTCCTGGAAGACCTGCTCTTCACCCACCGCGGCCTCTCCGGCCCGGCTGTGCTGCAGATTTCGAGCTACTGGAAGCCCGGCACCCCGCTGACGCTCGATTTCGCACCCGGCGTGGACGTGGCCGAGGCGCTGGGCGAGGCCAAGCTGCGCTCCAAGAAGCGCATCGCCAACGAGCTGGCCGCGCTGGTGCCTTCCCGGCTGGCGGACGCCTGGGTCGGGCAAGACCCGGCCCTGCAGCGGCCCGTCAACGAGGCGGCCGACAAGGCGCTGGCCGCGCTTTCCGAACGCATCGCCCGCTGGCAGATCACGCCCAGCGGCACCGAAGGCTACAAAAAGGCCGAAGTGACGGCCGGCGGGGTCGACACCCGCGATTTGTCGTCCCAGACCATGGAATCGAAGCAACCGGGGCTGTATTTCATCGGCGAAGTGGTCGATGTAACGGGTTGGTTGGGTGGATACAACTTCCAATGGGCCTGGGCGAGTGCCCATGCGTGCGCAACCGCGCTATAATCGCGGGCTAACTTTTGGCCTTCCCTCAACGGCCGCAAAAATTTTTCAGTTGAGGAACCCCGGCTTTGGGCCTCGATCTCCCCGAGCCAACTTCAGTTCAACGAATCATCAATGACCACCATCCGCGTTAAAGAAAACGAGCCCTTCGACGTCGCTCTGCGTCGCTTCAAGCGCACCATCGAAAAGCTCGGCCTGCTGACCGACCTGCGTGCTCGCGAGTTCTACGAAAAGCCGACCGCCGAGCGCAAGCGCAAGAAGGCAGCCGCCGTCAAGCGCCACTACAAGCGCGTGCGCAGCATGCAGCTGCCCAAGAAGCTGTACTAAGCAACACCCCGGGGCAGCCGGCCTCGACGCAAGTCGCCGCCCGCGCTCCCGTTGCCTCAGCCGCGCCAGGGAAACCTGCCGCGGCTTTTGTTTTTTCCAAAGGCTCCCAATGACCCTCAAAGAACAGATCACCGAAGACATGAAGACGGCGATGCGCGCCAAGGACTCCGAACGCCTGGGCACCATCCGCCTGCTGCTGGCCGCCCTGAAGCAGAAGGAAGTCGATGAGCGCGTCGAGCTCGACGACGCCATGGTCGTGGCCATCGTCGACAAGATGGTCAAGCAGCGCAAGGACTCCATCGCCGCGTTCACCACCGGCGGCCGCGCCGACCTGGCCGACAAGGAAGCCGCCGAGATCAAGGTGCTCGAGGTCTACCTGCCCCAGCGCATGAGCGCCGACGAAGTCGCCACCGCCGTGAAAGCCATCGTGGCCGAGCTGGGCGCCAGCGGCCCCGGCGACATGGGCAAGGTGATGGGCGCGGTCAAGACGCGCCTGGCCGGCAAGGCCGACATGGGCCAGGTCAGCGCAGCGGTCAAGGCCGCACTGTCGGGCGCCTGATGAGCGAGAACAGTGCCAGCCCCTTCGCCGAGCCGATCCTCAAGGCCTGCGCCTGCCTGGTCGACGCAAGGGGCCGGCTGCTGGTGTTGCGCCACCCCGAAGACGGCAACATGCAGTTGCCCAAGGGGACCATCGAAACCGGCGAATCGCCCGAGGTGGCGGTGCGCCGCGAGCTGCTCGAGGAATCGGGCATCGACTACGCCGGCCAGCTGCATCCGCTCGGCACGCTCGACCGCGAATGCGAAGCCGGCGTGGAGGGCAACACGCATCGCCACCCGCAGCTGTGGCACCTGTTCCTGATGCGCGCCAATGGAGCCCTGCCCGAAACCTTCGAGCACATGGCCACCGGCAGCCCCGAAGAAGAAGGCCTGATGTTCTCTTTCAGCTGGCTCAGTGCCGGCGACTCCACCGAGGACTTCGCCCTGCCCTACCGCCAGGCCATCGAGCGCGTTCGCGCCGCGCTGCTGCTGGCCGCCTGAGCTCCCGGGCGCCAAGGTCGCCCGAGTCGTTCATCAGGCCATGGCGCGAACCGCCATGTACAGCCCCAGCAACGCCAGCCCGACCAGGAAGCAGCGCCGGAACACCGCTACCGACAGGCGCTTCCGCAGCCAGGTTCCAAGCACCATGCCGGCGACGGCCGGCACCAGCATCGCGACCGACCCGCCCACCGCCGACACCGGGTAGCTGCCGTTGCCCGCCAGCCCGATGGCCAGCACCACGGTCGATGTAGTGAACGAGATCCCCATCGCCTGGATCAGCGAATCGCGCTGGAACCCCAGCGCCTGCAGATAAGGCACGGCCGGCACCGCGAAAACCCCGGTCACCGCCGTCACCAGCCCCGTTGCCGCGCCCACCAGCGGCCCCAGCCAGCGCTCGTGCCGCGGCGGCACATGCAGTTGCCGCCCCGTGAGCCCCCAGAGCGCATAGACCACCAAGGCCACGCCCAGCGCCACCGAAGCCCAGGCGCCCGCCGGCACGCCCAGCCACAGCGCGCCGCCCAACGTGCCCACCACGATCCCGGCCTGCATGCCGCCGATGCGCCGCAGCACCGGCATGAACGAGGCACGCGGTCCGGTCTGCCAGATGTTGGTGACCAGCGACGGCACGATCAGCAGCGCCGCCGCGCGCACCGGCGGCATCCACAACGCCAGCAGCGCCATCGACACCGTCGGCAGCCCCAGCCCGATCACGCCCTTGATCACCCCAGCCAGCAGGAAGACCGCGGAGGCCGCGACCCAGTGGCTCGCCAGTTCGTTTGAAGAAATCGTCATCGCCGCGAAGTCTGCCCAGCGCCGGCACGGCTGGAAATGCGGCTTTTGCGCAGCCAGCCTCAGGCACAGACTGAGGCTGGCGTGCTACCTTGCGGCCCATCATGCGATTCGATCTCACCGACCTGCGGCTCTTTCTCCACGTCGTCGAAGCCGGCAGCCTGACAGCCGGCGCCCAGCGCTCGCACATGA
This sequence comes from Variovorax sp. KBW07, assembly GCF_003852515.1. Taxonomy (GTDB): domain Bacteria; phylum Pseudomonadota; class Gammaproteobacteria; order Burkholderiales; family Burkholderiaceae_C; genus Variovorax. The sequence continues at coordinate 8,266 of NZ_QAJK01000176.1, read as the reverse complement.
CGCTGGCCTCGGCCAGCCAGCGCGTGCGCGGCATGGAAGACGCGCTCGGCACCCCGCTGCTGACGCGCCATGCACAGGGCGTGCGCCCCACCGAGGCCGGTCGCACGCTGCTGCACCACGCGCGCGTCGTGCTGCAGCAGATGGAGCGGCTGCGCGGCGAGCTCGGCGAATACGGCCAGGGCCTGAAGGGCCACGTGCGCTTCATGTGCGGCACCTCGGCGCTGACCGAGCACCTGCCCGAGGTGCTGAGCCGCTTCCTGTCCGAGCACCCGCGCATCTCGGTCGACCTTGAAGAACGCGCCAGCCCCGACACCGTGGAGGCCCTGCGCGGCGGGCTGTGCGACATCGGCATCGTCTCGGACGCCATCGACAGCGAAGGCCTCGAATGCCATCCCTTCCGACGCGACGACCTCGTGCTGGTGATGCCCCGCGGCCACGCGCTGGCCGGGCGCCGGCGCGTGCAGCTGGCCGACCTGGTCGACAGCGAATTCGTCGGCCTGCCCGCCGACAGCGCGCTGCAGCAGCTGATCACCCAGCATGTGCGCGCCCTCGGCAAGCACCTGGCCTACCGTGTGCGCGTGCGCAACTTCGAGGCCGTGTGCCGCATGGTCGAGTACGGCATCGGCGTGGGCATCGTGCCGCAGACCGCGGCCGAGCGTTGCGCCCGTTCGATGAAGATCGCGCGCGCCTCATTGGCCGATGCCTGGGCCGAGCGCACGCTGATGGCCTGCGTGCGTTCGTCGGAAGACCTGCCGCTGAATGCCCGGCGCATGCTCGAGCACCTGATCGCGCCGCCGCCTGACGAAACTACAACACCGGCGACCGCAAAGAAGCAGCCGCGCTGACAGGCCGGCCCTGCGCCGCCCTTGCCGCCACGAACGCATCGAAGGCCTCGCTGCTGGTCTTGCGCGGCACATAGCCGAAGCGCTCTTTCAGCGCCGTGTTCAACAGCACCGGCCGGTAGCGCAGAAAGTCCAGCTGCTCCGGCCCGTAGCGGCTCACGCCCAGCGCCGAGCCCACTGCCAGTGCCGTCTTGAGTACGCCGGCCGGCCAGTCGGTCGCCTGCTTGCCGAGCCGTGAGGCGATCTCGTGGATGGTGAGCGCGCCATCGCCTGCCAGGTTGTAGCAGCCGGCCGGCGCGCCGCCGAGCGCATGGGCGATGGCGCCCGTCACGTCTTCGTCCCAGATGAACACGAAGGGGCTGTCGCTGCCGCGAATGGCGATCAGCCGCTTCTTCTCGAACAGCGCGGTGATCTGGTTGTCGACGCGCTCGCCGAGGATGGTGCCGATGCGCAGCACCGTCTGCGCCAGCGCCGGATGCCGCGCACGGCAGTCGGCCAGCATTTCTTCCACCTGCCGCTTGTGGTCGGCATAGGCAAAACACCGCGTTGCCCCGCAGCGGTTGCGACTCGGTGATCCACGCCGGATTGTCCGCGTGATAGCCGTAGGCCGCGCCGCTGGACGACACCACGATGTGCCGCACGCCCTGCGCCACGCAGGCGTCGAGCACGTTGCGCGTGCCGCCCACGTCGACCGAATGCTCGAAGGCCCGGTTCGAGCCCTTGCCGGGCGTGACGATGGACGCCAGGTGCACCACCGTGTCGATGGCATGCGCGGCCAGCGTCGCGGCAATGGCGGCGTCGCGCACGTCTTGCGCCTGGTAGACGACGCCCGGCAACCGCCGCTCGGAGGGCACCTCGCGCACGTCGAGCGACACCAGCGCTTCGAGCGTGCCCTGCCCAGCCAGCGCGGCCAGCACGCCGCGCCCGAGAAAGCCGTCGCCGCCCGTCACGAGCACGCGCCGCGCAACGTGCCCTTCGCGTCCCTCGCGTCCCTCGCGTCCTTCGATCATGGCGCCACCGGCCGCCGCCGCCACCAGCTGGCAAGCGCCAGGCCCGCGATGATGTCCCAGAAGCCCCACACGCCCGCCACCACGGCCATGCCGCCCAGCCCGCCGAAGAAGCTGAAGATCAGCACCAGACCGAGCCCCGAGTTGCGGATACCGACCTCGATGGACACCGCGCGCCGGTCGTAGTCGCCCAGTCCCGAGAGCCGCGCGCAAAGGTAGCCCGTGCCGAAGGCCAGCGCGTCGTGGATGACCACCGCCAGCAGCACCAGCCCCACGTAGTCGAGAAAGAAACGCCAGTTGCCCGCGATGGCACCGACGATGAACACGATGAGCGCAATGAAGCTCACGATGCCCACCGGCTTCTTGATGCGCGCCGTGAGCCCCGGCAGCTTGTGCGAGCAGGCCACGCCCAGCACGAACGGAATGCCGATGATCATCACGATGTGGCCCAGCATGTCGAGCGGGTCGAGCGCGATGGTCTTCAGCAATGCCGAAGCCGTCGGATGCATGCCACCCCAGAACGCGAAGTTCAGCGGCATCACCACGATGGACAGCGCATTCGAGATTGCCGTCATCGATACCGACAGCGCCACGTTGCCGCCCGCGCGGTGCGTGAGGATCTGCGAGATGTTCCCCGGCGGGCAGCACGCCACCAGGATCATGCCCAGCGCGATGCTCGGCCCCGGCTTCAGGATGAGCGTGAGCGCGAAGGTCACGGCCGGCAGCACGATGAACTGCGCGCCGATGCCCACCGCCATCGCGCCGGGCATGCGCGCCACACGCTTGAAATCTTCGATGCGCGTGTCCAGCGCAATGCCGAACATCAGGAAGCCCAGCACCACATTGAGCAGCACCAGCGACGCGGGGTTGAAGTGAAGGCGTATTTCGTCGACGGGCAGCATGATGGTCGTGGCCTCGTTCAGGGTGAGTCGGCCAGGGCCGTGGCCGCGTTGCGAACGGCCGCGCGGTAAGTGTCCTTGTGCACGTAGTACGCCATGCGTTCGAGCTGCAGGTACTTGAAGCCGCCCGACAGGTCCGGCGGCGGGCCCTGCACCGCCGCGCGCAGCGCGCCCGCCTTGGGCGAGCCGGCGGCCTTGGCGCGGAAGTAGCGCGCCACCAGCTCGGCCTGCTCGTAGCGCCCCTGCCAGCCGATGCCGCTCGCCTCGATCATGCCGAGCACGGCGATGTTCTCGAAGCGCGGCGCGAAGATGTTCAGGTACAGGCGCGGCGCCATGCCCTGCCAGTTGAGCAGCTCGCGGTCGATGAAGGGGTAATGCAGCGCATAGCCGGTCGCCGCAAGAATCAGGTCGTAGTCGCGTGCGCTGCCGTCCTTGAAGTGCACCGTGCGGCCGTCGAGCCGCGCGATGTCGCCGCGCACGCCGATGTCGCCATGGCCTACGTGGTGCAGCACCAGCGAATTCACGATCGGGTGCGACTCGTACATCTTGTAGTCGGGCTTCGGGAAACCGAAGCGCACCGGGTCGCCGGTGAACCACTTGAGCACGGTCGAATCGATCTTCTGCTTGAGCCACGGCGGCAGCGGGCGCTTGCCGCCCAGCGTATCGGCCGGCTTGCCGAACACGTACTTGGGCACGAAGTAGTAGCCGCGCCGCACCGAGATGTCGACGCTATTTGCGTAGTGCACCGCATCGACCGCGATGTCGCAGCCCGAGTTGCCGGCACCGACGATCAGCACGCGCTTGTCCTTGAAGAGCTCCGGGTGCTTGTAGTCGCTGGTGTGCAGCAGCTCGCCGTCGAAACGGCCTTCGAACTGCGGCCGCTTGGGCTCGGCGAGCGTGCCGTTGGCGATGACCACGCCCTTGTATTCGGCGATCTCGACCGTGCCGTTGCCGGGGTCGATGCTCACGCGCCAGCGCGTGTCGGGCGCGTTGCTCACGGGCTCGACGCGCAGCACGCGCGTGTTGAAGCGAAAGTGCTGGCGCAGCCCGAAGTGGTCGGCAAAGTCGCTGAAATAGCGGCGCAGTTCGCGGTGGCTGGGGTAGTCGGCCACGCTGGCGGGCATCGGGTATTCGGCGAACTCGGTGGTGGTCTTGCTGGAGATCAGGTGCGCCGAGTGGTAGACGGTGGAGCGCGGGTTGTCGATGTCCCACAGCCCGCCCACGTCGCTGTGCGCCTCGAAGCCCTGGAACGGCACGCCGTGCTTCTGCAGGTTGCGTGCACCGGCAAGGCCGGAAGGGCCGGCGCCGATCAGCGCGATCTGTTCGTAGGTCGGTGCGTTGGCAGGCATCAGCGAGGAGGCTCCTTCGAAGAAAGTCCAGGAATGGCTGTGGCGCCGGCTTCGCCCACGCGCGGCTTGCGCGGCTGTCCGCGCAGCACGCGGTCGTGCAGCTTTTCGGGCAGCAGGTCCAGCGCCTTCGACAGCCATCCGATGCGGCGTGGCAGCACGATCTTTTCGCGGCCCGCTGCAACGCCCGCGAGCAACTGGCGGGCCGCCGCCTCGGCTTCCAGCAGGCCCGGCATCGCAAAGCGGTTGCCGGCCGTGAGCGCGGTGCGTATGTAGCCGGGGCTGATGGTGTGCACCGTGAGGCCCGTCTCGCGCAACTCGGCGCGCAGGCTCTCCAGGTAGCGGATCAGCCCTGCCTTGCTCGCGCAGTAGGCGCCGTTGCCGGGCATGCCCCGCCAGCCTGCAATGCTGGCCACGCCGACCAGCGCACCGCGGCGCTGCGCGCGCATGGCACCGACGAAAGGCTGGAAGGTGGTGGCCGCGCCGAGCAGGTTGATCTCGAGCATGCGGCGGAACACGGCAAGGTCATCGGCTTCGGCCGTGTCGTAGCCACCCGCGACGCCGGCGTTCGCGATCACCAGGTCGGGCACGCCGAAGCGCGATGTCCAGTCGGCGGCCATGGACCGCATCGCGGGTCCATCGGACACGTCGGGCATGTAGACGGCGCAGCGTTCGGGCGCCAACGCGGCCAGCGCCGCGAGCCGCTGCGCATCGAGCCCGACCAGCGCCACTTGCGCGCCACCGCCCATCAGCTCGCGCGCCAATGCCTGGCCCAGGCCACCACAGGCTCCAGTCAGGACGACGTTGCGAAACGGAAGATGCATGGGCGCGATGCGATAGCTCCGGGTGGCAAAACCCGGCCACTTTAGCCGCGCATGCGCGCCGTGTCCCCGGCATTTCCCCTTGCCCGGGGCGCCGATGCTGAAGAGACGCTGAAAGAATCAGGCCGGCAAGGCCTGCGGAAACTCGATCTGGATCTTCACGTCGGTGGCCCGCCCCGCCGCTGCCTCCTCGAAGGCACGGATGCCGTCGTCGAACGCGAAGGTGCGCGAGATGAAAGGCTTCACGTCGACCTGCCCCGACGCAATGAGCGCCAGAGCACGCGGAAAAATGTTGGCATAGCGAAACACCGACTCGATGCGCACTTCCTTCGCCTGGATGGCCACGATGTCCAAAGGCACCTTGCTGCCGGGCATGCCCACCAGCACGAGGCAACCGCCGGGGCACAGCAGGTCGAAGATTTTGTCGAAGGCGCGCGCGCTGCCGCTGGCCTCGAACACCACATTGGCGCCCCAGCCGTCGGTGAGTGCCTTCACCGTATCGGCAAGGTTGGCGTCGCGCACGTTCACCGTGGTCACCGCCGGGTTGCCGGCGAACAGCGCCAGCTTCTCGGGCACGAGGTCCGCAAGAATCACACGCGCAGCACCGCCCGCGAGCGCGGCCAGCGCCGTCATCGCGCCGATGGTGCCGGCGCCGATCACGACCGCCACGTCGCCCGGCTTCAGCGCCGCCTTCTTCGCGGCCTGCAACCCGATGGCCAGCGGCTCGACGATGGCGCCTTCGCCGAAGCTCACGTTGTCGGGCATGCGGAACGTGAAGGCCGCCGGGTGCACCACGAAAGGCGTCAGGCAACCGTGGATCGGCGGCGTGGCCCAGAAGCGAACCGCCGGGTCGAGGTTGTAGATGCCTTCGAGCGTGGCGCGCGAATCCATCTGCGGAATGCCGGGCTCCATGCACACGCGGTCGCCGGGCCTCAGGTGCGTGACCTCGGCGCCCACTTCCACCACCACGCCCGAAGCCTCGTGGCCCAGGATCATCGGCGCATCCACGATGTAGGGGCCGATGCCGCCGTGCTGGTAGTAGTGAACGTCGCTGCCGCACACGCCCACGGTGTGCATGCGGATCTTCACGTCGCGCGGCCCCATGTGAAGCGGAACGTCGATGTCGCGCAGCGCGAGTTCATGCGCCTTTTCCAGGACCAGTGCTTTCATTTCCATTTTCGAATTTCCCGTTTGTTGTCTTTGAGAGCGATGAGCGATGAGAGATGGGCGATGAGAAATTGGCGGTGCGTGCGTCAGTGCAAGCGAACGTCGGCGCGCAGCAGCGAAGCCCCGCTGTCGACGTCGAACAGGTGCACCTGCGCCGGATCGGCCACGAAGCTCACGCGCTCCTGCAGGCGCGGGCATTGCGCGGACGGCATCAGCGCGGCGATCTCATTGATCTCCTTGCCGTCGTTGCCGTTGCCCCGCCCGAAGCTCACCAGCACTTCGTTGCCCAGGTATTCGATGAGCTGCACTTCGCCGGAAAAACCTCCGCCGCGGCCGCCTTGCGCATCGACCAGCAGGTGCGCGGGGCGCACGCCCAGCGTCACGCGCCGGCGGCCTTCGAGCGCAAAGCGGCGCGCGTCCACGTGCACCGTGCCTTCGGGCCCCCTCAGCTCGAAGTGGCTGCCGGCGTCGTGCACCGACATCTCGACCAGGTTCATCGGCGGCGTGCCGATGAACCCCGCCACGAAGGCCGAGCAAGGCCGCTCGTAGATTTCGCGCGGCGAGCCCACCTGTTCGATGCGCCCGTCGCGCAGCAGCACGATGCGGTCGGCCAGCGTCATGGCCTCGTGCTGGTCGTGCGTCACGTACACGGTGGTGGTCTTCAGCGCCTGGTGCAGCCTGGCGATCTCGATGCGCATGTGGTTGCGCAGCTTGGCGTCGAGGTTCGACAGCGGCTCGTCGAACAAGAACACCTTCGGCGTCTTGATCATCGCGCGCGCAATGGCCACCCGCTGCTGCTGCCCGCCCGACAGCTCGGTGGGCTTGCGCTGCAGGTAGCGCTCCAGGCCCAGCGTGTCCGACACCTCCTTGATGCGCGTGTCGATCTCGGCCTTGGGCACCTTCAGGCGCTTGAGGCCGAAGACAATGTTGTCGCGCACGCTCATGTGCGGGTACAGCGCGTAGTTCTGGAACACCATGGCAATGCCGCGCTCCTGCGGCGGCAGGTCGTTGACGCGCTCGCCGCCGATGAGCAGGTCGCCGCCGGAAATGTCTTCCAGCCCCGCGAGCATGCGCAGGATGGTCGACTTGCCGCAGCCCGAAGGCCCGAGGAACACGACGAACTCGTTGTCGGCCACGTCGAGGTCGAAGGGGTGGACGACCTGCGTGTCGCCATAGCGCTTGATGATGTTGTGACAGCTGATTGCGGACATGTTTTTCTTCGTAGGAAAAGTAGTGACGGGGCTCATGCCGTTTCGCGCTTGCGCTTGAAGGCTGCGTTGAGAAAGCCGCTGAGCACGCCGACCATCAGCAGCGGCGGCACCGACAGCAGGATGACCGAGGCGTTCAAGATGCCCCAGGGCACATCGCGCCCCAGCTGGCTCAGTTCCGAGGCCACGATGGGCAGGGTCTTGGCGTCCGAGGTGGTGAGCATCAGCGCGATGAGAAACTCGTTCCACACGAGCACGAAGCCGAAGGCAATGGCCCCGAGCAGCGAGCGCGCGGCAATGGGCAGCGCCACCTTGAAGAAGATCGCGTAGGGCCCGTAGCCATCGACCCGGCCTGCTTCTTCAACCTCTTTGGGCACGGCCTTGAAGGCGGGAATGGCGAGCCAGATGACGGTGGAGAGGGTGAGCAGCGTGTAGGTGACGGTCAGCGCAAAGCGGGTGTCGTAAAGCTCGAGCTGCAACCAGATGACCATGAGCGGAATGGCGACAGCGACCGGCGGCAGGAAGCGCATCGAGAGCACGAAGAACTGGATGTCGTCGGCCCAGCGCAGCGGGTAGCGTGCGAGCGCATAGGCGGCGGGCAGACCGAGCACGGCCCCTATGACGACGGCCGATCCGACGACAAGGACGGAGTTGAGCAGGCCTTGTGCCACGGCCTCGCGGCTGAGGACGTAGACGTAGTTCTCCAACGTGGGGGTGAAGATGAACTTGGGTACGGCGGAGACGATGTCTACGCGGTTCTTGAACGAGTTGAGAAAAGTCCAGAGCACGGGGACCAATGCGGAGAGGCCGGCGCCGATGAGCACCAGTCGCGCGAGCAGCGTGCCTGCGGAGAACTGTCTCTTCTTCTTTGGGGTTGTCATTTCGTGTCTCCGTTGCTGCGGTGGTTGACTTGCTGCGCTGGCGGCTCTGTGGGGTTCGGGTGCATTCGGGGTGCGTGCGAATGACACCGGGTACT
>NZ_QAJK01000175.1 GCF_003852515.1 Variovorax sp. KBW07 | reverse complement strand
ACGCACAAAGAATGCACCCGCCTTAAACAGCAGCGCCAAAAGCTCAGCGTTCGCTCGCAGCCTCACGCAGCGCATCCAGAAAGCTGCGTCGCCACCAGTGAATGTCGTGTTCGCGAATGCGTGACAGCAACTTCTGGTGCCGCTCGCGCCGCTCTTCCAGTGGCATCTGCAACGCCTGCTGTACCGTTTCCGCCGTGCCGTGCGTGTCGTACGGGTTCACCAGCAGCGCTTCCTTCAACTGCTCCGCCGCACCCGCGAAGCGTGACAACACCAGCACCCCCGGGTCGGCCGGATCTTGTGCCGCGATGTATTCCTTGGCCACCAGGTTCATGCCGTCGCGCAACGGCGTCACCAACCCCACTGCCGCCGCGCGGCACAGCCCCGGTACCCGCTTGCGCGCCACCATGCGGTGGATGTAGCGCACCGGCATCCAGTCCAGCTCGCCGTAGTCGCCGTTGATCGCGCCACACAGCGATTCCAGCTCGCGCCGGATGTCGCCATACGCGTCCACCGTCTCGCGCGTCGGCGAGGCGATCTGGATCAGCGTCGCGCTGCGCCGGTTCTCGGGGTAGTTGGCCAGCAGCTCGCGGAAGGCACGCACACGCTGCGGAATGCCTTTTGAATAATCGAGCCGGTCGATGCCCAGCAGCAGCCGGCGGCTCGAGTACTCGCGCTTCATCGTCTCGTACATGTCGCGCGATTCCTTCGCGTGCGTCAGCGCCGCGAACTCGTCCACGTCGATGCCGATCGGGAACGCGCCGCAGCGCACCGTCTGCCCGTAGGCGCGGTACATGTCGTTGCCCAGGTACTCGCCATGGGCCTCGTTGCGCACGTAGTGCTCGAAGTGCTGCACGTCCTGCTGCGCCTGGAAGCCGATCAGGTCGTACGAGAACAGCGAGCGCATCAGCCATTCATGCTGCGGAATGGCCGCGATGATGATCTGCGGCGGCAACGGAATGTGCAGGAAGAAACCGATGCGCTGCTTGCAGCCCATGGCGCGCAGCTCGGCGGCCAGCGGCATCAGGTGGTAGTCGTGGATCCAGATGATGTCGTCGTCTTTCAGCAGCGGCAGCAGCTTGCGCGCGAACAGCTGGTTCACGCGCCGGTAGCCACCGATGAAGCCGGCATCGAAATGCGCCAGGTCAAGACGGTTGTGGAACACCGGCCACAGCACGTCGTTGCTGTAGCCCAGGTAGTAGCTGTCGTGGTCTTCGCGGCTCAGATCGAGCGTGGCCAGGGTCACCTTGCCGGCCTGCTGCTTGTGCAGCTCGCCCTCGCCGGTGGGGCCGCCTTCGATGATCTGGCCGCTCCAGCCGAACCACAGGCCGCCGCTTTGCTGCAGGCTTTCGCCCAGCGCCACGGCCAGGCCGCCAGCGGCCGGCTTGCGCGGATCGGCCACGCGGTTGGAAATGACGACGAGCCGGCTCATATGCACGAATCCCAGGGGGCGGATAAACGCACGGCCGCGTTGATGATGCCGACCATCGAATAGGTCTGCGGAAAGTTGCCCCACATCTCGCCCGTGACCGGGTGCGTGTCTTCCGACAGCAGGCCCAGCGGATTGCGCGCCGCCAGCATGGTCTCGAAGATTTGCCGCGCCTCGGCCTTGCGGCCGATCTTGGCGAGCGCGTCGATGCGCCAGAAGGTGCAGATGTTGAAGGCCGTCTCGGGCTTGCCGAAGTCGTCGGCGGCCTCGTAGCGGCGCATGTAGGGGCCATCGCAAAGCGACTTTTCCATGGCGTCCACGGTGGAGATGAAGCGCGGGTCGCGTGCGTCGATGAGGCCCACTTCGACCATCAGCAGGATGCTGGCGTCGAGCTCGTGGCCGCCGAAGCTTTCGGCAAAGGCCTGGCGTTCTTCGCACCACGACTTGGCCAGAATTTCTTCTTTCATGCGCGCGGCATGGCCGTGCCAGTAGGCGGCGCGCTCGGGCAGTTCCAGCCGGCGCGCGATCTTGGCCAGGCGGTCGCAGGCGGCCCAGCTCATCAGGGCCGAGCTGGTGTGCACGCGGGCGCGCGTGCGCAGCTCCCACATGCCGGCGTCGGGCGTGCCGTAGACGCGCACCGCCTGCTCGCCGACAGCCTCCAGGTGCGGAAACTCCGCCAGGCCCGCGCGGCTCAGCAACCGGTGGTCATGAAAAGCCTGTGCCGCGCCGAGCACGATGTTGCCGTACACGTCGTGCTGGAAATGCTCCTGCGCCTGGTTGCCCACGCGCACCGGGCCCATGCCGCGGTAACCGGGCAGGCCTTCGACAAAAGACTCGGGCAGCTCGCGCTCCAGCCCGATGCCGTACAGCGGCTGGATGTGCTCGCCGTGCGAGCCGATCACCACATTGCCGAGCCAGCGCAGGTAGTCTTCCATGGTGCCGACTTCGCTCAGTGAATTGAGCGCTCGCACCACGAAGAAGGCGTCGCGCAGCCAGCAGTAGCGGTAGTCCCAGTTGCGCTGGCTGCCCGGCGCCTCGGGGATGCTGGTGGTCATGGCGGCCACGATGGCGCCGGTGTCTTCGTACAGCGAGAGCTTGAGCGTGATGGCCGCGCGGATCACCGCGTCCTGGTACTCGAAGGGAATGGCCAGCCGCTTGCTCCAGGTGCGCCAGTAGGCAATGGTCTCCTGCTCGAACTTGCGCGCCGTGTCGGCAATGCCGTCGAGCAGCGTTTCGTCCACGCCGAACATGAAGTTGTATTCGCGCGAGATCACGAAGGGCTGGCGCGCCAGGATGTGCGAGATCGAAGCGTCGGTGTTCAGGCGCAGCGTGACGTCGGGCCCCACGTAGCGGATGTGGTTGCTGCCGCGCGTGACTTCGATCGGTGCCGAGGCGCCCCACTGGAAACGCGGATCGAGCGACACGCGGATGCGCGGCGCGCCGGCAATCGGCCGCACGCGGCGCACCATCATCAGCGGGCGGAAGTAGCGCGAGCGGCTGTAGAAGCGCGGCGCGAAGTCGGTGATCTCGATGCCCTGGCCCGTGCTGTCGAACAGCTGCGTGCGCAGCACGGCCGTGTTCGGTTCGTACCACTGCTTGGCCTCGGCGAAGTCCTCGATGTCGATGCTCCAGGCGCCGGCCTCTTCGCCGGGATGCAGCAGCGCGTTGAACACCGGGTCGCCGTCGAAGCGCGGCAGGCAGCACCACACGGCGCGGCCGCGAGCGTCGATGAGTGCGCTGTAGGCGCAGTTGCCGATGATGCCGACATTGAGTGAAGGCTCGGCCGGCGGCGCGAAGCCGCGCGTGCCGGGGGCCGTGGCGGCCGTTGCATCGACCGGTGCGCGGTCGTCGGGTCCGGCCGCGCCGGCCAGTGCTTCGTCGGCACGGTCTTCGGGGGCTTTCGACAGTTGTTGTTCGCTCATCCGGGGTTCCTCGGTGGTTCTTCTTTGGCGCTGGCGGAAGCGGGAGTAGGAGTGGGGTTGGGTGCGGCCAGCAGGTCGCGTGCCTGCACCAGCCATTCGTAGACGGCGCGCGGCGATTCCAGGCGATGCAGCGCCAGGCTGGGCCCGGAGCCCACCTTGATGGCGATGCCGCCGCGCGGCTGCACCAGCGCAAAGCCGCTCTCGTCGGTGGTGTCGTCGCCCGCGAAGACCGGCGTGCGGCCCACAAACGGCGCCTCGCTCATGAAGGCGTCGATGGCAATGCCCTTGTTGACGCCCGCGGGCTTGACCTCGAACACGAACTTGCCGTGCATGAGCTCGAGCGCCGGGTGCCCTTCGATGGCACGCGTCATGGCGTCGCGGCACACGGCTTCGAGCTGCGGCGCGAGCCGGTAGTGCAGCGCGATGGCGGCATGCTTGCGCTCGACCAGCAGGCCTTCGTGCACGCGCGCGAGTTCGTTGGCGATGTCGAGGATGGGCACCAGGTCGGGCGCGCGCTGCTCCTGCATGTGGCCGGTGGCATCGCGGCGCTGCACGCCGTGCTCGCCGGCCGCGGGCAGCCGCAGCGGCGCCAGGAAGCGGTCGATCGAATCGATCTGCCGGCCCGACACCACGGCCAGTGCGCCGCCCAGCAGGTCGCTCAGGTCACTCAGCAGGGAGACGAGGGCAGGGGGAATCTCGATGGCCTCGGGGGTGGGCGCGAGCCCGACCAGCGTGCCGTCGAAGTCGAGAAAAAGGGCGGTGTCCCGGCCCAGCGGAGGAGGCAACTGGTCGTTGCTGTCGAAGGACTTTGGCATTGGGAAAAACCATAACACGGGCTGCGCGCCGTGCGTGTCGGCCAAAGCCGAAGGTGTTTCGCGGCCGTTGCCGCCTTCAGGCCGGCAGCGAAGCAGCGACGGCGTCGACGCGGGCCCGATGGATCGCCTCGCCGATCTGCGGACCCATGGCGCCCGCCTGCTGGGCCTGGCGTGCCACGGCGTCGGTGGCGACGCCGGCCGCGGTCGCCAGCACCGCGAGCAGGCGCGCGCGCTGCGGGTAGGGCGCATCGTCTTCGGCACCGGGCTGGCTGCGCGCCACGCATTCGCAGGCCAGCAGTGCCTCGGCAAAGCGCGCGGGCTTGCGAAAGGCGTCGCAGCGCTCCAGCAAGCGCACCAGCAGCGCCGCGTCGAGTTCGCCGCTACGGTCGATGTGGCCGTGCTCGCGCGCCACCACCTCGGCCAGTTCGCGGATGTCCACCGGCACGCGCCAGCGGTCGCGGGTCTTTTCCATCAGCGCGGCATGCCGGTCGAGGTCGTGCATCAGGCAGGCGAAGCGCACGGCCAACGACGCTTGCAGCCCGGCGGCCGTGTCGATGGTCCGCATGCGCTGCGCGCCGGCATCGACCTCGGGCGCCAGCACGGCCAGCGCGCCGCAGTCGTTCAACACATCGAACATGCGCGACGGCCGTGTTTCCATCAGGCCGCGCGACAGCTCCTGCCAGACGCGCTCGGGCACCAGCGCATCGACTTCGCCGGCAGCGACCATCTCGCGCATCAGCGCCATCGTCTCGGGCGCCACCGTGAAGTCGTCGAAGCGCGCGGCAAAGCGCGCCACGCGCAGGATGCGCACCGGGTCTTCGCGGAAGGCGTCGGTCACGTGGCGCAGCACCCTGTCGCGCAGGTCGCGCCGGCCGTGGAAGGGGTCGGCCAGTTTTTCGGGGTCAGGTTCGAATTGGCCGTCGGCACCTACACATTCGGCCGGCAGCGCGATGGCATTGACGGTCAGGTCGCGGCGCGCCAGGTCCTGTTCGAGCGTGACGTCGGGCGAGGCATGCACGGTGAAGCCGCGGTAGCCGGGCGCGCTCTTGCGCTCGGTGCGGGCCAGCGCGTATTCCTCTCGCGTCTCGGGGTGCAAGAACACCGGAAAGTCGCGCCCCACGGGCAGGTAGCCACGGGCCACCATTTCTTCGGGCGTGGCCCCCACCACCAGCCAGTCGTGGTCGGAAACAGGGCGTGCCAGCAGCCTGTCGCGCAGTGCACCGCCAACGAGAAAAATTTTCATGAGTGCAGTGTAGGGATACTCCCCAGCTACAAAATAGAACGACCGTTCGATAATCGCCGGCACAGACCGGGCCATCGTTCGTCAAACGCTCGAATGCCAGAGCCAAACACCGGCCCGGCCTGCGAGCAGGGGATTTTTCAACCAAAGGAGCATTCACATCATGAAGAAAACAATGTTTGCGCTGGCGGCTCTGGGTGCCTTGGCGTCCGGCAGTGCGTTTGCGCAACAGGCAGGCGACTGGGTGGTCGGCGCGGGCTGGTTCCATCTGGCGCCACAGGACTCGAGCAAGCCACTGACGCTGACCGCGCCGGTGCAGAGCGTGGTCGCGGGCTCGGGCGCCAGCGTCAAGGATTCGGACACGCTGGGCTTCAACCTGGCCTATTTCATCGACAGCCACTGGGCCGTGGAAGGCGTGCTGGGCATTCCGCCGAAGTTCAAGCTGGAAGGCACCGGCACGCTGGCGCGCGTCGGTGAACTCGGCCAGGCACGCCAGTGGAGCCCGACCATCCTGGGCAAGTACTACTTCAACGAGGGCAACGACGCCTTCCGTCCCTACGTGGGCTTGGGCGCCACGTACGTCTGGTACAGCAACGTGCATCTCACCAACGAGCTGCAGGGCGCGCTTGGAAGCCAGTTGCGCCAGCGTCCGTTCTCGACATCGACCACCGCCAAGCTCGACAGCTCGTTCGCGCCCGTGCTGAATGCCGGTGTCGCCTACCAGTTCGACAAGCACTGGGGCATGTCGTTCTCGGTGTCGTACATCCCGCTGAAGACCAAGGCCAAGCTGACCACGACCTCGGTCAATGGCTTCCCGGTTGCCACCAGCGAAGCCCGGCTGAAGCTGAACCCGATCGTCACCTACCTCGCGGCCACGTACCGGTTCTGACCGGACGCCGTTCTTTCGAAAGCCTTGCCGCCCGGCCGTTGTTGCTACAGCTTTGTAGTTGCTGTTTCAACGCGCCGTGCGGTACGGCTCTTCGAATTGCAGGAAGTCTTTTTCCGCCAGTGCGCCGTCGATCCAGGCCTTGACGCCCGGCAATGCCTGCACCCGCTCGATGTAGGCGGTAATGGCGGCCGGCACCGGCAATCCATAGGTCTTGATGCGCGTGCCGATGGGCGCGAAGTAGGCGTCGGCAATGCCGAACTCGCCGAACAGCATGGGGCCGCCGTGCGCTTCGAGCAGGCCGCTCCACATCTGCACGATGCGCTCCAGGTCGCTGCCCACTTCGGGCTGTTCGCGCAACAGCCTGGCGCCGACCTCCGGCAGCGAAGCCTCGATGTTCATGCCGCAGTGGCCACGCAGGCCACCGAAGCCCGAATGCATTTCGGCGCAGACGCTGCGCGCGCGGGCGCGATCGGCCGCCGCCTTGGGCCAGAGCTGCTTTTCAGGAAAGGTTTCGGCCAGGTACTCGGCAATGGCCAGGGTGTCCCAGACCACCAGGTCGCCATCGACCAGCACCGGCACCTTGGCCACGGGGTTGAGCGGGCCGATGGTGTGCTTGAACTTCGATGTCGCGTCGAAGGAGTCGAAGCGCACCATCACTTCGTCGAAGGCGATGCCGGCCTGCTTCATGAGCACCCAGGGGCGCATGGACCACGACGAGTAATTCTTGTTGCCGATATAGAGCTTGCGCATCAGGGGCCTCCGGTTCGTTGCGACTCAAAGCCCTCGATGCTAGCCCGCCCGCGCGCCGGCATTGATGCCGAACGCGATGGCGATTGATGCACGGGGGCTGCTCAGCGCCCGCGGGTATCTTCGTTGTCCGGCGAGGCGATCACCCGTCGCGGTGCCTTGGCTTCCTGTTCGTCGTTCTTGTCGCCGACCGCGCGTTCGATCAGGCTCACGAGGCGCGGCACCAGCGACAGCACGGCCAGTGCCAGCAACGCACTCAAGAGCGCCGTGGCCTCGCGCCCGAGCCCGCAGGCCATGCCGATGGCTGCGGTCATCCAGAGCCCGGCGGCGGTGGTGAGGCCCTGCACGTGGGATTCGTCCTTGCCCTGCTTGAGGATGGTGCCGGCGCACAGAAAGCCCACGCCGGCGACCAGTCCCTGGATGACGCGGCTCATGTCGGCGGGCACGATGCCGGTCTGCTGCGGAATGAGCACGAACATGGCGGAGCCGATGGCGACGAGCATGTGGGTACGCACCCCGGCCGCCTTGCCTTGCTGTTCGCGCTCGAACCCAAGCACGAAGCCGAGCACGGCGGCGAGGGTGAGGCGCAAGACGATGCGCGTGAGTTGGGCGACGTCGGTCACGTCGGAGAATTCGGACGCGATGGTGTCCAGTACTTCGTCGCGCCAGGTCATTTCGGGTGTTTCGTTTGGAACGCTGCTGTTGGGAGCGGGAGCGGGTGCGGGGTCATTC
>NZ_QAJK01000174.1 GCF_003852515.1 Variovorax sp. KBW07 | reverse complement strand
GCTGAAGGCTGTTTCGTAGGTACCGTTGCTGTTTGGGTTTGTTCAGGGCGACGCCCACGCCGACGGTGTGCTCTGCTCCGCGAATGTCCCCCGCTTCGCTCCTCCTTTATTTCGCTGCGCAGAGCACACCATCGGCGCGAGCGTTATCAGAGCAGTCGCTGATCGCGGGATCACCAGCAGCGTGCCCAACGTGCGAATGGCATCGGGTGCTCCCCGCAGCGAAATAAAGGAGGAGCGAAGCGGGGGACATTCGCGGAGGGGAGTACCCGGTGTCAGTCGCACGCGCCCCGGACAGCAGCGCCCCGGACAGCAGCGCCAAGAACAACAGCGCCAAAAACAAATGCGCCCAGAACAGAAGCGCCATCGAATCGGCGACCCGGCATGAAGCGCGACCTCCCCACTCTCGCGCTCTACGCGCAAGTCAAGGATCACATCTCCCGCAAGATCCAGGACGGCACCTGGCCGCCCGGTCACCGCCTCCCCTCGGAGCATGAGCTGGTCGCCCAGTTCGGCATGGCGCGCATGACCGTCAACCGTGCGCTGCGCGAACTCGTCGAACAGGGCCGCATCGTGCGCGTCGCCGGCGTCGGCAGTTTCGTCGCCGAGAACAAGCCGCAGTCCACCTTGCTGCAGATCGCCAACATCGCCAGCGAAATCCGCCAGCGCGGCCACGACTACCGCTGCGACATGATCGCCGTCGAGCGCATCGCCGCATCGCCCGACGTCGCTGCCTGGCTCGACCTGCGCCCCGGCGACTCCGTGTTCCACAGCGCCTGCCTGCACCTGGAGAACGACACCCCCGTTCAACTCGAAGAACGGTATGTCAATCCGCAGGTCGTGCCCGACTACCTCGAACAGGACTTCACCGCCGTGCCGCCCAGCGAGTACCTCGTGCGCAACGTGCCCTTCGACCAGATCGAACACGTCGTCGACGCCGTACTGCCCAACGCCGAACAGGCGGGCCGCCTCGCCATGGAAGTCACCGACCCCTGCCTGCTGCTGACGCGCCGCACCTGGATTCGCAACACCCCCGTCACCTGGGTGCGCTGTCTGCATCCCGCCTCGCGCTACAGCCTGGGCAGCCGATTCAGAGCCGACGGCAACCCAAGCTTCGGCTGATTTTTTTCGTCCTAGAAGGCCTACGTTTTCTCTCGCAACCACTTGTATAGACAGGTTCACATGCCAAGCAATCACACCGCCCAACCAGAAGCCACCCTGACCCTCACGCCCGGCAAGGTCGATCTTGCGATGCTGCGACGCATCCAGGCCGGCGGCGTGCGACTTGCGCTCGATCCGTCCGTGCTCGATGGCATGAAGAAGGCCGAAGCCGCCGTGCGCCACATCGTCGAGAACGACCAGGTGGTCTACGGCATCAACACCGGCTTCGGCAAGCTCGCGAGCACGCGCATCGGCAACGACCACCTGGCCGAGCTGCAGCGCAACCTCGTGCTGTCGCACAGCGTGGGCACGGGCGAGCCGCTGGCCGCGCCGGTGGTGCGCATGATCCTCGCGACCAAGGCCGTGAGCCTGGCGCGTGGCCACTCGGGCGTGCGGCCCGCGCTGGTCGATGCGCTGCTGGCGCTGTTCAACGCGGGCGTCACACCGAGCATTCCGTGCAAGGGCTCGGTCGGCGCATCGGGCGACCTGGCACCGCTCGCGCACATGGCCTGCGTGCTGATCGGCGAGGGCGAAGCGACCTTGGCGGACGGCAGGAAGGTCAGCGGTGCCGAAGCCATGCGCAGCATCGGCCTCGAGCCCTTCGTGCTCGGCCCGAAGGAAGGCCTGGCGCTGCTCAACGGCACGCAGGTGTCTACCGCGCTGGCACTGGCCGGCCTGTTCGGTGCCGAAGACGTGTTCGCGGCCGCGCTGATGTCGGGCGCACTGTCGCTAGAAGCGATTCAGGGTTCGATCAAGCCCTTCGACGCGCGCATCCACGCCGCGCGCGGCCAGCCCGGCCAGATCGCGGTGGCAGGCGCGGTGCGTACGCTGCTCGAAGGCAGCGAGATCGTTCCATCGCACGCCGACTGCGGCCGTGTGCAAGACCCGTATTCGGTGCGCTGCATCCCCCAGGTGATGGGCGCCTGCCTCGACAACCTCGCGCATGCATCGCGCGTGCTGGTCATCGAAGCCAACGCCGCATCGGACAACCCGCTGGTGTTCTGCGACACCGGTGAAGTCATCTCGGGCGGCAACTTCCACGCCGAGCCCGTTGCTTTCGCGGCCGACATCATCGCGCTGGCCATCAGCGAAGTAGGGGCCATTTCCGAGCGCCGCCTGGCATTGCTGCTCGACAGCGGCCTGTCGGGCCTGCCGCCGTTCCTGGTGCGCGATGGCGGCCTCAACTCGGGCTTCATGATCGCGCAGGTCACGGCCGCGGCACTGGCTTCGGAGAACAAGTCGCTGGCGCATCCCGCCAGCGTCGACAGCCTGCCGACCTCGGCCAACCAGGAAGACCACGTGTCAATGGCCACCTTCGCCGCGCGCCGACTGGGCGACATGGTCAACAACACGGCGGTGGTCGTCGGCATCGAGGCGATGGCCGCCGCACAAGGCATCGAACTCAAACGCAAGTTGAAGAGCTCGCCGCTGGTCGAAGCGGAATTCGCCAGCATCCGCCAGAAGGTCGCCTTCCTCGAGCGCGACCGCTACCTCGCACCCGACATCGAAGCCATGCGCCTGTGGGCGCTGAAGGCCGAGCTGCCGGCCGCGCTGCTCGACATCCTGCCCAGCCACTCGTAAAACCTCACCCAATAGATCAACCGATCCCTCTAGATCGCCAGATAGGAGAACCACGCCATGAACGCTCCCGAAAAATTCGCCCTGAACAACCCCGACGCCGCCGATCCGCGCCATGACCCGACGCGCGTGATCCGTGCGCCGCGCGGCACTGAACTCAACTGCAAGAGCTGGCTCACCGAAGCGCCGTTCCGCATGCTGCAGAACAACCTCGACGCGGAAGTCGCCGAGCGTCCGCAAGACCTCGTGGTGTACGGCGGCATCGGCCGTGCCGCGCGCAACTGGGCGTGCTACGACCAGATCCTCGCGTCGCTGAAGGAACTCAACGACGACGAGACGCTGCTCATCCAGTCGGGCAAGCCGGTCGGCGTGTTCAAGACGCACGAAAACGCGCCGCGCGTGCTGCTCGCCAACTCGAACCTCGTGCCGAAGTGGGCCAACTGGGAGCACTTCAACGAGCTCGATCGCCAGGGCCTCTTCATGTACGGCCAGATGACGGCGGGCAGCTGGATCTACATCGGCAGCCAGGGCATCGTGCAGGGCACCTTCGAGACTTTTGTCGAAGCCGGCCGCCAGCACTACAACAACAGCCTGGCGGGCAAGTGGATTCTCACGGCCGGCCTGGGCGGCATGGGCGGCGCGCAGCCGCTGGCGGCCACGCTGGCCGGTGCGGTATCGCTCAACATCGAGTGCCAGCAATCGAGCATCGACTTTCGCCTGCGCACGCGCTACGTCGACAAGCAGGCGCGCGACATCGACCATGCCTTCGAACTCATCAAGCAGCACTGCGACGCGAAGGAAGCCGTGTCGATCGCGCTGCTCGGCAATGCGGCCGACATCCTCCCCGAGCTGGTGAAGCGCGCCAAGGCCGGCGGCCTGAAGCCAGACCTCGTGACCGACCAGACCTCGGCGCATGACCTCATCAACGGCTACCTGCCCTCGGGCTGGAGCGTGCCGCAATGGCAGGCCGCCATGAAGGACGCCTCGCAGCACGACGCGCTGAAAAAGGCCGCCGCCAAGTCGTGCGCCGTGCACGTGCAGGCCATGCTCGACTTCCAGGCCATGGGCATTCCCACGGTCGATTACGGCAACAACATCCGCCAGGTCGCGTTCGACGAAGGCGTGAAGAACGCGTTCGACTTCCCGGGCTTCGTGCCGGCGTACATCCGCCCGCTGTTCTGCGAAGGCAAGGGCCCGTTCCGCTGGGTGGCGCTTTCGGGCGACCCGGAAGACATCTACAAGACCGACGCCAAGATCAAGGAGCTGTTTCCCCAGAACACCCACACGCACCGCTGGCTCGACATGGCGCGCGAGCGCATCGCCTTCCAGGGCCTGCCGGCGCGCATCTGCTGGCTGGGCCTGGGCGAGCGCCACATCGCGGGCCTGGCCTTCAACGAGATGGTGAAGAACGGCGAGTTGAAGGCGCCCATCGTCATCGGCCGCGACCACCTGGACACCGGCTCCGTCGCCAGCCCGAACCGCGAAACCGAAGCCATGAAGGACGGCACCGATGCGGTCAGCGACTGGCCGCTGCTCAACGCACTGCTCAACACCGCCGGCGGCGCCACCTGGGTCAGCCTGCACCATGGCGGCGGCGTGGGCATGGGCTACTCGCAGCACTCGGGCGTGGTGATCGTGTGCGACGGCACCGACGCCGCGGCCAAGCGCATCGAGCGCGTGCTCTTCAACGACCCGGCCACCGGCGTGATGCGCCATGCGGATGCGGGCTACGACATCGCCGTGGCCACGGCCAAGAAGCAGGGCCTGAAGCTGCCGATGATCAAGTAGGTCGGCGAGTGAAGTAAAAAAGCGGGTCCCCGACACACCCGGCACACCCGGCACACCCGGCACACCCGGCAACAAGGAGACCCGACGATGAACTTCGATGCCCTCGACCTGCAGCGCCGCGTGCAGGCGCGCGTGGACGACGCGCTGGTCGCGCAGTTCCAGCGCGACGGCGCGGTCTGCATCCGCCAGTTGCTCACGCAAGACGAAGTGGCGCTGCTGCAGGGCGGCATCGAGGCGAACCTTGCGGCGCCCAGCCCGCGCGCCAAGGTGGCGAGCCGGCCCGACGACCCGGGCCGCTTCTTCGAGGACTTCTGCAACTGGCAGGAGATCGACGCCTTCCGCCGCTTCATCTTCGAGGCACCGCTCGCGCAACTGGCACAGCGCCTGATGGGCTCGCGGACGGTGCGGCTGTACCACGACCACCTGCTGGTCAAGGAGCCCGGCACGCGGCAGCGCACGCCCTGGCACCAGGACCAGCCCTACTACAACATCGAGGGCGAGCAGAACGTCAGCATGTGGATTCCGGTCGATCCGGTGTCGCGCGCCGCCACGCTCGAATTCGTGGCCGGCTCCCACAAGGGGCCGTGGCTCATGCCGCGCACTTTCATGGACAACCACGCCAAGTGGTTCCCCGAAGGCAGCCTCGAAGACCTGCCCGACATCGAGGGCGCGCGCGAGCGCTTTCCCATCGTCGGCTGGGACATCGAGCCGGGCGACTTCGTCTGCTTCCACATGCTCACGTTGCATGCGGCGGCCGGCGTCGAGGGACCGAACCGGCGCCGTGTGTTCTCGGTGCGCTTCCTGGGCGACGACATCCGCCACGCGCCGCGCAGTTGGAAAACATCGCCCGATTTCCCCGGGCTGGCCGAGACGCTGCCGGCCGGCGCGCCGATGGACGACGCACGCTTTCCGCTGCTGGTGGGCTGAGCGCAGCGGAATGAAGGTCGCGCGAAGGCGCGGCCAGGGTAAGACGAAGGTAGAAAGAAAAAACCGGTCGATTCCCACCGAATGAGAATCGGGGCTTGGACGTGAGAACGGCGAGCAAGATACTGCACGCCGGTTCCCACTTTCGACATCCAGCGATTGCCCCAGATGACGCCCCCGACCGACGCCCCCGCCCACAACGACCGCGCGCTTTTCGTGCTGTCGGTGCTGGCGCAAAGCAAGGTGGCCATGACGGCGGCCGAGCTGGTGCAGGCCACGGGCCTCTCGCAGAGCACGCTGTATCGGCAGGTCGCCACGCTGCGGCGCTGGGGCTTCGTGATGGAGTCCGAAGGGCGCTACTCGCCGGGCCCGGTGAGCGTGCAGCTGGCCAGCGGCTTCGACGGCAACTCCGACCTCGTCATGGCGGCCCGCGCCGACATGCGCGCGCTGGTGCAGCAGAGCCATGAAAGCGTGGCGCTGGTCACCGCGGTGAACGACCGCGTGGTCTGCCTGGAGATGATCGACAGCGAACATTCGCTGCGCTGCTCGTTCGACCGGGGCCGCAGCGTGCCGGCCAGCGACGGCGCCAGCGCCAAGTGCCTGCTGGCCCACATGCCGCTCGACCAGCGCGATGCCTTGCTCGACGGCCTGGACGAAAGCCCGGAACGCCGCGCCGAGCGCGCCGCCGAACTCGATGCGATCCGCCAGGCCGGCCACGCCGTGACCCAGGGCGAGGTCGATGCCGGTGTCTGGGGCGCGAGCGCACCGGTGCTGGCCTCGGGCCGCCGGCTGCGCGGAGCGATCACGCTCATGGCGCCGCTCACGCGGGTCGAGGGCATGGAAGCTGCATTGCTCCACATGACCGTCGTCACGGCGGCCCGCATCTCGCGGGCGCTGCAGTAGCAGCCGCAGCGAACCGCCGTCCTGCTTTTTTCTTTCTTCTCATTCACACCCACGGAAGCCTTCCTATGAACACCCGCCGCACCCTCGTCGCCGCCGCACTCTCCGGCTTTGCCTTCTTCGGTTTCATCGGCGCCGCGCAAGCGCAAGGCGAGCCGCTGCGCGTTGCCACCGACGCCACCTTCCCGCCCATGGAGTTCGTGGAGAACGGCAAGCGCACCGGCTTCGACGTGGAGCTGGTCGAGGCCATCGGCAAGACGCTGGGCCGCAAGATCGAGTGGATCGACATCGACTTCAAGGGCCTCGTGCCGGGCCTCATTTCCAAGCGCTTCGACATGGCCGTGTCGGGCATCTACATCACCGACGAGCGCAAGAAGGTCGTCGATTTCACCGTGCCGTACTACGCGGGCGGCCTGGTCGTGATGGTGAAGGACGGCAACACCGCCATCAAGGCGCCGGCCGACATCAACGGCAAGAAGGTCAGCGTGCAGGTGGGCACCAAGTCGGTGGCGTACACCAAGGAAAAATTTCCGCAGGTGCAGCTGATGGAAGTCGAGAAGAACCAGGAAATGTTCAACCTCGTGGACATCGGCCGTGCCGACGCCGCCGTGACCGGCAAGCCCGCCGCTTACCAGTACGTGCGCACGCGTCCCGGCCTGAAGGTGCTGCCCGAGCAGATCACCACCGAGGAATACGGCATGGCCATCCGCAAGGACACGCCCGAGCTGACCAAGGCCGTGAACGGCGCCATCGCCAAGCTCAAGGCCGACGGCACTTACGCGCAGATCGAGAAGAAGTGGTTTAGCGCCAACGCCAAGTAAGCAAGCGCGAAGAAGCACCATGGATCTCGATTTCTCGCCCGTCTGGCAGGGCTGGCCCGACCTGCTGCGCGGCGCACTCGTCACGGTGGAAATCACCGCCTGCGCGCTGGCGCTGGGTTGCCTGCTGGGCCTGCTGGTCGGCATCGGACGGCTGAACCCGAAGCGGCGCTGGATCTACGGCGTATGCACCGCCTACGTGGCGGCCATTCGCGGCACGCCGCTGCTGGTGCAGCTGTTCATTCTGTTCTTCGGCCTGCCGCACTTCGGCATCCTGCTGCCGGCCTTCCTGTGCGGCGTGCTGGGGCTCGGCGTGTACTCGGGCGCCTATGTGTCGGAGATCGTGCGCGGCGCCATCCAGTCGATCGACAAGGGCCAGACCATGGCGGCGCAATCGCTGGGCATGACGCCCGGCGTGGCGATGCGCCAGATCGTGCTGCCGCAAGCGGTGGTGCGGATGATTCCGCCGCTGGGCAATGAGTTCATCGCGCTCATCAAGAACTCGGCGCTGGTGTCGCTGCTGACCATTCACGACGTGATGCACGAAGGCCAGAAGATCATCAGCGTGTCGTACCGCTCGCTCGAGGTGTACCTGGCCATCGCGCTCGTGTATTTCGTGCTCACGGGAACGATGACGCTGATTCTTCGGCACTTCGAGCAGAAGCTGCGCCAGGGCGGGTTGATGCGATGAGCCGCGCATTCGCATCGGTATTTCTCCCTCCCCTCCCGGGGGAGGGTTGGGGTGGGGGCTCGACGGCCTCACCCTTCGCACAACGCTCGTTGGGCGCCGCCCCTATCCCAGCCTTCCCCCGGAAGGGGAAGGAGCAAGAAGGGGCTTGCTCATGAGCGGCGTGCAGCGCTTCTCTCGCGCCACGCTGCCCGTCATGCCCTGGAAAAACGGCGGTGGCACCACGCAGGAAATTGCCAGCTGGCCGCAGGGCGCGGCGCTCGACAGCTTCGGCTGGCGCGTGAGCATCGCGACCATCGCGGCGGCCGGGCCGTTCTCGGTGTTCGCGGGCATCGACCGGCAGATCATGCTGCTCGAAGGCGACGGCGTGCGCCTGTTCACGCACGACGGGCGCATCGACCAACGGCTCGGCGTGCCGCACGAACCCTTCGCCTTCAGTGGCGACGAAGCCATCGACTGCACGCTGCTCGGTGGTGCATCGAACGACTTCAACGTGATGACGCGCCGCGGCCAGTGGCGTGCCGACGTGCGGGTGCTCGACAGTGCGTCGGCCATCGCCGCGGCACCGCACGGCGTGCTGCTGGCCTTGCGTGGCGCGTGGCGGTTGAATGACGAAACTTGCCGCGAAGGCGAGGGCGTGTTCTGGGCCGACGTAGCGCCGCAGGCCTGGCAGGCCGTGCCCGATGGCGGCAGCGAACACGCACGGCTGGCGGTGGTCCGCATCGTGCCGGCCTGACCTGACCCGACCCGAAGGAAGAAAAACAGATGATGAAACCCGCAAGCGAATTCCCATCGGCCGACGGCCTCTGGACCGGCCTGCGCCTCGCGCCCGATGCGGCGCCCGGCACGGCACTGGCCGCAGGCGAAGAGGCCGCGATCGTGGTGGCGCAGGGCACGGTCCGCTGGGTCGGCGCGCGCAACGCACTGCCCGCCGAATTCGCGGGGCTCGCGCCGCGCGACGGCGGCGGCGCGCTCGTCACGCCGGGCCTCGTCGATTGCCACACGCACCTGGTGTACGGCGGCCAGCGCGCCAATGAATTCGCCATGCGGCTTGCGGGGGCCACCTACGAAGAAGTGGCCAAGGCAGGCGGCGGCATCGTGTCGTCGGTGCGCGCCACGCGCGAGGCCGACGAAGACACGCTCTTCGCGCAGGCTGCAACGCGGCTCGAACAGTTGCTGGCCGATGGTGTCTGCGCCATCGAGATCAAGTCGGGCTACGGCCTGTCGCTGGCGCATGAGCGCAAGCAGTTGCGCGTGGCGCGGCGCCTGGGCGAAGCCTACGGCGTGACCGTGCGCACCACTTTCCTCGGCGCGCATGCATTGCCGCCCGAATACACCGGCCGCAGCCAGGACTACATCGACCTCGTGTGCCGCGAGATGCTGCCCGCGCTGGCGGCCGAAGGGCTGGTCGACGCGGTCGACGTGTTCTGCGAGCGCATCGCCTTTTCGCTCGCCGAAACCGAGCAGGTCTTCCAGGCGGCCAAGGCGCTGGGCCTGCCGGTCAAGCTGCATGCCGAGCAACTCTCGGACATGGGCGGCGCCGCGCTGGCCGCGCGCTACGGCGCGCTGTCGTGCGACCACATCGAGCACCTGTCGGCCGAAGGCATCAAGGCCATGCGCCAATCGGGCACCGTGGCCGTGCTGCTGCCCGGCGCCTACTACACGCTGCGCGACACGCACCTGCCGCCCATCGCCGCGCTGCGCGCCGCCGGCGTGCCGATGGCGGTGTCGACCGACCACAACCCCGGCACCTCGCCGGCACTGAGCCTGCTGCTGATGGTCAACATGGCCTGCACGTTGTTCCGCCTGACGGTGCCGGAGGCACTGGCCGGCGTGACCGTGCATGCGGCGCGCGCGCTGGGCCTGCAGGGCACGCACGGCGCCATCGCCGCCGGCATGCCCGCCAACTTCGTGCTGTGGAACGTGCGCGAAGCCGCGGAGCTCGCCTACTGGTTCGGCCAGCAGCCCGTGCGCGCCATCGTGCGGCAGGGCCGCATTGCCGTGGGAGCTTTCGCATGACGCGCACACTCTTTGCAGCCGACGCGCTGCTGCCCGCGGGCTGGTCGAAGAACGTCCTGCTGACGTGGAACGACGCCGGCCAGTTCACGCAAGTGCAGTCCGCCACGCAGCCGCCTTCAGGTGCACAGGTAGCGCCCGGCCCGGTTGTCCCCGGCATGCCCAACCTGCATTCGCACGCCTTCCAGCGCGCCTTCGCTGGCCTGACCGAACACCGCGCCGAGCAGCACGACAGCTTCTGGAGCTGGCGCACGCTGATGTACCGCTTTGCCTCGCGCCTCGGCCCGCAGCACATGGAAGCCATCGCGACCTGGCTCTACGCCGAGATGCTCGAAGCGGGCTACACCAGCGTGTGCGAATTCCAGTACGTGCACCACGACGCCGATGGCCGGCCGTATGCCGACGACGCCACCTTGAGCCTTGCGCTGCTGCGCGCCGCGCGCAAGGTCGGCATCGGCTTCACGCTGCTGCCGGTGCTCTACCAGACCAGCGGTTTCGGCGACATGCCGCCCAGCGAAGGGCAGCGCCGCTTCATCCGCTCGACCGATTCGATGCTGCATCTGCTTGAAGCACTGAAGCCGCTGTGCGACGCGCAAGGCGCGCGCCTGGGCATGGCGCCGCATTCGCTGCGCGCCGTGCCGCCCGAGGCGCTGCGCGATGCCGTCGCGGGGCTCGAAGCCATCGACCGCACCGCGCCCATCCACATCCACATCGCCGAGCAGACGAAGGAGGTGGACGACTGCGTCGAGTGGAGCGGCCTGCGCCCGGTCGAATGGCTGCTCGACCATGCGCCGGTCGATGCGCGCTGGTGCCTGGTCCATGCCACGCACATGAACGACGCCGAGTACGAATACGCCGCCAAGAGCGGTGCCGTGGCCGGCCTGTGCCCGACCACCGAGGCCAACCTGGGCGATGGCATCTTCGACTTTTCCAAGTGGCGCAGCCATGGCGGCGCATGGGGCGTGGGCTCCGACAGCCACGCCAGCGTCAACGCGGCCGAAGAACTGCTGATGCTCGAATACAGCCAGCGCTTTGCCCGGCGGCAGCGCAACGTGGGCGCCAGCGCGGCGCACCCGCACGTTGCCACCGCGCTCACGCTCGAAGCGGTGCAGGGCGGCGCGCAGGCGTCGGGCCGTGCCATCGGCGGGCTGGCCGTGGGGCAGCAGGCCGACTTCGTCGTGCTCGATGCGGCCCACCTTGCGCTGCAGGGCCTGTCGGCGCCCGATATGCTGTCGGCCCACGTCTTCGCGAGCCACCGCACCTCGGCCATCGACAGTGTCTGGGCCGCCGGCCGGGCGCGCGTCGTGGCCGGGCGCCACGCGCTTCACGACGACGCCGCGGCCGCCTTCGTGGCCGCGCGCACCCAACTTCTCAAGGATTGACCCCACCATGGCCTTCACCACCGCCGAACCGCCATTCCGTTTTAGGCAGGGCACGCGCCCGCTGCTGATCTCGATGCCGCACGTCGGCACGCACGTGCCGCCCGCGCTGGCCGCCCGCTTCACCGACGAAGCGCGCCACGTGCCCGACACCGACTGGCACCTGGAACGCCTGTACGACTTCGCCGATGCGCTCGGTGCCTCGGTGCTGGTGGCCACGCACTCGCGCTACGTGGTCGACCTGAACCGTCCGCCGGATGGCGCCAGCCTGTACCCGGGCCAGAGCGTCACGGGCCTGTGCCCGGTCGACACCTTCGACGACACGCCGGTCTATGCGAACGCGGGCGACGTGCCGACCGATGAAGAAATTGCCGCGCGGCGCGACGCCGTCTGGCAGCCCTACCACGCCAAGCTGGCCGAAGAGCTCGCGCGCATTCGCGCGCAGCACGGCGTGGCCGCGCTGTGGGACGCGCACTCCATCCGCTCGGTGCTGCCGCGCTTCTTCGAAGGCAAGCTGCCCGACCTGAACCTGGGCACCGCCAACGGCGCGAGCTGCGACCCCGCGCTGGCCGCCACGCTGCTCGGCATTGCCGAATCGGCCCCGGGCTACACCGGCGTGCTGAATGGCCGCTTCAAGGGTGGCCACATCACGCGCCAGTACGGCAACCCGGCCGGTGGCGTGCACGCGGTGCAGCTGGAGATGACGCAGTCGAGCTACATGCAGGAGCAGTTGCCCTTCGACTACCTGCCCGAAGTGGCGGCGGGCGTGCAGCCGCACGTGCGGCGCATGCTGGAGGCGGTGCTGGCGTTCGTGGAAGGCCGGCCAAAGAACTGACGGCCGCCAGGGACAGGCCTCGTTTTCTACAATCGAGGCATATGAAGCCCATCGTCTATACCCACGGCCAGGCCTTGCCCGGCATCCTCGCAAAGCGCATCGCCATCCTCGATGGCGCGATGGGCACGATGATCCAGCGCTTCAAACTCACCGAGGAGCAGTACCGCGGCGAGCGCTTCAAGGACTTCGAGCGCGACGTCAAGGGCAACAACGAGCTGCTGTCGCTCACGCGGCCCGACGTCATTTCGGACATCCACGAGGGTTATCTCGCGGCCGGTGCCGACCTCATCGAGACCAACACTTTCGGCGCCACCACCATCGCGCAGGAAGACTACAAGATGGCCCACCTGGCGCGCGAGATGAACCTCGAATCCGCCAGGCTGGCGCGCGCGGCCTGCGACAAGTTCAGCACGCCGGACAAGCCCCGCTTCGTGGCCGGCGCCCTTGGCCCGACGCCCAAGACCGCGAGCATCAGCCCCGACGTGAACGACCCCGGCGCGCGCAATGTCGATTTCGAATCGCTGCGCGCGGCCTACTACGAGCAGACCGAAGCGCTGGTCGAGGGCGGTGCCGACGTGATCCTGGTCGAGACTATCTTCGACACGCTGAACGCCAAGGCCGCGCTGTTCGCGGTCGACGAGTATTTCGACAACAGCGGCCACCGCCTGCCGCTGATCATCAGCGGCACCGTGACCGATGCCTCGGGCCGCATCCTGAGCGGCCAGACGGTTACCGCCTTCTGGCACAGCGTGCGCCATGCGCAGCCGCTGGCCATCGGCCTGAACTGCGCGCTGGGCGCGGCGCTGATGCGCCCGTACATTCAGGAACTGGCGCGCGTGGCCGGCGACACCTTCATCAGCTGCTACCCGAATGCCGGCCTGCCCAACCCGATGAGCGATACCGGTTTCGACGAGACGCCCGACGTCACGTCGCGGCTGCTGCACGAGTTCGCGGCCGAGGGGCTGGTGAACATCGTGGGTGGCTGCTGCGGCACCACGCCGGACCACATCGCGGCGATTGGTCGTGCGGTGGCGCCGATGGCGGGCCGGGCGCTGGGCAGCAACAGCGCTGGCTTCTACCGCGAAGCTGAGACCGTTTAAGAGCCCTGGCGGAGGTGCCCGTTTGGGCGCTGCTGTTCAGTTGCCTTCAGGGCGACGCTCACGCCGACGGTGTGCTCTGCTCCGCGAATGTCCCCCGCTTCGCTCCTCCTTTATTTCGCTGCGCAGAGCACACCATCCGCGTGAGCGTCATCAGAGTGGTCGTTGATCAGCGGTACACCA
>NZ_QAJK01000173.1 GCF_003852515.1 Variovorax sp. KBW07 | reverse complement strand
ATTCGCACATGGACGCGCTGCTGGTGCACCGCTGATCAACGACCGCTCTGATGTCGCTTGCGCCGGCGGTGTGCTCTGCGTAGCGAAATAAAGGAGGAGCGAAGCGGGGGACATTCGCGGAGCAGAGCACACCGTCGGCGTGAGCGTCGCCCTGAATGAGCAGCTGCGCAAAAACTCAGCGCCGCATCAAGGCGCGTTGCCCTGCGGCCCCACAGGCGGCGGCACGGCACGCCCGCTGGAGCCCGGCGCCAGCTTGCGTCCGAAAGACTCGCCCACGTTGCGCACCGGCCGGCTCGCCTTCTCCGACACGTTGCTGATGCCACGACGCGTCGCTGCATCGGCGCGGTTGACGCCACGGCCCGCCGCGTTGGTGCCGCGTTGAACACTGCCCACCACCTTGCCACTGCGCGACGGCGACTTGATCGTGTGGGCGCGCTGCGCCTGCGGCGGGTTGTCCGCGCTTTGTGCCTGTGCACTGGCCGGCAGCCAGAGCGCGGCTGCAACGATGGCCGCGACGGCCGTGAGCGATGCCGTGGTGCGGATGTGTGAAGTCGTCATGGCGTCTCCTTGGGAGTGGTGTCGTTGTTGTCCTCGGCTTCTGCTGCTGCCGCGGCAGCCCGCGCCATGCGCTCGCTCTTCCAGTAGACGTCGTCGCCGCCGTTCATCCGGTTGAGCACGCGCGCGAGCACGAACAGCAGGTCGCTGAGCCGGTTGAGGTACTGGCGCAACGCGTCGTTGAGTTCGGCCGTGGCACCGAGCGCGACCACCGCGCGCTCGGCCCGCCGGGCGACCGTGCGGCATACATGCGCCAGCGAGGCTGCGCGCGTGCCCGCCGGCAAGATGAATTCGGCCAGGCGCGGCAGCGCGGCGTTGTGGTCGGCCAGCGCGTTGTCCAGCTGCAGCAGCGCATCGGCCTTCAGCAGCGTGAAGCCCGGCATCGACAGCTCGCCACCGAGGTTGAACAGCTGGTGCTGCACGTCGACCAGCAGCTCGCGCACGGCCTCGGGCATGGGCTCGCACAGCAGCACGCCGATCTGCGAGTTGAGTTCGTCCACGTCGCCCATCGCATGCACGCGCAAATGGTCTTTCGGCACGCGCGTGTTGTCGCCGAGGCCGGTGGTGCCGTCGTCGCCGGTGCGGGTGGCGATCTGAGAAAGTCGGTTGCCCATGGCAGGCTCCTGTCTGTCTGTCTGTCTGTGTGTCCGTTTGCTTGCTGGCTTGCGTCTACCGTTCGACGGTCGAGGCGTCGATCTTGCCCGCCAGCCATTGCAGGCCTGCAAGATGTTGCTGGTCGTGGCTGCAGAGGTAGTGAATGAGGCTGCGCATCGTGAGCGGGCCGTAGCCCTCGAACACGGCCGTGCGCGCCAGTTGCGCATCGCTCAGGTTCGAAACTATTTCCATCGTCTGCACGCGCGCGAGGCGAAAGTCGGCCAGCACCTTGGCGGCGTCGGCCGCGCCGTAGTTGCGCGCGATGGCAAGCGGCTCGCTGTCGATCGAGGCCAGCGTGGGGTGGCTCTCCGCCAGCGTGCGGCGAAAGCGCACGTGGTAGCCCTCGACCTCGATGTCCCGCACATGGCAGAGCTGCTCGATGGCGGTGAAGGCTTCGCTGGGCACGCCTTCCCACGAAGGGGGCGCCCAATGCCGGAAAGCGGTGGGAATGGCCGCGTAGTGGGCCTCCAGTTGCGACGGGAAGGCCGCGAGTGCGCTGAGGGTCGTGGGGTTCATGTTTTTTTCCGAAGCGCATTATGGTGCTCGCTCCGTAAAATGACCGCGTACCCCCGCCCCCATTTCCCCTTCAGGAGACAGCCCCGATGAACGCCCCGACCCAAACCTCGCACCTGATGCCGGCGCTTCGTCTGCGCGACGTTCCCGCCAGCCTGATCGACGGGCTGAAGGCGCGCTTCGGCGCCAACTGTTCCACGGCGATGGCGGTGCGCACGCAGCACGGGCGCGACGAGTCTTCGTTCGATGCGCCGCCGCCCTCGGCCGTGGTGTTTGCCGAAAGCACGCAGGACGTGGCCGATGCGGTCAAGCTGGCCAGCGAGCACAGCGTGCCGGTCATTCCCTTCGGCGTGGGCTCCTCGCTCGAAGGCCACCTGCTGGCGGTGCAAGGCGGCATCAGCATCGACGTGTCGCGCATGAACAAGGTGCTGTCGATCAACGCCGACGACCTCACGGTGACGGTGCAACCGGGCGTTACGCGCAAGCAGCTCAACGAAGAGATCAAGAGCACGGGCCTGTTCTTCCCCATCGACCCGGGCGCCGATGCCTCCATCGGCGGCATGACGGCCACGCGTGCCAGCGGCACGAACGCAGTGCGCTACGGCACCATGCGCGAGAACGTGCTGGCGCTCGAAGTGGTTACCGCCGCGGGTGAAGTCATCCGCACCGGCACGCGCGCGAAAAAGTCGTCCGCCGGCTACGACCTCACGCGCCTCATGGTGGGCAGCGAAGGCACGCTGGGCGTGGTCACCGAAGTCACGCTGCGCATCTACCCGCTGCCCGAGGCGGTGTCGGCCGCGATCTGCTCGTTCCCGAGCATCGAGGCGGCCGTGCGCACCACCATCGAAACCATCCAGCTGGGCGTGCCGATCGCGCGCGTGGAACTGATCGACGTGAACACGGTGCGCATGGTCAACGCCTATGCCAAGCTGAACCTGCGCGAAGAGCCGATGCTGCTGATGGAATTCCACGGCTCGCCGGCCGGCGTGAAGGAACAGGCCGAGACGGTACAGGAGTTGGCCAGCGGCCACGGCGGCAATGCCTTCGAATGGGCCAGCACGCCGGAAGAACGCACGCGCCTGTGGACTGCGCGGCACAACAGCTACTTCGCGGCGGTGCAGTCGCGTCCGGGCTGCCGCGTGATCTCGACCGACACCTGCGTGCCGATCTCGCGCCTGGCCGATTGCCTGCTCGACTCGGTGGCCGAGGCCGATGCCAGCGGCATCCCCTACTTCCTGGTGGGCCACGTGGGCGACGGCAATTTCCACTTCGGCTACCTGCTCGATCCGAACATCCCCGAAGAACGCGTGAAGGCCGAGGAACTGAACCACGCACTGGTGAGCCGCGCGCTGGCGCTCGAAGGCACCTGCACCGGCGAGCACGGCGTGGGCCTGCACAAGATGGACTTCCTGGTGACCGAGGCGGGCGTGGGCGCGATCGACATGATGCGCACCATCAAGCGCGCGCTCGACCCGAAGAACATCATGAACCCCGGCAAGATCTTCGCGCTCTGACGATCCGTTCAAGGCACGCAGCAAGACAGGCGCACAGGCGCCCATGAAAAAGCCCGGCGACTCGCAAGAGCCCCGGGCTTTTTTGTCGATGGCCCGAAGGCCAGCCGTTTTCTTACTTACTTACTTGCTTGCTTACTTGCGGCGGCGTGCCGGTGCCGGCTCTGGCGGCACATAGGTCTGCGATGGCGCCGCGCCACCATCGACGCCCAGGCGGCCACCGCCACCGAGGCCCTGGCCGCGCACCGTCTGCGCCTTGTAGTTGCGCAGCGAACGGACCATCTGGTTGAAGGCGTCCATGAACGCAGCGGCAATCACCTTGCCCTGTGCCGTGTTGGTGTAGCCGCCGAGGCCACCGCCACCGCTGCGGCCGACCAGCCCGCCGAAGGCGCCGAAATCGGTCTTGGAGGCGCTGCCTTCGGAGGCCGCGACCTGCACGCCCGAGCGGTTGTCGACCAGGGTCAGCAACGCGCTGGCTTCCTTGGTCTGCATGCTGCCGCCAATGGCAGCCAGCGCACGGCCACGGCCGCCGCCGACCAGCCCGCCGAGCGCGCCACCGACACCGCCCGCATCGCTGTTGCTGAAGACGATCTCGGGCGACAGGCCGTAGTCGGACGCCACCATCTGGCCACGGCCGAAGTTGCTGCCGCCGCGCATTTCGCCCGACTGCTGCAGCGCGCGCTCGCGCGTCATGGCGTTCATGCCGGCCGCGCCGCGCTCGACCACGATGAAGCAGTTGGACTGCTGCACCAGTAAACGCAACAGATTTGCAGTAGGTGGCAGGCGGTATTCGCCGGTGAGGATGGTGTACCAGCCGGCATTGACGTTCTCGACCAGCGAGACCGTGCCGAGCGGCGATTCGCAGCGCTCGAGCTGGCTGCTTGCGTTGTCGGTGGCACCGCCGGCGGCGCTGCCCGTGGCCATGGTCTTGGCCGACGAGCTGCCCATCTGCATGTCGGTGGCGGCGCAACCGGTAAGGAGAAACGCGCCAACGGCAATCGCCGCAAGCGGGAACCTGGTGAACTGCATGGGTGGACTCCCTCTGTTGTCAGAGATTTCTGGATGAAAAACCAGCGGTGAAGGATACGCGCAAAGGATTGCAGTAATCAATCCAACGAATGCCCGACACCGAGCCCGCCCGCGCTATGCCGTTCGGCGGATGCGCTCGATCAGCCCGTTCAGCGCCTCGATGGAGCCGAAGTGAATGGCCAGCTCGCCGCTTTCGCCGCGCTTGGTTCGCTTCTTGATGCGCACCTCGACCTCGGCGGTAAGCAGGTCGGCCAGTTCTTCTTCCACGCGCTGCAGGTCGCGCGACTTGTCGCCGGCGTTGCCTCGGCGCGAGGGCGTCAGCGTGAACTCGGCGGCCAGCTTCTTCACCAGCGCCTCGGCCTCGCGCACCGACATCTTCTTGGCCGCAATCTGGTTGGCCGCCGTGATCTGCGTGCCGCGGTCGAGCGACAGCAGCGCGCGGGCATGGCCCATGTCGATGTCACCGGCCATCAGCATCAGCTGCGCGGGCTCGGCCAGGTTCAGCAGGCGCAGCAGGTTGCTGGCGGCGCTGCGCGAACGGCCCACTGCCTGTGCCGCCATTTCGTGAGTGAGCCCAAACTCTGTCACCAGGCGTTGCAGGCCTTGGGCTTCTTCGAGCGGGTTGAGGTCTTCGCGCTGGATGTTCTCGATGAGAGACATGGCCGCCGCGGCTTCGTTGGGCACGTCGCGCACCAGCACCGGCACGCTGTCCAGGCCCGCGATCTTGGCGGCGCGAAAGCGCCGCTCGCCCGCGATGATTTCGTACTCGGCGTTCTTGGCAGCCGCCGATTCGGCATCGAGCCGCCGCACCAGGATCGGCTGCATGATGCCCTGCACCTTGATGCTTTCGGCCAGCTCGTAGAGCGCGCCTTCGTCCATGCGCGTGCGCGGCTGGTACACGCCGGCGACCATCTGGTCGAGCATCAGCGTGTTCGGGTTCTGCGGCGCGCCACCCTCTTGCGAACCCGCGCTGCCATTGCCGCCGTTGTTGTTGCTGTTGTCGGCGGAAGGTGCGGCCGTCGGGCCGAGCAACGCTTCGAGGCCGCGGCCCAGGCCCTTGGGTTTCTTGGTCGCCATCAGTTTTTTTCTTTCGAGATTTCGTTCAGTAGTCGGCGGCCTTCGGGCCACTCGCCCAGGCCGGATTCGGCGTTCAGGTGGCCGCCCGCGCCGGCGTCGATGAAGCGTGCGCCCCAGTCGCCGGCCAGCTGGCGCGAGCGCGAAGCCTCGCAGTAGCGGTCGTCATTCGCGGCGATCAGCACCGCCGGAAACGGCAGCGGCCGGCGCACGATGGGCGCCCAGCCGGGAATCAGCTGCCGCAGGTCGTCGCGTTCCAGGTCGCCCGGCGCCACCAGCAGCGCGCCGCGCACCTTGTGGGTGTTGCGCGAGTGCGCCGCCCAGGCGGCAACGAGGATGCAGCCCAAGCTGTGCGCCGCAAAGACCACCGGGCCGGGCGAGGCCAGCACTTCTTCTTCGAGCCGCGCCGACCAGTCGCCGCGCAGCGGGCGCATCCACTCGTGCTGCTCGACGCGGTGGTCGCCATGGACAGCCTCCCAAAGGGTTTGCCAATGGCCGGGGCCGCTGTTCTGCCAACCGGGCAGCAGCAAGATGCGGGGAGCTGTCATTTGCTACGAACTTGATAGCAGCCTGCCGATACCGGGCAGGCGTCAGGCGTTGTTTTCACTGGTCGAATCGGCCACCGGCGCGGCGGCGGCAACGGCTGGTGCCAGCACGTCTTCAGGAATCGGCAGGTCCGGCGCCAGGCGCTCGACCGGCGCAATCGGCGGTGCGACCGCGCCCGAGGCAAAGGCACTGGCCGGCGGCATCTTTTCGATCAGCTCCTGCGCGAAGGTAATGAAGGCCTGGCTGCCGCGGGCCGCCGGGTCGAACACCACGCCCGGCAGGCCGTAACTCGGCGCCTCGGCCAGCCGCACATTGCGCGGGATGACCGTATCGAACACCTTGTCGCCGAAGTGGGACTTGAGCTGCTCGCTCACCTGCTGCTGCAGCGTGATGCGCGGATCGAACATCACGCGCAGCAGGCCGATGATCTGCAGGTTCTTGTTGAGATTGGCGTGCACCTGCTTGATGGTGTTGACCAGGTCGGTCAGCCCTTCGAGCGCGAAGTACTCGCACTGCATCGGCACGATCACGCCATGCGCGGCGCACAGGCCATTCAGCGTGAGCATGCTCAGCGACGGCGGGCAGTCGATCAGGATGAAGTCGTACTCGGCACCCACGGCGGCCAGTGCCGTGCGCAGGCGCTTTTCGCGGCGGTCGATGGCCACCATTTCGACTTCAGCGCCAGCCAGTTCGCGGTTGGCGCCCAGCACGTCGTAGCCGCAACCGCCCTCCACCAGCTTGTCGGCCTTGACCCGCGCTTCGGCCACCGAGGCCGATTCGAGCAGCACGTCGTACACCGTCAGCTCCAGCTGGCGCTTGTCGATGCCCGAACCCATGGTGGCATTGCCCTGGGGATCGAGGTCGATCATCAGCACGCGCTGGCCGACCTTGGCCAGGCCCGCGGCGAGATTGACGGTGGTGGTGGTCTTGCCGACGCCGCCCTTTTGGTTGGCGATGCAAAAAATCTTGGCCATGTCAGGTCTCCCGCCAGGCCGCCCCAAGGGAGACCTCTCCCCCTTGGGGGGCAGCGAATACACGAAGTGATGAAAGTGGGGGCATCAGTGACTGGAGGTTCAGCGAGTGATGGCGAGCTTGACGCCGAAAGCGATCAGGAAGGTGCCGGCCAGCTTCTCGAGCACGGTCGAAATGCGGGGATTGGCGCGAATGCGCTCGGCCAGGAAGTGCGTGAGCAGCGTCGAGGTCAGGCCATACAGGAAGGTCAGCGCGGCAATCGTTGCCGCCATCACGCCGAAAGTGACCACGCCCTGGTGGCGAGCCGGGTCGACGAACAGCGGGAAGAAGGCCATGTAGAACACGATCGCCTTGGGGTTCAGCAAGGTGATCATGAAAGTCTGGCGCATGAAATGGCTGGGCTTGATGTTGAGGATGGGTGCCGCGCCCGGCTTGG
Source organism: Variovorax sp. KBW07 (assembly GCF_003852515.1). GTDB lineage: Bacteria > Pseudomonadota > Gammaproteobacteria > Burkholderiales > Burkholderiaceae_C > Variovorax. The sequence goes on along the minus strand of NZ_QAJK01000173.1, from coordinate 11,206 downwards.
CCAGCAGCATCTTGAGGCCCAGCCATGCCAGGTACGCCGCGCCCAGCCACTGGACTGCCTTGAACGCCGCCGGGTAAGCGGCCATCACGGCCGACACGCCGGCCACCGCCGCCCACAACAGGCATTGGTCCCCAAGGATCACCCCGGTTGTCGCGGCCAGTCCACCCTTGATTCCGCCTTTGCTGGTCGAAGTGATCAGCGCCAGGTTGCCCGGACCGGGAATCAGGAGAAACAGAACAATGGCGGCGACGAATGCGCCGTAGTCAGCGATGCCGAACATGGGATTTGCCTCGAAAAAGAGAGCCAAGGGGAGGCATCGAGTCTAAGCGAGGCCGATGCCGCGAGGGATGCTCCGGCGCCCGCTTTTGCCGGCGCCGCCCCTTCTTTTACGATTTCAGACGGCTTCTTTTCGCGCCCAGACGATGCAGCGCTCGGCATCGAGGCCCGGAACCGTCAGTTGTTCCACGTGAAACACTGCAACGCCCTTGGGCAATACTGCGAGTTCGTCGCTTGGAACCTTGCCCTTCATGGCCAGCCAGACACCGCCCGGTGCGAGCAGATGGACCGAGCCGTTGAAGAAATTGGGCAGCGAAGCGAAGGCGCGGGAGCTGACGACTTCGTAGCTACCCGTCAGCGATTCGACCCGTGCGTGCAGCCCGCGAAGGTTCGGCAACTCCAGTTCGACCGCCACCTGCTGGACAAACGCGGCCTTCTTGGCGACCGCGTCCAGGCAACTCACATCGATGTCGGGCCGCATGATCGCGATGACTACACCGGGCAAACCGCCGCCCGAGCCCACGTCCAGCAGCTTGCCCTTCCCTGCCCACTCGCGCTGCAACGGCGCCACGGCCGCCAGGCTGTCGAGCAGATGATGCGTCATCACGCCGGCCGGGTCGCGCACGGCCGTCAGGTTGTAGACCTTGTTCCACTTGAGCATCAGCGTGCCGTAGGCCAGCAGCTGTTCGCCCTGGCGCTCGGACAGGGCCACGCCCAAGGCGGCTGCGCCCGCGCGCAGCGTGTCGATCGGCGCCGTCATTGCGCGGGCTGCGGCTCGGCGGCTGCTTCCGTGGCGATGACTTCAGATGAGTTGGCAGAAGGATCGGCGTCTCGAGCGAAGGCCTTGTGCCCGCCCTTTCGCAGATGAATCATCAACAGCGAGATGGCGGCAGGCGTCACGCCCGAGATGCGCGAGGCCAGGCCCAGCGTTTCGGGACGGTGCTTGTCCAGCTTCTGCCGTACTTCAAAGCTCAATGCCTTGACCTGTCCGTAGTCGAAGTCGGCCGGCAAGCGCAGATTTTCGAAGTGCGCGGCGCGCTCTACTTCGTCGTGCTGGCGCTCGATGTAGCCGGAGTACTTGGCCGAGATCTCGATCTGCTCGATCTCGGTTGCGGTCAGCGCCACCGGCGCACCGTACTTGCCGCCGTCCAGCGACATCAGGGTTTCGTAGTTCACATCAGGTCGGCGCAGCAGGTCGGCCAGGTTGTATTCGTGTTCGATGGCCTTGCCCAGCACCCGCTCCGACTCGGCGGCCGGCAGGTTGCGAGGGTTCACCCAGATCGATTGAAGGCGTTGTGTTTCACGTGAAACAGCATCGCGCTTCCGGCTGAAAGCGTCCCAGCGTGCGTCGTCCACCAGGCCCAACTTGCGCCCTGCTTCGGTCAGGCGCATGTCGGCGTTGTCTTCGCGCAGCTGCAAGCGAAACTCGGCGCGGCTGGTGAACATGCGGTACGGCTCGGTCACGCCCTTGGTGATGAGGTCGTCGACAAGCACGCCCAGGTAGGCTTCGTCGCGGCGCGGCAGCCAGGCATCTTCGCCACGGCATTGCAGCGCGGCATTGATGCCGGCGAACAGGCCTTGGGCCGCCGCCTCTTCGTAGCCAGTGGTGCCGTTGATCTGCCCGGCAAAGAACAGGCCCTTGACCGAGCGGGTCTCGAAGCTGCTCTTGAGCTCGCGCGGATCGAAGTAGTCGTACTCGATGGCGTAGCCCGGACGCAGGATGTGGGCGTTTTCCAGCCCGGCCATCGAGCGCACCAGCTGAAGCTGGATGTCGAACGGCAGGCTGGTCGAGATGCCGTTGGGGTAGTACTCGTTGGTCGTCAGGCCTTCGGGCTCCAGGAAGATCTGGTGGCTTTCCTTGTCGGCAAAGCGGTTGATCTTGTCTTCGACACTCGGGCAGTAGCGCGGACCCACGCCGTCGATCTTTCCGGTGAACATCGGGCTGCGGTCGAAACCCGAGCGAATGATGTCGTGCGTGCGTGCGTTGGTGTGCGTGACCCAGCACGGCATCTGCGCCGGATGCATGTCGGTGCGGCCCATGAAGCTGAACACGGGCATCGGCCCTGCCCCACCCGGCATGCCGTCGCCCGGCTGCTCGGTGCACTTCGAAAAGTCGATGCTGCGTCCATCGAGCCGCGGCGGCGTGCCGGTCTTGAGCCGGCCTTGCGGCAGCTTCAGTTCCTTCAGTCGCGCCGACAGGCTGATGGCCGGCGGATCGCCCGCGCGCCCGGCCTGGTAGTTGTCCAGGCCGACATGGATGCGGCCGTCGAGAAAAGTGCCCGCGGTCAGCACCACCGTGCGCGCGCGGAAAGCAATGCCCACCTGCGTGATGGCGCCGACCACGCGATCGCCCTCCACCATCAGGTCGTCGACGGCTTGCTGGAACAGGCTCAGGTTGGGCTGGTTTTCCAGCCGGCGGCGAATGGCCGCCTTGTACAGAACACGGTCGGCCTGTGCACGGGTCGCGCGCACGGCCGGGCCCTTGCTCGAATTGAGAATGCGAAACTGGATGCCGGCCTCGTCGGTGGCAATGGCCATTGCGCCGCCCAGCGCATCGACCTCTTTCACCAGGTGGCCCTTGCCGATGCCGCCGATCGACGGGTTGCAGCTCATCTGCCCCAGCGTCTCGATGTTGTGGGAGAGCAGCAGCGTCTTGGCGCCCATGCGCGCGGCGGCAAGCGCGGCTTCGGTGCCGGCATGGCCACCGCCGACGACGATCACGTCGAATTCTTCGGGGTACAGCATTTGAAATGGGGGCGCACAACTGACGCGTGCGCGGCGCAAAAGGGGGCACCAATTTTAATCGTCGATGCCGCCCAGCGCTGCTTGTGTGGACAAGCTAGAGGGCCCTGCCAAATCGGGGCCTGATGCCTGTCCGCACTGGATAGTTTGCTATGTATTTAATAGCAAACAACCCGCATCAGCCCGTGACCTCGGCCACTTGCGTCACCGGCACCGGCTTTTCGATGCCCACCAATGCGCCCGTGGGCGGGGGCGGCTTGGAGGGCACAAGGCTTTCGTCCTGCAGTTCGCGCACCACCAGTTTCTTGTCGGTCATGCGCACGTTGCCGAAGATCGTGCAGAAGGCCACGTCCTTTGCGTCGCGCCCGGTGCCCACGCGCACCAGCCGGTCGACCGGCGCCATGCGCGTGGGATCGAACAGCACCCACTGCCCGCCGAGCCAGGCTTCGAACACCGCATGAAAGTCTTGCGGCGGCTCGTCGAACCACACATAGCCCACCACCAGCCGCGCCGGAATGTTCAGCGCGCGACAGAAGGTGATGCCCAGGTGCGCGAAGTCGCGGCACACGCCGGCGCGTTCCACGAACACTTCGCGCGCGGTGGTGGTCGAGTCGCTGCTGCCGGGCTCGTAGGCGATGCTTTCGTAAATCCAGTCGACGATGGCCTGCACCCGGCCGATGCCCGGCGGCAGCTCACCGAAAAGCTGCTGTGCGCAACGCGACATCAGGTCCGACTCGCAATAGCGCGTCGGCATCATGTAGTGCAGCACCTCGTCGGGCACTTCGCTGACGGGCACCTCGCGCAGGTCGGGCGGCACCTCGACATGCGCGCGCTGCACGCTGGCCTTGTAGCTGATCTTCAGCGGCCCCGGCTGCGCATCGAAGCGAATGAATCGGTTGCCGCTCGACTCGTCGCAGAACACCTGCATCTCGGTCGGCGGCTCGATGCTCAGCACCTCGCTGACCACCGCCTGCGCACCGGAACGCGCGGCCTCGATGTTCAACAGCATGTGGGCCGGCGCGACCACCTCGTAGTCGAGCTGCGCGTCGATGTGTGAAAGGTGCATGGCGAAGAGTCTTTCAGTCAGGCCTGTCGTCGGCGGGAGCGGGGTTCGGGCAACTGCCAGTGGTTCTGCGTGACGAGCAGCACCCGCAGCACGCGGTGCGCGGGGCTTTGCAGCAGCAGTCGGAGCGACCGCGCCTGCGGCCACCTCGGTTTCACGCGCAGCATCAGTCCAGGGCCTTTTTCACCGCGCCCACGCCCAGCGCCGCAAGCACGACGAACAGCACGGCAAGCACCAGGAACAGGCCGAACAGCAGCTTCGCAATGCCTGCCGCACCGGCGGCCACGCCACCGAAACCCAGCAGGCCGGCCACCAGCGAAATCACCGCAAAAATGATCGCGTACTTCAACATTCAGAACTCCTTCGGCGAGCCTCGCCCACCGTGCGGGCAGCTTAGAAAAGGCGCGGCGCCGGGCCGATAGTCGCCACGCGCATGCGGCCGTAGGACAAAAACGCGATGCCCCCAAACCCGATAGCATCCCCTTCGGTTCCAAAAATCCAACCTCGATATCCATTGGAGTTTTTCAAATGAAGCTGTACTACTCGCCCGGCGCCTGCTCGCTCTCGCCCCACATCGCGCTGCACGAAGCCGGCCTTGCCGTCGAACCCGTGCTGGCCAGCACCAAGAGCCACAAGCTGCAAGACGGCACCGACTACTACGGCATCAACCCGCTGGGCTACGTGCCCATGCTCGAGCTGGACGACGGCACGCGCCTGCGCGAAGGCCCGGCCATCCTGCAGTACATCGCCGACCTGGCACCCACCAAGAACCTGGCACCCGCCGCCGGCACGCTGCAGCGCTACCGCCTGCAGGAGTGGCTGACCTTCATCGGCACCGAAGTGCACAAGGGCTTCAGCCCGCTGTTCAACCCGGCCATGCCCGAAGAAGCCAAGACCATCTTCAAGGACAAGCTGGCCTCGCGTTTCAAGTGGCTCGACAACGAACTGGCCGACAAGCAGTACCTGATGGGCGAACACTTCAGCGTGGCCGACGGCTATCTGTTCACCGTGACCAACTGGACCAAGCCCACCGGCGTGGACATTTCCAGCTACCCCAACCTGCTGGCCTGGCACGCACGCGTGGGCGCCCGCCCCGCCGTGCAGGACGCCATGAAGGCAGAAGGCCTGCTGAAGTAAGCAGAAGCGCTCCGATCTGGGGAAAACCCGGGTCGATTCAGCCAAAAGCCGCCTTGCGCGGCTTTTCTTTTGCCTCATAAACTCTATAAATAGAACTTTAGAGATTGAGGCCGATGTCTTCTTCCAGCCCCGCGCGCCCATCCGACGGCCACGCCAGCGAACCCGACGGACCCGATGAACCCGGCTCGCGCGGTCCGCTCACCGGCGTCCGCGTCATCGACATCACGACCATCTTCATGGGCCCCTCGGCCACGCAGATGCTCGGCGACCTGGGCGCCGACGTCGTCAAGGTCGAGTCATCCGAAGGCGACGTGGTGCGTGGCATCGGCGCACAGGGCCACCAGAAGATGGGCCCGCTGTTCCTGGGCATGAACCGCAACAAACGCAGCATCGCGCTCGACCTGAAATCGCCCGGCGGCCTGGCCGCGCTGCTCGACCTGGTGCGCGACGCCGACGTGCTGACCTACAACGTGCGCCCGCAAGCCATGGAGCGCCTCGGCCTGGGCTACGAGACGCTCGCCGCCATCAACCCGCGCCTGCTCTACGTCGGCATGTTCGGCTTCTCGCAGCGCGGGCGCCACGCCGCCAGCGCGGCCTTCGACGACCTTATCCAGGCCGCCTGCGCCCTGCCGCAGGCCATGGCCATGGGCAACCCCGACGGCACGCCGCGCTACATGCCCATCACCATCGCCGACCGCTCCGTGGGCCTGTATGCCTTCGGCGTGATCAGCGCCGCGCTGTACGGCCGCGAGCGCACCGGGCGCGGCCAGCGCATCGACGTGCCGATGTTCGAAACCATGGTGCCGCAGGTGCTGGGCGACCACCTCTACAACCAGACCTTCGTGCCGCCGCAGGGCGACTTCGGCTACCCGCGCCTGCTCTCGCCCGAACGCCGGCCCTACCAGACGCTCGACGGCCACGTGTGCTGCCTGATCTACACCGACCTGCAGTGGCGCGCCTTTCTTGCGGCCATCGGCCAGCCGGCGCTGTTCGACACCGACCCGCGCTTTGCCGACATCCGCGTGCGCACGCGGCACATCGACGCGCTCTACGCGATGGTCGGCGAGGCACTGGCCACGCGCACCACCGCCGAGTGCCAGGCACTGCTGGGCGGCACCGACATCCCGGTCTTTCCGATGCACACCTTCGACACGCTGCTGGACGACGCCCACCTGCGGGACATCGGCTTCTTCAGCGAAATGGACCACCCCGACGTCGGGCGCATCCGCCAGATGGCCGTGCCCAGCGAATGGTCCGGCACGCCACCGGGCCTGGCCACGCCACCGCCGCGCGTGGGCCAGCACAGCCGCGAAGTGCTGCGCGAGGCCGGCTACGACGACGCGCGCATCGACTCCCTCATTCACAACGGCGCCGTGCGCGCATCCTGATGACCACTTCCTCTTCTTCTCCTTCCTTCATCGCCTGCGACATCGACGGCCACGTCGCCACCATCGCGCTCGACCGGCCCGAACGCCGCAACGCCTTCGACCTCGAAATGCGCGCGCAGATGTTCGATGCGATCCGCGGCGCGATCGACAACCCGCAAGTGCGCGCCATCGTCCTCACAGGACGCGGCGGCCACTTCTGCGCGGGCGGCGACGTCAAGGGCATGCGCGAGATCGAACGCCTCGAAGCCGCTGCAGGCCGCCTTCGCATGAAGGATGCGCAGGCTGGCATGCGCCTTCTGATGCAGAGCGACAAGCCCGTCATCGCGGCCGTCGAGGGCTGCGCCTATGGTGGCGGCTTCGGCCTTGCGCTGGCGGCCGACATCGTGCTTGCCGCACCCAGCGCGCGCTTCTGCATGTCGTTCATGAAAGTCGGCCTGGTGCCCGACTGCGGCTCGCTCTTCACGCTCGCACGCAGCGTGGGCTTGAACCGCGCCAAGGCCCTCATGCTCTCCGCACGCGAACTCGATGCAAAGACCGCAATGGACTGGGGCATCGTCCATGAAGTCATCGCCGCCGATGCGCTTCTGCCGCACGCACAGGCCATTGCCGCTGCGTTGGCCAACGGCCCCGCCACCGCCATCGCGCTCGCCAAGCAAGGGCTGCAACGCACGCACGACAGCGACATGGACGCGATGTTCGAGTTCGAAGCCATGGCGCAAGGCCTCGCGTTCTCGACCGACGACCACCGCCAGGCCGTCGACGACTTCACGCAGCGCCGGCCCGCGCGCTTCCAGTGGCCCGCCACGCCTTCCTCCACTTCGTCTCCTTCTCCTTCCTCTCCTTCTTCTTCCTCCTGAACCAAGGACCCGACGCATGACCGACACCGCTCCCCCCACCACCGGCGAACTGCGCGAGGAAATGCGCGGGTCCGTGATGTGGCTCACCATCGACCGCGAAGAGCGGCGCAACGCCATCAACGCCGCCGTGCTCGCGGGCCTGTCCGATGCACTGGCGCGCGCCAACCGCAGCACCGACGTGCGTGCCATCGTCATCACCGGCGCCGGCACGCGGGCCTTCTGCGCGGGCGCCGACCTGCAGAGCGGCACCGCCTTCAAGTTCGACTACTCGCAGCCCTACCAGGGCTTCGCCAACCTGTTCCGGCAGGCGAAGCAATCGAACGTGCCGCTGATCGCGCGCGTCAACGGCGCCTGCATGGCCGGCGGCATGGGCATCATGGGCATGTGCGACATGGCCGTGGCCAGCAGCCAGGCCGTGTTCGGCCTGCCCGAGGTCAAGGTCGGCCTCTTTCCCGCGCAGGTGCTCAGCGTGCTCGGTGGCCTGCTGCCGCGCCGCGTGCTGTCCGAGATGTGCATCACCGGCGAGCCGATCACCGCGGCACAGGCGCTCGAACACGACCTCGTCAACCGCGTGAGCGACGACGTCGACGAAGGCATCGACTGGCTGCTGGGCCGCATGCTCGACAAGTCGCCCGCCGCCATTCGCCGTGGGCTCTACACCATGAAGAAGATCGAGGCCATGGCGTTCGAGGAATCGATGGCCTTCACCGAAAGCCAGATCGCCCTCTTCGCCCTGACCGAAGACGCCGCGGAAGGGCAACTCGCCTTCCGCGAAAAGCGCAAGCCGCAATGGAGTGGCCGATGAACAGCAGCAACACCAGCAACACGAACCACGGCAACAAGGGCCGCGTGGTCCGCATCGGCGGCGCCTCGGGCTTCTGGGGCGACAGCAGCGTCGGCGCGCCGCAGCTCGTGGCCAGCGGGCAGATCGACTACCTGGTGTTCGACTACCTGGCCGAGCTCACCATGTCGATCCTCGCGGGCGCGCGGCTCAAGAAGCCCGAGCTGGGCTACGCCACCGACTTTGTTTCGGTCGCCATGAAGGCCGTGCTCAAGGACGTGGTGGCGCAGGGCATCCGCGTCGTGAGCAATGCAGGCGGCGTCAACCCGCAAGGCTGCGCCGACGCATTGGCCGCGCTCGCCGCCGAACAAGGCATCGCATTGAAGATCGCCGTGGTGAGCGGCGACGACGTGTCGCCGCTGCTGCCCGAACTGCGCCAGTCGCAACCGCCGGTGCGCGAACTGCAGAGCGGCGCGGCACTGCCCGAGCGCGTGCTCACCGCCAACGCGTACCTCGGCGCACGGCCCGTGCAGGCGGCGCTCGATGCCGGCGCACAGGTCGTCATTACGGGTCGCTGCGTCGACTCGGCCGTCACGCTCGGCGTGCTGATGCACGAGTTCGGCTGGCAGCCCGGCGACCATGACCTGCTGGCCGCCGGCAGCCTTGCGGGCCACATCATCGAATGCGGCTGCCAGGCCACGGGCGGCCTGCATACCGACTGGGACACCGTGCCCGACTGGCCCAACATCGGCTACCCCATCGTCGAGTGCAGCGCCGACGGCGGCTTCATCGTCACCAAGCCCACGGGCACCGGCGGCAAGCTCACGCCCGCGGTGGTGGGCGAACAGCTGCTCTACGAAATCGGCGACCCCGCGTCCTACCTGCTGCCCGACGTGGTGGCCGACTTCACGCAGGTGCGCATCGAACAGGCCGGCCAGCATCGCGTGGCCGTGCGCGGCGCACGCGGCCGCGCACCGACCGCGAGCTACAAGGTCTGCGCAACCTACGTCGATGGCTTCAAGACCTCGGCGCAGCTCACCATCGTCGGCTTCGATGCCGTGGCCAAGGCCAGGCGAACCGGCGAGGCGATCCTTGCGCGCACCGGCACGCTGTTCGCGCAGTACGGCTTCGGCCCCTACAGCGGCACGCAACTCGAAGTGCTCGGCGCGGAGTCTTGCTACGGACCGCACGCCCAAGCCACGCAAACGCGCGAAGCCATCCTGCGGCTCGCCGTGACGCACCCGCGCAAGGACGCACTGGAGCTGTTCGCACGCGAGGTCGCGCCGGCCGGTACGTCGTGGGCGCCGGGCACCACGGGCTCGGGCGGCGGACGCGCGTCGGTGTCGCCATCGATACGGCAGTACGCGTTCCTGCTCGACAAGGCGAAGGTGCAGGCGCGCGTCACCGTCGATGGCGTGCCGGTCGATGTGCCGCAGGCGCAGGGCGCATCGGGCAACGATGCGGCTCACACGACAGCGGCGCCAGCCACGACAACACATGCGGCGACCGCAGCAACGCCCGCCACCGCCGACAGCATCGAAGTGCCACTCATCCGCCTCGCCTGGGCACGCAGCGGCGACAAGGGCGACACCTCGAACATCGGCATCATCGCGCGCCACCCCGCCCTGCTGCCGCTCCTGCGCGAACAACTCACCGAGGCCCGCGTCGCCGAATGGCTCGCGCATCTGGTGAAGGGCCGCGTCACGCGCTACGACGTGCCCGGCATCGACGCGTTCAACTTCGTCTGCGAACAGGCCCTCGGCGGCGGCGGCATGGCGTCGCTGCGCAACGACCCGCTGGGCAAGGGCATGGGACAGATCCTGCTCGCCGTGCCGGTGCGCGTGAGCACGGCGCTGCTGGCCCTGCTGCCATGAACGGCGCAACGCGCATTCAACGGCGCAGGCTCTTGCTGGGCGGCTGCGCAGCGGCAACAGCGACAGCAGCAGCAACGCTGGGCGCGCCGCTGCACGCTTTCGCGCAGCCCGCGCCGTGGCCCATCAAGCCCATCCGCCTCATTGTTTCCTTCAGCACCGGCAGCGGCAACGACACCATCGCGCGCGAACTCGCCATCGCCATGACGCAGAGCCTCGGCCAGAGCGTGGTGGTTGAAAACCGGGGCGGCGGTGGCGGCGTGATCGGCACGGAGGCCGTGGCCAAGGCCGCGCCCGACGGCTACACCATCGGCCTGGGCACGAGTTCGCAGCTGGTGATGAACGTGGGCCTGTACCGCTCGTTGCCTTTCGACGTGGAGAAAGACCTTCACGCCATCGGCCTGGTCTCGCGCACGCCGCTGGTTTTGGTGGCCAGCGCCGACATGCCGGGCACGCTGAAGGAGCTGATCGCGCTCGCAAAGGCCAGGCCGGGCCAGGTCAGCTACGGCTCGGGCGGCCCGGGCTCGATCAGCCACATCGTCGGCGAAGCCTTCGCCAAGGCAGCGGGGGTGCAACTGCTCCACGTGCCCTACAAGGGCAACGGCGCGGCGCTGATCGACCTGTCGGGTGGCCACGTGAAGCTGTTGTTCGACGGCCTGATTTCAACCGCGCCGTTGGCCAAACAAGGCAAGCTGAAAATGCTCGCGATCTCGGGCGACAAGCGCAGCCCGATGGCACCGACGTTGCCGACCTTCGCGGAGCAGGGCCTGCGCGACTACGAGGCCTACACGTGGAACGACCTGATGGCGCCTGCCGGTACGCCGCCGGAGGTGCTCGCCAAGCTCAATACGGCGTTGAACCAGGCACTCGCGTTGCCGGCTGTACAAACCCGGCTCGCGCAGGGAGCGTCGGATCCTCTGGGGCCTACTACGCCTGCGCAGGCCGAAGCTTATGGCCGGGCTGAACGTGCGCGGTGGGTACCATTCATACGGTCGTTGCGCATTGACAATCCTTAGGATGAGGCCTTGCTGTTTTGTTCGTCGCGTTTGTTCTGTGGGTGCGTGAAGAGCGCTGTTCAGGGCGCCGCCCAC
>NZ_QAJK01000172.1 GCF_003852515.1 Variovorax sp. KBW07 | reverse complement strand
GCTGAAGGCTGTTTCGTAGGTACCGTTGCTGTTTGGGTTTGTTCAGGGCGACGCCCACGCCGACGGTGTGCTCTGCTCCGCGAATGTCCCCCGCTTCGCTCCTCCTTTATTTCGCTGCGCAGAGCACACCGCCAGCGTGAGCGCCGCCCCGAATGACCCGAGTCACGCACAACGCGATAAACAGAAATGCAGTGCGTCATGTCAGATCTTCAGCGGACGAGGACACACAACCGCAACGGCTGCGGTGTTGCCGATGACGAGCACCAGCGTGCGCAGCATGTCGCACACCGGGTCCACCGCCAGGAACAGGATGAAAGCCGCCTCGAAGGGCAGGCCCAGGTAGGTGCACGTCATGCCGATCAGCGACACCGTGACCAGTCCCGTCATGCCGGCTGAAGCAAAACCCGCGAGCACGGACGAGGTCAGCACGATGCCGATCTCGACGGCGGACAGCGAGCGTCCATAGATTTGCGCGATGAACATCGTGGCGCAGACGTAGTACACGACCGGGCCTATGCGCAACAGCGATACAGTCAGCGGCACGAGCAGTTCGACCCGCGAGCGCGCGAAGCCCAGGCGCGTGACCAGGCTCTCGATCATGATCGGCATGCATGTGGCGCTGCTGCGCGTGGCCAGGGCCAGGGCGAAAGGGCCGCGCAGTGCGTTCAAGGTCTGTCCCAGGGTGCCGTTGGAGCGCTTCCAGATGATCACGGCGGCCACGGCCAGCAACAGGAGCGACACCACGCCGAACGCCAGCACGAACTGGCCCATGGCACGCAGCGGCTCCATGCCGGTCTTGCCGAGTTGCGCGGCGCTCATGCAGAACAGCACCAGCGGCAGCGGAAAGCTCAGCCAGCGCATCAGTGTCTGGCAGGCGTGGTAGACGGTTTCCAGGGCTTGCGTCAGGCCGTCGGAAATGCGCGTGGGCACATGGCCGACCGCCAGGCCGAACAGCAGTGCGAAGACCAGCGTCTTGAGCGTGTCGCCGTTGGCCAGTGCCGAGAAGATGTTCGCGGGGACCAGGCTCACCAGCATGTCGGCGAAGCTCGCGGTCTTCTTTACTTCATCGACGCCGCGCAGGTTCATGGCCGTGTCGCTGGCGCTCAGGTCGCCGCCGACGATCTGGCCGAAGGTCTGCATGGTGCTGCTGGGCAGGTTCTCGCCGGGGCGAAGAATCAGCAGCGTGGCGGCGCCCGCGATGGCGACGAAGGCCGAGAACGCGAGAAACACCAGCGCCACGCGGCCGAGCAGGCTGGCGGTGCCGCCGTCGCGGAACAGGCGTTGCAGGCTGAAGATCACGGCCGAGACCATGAAGGGCAGGGTGATCATCTTCAGCAGGTCGACATAGATGTCGCCCACGAAGCCGAGCCCGGTGGCCAGCGCGGGCGCGAGCATGCCGAAGGCCACGCCGGCGCCGAGGCTGCAGATCACGACCCAGGGGTTGAGTACGAAGGCGTAGAGCTTGGAGAAATTCATGATGGGAGATGAGAAGGCGTTGGCCCGCCCGCTTCAGCGCTCGAGCGCCTGCAGGACCTTGTGGATGTCCAGCTTCTCGGTGCGCTGCGCGAGGAACTGGTTGACGTAGGCCAGCAGCGTCGGGTCGGTCACGGCCACGCCGATGCCCAGCGTGTCTTCCAGGTCCTTCAGCGTGACGGTGCGCAGAACCAGCGACACGGTGGGGTCGGCCTTGAGCACGCGCTTGACCTCGAATTCGTCGCGGTAGGCGCCGACGATCTCGCCCTTGTGCAAGGCCACGAGCACGTCGTTCCAGGTGGCGAATTCCTGCACCTTGGCATGCGGGAAATTGGTGCGCGCGTAGTCCGCGAAAGACGACTTGGCAATCACGCCGATGCTGCCGCTGAAGCTGCGGATCACCTCGGGCAGCGGGCGGCCGTGCGCCAGTTGCGCGAACTTCACGCGGTTGAGAATCAGCGAATGGTTGAGCGTGAGGTACGCGTCGCTGAATGCGATGGTCTGGGTGCGTGCCAGCGTGCGCGAGAGCTTGCTGATGGCCAGGTCGGCCTGGCCGCTGGCCAGCAGGTCGACCACCGCGTTGAAGGTGGCGGCGTCGCGGTTGAAGCGCAGCTTGACGCCCAACTCCTTGGCCAGCGATTGCGCCAGGCCGACTTCGAGCCCGGTCCACTGGCCGCTGTCGTCGAAGAAGAAGAACGGGGGCGTGTCGACCTTGAGCATCGCGACCACGAGTTCACCGCGGGTGACGATGCGCGCGATGTCGGGTGCGAGCAGCCGGCCGTCGGGCACGCGCACGAGGCCGTTGACGGTCGTGGGTGCGGCGGGCGGGGCGGTTGTGGCGTCGGCCGGCGCGGTGGCAAGAACAGGGACGGGCGCGGTAACCGGCGCAGGCGCTGCAGGTGCTGCGGGCACGGCAAGCACGCCCTGCGCCACGGGCCGTTCGCCTGCCGCGTGGGCGATGCCGCCTGCGCACACGCTGGCCAGTGCAAGCAGGGAGGGGAGCACGAAGCGCCGCAGCGCGCCGTGCAGGCCCGGTTGGCGTCGTTCGTTCGACAGGCGTTGAATGAATGTGTTCATGGGGTGGAAGCGGAAGGCGCCGGCGCGGCAACCGGGGCAGGCGTGGGGGCGGGTGTGGTCGCGGGCGCCGCCGGTGCTGGCGGAGCGAGGCCCGGCGCCGTCGAAGCGGCCGCCGTCGTCGGCCCCAGCAGCCGGCCGATCTCGACACCCATCACGAACAGAAGCACGCACAGCAGCACCAGGCAGGTGACGGTGATGGCGACCATCCGTGAGGTCATCGTGAAGACGTATTGCGACATGAGGAGGTAAGAAAGAGCTGAGGCCCGGTTCAGGGAATCGTGGAAGTGAACTGCCCCGGGGCAACGACCTGGATCACGCCGGCCCAGTTGCACATGAGCTTCGAGCTGTCCTGCAGGCCGGGCAGGTTGCCGACCAGCACGGTGGGAGAGCCGGGCACCCAGGGCGCGGCCGTTGCCGGAACGCACGGCATCGGCGTCAGCACGCCGAGCGCGGCCGCGGTGGCGGCGGCCACCGTCGGGTTGGCGATGCTGCTGCACATGCCGAAGGGCAGGATGTTGGCCAGCGGCTTGTTGTCCATCACGGTGGCCGCGGGCACGCTGCCCGCCATCACGCCGCTCGCGGGCAGCACCACGAGGCTGGAAGGCGCGGCGCCGAAGCTGCATTGCAGCGTGGCACCCATGCAGACGTGCAGGCCCATGCCTCAGCCTCCCTTCACGAATTTCTCCAGGCTCTTCATGAAGCCTGGCGGGGAGGTGGTGGCCACGATCTCGCGGCCCGCTTCGTCGAAGCGGCGCGGGTTGCCGTGGGGCTTGCCGTTGCGGTAGGCAACTTCTTCCATGAGCTGGCCGTTGGGCCAGTAGCGCCTGAGCGGCCCGTGCAGCACGTTGGCGCGGTAGGTCGACGACTGGGCCACGCCGCCCTGGGGCGTGTGGTCCAGCGTTTCGCCGTCGAGCAGGCCGACGCGGTAGCGCTCGCGCCGCACCACGCGGCCTTCGTTCAGGTAGATGGCATCGCCGTCGAGGCGGCCGGCCGCATAGGGCAGGCGCGCCGTGGCGTCGCCCGACTCGGCGTACGCGACAGCTTCGCCGTGCAGCAGGCCGCGCACATGCTGCTGCGTCTGCATGAGCTTGCCGCTGGGGTAGTAGGTGCGCGTGATGCCATCGGCAAGTCCGCCCAGGCGGTGCGTTTCCTGCAGCAACTGGCCGCGCTCGTCGAACAGGCGCATGGGGCCTTGCGGCAGCCCCGCCTGGTAGTTGGCTTCCATCGCGGGCTTGCCGCTCGCGCCGAAGACCTGCATGGGGCCGTGCGCCACGTCGCCCACGAAGGACGCGCGTGCGCTCAGTTGCCCGCTGCCGTCGAGTGCTTCGCGCACGGCGGCCTGCGGCGCGGCGGCGAGCACTTGGGAAGGAAGATCGGGCGTGGCCATGGCGCTCAATTGATCTTCACCAGCCCGCCCTTGAGCGTGAGCATTCCGCCACCTTCGACGGCATGCATGCCCGACGCCTTGCTGCTGATGGAGGGCGCTTCGCTGGAGAGCGTGGCGCCGCCCTTGGTCGACAGCGCAATGCCGGCTTCGGCCTTCAGGTTGGTGGTGGCCTTGGCGCTGAGTTCGGTGCCCGCGGTCAGTGCAACCGACTGGGCCGACTTGATGACCAGCGTTCCCGTCACGTCGATCACCAGGTTGCCCGTGACTTTCAGTTCGTAGTTGCCCGTGACGGTTTGCGTGAAGTCGGCCTTGTTCACGTGCGTCTCGTTGCCCGTGATGTCCAGCGCGCGCGTGCCCTTGACCGAATGCTTTTCGTTGCCGGCGTCGATCTGGAGGGTGCGATTGCCTTTGGTGACCGTGTGCGTTTCGTTCCCGGCCATCACGGTCGTGGCAAGGTCATTCTCGACTTCGACGCGCATGTCTTTCTGCGCGTGCAGATAGAACTCTTCGGCGTCCTTCTTGTCTTCGAAGCGCATCTCGTTGCCCGCCGCGCCGGCCTTGGTCGAGCGCGATCGGATGGTGCTCTGCGACGACATGCCCGGCAGGTCGACGGGTGGCGGCTGCATGCCGTTGTAGACGCTGCCCGACACCAGCGGCCGGTCGGGGTCGCCATCGACATAGCTCACGACCACTTCCTGCCCGATGCGCGGCAGGAACAGCGCGCCCCAGCCTTCGCCGGCCCAGATCTGCGAGACGCGCACCCAGCACGAACTCTTGTCGTCTTTCTTGCCCAGGCGGTCCCACGGAAACTGCACCTTGATGCGGCCGTGCGCGTCGGTCCAGATTTCTTCGCCGGCCGGTCCCACCACCTGCGCCGTGTGGCTGCCCGCGACGACCGGGCGCGGCGTGAGGCGCGGCGCCCGGAAGGGCACGGTGGGCGGCGTGGTCTCGAAACTGTTGACGTAGCCTGCGTGGTCCGCCTGGTGGCGCACGCTGCGCACCGCATGCGCGGTGTTGAGGTCGGCGCGCGGGTGGCCGGTCAGCGTGAAGGTGTGGCCGGGCGTCAGGTGGTGGCAGTGGCTTTCGCCGCGGCCCACCAGGCTTTCCGCGTGGTGCTCTTCGAGGCGGATGCGCGCACGCGCCGGGCCCGCGGCGGCGCTCACGCGGCCGGGGTATTCGTAGTCGAAGCCGCGGCCGGTGCCGCCGTCCGCGCGCGCGAGCAGGTCGGTCTCGGGCGTGAGGAAGTCGTGGTCGTCCACCGCGTGCGACTTGGCCACCAGCCGCGCGTCGGACTCGAAGCGGTTGACGCCCTGCACGCGCGCGCGGCGCTCGGCTTCGCTGCTGACCGACAGTGTGGGCGCGATGGGGCTGGGCGCATACACCGAGTTGCTGTCGGCCAGCACCATCGTGTGCGCGCCGTCCGCGAAGCTGAAGAAATAGAAGATGCCTTCTTCTTCCATCAGGCGCGAGACGAAGTCGAAGGCCGTTTCGTCGTAGCGCACGCAGTAGTCGCGGCTGGCGTAGCTGCCGGTCAGGCGGGCGTCGAACGCCACGCCGAACTCGGCCAGCACCTTCTGCACGATGTCCGGCGCGCTCATGTTCTGGAAAATCACGCGGTCACGGCCCAGCGTGAGCAGCCACAGGCGCGGCACCAGCTCCAGCGTGTACAGCGCGAAGTCGTTCGCGCTGCCCAGGTAGGTGAAGCGCGAGACGATGCCGTTGAAATACCGTGGCGCCTCGCCCGTGCGCCGCATCGTCACGGTGGCCGAGGTGCCGATGATGTCGGCGGCCTGCAGCGTGCTCGAATCGGCGCGCAGGGTGAGCGTGCAGGCGAACAACTGCGACAGGCCCTCGGTGGCCTGGAAGGCATCGAGCAGCAACGCGTCCGCCCCGAGCGCGGTGCGCACGGACAGGAAGGCCGCGTTCTGGGTGAAGCCGGGGCGCATCGTCATCGTCAGCTCAGGGTCGCGGGCTCGAAGCCGAAGGCGAAGGCGCCGTCCGCACCGGCGGCCATGTGGACCGCGCTGAAGGGCGCGGCCATCGAGATGCGTTCGAGCACCAGCCGCGAGAGCTCGGGCAGCACCGCGTGGGCCAGGATGTGGTCGATGTTGCGCGCGCCGCTGTCGACCTCGGTGCAGCGCGCGGTAATCACCTCTTCGACCTGCGCGTCCCACGTGAAGGCGGCGTGGTGGTTCTGCGCAAAGCGCCGCGCCAGCTTGCCGAGCTTGAGCGCCACGATGGCGCGGATCTGCCCGTCGCCCAGGTGGTGGTACGGCACCAGCGCCAGCCGGCCTAGAAAAGCCGGGCTGAACTGCTTGAGAAGCTCGGGCCGCAGCCGCTCCACCAGCTCTTGCGCATCGGGCCGGCGGCCGCCCTGCGAAGCCTGCGTGATCACGTCCTGCGCGGCGTTGGAGGTCAGCAGGATCAGCGTGCTCTTGAAGTCGATCTGCACGCCTTCACCGTCTTCCATCACGCCCTTGTCGAACACCTGGAAGAACAGCTCCAGCACGTCGGGGTGGGCCTTTTCCATCTCGTCGAGCAGCACCACGCTGTAGGGCCGGCGGCGCACCGCCTCGGTCAGCACGCCGCCGCGCCCGTAGCCCACGTAGCCGGGTGGCGCGCCCTTCAGGCTGGAGACGGTGTGCGCCTCCTGGAACTCCGACATGTTGACGGTGATGACGTTGCGCTCGCCGCCATACAGCAGGTCGGCCAGCGCGAAGGCGGTCTCGGTCTTGCCCACGCCGCTCGGGCCCACGAGCATGAACACGCCCACCGGCTTGCCGGGATCGTCCAGGTCGGCGTGGAAGGTGCGGATGCGCCGCGCAATGGCGTCGAGCGCCGGGTCTTGCCCGACCACGCGCTCGGCCAGCTTCTCCTTGAGGTTGAGCACCGTGTGCAGCTCGTCGGTCATCATCTTGCCGACCGGAATGCCGGTCCAGCCGGAGATGACTTCGGCCACCACCGTGCCATCGACGCACACGGGCACCAGCGGCTCGTCGTTCTGCAGCGCCTCCAGCCCTTTTTCGAGGCGGCGCAATGTGGCGGTGAGCAGCGCCGGCGCGTTCTCTTCGTCGGGCGGCGGCGCATCGTCGCGCAGGCTCTCGGCGATCTTGCGGCGCAGCGCGACGATCTCTACCACCGCGTGCTTTTCTTCGTCGAGCTTGTCCGACAGGCGCTTGTGCTTCTGGCGCGAAACGCCGAGCTGCGCGGTGAGCGTGGCAATGGCGTCCTGGTGGTCGGCGCCGGTGGCGGTTTCGTGGCGCAGCACGCGCAGCTCGCTCTCGGCGGTGGCGATGTCGCGCGTGACCGATTCGAGTTCGGCCGGCAATCCGTTCTGCCCGATGGCCACGCGCGCGCAGGCGGTGTCGAGCACGCTGATGGCCTTGTCGGGCAACTGGCGGCCGGTGATGTAGCGGTGCGACAGCTTGACGGCCTCGCGCACCGCGTCGTCGACGATCTCCACGCCATGGTGCTTCTGCAGCATCTCGACCATGCCGCGCAGCATGTCGATGGCCACTTCTTCGCTGGGCTCCTCGACCTTCACGACCTGGAAGCGCCGTGCCAGCGCGGGGTCGCGCTCGACGTACTTCTTGTACTCGGCCCAGGTGGTCGCGGCGATGGTGCGCAGCTCGCCGCGCGCCAGCGCCGGCTTGAGTAGGTTGGCCGCATCGCCCTGGCCCTCGGCGCCACCCGCACCGATGAGCTGGTGCGCCTCGTCGATGAACAGGATGATGGGCGTGGGCGAGGCCTTGACCTCGGCAATGACCGACTTGAGCCGGTTCTCGAACTCGCCCTTCACGCCGGCGCCGGCCTGCAGCAGCGCCAGGTCGAGCGAGCGCACCGACACCTGGCGCAGCGCGGGCGGCACGTCGCCCTGCACCACGCGCTGCGCGAAGCCCTCGACCACGGCGGTCTTGCCCACGCCGGCCTCGCCGGTGAGGATGGGGTTGTTCTGGCGCCGGCGCAGCAGCACGTCGATGATCTGACGGATCTCGCCGTCGCGCCCGCGGATCGGGTCGATGGCGCCGTCGCGCGCCAGCTGCGTCATGTCGACGGTGTACTGGTCGAGCGAGGGCGTGGCCGAACCGCCGCGCCGCGCGGTGGGCATCTGCAGCGTGGGGGCGGCGGCATCGGGCGCCGCCGGCGCTGGCGATGCATCCACGGGAGACGAGGCCGTCAATGTGGCCGATGCAGTTGACGCAGGCGAAGCCGCCGGCGCGCCGGCCAGGGCATTCGCCGCGGCGTCTTCCGGCGACGACTGCAGCAGCCCCGCGATTTCTTCGCGCAGCGTGCCGCGCGGAATCTGCAGCAGCGCGGGCGCGGCATCGACGAGGCGGCCGCGCAGCCTGTCGACTTCGAGCAGCGCCAGCATCAGCGTGCCCGAGCGGATGTGCTGCTGGCCGAGCAGCATCGAGCTCATGAGCCAGGCTTCCTGGAACAGCGGCGCGAAGTCGGGCGCCAGCGTCGGCGTGCGGCCGTTGCCGCGCTTGAACGTGTCGAGCGACTTCTGCAGTTGCGCCTGCACCGCGTCGGGCCGTATCGAGAAGCGGCCGAACACCAGCCTCAGGTCGGGCGCCTCATTGTCGACCAGCCGCAGCAGCAGGTGCTCGAGGTCGACGTTGTAGTGGGTCTGTTGCACGCACAGCTCGGCGGCCTGTTCCATGGCGCGCTTGCATTCCGGGTTGAGCCGGCCGAGCAGGGTGCGAATGTCGATGTCCATACGGGGAGAAAGTGCGGGGAGGGCGCGTCAGGCGGCGCCCGTGATGCGGGTGATGCGGGTGGTGTCGTCGTTGCCGGCCTGCCTGGCCAGCGCGTGTTGCACGGGCGGCAACGCGCCCCGGAAGTTCGGGCCCGCGACCCACGAGGTCCAGCCCAGGCGCATCGGGTTCGCGGCGCCCAGCACGCTGCTGCGCGCGGCGCCGGGTGCCAGGCGGAGGGTCATGGCCACGTCGAGGTCTTGCGGCATGAAGCGGCGCACCAGCCACTGCGCGAGCGCATGGTCGGCGCCACCGGGCAGCAGCCCGTGCAGGCGCTGCCGGCTCAGGCCGCTGAAGGCCAGCCGGATGCCGGCACCCTGGTCCCACACGCGCTTGCCGAGCACGGCGGGCTGTCCGAGCCCCTGTGGGTGTTGCCCTTGCCCCAGCCGCATGCCGCTGCCCAGCCGCGAGAAGGCATCGGGCTCCAGCGCAAGCCAGCCACCGCGAAACTGCGTGCCCTGTACCTGCACGCCCAGGCGGTCGCGCAGCATGGCGAGCAGGCCCGCCATGCTGCGCGGCGCGCCGCCCAGCAGGCCGGCGTGGCGCAGCCACAGGGCGGAGCCGTCCGGTGCGCGCACGCCTGTGCGCAGGCCGAGCGCGCTGGCGGCGTCGAGCGTCGACGCAAGGCTCGATCGCGAGGGCGCCTGCGGGTTGAGCGCCACGTGGTGTTTGCGTCGGCTGCGGTACAGGAAGGCAAGAAAGCGGTGATTGAATATGTCGAGAAAATCCGCCGTTGCGTGGTCACGGCGCTGGCGCCGTTCGAGCAGCAGTTCGACGAACGGCAGCGGCAACGGCCCGCCGCTGCCCGCCAGCGACAGCGCGGGCGTGGTGAGCGTGAAGGGCTCGCCGGTGCTTGCAGTGCCGCCGACCTCGCGCACGTCGCTGGCCTCGAAGGCCAGTGAGACGAAAGCACTCAGCCGCACCGCTTCGCGCTCGCGCGGGCCTTGCGCGCGGCCCACGGCCACGGCGTCGGGCGCGGCGCGTTCGAGCAGGCTGATGGCCTGGAACAGGTTGAAGTCCTGCGGGCGGGTGGCCAGGCGATCGATCACAGCACCACCTGGCGGCCGGTCATCGGCGCCCACTGTTTCCGGACTTCGTCGCCGCGCCGTACCGCCAGGCGAACGAAGGAGTTCACCGAGGTGTACATCGCGAAGAAGCGCGCGAGCACCGCCGACATCATCAGCGCGGAGCCGCCGGCGAAAGCGTCTTCCTCGAAGTCCAGTGTGACCTGCGTGCCCCGGCAATAGCCACGCCAGGCCTCGGTGCCGATGTGCGCGGTGATGCCGCGCGCCGACAGCCCCGCGATGCCGCGAATCTGCGCGTGGTCGCGCCGGCTGTCCGATGCGAACAGCAGCAGCATCTCGCGCAGTTGCGCGCAGCCCGTGGAGCCGTCCACCAGCGACTGGTGGTTCAGCGTGAGCAGCGACACCAGCCGCCACAGCGTTTCGCTGCCCAACGGCGGATCGCGCTGCGCGCTCGGCTCGTACAGGCAGCGCACGTGCGTGGGTTGCGGCGGCCCTTCTGCGACCAGCCGCGCGCCCACCGGCACCTGTTCCGCCAGCCGGCGGTTGGTGCACAGCAGGTGCGCATACACCACAGGCTGCGCGGGCCGCCCGCGTTGCCTGGCCTGGTCGACGAACGACAGGAACACGTCGGTGCCGGGGATGTTGCCGCGCAGGCAATGCTGGCGCCGCGAGGCCCAGAAGACCGCGCCGTTCACGTGGCTGCCGTTGTGGTCCGCGTCGATGTGCCCCAGCGCGGCAAAGCCCGGCACGTCCACGGGCTTGTCGGCGTCGGGGTCGGAGGCCACCACCGAGACGATGGAGTGCACTTCGGTGAAGGCTTCGCGCTGCCGGTCGGGCACGAGCAGGTATTCGTAGTGGCGCTGGTCCATCACCAGCGGTTCGCTCACGCGCGGAAAGAGATTCACGATGGGCGTGCAGCCCAGCTGGAAGTTGTCGGCGTCCACGTGCCGCAATGCGCGCGAGGGCCGGTCGAGCTGAAACGCCAGCTCGCAGCGCCGGCCACGGCCCAGCCGACCGCGCAGGTGATGCAGGTCGAAGAAATGGAATTTGCGCGGGAACGCGAAGTACTCCTGCAGCAGCCCGTAGGCCGGCTGCGCATTGGCAGGCTGCGGCAGCACTTCTTCGCCCTCGGCATAGCCGACTTCGCGCAAGGCATCGGCCGGAAGCAACCACGCCGCGCCGCCTTCGGGCACGACACTCACCGACTTCACGCCGGAGACCAGCGCGTCGTAGAGCGGCATCGTGGTCGTCCAGTCGCCCTGGAGGTGGATGCGCAGGCAATCGAGCTCAAGCTCGGAAAAATCGACGTCGGCGGAACACTCGAGCGTGAGCCGCAACACGGCGTCCGCGTCGATGGTGGCCTGCGCAATTCGCAAAGGCCAAAGCACGGTGTCCCACGCGGTGCGAAACCGGCACTCCTGCGATTGGGTGGTGCGCGCATGCAGCATGGTGTGCCGTCCCACCCGGAACCCGGCCGTGACCTTGCCCTGCGATGGGTCGAGCTGGAACTGCGCGACGGACATGGAGGGCAGGGGCTGGACGAGCGAGGGGCAGAGGTTGTCGAGCAGTGCACAGGCGACGTCGGGAAATTCCTGGTCGAGGTCGCGGTGCACGCGCGCCGAAAGAAAAGCCACGGACTCGATCAGCCGTTCGGTATGCGGATCGAGCGATTCGCCGCCGTGCAGCGCGAGCCGCGAGGCGACCTTGGGATAGCGCTGTGCAAAGTCGGCGCCCTGTCCTCGCAGGTAGGACAGTTCGCGCTTGTAGTACTGCAGCAGGTCGCTGTGCTGGATGTCTGGCATCTCAGTGGCTCCTGCGTTTGCTGCGCTGCTGTTTCGGGCGCATTCGAAGCACACGTTCGGGGCGCGTACGACTGACACCGGGTACT
>NZ_QAJK01000171.1 GCF_003852515.1 Variovorax sp. KBW07 | reverse complement strand
TGGGCGCCGCCCTGAACAGCAGCGCCCGATCGCCAAAAAAAGAATCAGAACCGATAAGTAGCGTTGGCAGTCACAGTCCGGCGCTGACCGTAGAAGCAGTCGCCACGCGCCAAACAGGTAGTGATCTGAACCTTGTCAGCCAGGTTGGCCACGTTCAGCGACAAGCGCAGCGGACCGTTGTCCCACGCCAGCATCGCGTCGAACAGCGTCACCGAGGGCGTGCGGATGCCGTCCATGCCGTCCCACGATTCGCCCAGGTAGCGCACACCACCGCCCACCGTGAAGCCCGTCACCCCACCGATCGAGAAGCGGCGCGTCAACCACGCCGACGCCGTGTGCTTCGGCACGCCCGAAATGCGCTTGCCCAGGTCCGAGCCGTTGCTGCGCGACACCCGTGCGTCCGTGTAGGCGTACGAGGCGATCCAGTCCCACTCGCGGGCGATGCTGCCCTTGTATTCCAGTTCCAGGCCCTTCACGTGCACCTCGCCCAGTTGCACGCTGTTCAGCGGGTTCGCCGGGTCGGGCGTCTTGCGGTTCGTGTCGCGCAGGTCGTACAGCGCCGCCATGAACGACGTGCGCTCGCCCGCGGGCTCCCACTTCACGCCGGCTTCCCACTGCTTGCCGCGCTGCGGCTTGAACGGCGTGTTGTGCGTGTCGACGCCGCCCAGCGGCAGGAACGACTCGGCATAGCTCAGGTACGGCGCCCAGCCGCCGTCGGCCAGATACACCAGGCCCGCGCGCTTGGTGTTCGCCTTGTCGTCGGCGGTTGCGGCGGGGCGGCCCTCGGTGTCGGTCGTTGCCTTGTCGTGGCGCAGGCCCAGCAGGCCGATCCAGCGGCCGTACTTGACCTGGTCCTGCACGTAGAGGCCGACCTGCTTTTGAGTCACTTCCGGTGAGCGCGTGTAGCTGGTCGGCGGCGTGTAGTTGCCGTAGACGGGGGCATAGATGTCGATGGCGCCGGCACGGCCGCGGCCCGAGAGCTTGGAGGTCGTGTTGCGCTGGAAATCGGCGCCGACCAGCAGCGTGTGCTCGGCCTCGCCGGTCTTGAAGCGGGCCTCGGCCTGGTTGTCGAGCAACACCATCGTGCCGCCGTTGATGTCGCTGCTCAGGTCGCGCTCGATGGTGCGCTGGTTGGCGTTGAACACCGGCCGTGCAGGGCGGCCGGTGAGGCGGTTGGCCGAGAAGCTGGTGTACGAAGTGTTGTACCAGACCTTGCTTTCGGTCGAGCGCAGGTTCTGCCGGAACGTCCAGGTGTCGTTGAAGCGGTGGCTGAACAGGTAGCCGAGCGAGGTGTTGCGCGAGTCGTAGCGGTCGAAGCCCGGCTCGCCGGCGAAGGCCGAGGTGGGGATCTGGCCGTAGAGCGACGGCAGCAGCGTGCCCTGCCACGGGAAGAACCCGATCAGCGAGCCGCTCTTGTCCTTCTGGTAGAGCGCCTGCAGCGTGAGCGAGGTGTCCGCGTTCGGGCGCCAGGTCAGCGAGGGCGCGACCACGATGCGGTCGTCGGCCACGTGGTCGACCTGCGTGCCGCTGTCGCGGCCCACCGTCACGAGGCGGTAGAGCCACTTGCCTTCGGGATCGAGCGCCCCGGTGAAGTCGGCCGCGATCTGCTTGCGGTTGTGGTTGCCGAACTGCAGTTGCACTTCGCGCTGCGTCTCGGCCTGCGGCCGCTTCGAGACGAGGTTGAGCACGCCGCCGACCCCGCCCTGGCCGTACAGCACCGACGACGGGCCGCGCAGCAGCTCGACGCGCTCCAGCGTGTACGGCTCGGCCTTGGTGGTGTTGTAGACGCCGTAGCCGCGCTGCAGGCCGTCGAGGTATTGCACCGCGTCGCCGCCGCGCACCTTGAACGAGTCGACGCGGCTGTCGAAGTAGCTCGACACCACGCCGGCCGTGTAGTTGGTGGTTTCGCGCAGCGTGAGCACGCCCTGCGATTCCATCTGGTCGCGCGTGACGACAGAAATGGCCTGCGGCGTTTCGATCAGCGGCGTGTCGGTCTTGGTGGCCGTGGCGCCGCGCCTGGCGACGAAGCCGGTTACGGGGCCGGTGGCGGTTTCACCCGCGTCGCCCGACACGGTGACCGTGGGCAGTGCCCTGCGGGGCTCGGCCTCTTCGGTCTTTGCGTCTTCGGCATACGCCGGCACCGCGGCGCCGAGCGCCATGGCGGTGGCCGCGAGCGTGGCACGGCGGGCGTGCGAGAGGCGGAATCGGTGGCGGGTGGTGGTTCTGGATGTCATGTGCAGCTTCTCCTGTGTCCTGCGGTCGTGCAGTCGTGCGATACGAAAGGGGAGTGGCTGCGGCACGCACCGGGGCGCGCCATGGCTTCTCGAAATCAAGTTGTGGTGGGCGCGACAAGGCGCTGCCGGCCGCGTGCCCAAGGCAGGCCAACGGCTGGCGCAGTAGTTGTGTGTTGTCGTCGTCGCGGGGGTCAGCCGCCGGTCGCGACGGCATGGCGTCGGTCCTGTGCGGCTGTGGTCTTCGTTCCTTCGAAGACTGCTGGCAAGCCCTTGTCGGGCGGCTGGCTGAGGGTGGCGATTATAGAAGCGGGTGTTTCAGCGGCCGGCCAGGAATTGCGTCATGAGGTGCAGTTCATCGTCGAGCGCCGCACGAAACGCGGCGTCGCGTGGCTTTTTGTCGACATAGCCGAAGACAGGCTTCAGTCGGCCTTCGGGCGCCGTCACGTTGGCCCAGCCGATCACCCGGTCGTGCCACAGCATCGGCAGCGCGTAGTAGCCGAACTGGCGTTTCGGCGCCGGCGTATAGGCCTCGAATTTGTACGTCCATTCCCAGAGCAGTTCGAAGCGCCGGCGGTCCCACACCACCGGGTCGAAGGGCGCGAGCAGCCGCACCGCGTCGTCGGGTGCGTGCCGCCGCGAGGCCGGGTTTTCGTCGGCTGGCCAATACCAGGTCGTGCCATCGATGCGGCAGCTCGCAAGTTCGCCGTCGCGCGCCAGGCGCAAGGCCGCCTGCGTCTGTAGCGACAGGTGCGGCGCGCCGTAGCCCAGCAGCCGCACGAGGTAGGTCAGGCTCGAGGCCGGCAGCGGCGCGTACTTGCGCACGACCAGCGCGATCAGTGCGGCGGCGCGTTGCGCGCGGCCGGCCGGGCTGTCGTCGGCAGGCTGGTGCGTGACGGCTTCATAGACGCGCGTGCCGCTGTCGCGCCGAACCACGCGCAGCATGCCGCGGTAGTGCATGCCGTCGAGCAGGTGCGTCGTCGCGTTGCTGGAGCCGCCCCAGTAGTTCTTCACGCGCCCATGCGCAAAGTGCTGTTCGACCTGACGCGGATGCACAGGGCCGTGCTCCCGCACATAGGCCAGCACGTCGGCGGCCTTGCGCCGCGTGTCGGCGTCCCAGGCGCTCTTGGCTTCGCGCGGATGCATCAAGGCGAGATGCTCGCGCGGCAGGAAGCCGTAGTTGACGAGGCAGTCTTCCTCGATGGCGAGCCGGGTGTACCGGCTTTCTAGATCGCCGGCGCGGTAGTCCTTCACGCGGTGGCGAAGCGTCAGGTCTTGCGCGCGTGCCGGGGCACGGATCGGGTCGGCCTGCACGAAGCCGAGTTGGCGGATTGCCGCGGGCAGCGTCGTGGGCTTGAAGAGAGTGCGCGCCACGGCGTAGCGGCGCAGGTCGTCGAGGGTCGGATCAGCCATGGAACGAATTGCAGCACAAGCGGGCGTTCTTCGCTTTGCTGTTGCCCGTTCTCTCGGCGCCGTTGTTCAGGGCGACGCTCACGCCGACGGTGTGCTCTGCTCCGCGAATGTCCCCCGCTTCGCTCCTCCTTTATTTCGCTGCGCAGAGCACACCATCCGCGTGAGCGTCATCAGAGTGGTCGTTGATCAGCGGTACACCA
>NZ_QAJK01000170.1 GCF_003852515.1 Variovorax sp. KBW07 | reverse complement strand
GGCGTCGCCCTGAACGAACCGAACAGAAAAGCAGGGAAGCATCTCAATGCGCCAATACAGACAGCGCATTCAACGGCAACTGGATATGCACCATGCTGCTGGGCACCAACGGCTCGCCGCCACCGCCACGCGCATCGGCAGGCAATTCGGCTTCGATCTCGATGCCCAGCGGCTCGCAAGCCAGCCGCGCCGAGGTGCGATTGCCGAAGAACTCGGTGTCGAGCAGACGCGCCGCAAAACTGTTCGCGCCCAGCTCGGAGCCGAAGCGCTTCACCACCACGTGCTCGGGACGAATCCCGACCGTGGCTTGCGAACCCACGCTCAGGTTGCCCGGCGCGCAGAACAGCTCGCTGTCGCGCACACGCACCTTGCCATCGGCCAACACCGTGGCGGGCAGCATGTTCATGCGGCCGACGAAGCCGGCCACGAAACGGGTGCGCGGCCGGCGGTACAGCTCGTCCGGCGTGCCGGCCTGCTCGATGCGGCCGTTGTGCATCAGCACCACGCGGTCGGCCATCGAAAGGGCTTCTTCCTGGTCGTGGGTGACCATGATCGTGACGATGCCCAAGCGCTTTTGCAGCGCACGGATTTCGCTGCGCAGGCTTGCGCGCACCTGTGCGTCGAGTGCCGAGAGCGGCTCGTCGAGCAGCAGCAGGCGCGGGTTGGGTGCGAGCGCGCGGGCCAGCGCGATGCGCTGTTGCTGGCCGCCCGACAGCTGCACCGGGTACTTGTCGGCATGCGCGGCCAGGCCCACCAAGTCGAGCATCTCGCGCGAACGCTTGGCCATTTCGCGTGCCAATGCGCCCGTGGGGTGCAGGCCGTAGGCAATGTTCTGCGCGGCCGTCAGGTTGGGAAACAGTGCGTACGACTGGAACACCACGCCGAAGCCGCGCGCGGCGGGCGGCAGGCCCGCGATGTCCTGGCCGCCGAGCAGTATCTGGCCGCTGTCGGCACGCTCGATGCCGCAGACGATGCGCAACAGCGTGGTCTTGCCGCAGCCCGAAGGCCCCAGCAGGCAGACGAACTCGCCGGGTTCGATGTCCAGGTCGATGCCGTCGAGCACGCGGGTGGCGCCAAAGGACTTGCCGATGCCGCGAAGGGAAAGAAAGCTGCTGTTGCTGCTAGTGCTCGTCATGGCCAGGTACCGCTTGGTTCGAAGATCAGAGCGGCTTCTTTTCCGACTTCGACTCGTAGCGCTTGGACCACTCCGTCAGGATGCGGTCGCGGTTGGCGGCAGCCCAGTTGAAGTCGTTCTTGGCGAGCAGCTTCTCGACGTCGCCCGGCACGAACTCCAGCTTTTCCTGGATGCCAGGCAGCGCGAGCACGGCGAAGTTCTTCGCGTACAGCTCGTTGGCCTGCTTGGTGACGGCCCAGTCGGCCAGCGCCTTGGCGGCGTCCTGCTTCTTGCTGGTCTTGATGATGCCGGTGGCTTCCATGTCCCAGCCCAGGCCCTCCTTGGGCAGCACGATGTCGATGGGGGCGCCGTCGCGCTTGGTCTTGTTGGCGCGGTATTCGAACGACATGCCCAGCGCGAACTCGCCGGCGCCGGCCTGGCGACAGGGTTTGCTGCCCGACTGGCTGTAGATGCCGATGTTCTGGTGCAGGGCGTCCATGTACTTCCACGCCTTCTCTTCGCCCATCATCTGGATCCAGCCCGACACCATCAGGTAGCCGGTGCCCGACGCAGCAGGGTTGGGCATGGTGATCTGGCCCTTGTAGACCGGGTTGGTCAGGTCGGCCCAGCTGGTGGGCTTGGGCAGGTTCTTCTTGGTGGCTTCGGCGGTGTTGAAGCAGATGGCCGACGACCACACGTCCATGCCGACCCACTTGGGCGGGTTGGCGGCGTCGCGCATGGTGGGCTTGATGGCTTCCAGGCCCTTGGGCGCGTAGGGCTGGAGCATGCCTTCCTTGTCGAGCAGCATCAGCGAGGTGGCGGCCAGGCCCCACACCACGTCGGCTTGCGGGTTGGCCTTTTCGGCCAGCAGCTTGGCGGTGACGATGCCCGTGGAGTCGCGCACGAACTTCAGCTCGATGTTCGGGTTTTCCTTTTCGAAGGCGGCCTTGTAGGCCTGTACCTGGTCGGCTTCGAGCGCGGTGTAGACCAGCAGCTCGGTGCGGCCCTGGGCCGATGCGGCAAAAGCCAGGGAGAGCAGGGCGGCCGGCACGAAGGCCCAGCGGAATTGACGATGCAGCATGGTGAAGTTCCCTTGGGAGAAAGCTGAGAAAAGAAGAAAGAAGGAGAAGAGGAAACGGGCAAGAGGCGGGGCAGACGAACCGGAACGCAAAAGTACGCAAACCGTCCGGTGCGGCGAATGCAGGCGATGCTCGCAGCGGCATATGACAGGGATTTGTCAGACGCCTCAAAAAACCCCAAATACCCAAAACAGCGCCACAAACTGGTGATTTCGCGGTGGTTTTGCGGCGGGCTCGCAACGGCTCTGTCATCCGCATGTCACCGCTTCTCGGCAGACTCCGAGTGCTGTCGCCTGCGCTCCCGCTTCGCTCGCCCTGTTTCTTTTTCATGACGCTCGACCTCGCCGAGATTGCTCGCCTGTTCGCCGAACGGGGTGGGGTTGCGTACGCGGGCGAACCGGTGACGCAGCTCGAGCACGCGCTGCAATGCGCCTGGCTTGGGGAGCAGGCCGGCGCGAGCGACGCGCTGGTCACGGCCGCGCTGCTGCACGACCTGGGCCATCTGCTGATCGCCGAGCACCAGACGCTGTCGCACTCGCCCACCGAGCTGGGCATCGACGACCGCCACCAATACATCGCCCTGCCCTTGCTGCGCGGCGCCTTCGATGTCGAGGTGCGCGAGCCGATCCGCCTGCACGTGGACGCCAAGCGCTACCTGTGCGCGACCCGGCCCGGCTATTTTTCGAAGCTCTCGCCCGACTCGGTGCGCAGCCTGGCGCTGCAGGGCGGCGTGATGGACGAGGAAGCGGCGGCGCGCTTCGCGGCACACCGCTGGGCCGGCGATGCGGTACGGCTGCGGCTGTGGGACGAAGAAGCGAAGGTCGAAGGACTGCAGACGCCGCCGCTGGCGCATTTCCTCGCGACCGCGGCGCGGGTCATGCTGCGCTGACGGGGTGTACCAGCGCCCCGGGCTGCTTCGAGTGCCGCAGGGCCAGGCGTGCCTCCACCGAAATTTCAGTTCCGTTTAAGGAACATCTGTCTACGATGGTTTCCTCATGATGCCCGGCGCACCCGCGCCTGCGAGGAAACCCGAATGCCTTCATCCGTCACAGCGCGCGCCAGCTCGTTCATCCAGGTTCTGCGCCGCGTCTTCACGCTCGCGGCGCCCTATTTCCGGTCCGAGGAGAAATGGCGGGCGCGCGCCATGCTGGCGGGCATCATTGCCCTGAACCTTTTCTACGTCTACGTGGCGGTGCTCGGCAACGAGTGGTACGGGCGCTTCTACGATGCACTGCAGAACAAGGACGTGGTCGCCTTCTGGCGCGAGGTGCGGGTGTTCGGCTGGATCGCCTTCTTCAACATCGCGGTGCAGGTGCTCAAGTTCTACGTGACGCAGTTGCTGCAGCTGCGCTGGCGCACCTGGATGACGCGCAGCTACCTGTCGCGCTGGATGGCGGACCGCACCTTCTATCACCTGGAACTGGCGCGCTACGCCGGCAAGGACGGCACCGCGCCGGACAACCCCGACCAGCGCATCCAGGAAGACATGCAGATGTTCACGAGCGCCACGATGTCGCTCTCTATGGGCCTGCTGAACGCCGTGGTCACGCTGCTGAGCTTCATCGGCCTGCTCTGGACGCTGTCGGGCAATTTCTCGTTCACGGCCGGCGGCACCACCTACCAGATCGTCGGTGCGATGGTCTGGCTGGCGCTGGGGTACTCCATCGTCGGCACCGTGGTCACGCATTTCATCGGCCGTCCGCTGATCGGGCTGAACTTCCGGCAGCAGCGTTTCGAGGCCGACTTCCGGCATCACCTGGTGCGCGTGCGCGAGTACAGCGAAGCCATCGCGCTGGACCATGGCGAGAAGGTCGAGCGCGGCCAGCTCGACCTGCGCTTCGGCGACGTGCTGCGCAACTACCTGCTGCTGATCAAGCAGCAGAAGAACCTGGTGACCTTCACCTCGTTCTTCGGCCAGGCGGCGGTGATCTTTCCGTTCCTGGTGGCCGGGCAGCAGTACTTCGGCGGCGCGTTCCAGCTCGGCCACCTGATGCAGATCGGCTCGGCCTTCGGCAAGGTGCAGGAGTCGCTCAGCTGGTTCGTCAACAACTACGACAGCGTGGCCGTGTGGCGCGCCACCACCGACCGCCTGACCAGCTTCGACGACGCCATGAAGGCCCACGCCACGCGCGACAACGCACTGCAGCGCGACCCGGCGGCCGTGTTGCACACCGACGACCTCGGGGTGGCCCTGCCCAACGGCACGCCGCTGCTCGCCGGCGCCGCCCTGTCCGTGGCGCCCGGCGACAGTGTGCTGCTGCAGGGCCCTTCGGGCAGCGGCAAATCGACGCTGTTCCGTTCCTTCGCGGGCATCTGGCCGTTCTCTCGCGGACACGTGCAAGTGCCCGGTGACGCGATGTTCATGCCGCAGCGCCCCTACGTGCCCGACGGCAAGCTGCGCGATGCGCTGACGTACCCGAACGCGGCCTCGGACTACAGCGACGACCAGTTGCGCCAGGCGCTCGCCGATGCCCTGCTGCCCGACCTTGCCGGCCGCCTCGACGACAGCGACGCCTGGAGCCAGAAGCTTTCTGGCGGCGAGCAGCAGCGACTGGCGATTGCCCGCGTGCTGCTGCGAAAGCCGGCCTGGCTGTTCGCCGACGAGATCACGAGTGCGCTCGACGCGGAGGCCGAAAGCGTGCTGTACAAGCGCCTCGCGGCCACTGTGCAGGCCGCGGGCGGCGCGATGGTGTCGATTGCGCACCGCGCGGCGGTGGGCGATTTTCACAACCAGCGCTGGACGCTGGTGCCGCAGGAAGACGGCGCTGCCGGTGGCGCACGCTACCGGCTGAACACCTCGGCGGTTCAGCCCGCCGCGGCGTAGCGCTCCCAGCCCTTCTTGCGCAGCTCGCAGGCCGGGCACTCGCCGCAGCCGTAGCCCCAGGCCTGGCGGTGCTCGCGGTCGCCGAGGTAGCAGGTGTGGGTTTCTTCCACGATCAGCTCGACCAGAGGCTCGCCGCCCAGGCGGTGCGCCAGCTGCCAGGTCTCGGCCTTGTCGATCCACATGAGCGGCGTCTCGATGACGAGGCGGCGTTCGAGCCCCAGCGACAGCGCGAGCTGCATGGCCTTCATGGTGTCGTCGCGACAGTCGGGGTAGCCCGAGAAGTCGGTCTCGCAGACGCCGGTGACGATCACCTGCAGCCCGCGCCGGTAGGCCAGCGCGCCGGCCAGCGTCAGGAACAGCAGGTTGCGTCCGGGCACGAAGGTGTTGGGCAGGCCGTCGGCCTGCATCTCGAAGGCGACCTCTTCCGTCAGCGATGAGCCGCCGAGTTGGGCCAGCGCCGCGAGCGTGAGCACATGGTCTTCGCCCAGGCGCGGCGCCCATTCGGGAAAGCGCTCGCGCATCTTCGAGAGCACGGTGCCGCGCACGTCGAGCTCGACGCGATGCCGCTGCCCGTAGTCGAAACCCAGGGTTTCGACGCGCTGGTATTTCGAGAGCGCATCGGCGAGGCAGGTGGTCGAGTCCTGGCCGCCGGAAAAGAGAACGAGGGCGGTGGTGTGCAGCGGCATTTCCGTCAACGGCGGGGCCGTTGTAGTCCAAAAGCGCGATTTTCGCAGGCGGCGCGGCGCCACGGATACGATCCCGCGAATGAGCACTAAACACCTGGTTGCATGGGCCGTCGCCTTCGTGGCGCTGCTGGTCATCGACATGGTCTGGCTTGGCTTCGTGGCCAAGGGCATGTACCAGCAAGGCATGGGCGACCTGATGTCGCCGCAACCGAGGCTGGCCTTCGCGGCGGTGTTCTACCTGCTGTACCCCATCGGCCTGCTGGTCTTCGCGATCGTGCCGGGCGTCGAGGCGCAGAGCGTGATGCGGGCGGCGGTGCTGGGTGGCCTGTTCGGCCTGTTCTGCTACGGCACCTACGACCTGACGAACCTCGCGGTGATCCGCAACTGGCCGCTGGCGCTGTCGTTCATCGACATTGCCTGGGGCACGCTGGTGAGCGGCGTGGCGGCGGCGGCGGGTGCGGTGGCCATGCGCTGGTTCATGGCGCGCTGAGCCGCTGCCCGGCTCAAGTCACTGAACTGACTTGAGGCAAAATCCCCCGCGACACGATGCAGGGGACACAAAGAATGGGCGAGCGCGGCACGCGGATCAGCTTCGATGAATTTCAAGGCGCGCGCAACTTCGCCGCGCTGGACGGCCTGAGGGCCGTTTCCGTCTTCCTCGTTTTCACGGCCCACATGGGCGGCATCGGCTGGAACAAGTTCTCGGGCTGGCTGGGCGTGCATGCCTTCTTCGTGCTGTCGGGCTTTCTCATCACCACCCTGCTGCTGCGCGAGCGCGACGCCACCGGCCGCGTGTCGCTGAAGGCGTTCTACATACGCCGCACCACCCGGCTGGTGCCGCTGTACCTGCTGATCCTGCTGGTGGTGCTGGTGCAGAGCTACTTTGCGCAAGACGCCAGCTGGGCGCAGATGATGGTCGCCACGCCCTACTACCTGAGCCTGCGCAATGAACTCGCGCCCTACGCGCCGCTGATCGCCACCTGGACGCTGAGCGTCGAGTGGAAGTACTACCTGGTCTGGCCCACGCTGATCACCGTGTTCGGCCTGACGACGCGCTCGCGCCTGGCGACCGTCGGGCTGTGCATGACGGCGCTGGTCGCGCTGAGCCTGAGCAGGATGGAGCCGGCCTGGCTCAGCCCGCAGAACTACATCGGCATGATGGTCGGCTCGGCGCTGGCCATCCTGATGCACACGCGGCGCACCTTCGGATGGGTGCAGGGCCTCATGACCCACCGCGCGCCGCTGGTGATTCTTCCGCTGCTGTTCATCGTGCACCGGCGCTTTCCGCTGGTCGAAAGCTACATCGGGCACATGGGCGCGATCGCGCTCTACGGCCTGCTGATCGGCCTGCTGCTGCCTTCGCTCATTGCCGTGCGCACTTTCATGGGCCGGGCGCTGTCGACGAAGTGGCTGGTGTTCATCGGCAACCGGTCGTATGCGATGTACCTGGTCCAGTACATCGCCGCGCATGCGGTGATTGACGTGCTGCGCGGCCTGGGCGTGACGCTGGTCGATGGCCAGATGCTGCTGCTGTTGTCGTTCGTGGTGTCGCTGGCGGTGTCGGACCTGCTGTATCGCTGGTTCGAGAAGCCGATCACCGACTGGGGCCACCGGCGCGCCAAGGCCACGAAGGAAGCGGCCCTGCTCGCGGCCGCCTTGCCCAACGGACGCGGCAGCCCGCTCCAGACGAAGCTCTAGGCGAATCTCTAGAGGAAGCGCTCGAGCAGCTTGCGCGACGCGCGGTCGAGCGTTTTCACGTCGGGGATGCGGAACTGCACGCCGTGCGCGCTGGCAATCAGCAACGCACCGCCTTCGAGCCGGCGGATGTCTTCCTCGGCCTTCAGCACGAAGCTGGTGTCGCCGCGGTCGGTGCTCACCGTCCAGGTGCTGGGCACGCCGAAGCTCGACACGCCATGCAGCTTGAGCAGCGTCGGCGCGAAGTCGCGCACGGCCAGTTCTTCTTGCAACAGTGCCCGCGCCTGCGCCGGCAGCGTCTCGACGCTGTCGATCCAGACCAGCTCGCGGCCCTCGCCGCCGACCAGCGACACGCCGTGGCCCGGCGCGCTGAGCGGAAAGGCCCGCACGGGCACGATGCCCACGTGGCGCTCGCCCTGCGCATCGGTCAGCACCAGACGGCCGAAGGCGTCGCGCTCGAGTTCGAAAGCAGTGGTGATGGTGTTGTTGTGCTCGCTCATGCGTCCCCCGCCGGATGGGCTGCGTGGCTGACGACCAGCGGCAGTTGCGCGCCGGCACGCTCGTCGACCGCGCCTTCGCTCGCATCGTCGTCGCCCTGGCGCAATTGCGCCTGGTAGAGCCGCCAGTAGGCGCCCTGCTTGGCCATCAAGGCGTCGTGCGGCCCCACTTCGACCACTTCGCCTCGGTCCATCACCACGAGACGGTCGGCCTTGCGCAGCGTCGACAAACGGTGGGCGATGGCGATGGTGGTGCGGCCCTGCACGAGGTTGTCGAGCGCCTTCTGGATCTCTTTCTCGGTCTCGGTGTCCACGGCCGATGTGGCTTCGTCGAGGATCAGGATGCGCGGGTCGATCAGCAGCGCGCGCGCAATGCTGATGCGCTGGCGCTCGCCGCCCGACAGGCCCTGCCCGCGCTCGCCCACCAGCGAGTCGTAGCCGTGCGGCAGCCGCAGGATGAAGTCGTGCGCATGCGCGGCGCGGGCCGCGGCCACGACTTCTTCGCGCGTGGCATCGGGCTTGCCGTAGGCGATGTTCTGCGCGATGGTGCCGAAGAACAAAAAGGGCTCCTGCAGCACCAGCCCCACGTGGCGCCGGTAGTCGGCCACGGCAAAGCGGCGGATGTCGGTGCCGTCGACCTTGATGGCGCCGTCGGTCACGTCGTAGAAGCGGCAGATCAGGTTGACCAGCGTGCTCTTGCCCGAACCGCTGTGGCCCACCAGGCCGATCATTTCGCCGGGCTCGATGGTCAGGTCGAGGTCGTGAATGACGGCGCGCGAGCCATAGCGAAAGCCCAGCCCGCTCATCTCGATGCGCCCCTGCACGCGCTCGACCTTCACCGGGTTGGCCGGCTCGGGCACGTTGCTCACGTGGTCCAGGATGTCGAAGATGCGCTTGGCCCCGGCCGCCGCCTTCTGCGTGACCGAGACGATGCGGCTCATGGAGTCGAGCCGTGTGTAGAAGCGCCCGATGTACGCGATGAAGGCGGTGAGCACACCCACGGTGATGCTGCCGCGCGCCACCTGCCAGATGCCGAAGGCCCAGACCACCAGCAGCCCGATTTCGGTCAGCAGCGACACGGTCGGCGTGAACAGCGACCAGGTGCGGTTGAGCTTGTCGTTGACCTGCAGGTTGTAGGCGTTGGCCACGCGAAAACGCTCGGCTTCGCGGCGTTCCTGCGCGAAGGCCTTGACCACGCGGATGCCCGGAATGGTGTCGGCCAGCACGTTGGTCACCTCCGACCAGACGCGGTCGATTTTCTCGAAGCCGGTGCGCAGGCGGTCGCGCACCACGTGGATCATCCAGGCGATGAACGGCAGCGGCACCAGCGTGACCAGCGCCAGCAGCGGGTTGATGGAGAACAGGATGGCCGCGGTCATCACGATCATCAGCACGTCGTTGGCGAAATCGAGCGCGTGCAGCGACAGGAAGACGTTGATGCGGTCGGTTTCCGAGCCGATGCGCGCCATCAGGTCGCCGGTGCGCTTGCCGCCGAAGTAGTCGAGCGGCAGGGTCAGCAGATGCTCGTAGGTGGTGGTGCGCAGGTCGGCGCCGATGCGCTCGGACACCAGCGCCAGCAGGTAGGTGCGCGCCCAGCCCAGCCCCCAGCCCAGCAGCGCGGCGCCGAGCAGGCCGCCCAGGTACAGGCCCACGCGCCCGGAGT
Source organism: Variovorax sp. KBW07 (assembly GCF_003852515.1). Taxonomy (GTDB): domain Bacteria; phylum Pseudomonadota; class Gammaproteobacteria; order Burkholderiales; family Burkholderiaceae_C; genus Variovorax. The sequence continues at coordinate 13,955 of NZ_QAJK01000170.1, read as the reverse complement.
CGATCTTCTGCCCGTTCTGGAACGGAATCAGGATGTCGTCCATGAGCGGAATGGTCAGGTACGGCGGCACCAGCGTGGCGGCGGTCGAGATCAGGGTCAGTAGAAACCCTGCAATCAACTGCTTGCGGTACGGCTTGGCAAAACGGCCCAGACGTAACAAGACCCAGGTCGAAGGCGGGGTCTGGAGCTCGGTATCGGTGTCGGCGGCGGCCGGGTCGTCGCCGTCCGCGGCCTCGATTATTTCGGGTGTCGCCTTCGCGACATCGGCGGTGCGCTGACCGAAAAGCTTGAGCAGGCGCAGAGCCGCCACCTGGCTGGCCAGGGTGTAGCGCCAGCGGCCCAATCGGCCCGCGGGCCCCGTCAAATCAAGGGTTCCGACGCCCGAATGGTCGGAAAGGCGCAGTTCGAGCGAGGCATCGGTGAGTGGCCACTCACGCCATTTGCCGTCGGGCTCGCGCGCAATCAGCCGCTGGTCAGTCAAGGCGACTAAGCCCGAAGCGAAGTGAAGTTGGTCGTCGAGGTCAACCGTCAGTGTTACCAGAACGTTTTCCGCGACTGCGAGCCGGTTTTTCAGAGCCTCTGAAGCCGCCTCTGTTTCGCCCTCCCGGGTGCCGACTGGATCGTGATGTTGCATTGTGTTTCTCTGACTCTTGCCCGTCGCGGGCCGCATGGACCGCGTCATGGCGTCCTTTGTCGGGCGCCGATTCTGACTGATCGCCATGGGCGCGCTTGAAGGCGCCGTGGTGCTCGGCCAAAGCACATCGAACGTTTGCATGACCCGTTTCGACGACATCCTCCTGCTGCGCATCAACTATTTGCGCGGTCCCAACCTCTGGACCTACCGTCCGGTGCTCGAAGTCTGGCTCGACCTGGGCCAACTGGAAGACTACCCCTCCAACAAGATCGACGGCTTCACCGACCGCCTGACCGGCCTGCTTCCGGCGCTCATCGAGCACCACTGCGGCGTGGGCGAGCGCGGCGGCTTCATCCAGCGGCTGACCGAAGGCACCTGGTCGGGCCACGTGCTCGAGCACGTCGTCATCGAGCTGCTGAACCTGGCCGGCATGCCGACCGGATTCGGGCAAACCCGCAGCACGTCGGAGCACGGCGTCTACCGCATGGTGTTCCGCGCGCGCGACGAGCAGGTGGCCCGGGTGGCGCTGGCCGAGGGCCACCGCCTGCTGATGGCCGCCATCAACAACGACCCGTTCACGGCCGCCGACGTGCAAAAGGCCGTCGATGCCGTCAAGGCCAAGGTCGAAGACTGCTACCTCGGCCCGAGCACCGCCGCCATCGTGTCCGCCGCCACCGACCGCGGCATTCCCCACATGCGGCTGAACAGCGGCAACCTGGTGCAACTGGGCTACGGCGCGAACCAGCAGCGCATCTGGACCGCCGAGACCGACTACACCAGCGCCATCGGCGAATCGATCGCCAGCGACAAGGAACTGACCAAGTCGCTGCTGGCCAGCTGCGGCGTGCCGGTGCCCGAAGGCCAGGTGGTCGCCAATGCCGAAGAAGCCTGGGAAGCCGCCGAAGACATCGGCCTGCCGGTGGTCGTGAAACCGTCGGACGCCAACCACGGCCGCGGCGTGTCGCTCGAACTGACCACGCGTGAAGAAGTCATTGCCGCCTTCGCAGTCGCCGAGCCCGAAGGCAGCGACGTGATGGTCGAACGCTTCATCCGCGGCCACGAACACCGTCTGCTGGTGGTGGGCGGCGAAGTGGTGGCCGCCGCGCGCGGCGAGATCATCACCGTCACCGGCGACGGCAAGCTCAGCGTGGCCGAACTGATCGAAAAGCAGCTCAACAGCGACCCGCGCCGCGGCGCCGAAGAAGAATATCCGCTCGACCTGATCGTGCTGGCCACCGACGCCAAGCTGCAGCTCGAACTCAAGCGCCAGGAACTCGACGGCGCCGCCGTGCCGGCCGCCGGCCGCGTGGTCACGATCCAGCGCAACGGCAACATGGCCAACGACTGCACCGACCAGGTTCACCCCGAAGTCGCGCACGCCGCCGTGCTGGCCGCCCGCGTGGTGGGCCTCGATATTGCGGGCATCGACCTCGTGGCGCTCGACATCTCCAAGCCGCTGGGTCCGCAGCGCGGCGCCATCGTCGAAGTCAACGCCGGCCCCGGCCTGCTGATGCACCTGAAGCCGGCCGTCGGTTCGCCGCGCCCGGTGGGCCGCGCCATCTGCGACCACCTGTTCCCCAACGACGCGCCCGGCCGCATTCCCGTGGTCGGCGTGGCCGGCTCGCGCGACACCGCCGTGCTGGCGCGGCTGGTCGCCTGGCTCATCAACCTGGGCGGCCGCCACACCGGCCTGGCCTGCCGCGACGGCCTGTTCCTGGAACGCCGCCGCGTCGATGCGCGCGACAGCGCCAACTGGGACGCCGGCCATCGCCTGCTGGTCAACCGCGCCGTGCAGGCCGTGGTGATCGAGAACGGCGCCGAGACCATCCTGCGCGACGGCCTCTCGTACGACCGCTGCGAAGTCGGCATCGTGACCGACCTCGAAGGCTCTGAAGCACTGGCCGACTACGACATCACCGAGAGCGACCAGATGGTCAAGGTGCTGCGCACGCAGGTCGACGTGGTGCTGTCCGAAGGCACCGCCGTGCTGAACGCCGACGATGCGCGCGTGGCCGGCCTCGCGCCGCTGTGCGACGGCGCCGTCATCCTGTACGCAGCCGACCCGCAGGCCCCCGCGCTCGCCGCGCACCAGGCCACCGGCGGCAAAGCCGTGCTGGTGCGGCAAGACCGCGTGGTGCTGGCCACCGGCAGCAGCGAATCGTTCCTGCCGGGCCTGGGCCGCCTGACGATCTGGCGCGCCACCCATGCCGGCGTGAGCCTCGAAAGCCTGCTGGCCGCCGTGGCCGCCGCCTGGGCCATGGGCATTCCGCTGAACCTGATCGGTGCCGGTGTCGAGGCCTTCGAGGCCGACCTGCAAGCCGCGCTGGCGTCGCTGCAGCTGTCGCAGACGCAGCCGCTGTCGTCGCAACACCCCCAACACCAACTTGCCTGATATGCGTGGCCGCCTCGGCAGAGGCAGCCGCAGCGTCCAACAGAATCCGCGAACCGAGCCGTAGCCCCATGAAAGTCACCCGCACCCGAGCCCTTCGCGGGCCCAATCTCTGGAGCCGCCACACCGCCATCGAGGCGGTGGTTGCCTGCGAAGGCGACGAGAACGCCATCAGCAAGCTGGCCGGCTTCGAGGCGCGCCTGCGCGCCCGCTTCCCCACCATCGGCGAGCTGCACCCCATGGTGCTGGGCCAGCCGCTGGCGCTGGCCCACGTGCTCGAAAACGCCTCGGTGGCGCTGCAGGCCCAGGCCGGCTGCGCCGTCAATTTCGGCCACACCTCTCCCACGGTGGAAGAAGGCGTCTACCAGGTCACCGTGCAGTACAGCGAAGAAGCCGTCGGCCGCCGCGCACTGGCGCTGGCCGAAGAGCTCATCGCCGCCGCGCAGGCCGACACCGCCTTCGATGCCGACGCAGCCATCACCGAGCTGCGCGACCTGGACGAATCCGAACGCCTCGGCCCCAGCACCGGCTCCATCGTCGATGCAGCCGTGGCACGCGGCATTCCCTACCGCCGCCTGACCAGCGGCAGCCTGGTGCAGTTCGGCTGGGGCTCCAAGCAGCGCCGCATTCAGGCCGCCGAGATCGACAGCACCAGCGGCGTGGCCGAATCGATCGCGCAGGACAAGGAACTGACCAAGCAACTGCTCAACGCCGCCGGCGTGCCGGTGCCGCTGGGCCGCCCCGTCGCCAGCGCCGAAGACGGCTGGGCCGCGGCCATGGAAATCGGCCTGCCCGTGGTGGTCAAGCCGCAGGACGGCAACCAGGGCAAGGGCGTCACCGTCAACATCGTCACGCAGGAGCAGCTGAACTCGGCCTACGACTCGGCCGCCGTGTACGGCGAAGTGATGGTCGAGAAATTCCTGCCCGGCTTCGACTTCCGCCTGCTGGTGGTCGGCGACCGCCTCGTGGCCGCCGCCCGGCGCGATCCGCCGCAGGTGATCGGCGACGGCACCCTCACCGTGCGCCAGCTCGTGGACACCGTCAACCTCGACCCGCGCCGCGGCGAGGGCCATGCCACCTCGCTTACCAAGATCCGACTGGACGACATCGCCATCGGCCGGCTCGAAGCCCAGGGCCTCACGCCCGACAGCGTGCCCGAACGCGGCCAGCGCGTGGTGCTGCGCAACAACGCGAACCTTTCCACCGGCGGCACCGCCACCGACGTGACCGACACCGTGCACCCCGAAGTGGCCGCGCGCGCGGTCGATGCGGCGCAGATGGTCGGCCTGCACATCTGCGGCGTCGACATGGTCTGCGAGAACGTGTTGCGCCCGCTCGAAGAACAGCACGGCGGCGTGGTCGAGGTGAATGCCGCGCCCGGCCTGCGCATGCACATCTCGCCCTCGTTCGGCCGTGGCCGCGCGGTTGGCGAAGCCGTCATGGACACGCTGTTCGCCCACGGCGACGACGGCCGCATTCCCGTGGTCGCCGTCACCGGCACCAACGGCAAGACCACCACCGCGCGCCTCATCAACCACCTGTTGGCTTCCAGCGGCCTGCGCACCGGCATGACCAACACCGACGGCGTGTACGTCGACGGCCGCCAGACCGACAGCGGCGACTGCAGCGGCCCCAAGAGCGCGCGCAACGTGCTGATGCACCCCGACGTCGATGCGGCCGTGTTCGAAGTCGCCCGCGGCGGCGTGCTGCGCGAAGGCCTCGGCTTCGACCGCTGCCAGGTGGCCGTGGTCACCAACATCGGCAGCGGCGACCACCTGGGCCTGAACTACATCACCACCGTCGAAGACCTTGCCGTGCTCAAGCGCGTCATCGTGCGCAACGTGGCGGCCGACGGCTACGCGGTGCTCAACGCGGCCGACGTGAACGTTGCCGCCATGGCGGCCGGCTGCCCCGGCGAGGTGATCTTCTTCACCGCCGACCGCATGCACCCGGTCATGGCCACGCACCGCGCACAGGGCAAGCGCACCGTGTACGTCGACCAGGACACGCTGGTCGCGGCCGAAGGCTCGTGGCGCGAGCGCATCGCGCTGCGCGACGTGCCGATCACGCGCAACGGCACCATCGGCTTCCAGGTCGACAACGTGATGGCCTCGGTGGCCGCGGCCTGGGCCGTGGGCCTCGATTGGGACACCATCCGCAGCGGCCTCGCCAGCTTCATGAACGACGCGGCCGGCGTGCCGGGCCGCTTCAACGTCATGGACTACCGCGGCGCCACTGTCATTGCCGACTACGGCCACAACACCGACGCCATGCGCGCGCTGGTCTCGGCTGTGGACACCATGCCGGCCAACAAGCGCTCGGTGGTGATCAGCGGCGCGGGCGACCGGCGCGATTCGGACATCCGCGACCAGACCGCCATCCTCGGCCAGGCCTTCGACGACGTGATCCTCTACCAGGACGCCGCGCAAAGGGGCCGTGCCGACGGCGAAGTGATGGCATTGCTGCGCCAGGGCCTGCAGGGCGCGGCGCGCACGCGCTACATCGATGAGATCCGCGGCGAGTTCGTCGCCATCGACACCGCGCTGGCCCGCCTGCAGCCGGGCGACCTGTCGCTGATTCTGGTGGACCAGGTCGAGGAAGCGCTCGCTCACCTGGCACAGCGCATCGCCGCGGGCTGACGCCCCGCGTGCCGGACACGTCCCACACGAAGGGGCGCGTCCGGCCCGGCTGGCACAGTGCCCTGTCCCACAGGACATTTGCCCCGGCCGAACCCACACTGCTGCTCCGGTCGCACCATTCGGAGTCTGAAGGGTGCGCCCCAACACAGGAGCACCCATGACAACAAGATTCCGTTCCCTCCTTTCCGCCACGGCCTTCTTCGCCGCCAGCGGCTTCATCGCCCTGGGCGCGCAGACCGCCAGCGCGCAGGCCGCGGGTTCCGCAAACTCGGATGTCCGCATGCAGAAGGAACGCGCCACCTGCGACGGCGTGCAGCAAGACCGCGCCGCCTGCCTGCGCGAAGCCGGCGCCGCCCGCCAGGAAGCCAACCGCAGCGGCCTCACCACGCCAAGCCCCGCCCGCGAGCAGGTCAACGCACTGGCACGCTGCCGCGAGCAGCCCGCCGGCGACCAGGCCGGCTGCGAGGCGCGCGTCAAGGGCGGAGCCCTCACCAGCAGCGAAGGCAGCGTGATGGGTGGCGGCATCCTGCGCGAAACCGTGACGCCGGTGCCGGCCCAGCCTGCACAGCCCGTTCGCTGAACGTGAACCCGGCCGCGCGCAACGTGTCCAACCACACCCCGGCCGTTCTTTTTTCCGGTCACTCCAAGGAGCACACCATGAAGAGCAATACCCGATCGATGATCTTCGCCCTGCTGGCCATCAGCGGCCTGGCAGGCACCACCATCGCCTCCGCCGCCGGTCCGCGCGGTGAGTCCAGCATCTACCAGCAGGAAATTTCGGTCTGCGGCCACAACCAGCAAGACCGCGCCGCCTGCATTCGCGAGGCCGGTGCAGCCCGCCAGGCCGCTGCACGCGGAGGCCTGACCAGCGCCCCCGACTACCGCGCCAACGCGCTGGCACGCTGCGGCCTGCAACCGCCGTCGGACCGTGCCGATTGCGAAGCCCGCGTGCTCGGCAGCATGGGCAACACCGACAGCAGGGTCGAAGGCAGTGTGATGGGCGGCGGGGTGATCCGCGAATCGGTCACCACCGTGGTCATGCCGGCACCAAGGCCCATGGAGCGCATGGAGCGCGCGCCCGATCCGGCCATGGCACCGCGGCCCATGCCGATGCCCGCGCCGGCCCGCTGAAAACGGCTTTCGCCCCCGGCGTTCAGGGCGGTTTGGGCATCGATTCGGGAAAACCCGGATCGATGCCCCCGGTTGTCACGAAACCGTCATAAAACGCGCGAGGGTGCTAGCTATAGTTCTCGGTCACTGCCCACCGAGGAACCCTCCCCCATGAATGCCATCAAGGTCGCTCGCCGATTCATAGAAACGGACCCGGCCAACGAATCGGCCAAAATCCTGGCCCAGCTCGTGTTGGCTCTCGAGTCCGAACACAGCTTTGAACTCGTCACCCTGTACAACCTCGACTACAAGAGCTTCGAGCTCGCCATGGACATCCTGAAGGAATGGCGGCTCGATCGCTACTACGCCAGCAAGTCCAAGCTGTTCGACCTGTCGTTGCAGGTCACTGAACTCGAAAAGACCCAGGGCTGATTCCCCGCTGGGCACGCCATGTGCTCAGACCAGCATCCCGCCAGAGACTTCGATGCGCTGGGCATTCACCCAGCGATTGCCCTCCCCCAGCAAGCCCGCAATGGCCCCGCCAATGTCGTCGGGCTTGCCGGCGCGTCCGAGCGCGGTGAAGCCCGCGACCATTGCATTCACCTGCGGGTTGTCGCGCACCATGCCGCCGCTGAAGTCGGTTTCGATCGCCCCTGGCGCAACGGTGTTCACCGCGATGCCGCGCGCGCCGAGTTCCTTGGCCAGGTAGCGCGTCAGCGTTTCCACCGCGCCCTTCATCGCCGCATAGGCGGACGCCCCTTCCATCGCAAAGCGTGTCAGCCCCGAGGACAGGTTGACGATGCGTCCGCCGTCGGCAATCAGCGGCAGCAGCTTCTGCGTGAGGAAGTACGTGCCCTTGAAGTGGATGTTGTAGAGCATGTCGAACTGCGCCTCGGTCGTGTCCTCGAACTTCGCATGCAAGCCCACGCCCGCGTTGTTCACCAGGAAGTCGAAGCGCTCGCGCTGCCACGTGGCCGCCAGCACCGCCTTCACTGAATCCGCGAACGCGGCAAAGGCCGTGCTGTCGCCCACGTCGAGCCGCAGCGCGACGGCACGGCGCCCCCTGGCCTCGACTTCCGACACCACCGCCTGCGCGCTGGCTTCGTTCGACACGTAGGTCAGGATCACGTCGACGCCGTCCGCGGCAAGCGCCAGTGCGGTGCTGCGGCCCAGGCCGCGGCTGCCGCCGGTGATGAGTGCGATACGGGATGGGTTCGATGCGGTGCTGCTGGAAGCGGTCATTTCAAAGTCCTTGGGTGACGGATGGATCGGGATCGAAAAGTCGATGGACGAACTTTAAGAATTACCGCCAGCAAGATAAATCCCTCCAGCCGATGCACACTGTTATCTGAAAAAACGACAATCCGCCGCCATGAACGTCGAAGAACTGCGCATCTTCTCCAGGGTCGCCGAACTCGCGAGCTTCAGCCGCGCCGCGGACCAGCTCGGGCTGACCCGGGCGCGCGCCTCGGTGGCCGTGCAGCAGCTCGAAGAGCGCCTGGGCACCCGGCTGTTGCAGCGCACCACGCGCAGCGTGCGCCTCACCGAAGACGGCGAACGCTTTCTCGAGCGATGCAAGGACTACCTGGCCGACGGCGAGCAGTTGGCCACCATGTTCCGCTCGCACGCCGGCGGCCTCACGGGGCGGCTGCGCATCGACCTGCCGAACGTGGTGGCGCGCGACCTCGTCATTCCGCGCCTGCCCGAATTCCTGGCGCGGCATCCGGCGCTCGAGATCGGCATCAGCACCACCGACCGCCGTGTCGATCTCGTGCACGAAGGCTTCGACTGTGTGCTGCGCGTGGGCACGCTCGGCGACTCGGAGCTGGTGGCGCGCCCGCTCGGTGCCATGCAGATGGCCAACGCCGCGAGCCCGGACTACCTGCGCACGCACGGCACGCCCCGCACCCTGGCCGACCTGGCGCAGCACCGCGTCGTGCACTTCGCGCAAACGCTTTCCGCCAACGCCGGCTGGGAATACCAGGACCCGGCCGACGGCCTCTACAAGATGCATCCGGTGCGCGCCACCGTCACGGTGAACGGCACCGAGGCCTACCAGGCCGCCGCGCTGGCCGGCCTGGGCCTGATCCAGGCGCCAATCGCGGGCCTGGCGGCGAGCCTCGCCTCGGGCGCGCTCGTGCGGGTGATGCCGGAATTCGACGCATGCCCCATGCCCGTGTCGCTGCTGTACGCCAACCGTCGCCAGCTCGCGCCGCGCGTGCTGGCCGTGATGGACTGGCTGGGGGAGATCGTCGCGCCCTACTTCGTCGAGAAAGCCGGCAAGGCTAGCGGCCCCAGCGCAGCACCATCGGGTCGAGCCGCCGCGCCGTCTCGATCAGCCCCGCGCGTGTCTCGGGGTGCATCGCCGGCAGCGGATGCCGCGGCGCCTCGCAAGCGATCACGCCGCCCTCTTTCATGAGCGACTTGCAGGCCAGCAGGCCGGCCTGCCGGTTCTCGTAGTTGATGAGCGGCAGCCACTGCTGGTAGAGCGCGAAGGCCTTGTCGCGGTCGCCCGCGCGGTGCGCCTCGATGATCGGGCGAATGCCGTCCGGGTAGCCGCCGCCGGTCATCGAACCGGTCGCACCGGCATCGAGGTCGGGCATCAGCGTGATGGCCTCTTCGCCGTCCCACGGGCCTTCGATGGCATCGCCGCCCAGGCGGATCAGCTCGCGCAGCTTCGCGGCCGCGCCCGCCGTTTCGATCTTGAAGTAGGCGACGTGTTCGATCTCCTTCGCCATGCGCGCGAGAAAGGCGGCCGTCAGCACCGTGCCGCTGGCCGGCGCGTCCTGGACCATGATGGGAATGCCCACCGCGTCCGACAGCCGCGCATAGAACTCGAAGATCTGCGGCTCGGGCACGCGGAAGGTGGCGCCGTGGTACGGCGGCATCACCATCAGCATGGCCGCGCCCATGTCCTGCGCGCGACGGCTGCGCTCGGCGCAGACCTTGGTGCTGTAGTGCGTGGTGGTCACGATCACCGGCACGCGGCCCTTCACGTGTTCGAGCACCGTGCGCGTGAGCACTTCGCGCTCGTCGTCCGACAGCACGAACTGCTCCGAAAAATTCGCGAGGATGCACAGCCCGTCGGAGCCCGCGTCGATCATGAAATCGACGCAGCGCTTCTGGCTCTCGATGTCGAGCGCGCCCTGTTCGGTGAAGGTGGTCGGCACCACCGGGAAGATGCCGCGGTATCTGGGGGTCATGGCTTCAGTGAATCGATCATCAGTGGGAATGGCGGGGAACGGCGGAGCCTCTGCAGCCCACCAGGAAGTCGAAGTCGCAGCCTTCGTCGGCCTGCAGCACGTGGTTGACGTACAGCTTCTGGTAGCCGCCGCCGCGCGTGCTCATGGGCTGCGCATCGCTGGCCGTCAAAGACGCCAGGCGCGAAGCCAGCTCTTCGTCGCTGATGTCCAGGTGCAGCCGGCCCGCATCGCAATCGAGCTCGATCCAGTCGCCGTCGCGCACCGCCGCCAGTGGGCCGCCGTCCGCTGCTTCAGGTGCGACGTGCAGCACCACCGTGCCATAGGCCGTGCCGCTCATGCGCGCATCCGAAATGCGCACCATGTCCTTCACGCCCTGGCGCAACAGCTTCGGCGGCAACCCCATGTTGCCCACCTCGGCCATGCCGGGGTAGCCCTTGGGGCCGCAGTTCTTCAGCACCATCACCGAGCTGGCGTCAATGTCCAGGTCTTCGTCGACGATGCGTTCCTTGTAGTGCTCCAGGTTCTCGAACACCACCGCACGGCCGCGGTGCTTCAGCAGCGCGGGCGTTGCCGCCGAGGGCTTGAGCACCGCGCCGCGCGGCGACAGATTGCCGCGCAGGATGCGGATGCCGCCATCGGCGATCAACGGGTTGCTGAGCGGGCGGATCACCTCGTCGTTCAGGCTCGGCGCCTCGCGCACGTTGTCCCAGATCGAATGGCCGTTGACGGTCAGCGCGCCGGGGTGCGGCAGCAGGCCGTTTTCGCCCAGTCGGCGCAGCACGGCGGGCAGCCCGCCGGCGTAGTAGAACTCTTCCATCAGGAAGCGGCCCGAAGGCATCAGGTCGACGAGCGTGGGCGTGTGGCTGCCGATGCGCGTCCAGTCTTCCAGCGCCAGGTCGACGCCGATGCGCCCCGCGATCGCCTTCAGATGAATCACCGCATTGGTCGATCCGCCGATGGCCGCGTTCACGCGAATCGCATTCTCGAAAGCCTCGCGCGTGAGGATCTTCGACAGCGTGAGCCCTTCTTTTGCCATCTGCACCGCGCGCATGCCCGACATCTGCGCCAGCACATAGCGCCGCGCATCGACCGCCGGAATGGCCGCGTTGTGCGGCAGCGAAGTGCCCAGCGCCTCGGCCATGCAGGCCATGGTCGAGGCCGTGCCCATGGTGTTGCAGGTGCCGGCCGAGCGCGACATGCCGCCTTCGGCCGAGAGGAACTGGTGCAGGTTGATCTCGCCCGCCTTCAGCGATTCGTGCAGCTGCCACACGGCCGTGCCCGACCCGATGTCCTTGCCGTCGAGCTTGCCGTTCAGCATCGGCCCGCCCGTGACCACGATGGCCGGAATGTCGCAGCTGGCCGCGCCCATCAGCAGCGCGGGCGTGGTCTTGTCGCAGCCCGTGAGCAGCACCACCGCATCGACCGGGTTGCCGCGAATCGCTTCTTCCACGTCCATGCTCGCAAGGTTGCGCGTGAGCATCGCGGTCGGCCGCAGGTTCGACTCGCCGTTCGAGAACACCGGAAACTCCACGGGGAAGCCGCCCGCCTCCGAGATGCCGCGCTTCACGTGCTCGGCGATCTTGCGGAAGTGCGCGTTGCACGGTGTCAGCTCCGACCACGTGTTGCAGATGCCGACGATCGGCCGGCCATCGAACTCGTGGTCCGGGATGCCCTGGTTCTTCATCCAGCTGCGGTACATGAAGCCGTTCTTGTCGGCCGAGCCGAACCATTCGGTCGAGCGCAGTTTCTTCGGAGGGGTGTCCGGCATGCGAGGTGTCCTGAGAGAGAAAAGAGAAAGTCAGCGCCGGGGTGCGCGCGAGGTAAAGAAGCGCTGCAGCAGGCAGAACACGAACAGCAGCGCACCCACCACGATGCGCGTCCACCACGAGCTCAGCGTGCCGTCGAAGGAGATCAGCGTCTGGATGATCCCGAGCATCAGCACGCCGAACAGCGTGCCCGCCACATAGCCCACGCCGCCCGTGAGCAGCGTGCCGCCGATCACCACCGCCGCGATGGCGTCGAGCTCCAGTCCCATCGCATGCAGGCCGTAGCCCGACAGCATGTAGAAGGTGAAGATCACGCCCGCCAGCGCCGAGCAGAAGCCCGACAGCGTGTACACGCCGATGAGCGTGCGCCGCACCGGCAAGCCCATCAGCATTGCCGAGTGCTCGCTGCCGCCGATGGCGTACACCGCCCGGCCAAAGGGCGTGCAGTGCGCGATGAACACCGCGGCCAGCAACACCACCATGGCGATCACCGCGCTGATCGACACCGAAGCCTCGCCCCAGACCGGAATGCGGATCTGCGAGACCTCGGAGTAGAACTCGTTGGTGATGCTGATCGAATCGATGCTGATCAGGTAGCACAGCCCGCGCGCCAGGAACATGCCCGCCAGCGTGACGATGAAAGGCTGCAACCTGAAGCGCTCGATCAAGAGGCCCATGAACGCACCGAAACCCGTGCCCATCAACAGCACCAGCGGAATCACGACAGCCGGGCTCCAGCCGTGCTTCTCGACCAGCGAGGCCGACACCATGGTGGTCAGTGCGATCACCGACCCCACCGACAGGTCGATGCCGCCCGAGAGAATCACGAAGGTCATGCCGACCGCGACGACGATCAGGAAGGCGTTGTCGATCAGCAGGTTGAGAAAAACCTGCGCCGAGAAGAAGCCGTCGTAGAACACCGAGCCGAGCGTTGCCACCAGCACGAACAGCGAGATGGTCGCCACCAGCGGCAGGTACTTCGGGTTGAGCCCCGTCTTGCCCCCTCTCCCGCGTGCGGGAGAGGGCTGGGGTGAGGGTGCCGTATCCATCACCGCGCTCATACCTTGGCCCCTTCATGCGCCGGCCGCTGCACCAGCGACCGCAGCTCGGCACGAAACTCCGGCGATTGCAGCAGCATCACCGCGAACACCACGCCGGCCTTCACCACGAGGTTGATTTCCGGCGGCACGCCCAGCGAATAGATCGCATAGGTCAGCGTCTGGATGATCAGCGCCCCGATCACGCTGCCCACGAGGCTGAAGCGCCCGCCGGTCAGTGCCGTGCCGCCCAGCGTGACCGCAAGGATCGCGTCGAGCTCGATCAGTTGCCCCGCGTTGTTGCCATCCGCGCTCTTCACATTGGAGCTGATCAGCAAGCCCGCCACGCCCGCGCACGCACCGCAGAAGGCATACGCCCCCACGACCAGCCGCCGCGCCTGCACCCCCGCCACGCGCGCCGCCGTCGGGTTGATGCCCACGGCCTGGATGAACAGCCCGAGCGCGGTGCGCGTGATTGCCAGGTACAGCAGCACGAACACCGCCACCACGATGAACAGCGAGAACGGCAGGCCGAGCAGGTAGCCGCTGCCCAGGAAGAAGAAGGGCTTGTAGTAGATCGTGATGATCTGCCCGTCGGCAATGAGCTGCGCAATGCCGCGCCCCGCCACCATGAGAATCAGCGTCGCGATGATCGGCTGCATGCCAACCTTGGCAACCAGCAAGCCGTTCCAGAGGCCGCAGAGCAGCGCGATGGCAATGGCCGCGACGATGGCGAGCCACATGGGAAAGCGGCTGACGTCGCTCGCAACCGACCCGCCGATCATCCATGCCGCGAGCGCCGCCGCAATCGCCACGACGGCGCCTACCGAGATGTCGATGCCTCGTGTCGCTATCACCAGCGTCATGCCGAGCGACACGAGCACGAGCGGGGCTGCGCGGTTCAGGATGTCGATGAGGCTGCCGTAGAGATGGCCGTCGCGCCATTCGAGATGCAGGAAGCTGGCGTTGAATGCCGTGTTCACTGCGAGCAATAGCAGCAGCGTGACGATGGGCCATAGCAGGCGGTGTTGTCGCATTGCGGCTGCCGTGTTCGTTGTTGTTTTGGAGGAAGTCATTTCTTTTGCCCCGGCTTGTCGGGCGCTTCGTGCACAGGACACCGGGTACTCCCCTCCGCGAATGTCCCCCGCTTCGCTCCTCCTTTATTTCGCTGCGGGGA
>NZ_QAJK01000017.1 GCF_003852515.1 Variovorax sp. KBW07 | reverse complement strand
GCGTCGCCCTGAATGACCCAAGCAACAGCAACGCGCCAACGGCTACTCCTCGCTGGTCCACTCCACCTGCACCCCCAGGCTTCGCAGGTTCTCGACAAAGCGCGGATGCGCACGACGAATCGGCGTTGCGTTGCGGATCTCCGAGCGCCCTTCGATGCTCGCTGCCACCATGAACAGCGCAATCGCCACGCGGATGATGTACGGGCTCTCGACCACCGCTGGCGTCAGCGGGTTGCCGCCGAAGGTAATGAGCCGGTGCGGGTCCGACGAGAACACGTGCGCGCCGAACTTCGACAACTCGCCCGTCCAGCCCAGCGCGCCGTCGTACACCTTGTTCCAGAACATCGCATTGCCCTGGGCACGCACGCCCAGCGCAATGAAGATCGGCAACAGGTCGACCGGAAAGTACGGCCACGGCGCGGCTTCCACCTTGGTCAGCACATTGCTCGTGAACGGCGTCTGCACCTTCAGCGGACCCGTGCGAATGGCGCGCGACCAGCCGTCCTGGTGCGTGATCTGCACGCCGAACTTGGCGAAGGTGCGGTCGATCAGCGGAAAGTTGTCGGGGGCGCTGTTGCGCACCACCACGTCGCCGCCGGTGATCGCGCCCAGCGCCAGGAAGGTCGTGATCTCGTGGAAGTCTTCGTCGAAACGGAACTCGCCGCCCTTCAGCGCGCCGCCACCGTGCACCGTCACGCGCGAGGTGCCCATGCCTTCGATGCGCACGCCGATCATGGCCATGAAACGGCAGAACTCCTGCACGTGCGGCTCCGACGCGGCGTTGGTCAGCGTCGAGGTGCCGTCGGCCGCGGCGGCGCACAGCACGAAGTTTTCGGTGGTGGTGACCGAGGCGTAGTCGAGCCAGTGGTCGGTGGGCGTCAGCCGGCCGGCGCTGCGCACCAGCAGCGAACCCTCGGTGCGCTCGACCACGCCGCCGAAACGCTGGAACACTTCCACGTGCGGATCGATCTCACGCACGCCCAGCGTGCAGCCCTTGACGTTGTCTTCCAGCCGCGCCACGCCGAAGCGCGCCAGCAGCGGCGGCACCAGCATGATCGACGAGCGCATCTCTTCGGGCAGGCGGTGCAGCGCCGCGTCGAACACCGTCTCGCGGTGGTGCAACTCGAGCGTGCCGCTGTCGTGGTCCATGCGCACGTCGCTGCCCAGGGTGCGGAAGATCTCGAGGATCTTGCGCACGTCGGTGATGTCGGGCACGCCATGCAGGCGCAAGGGCTCGTAGGTGAGCAAGGTGGCGCAGAGCACCGGGAGCACGGCGTTCTTGTTGGCGGAGGGGGTGATGCGGCCGCGAAGCGGCGTGCCGCCGTGCACGATGAGGTTGGACATGAAGAGGGAGGGGAAGAAGGCGAAGGAAACGAAAGGAAGCAGGGAATGGGCTGCGGACAATCCGCCGCCGGACGCAGGCACTTTACCGGCGGAAAGCGCCTCCCCGGTGCCGAAGTTGTAAGAACTTCAAAGCAAAGGCGAACGCAAAAAGAAAACGCAGCCGGCACCTCGACGGCACCGGCTGCGTTCGCATTGCGCTCGGGCGCCGGAGCGCTCCCCGCGCCCAGGCTCCCCGGCGTTCAGGCCCTTAGAACTTCCACAGCAGGTTGGCCTTGAGCCCGTGGTCCTTCATGCCGTTGCCGAACTGGCCGTTGTACGACACGCCCAGTGTCAGGTCCTGCTTGACGGCGAAGTCGAGCCCCGCCTCCACCACCGCGGCGTTCTTCGCCACCGGCACGCCGGCCACGGTGAACGCATTGCCGCCGCCCATGAACGCCAGCGCGGCCGTCTGCGACACGTCGCCGAAGGCATGGCGCCAGCCCAGCATGCCGCGCAGCGTGGCTTCCGTGCCGCCCAGGTCCAGCTTCGTGCTGGCGCGCAGCCCCAGCGTGGTGAAGGTGGTGCTGCCCGATTCGCTGCGGCCATGCAGCCCCGCCAGGCTGCCGCGCTCGGTGAAGCTGCCGGTGCGCAGGTTCACGTGCGCCAGGTTGACAAAGGGCTCCAGCGCCACCGTGCCCGCGTCGATGCGCCAGCCCAGTTCGCCAAACACCTGCGTGGTGCCCGCGCCGTAGCTGGCCTCGGGCGTGCCGCCCAGGCCGGTGAAGGCGATGCGGCGGCGCGTGTCGATGCTGTGGTGGGTAAAGCTGGCGCCGGCGCGCAGGGCCAGCGCGCCCCACTCGGTGCCGCCGTACAGGCCCAGGTGGTAGCTGTCGATCTTGGCGGACGACTGGCGCTCGTCCACGCTCACGCTGCTGCTGCCCGCGCCCCCCAGCACGCCCAGGCGCCAGTCGCCGAAGCGGCGGTCGGCACCGACCAGCACGCCGCGCGTGCCGCGCTTGGCCTTGGCCGCATTGCCGTCGCCCTTGGTGTCGCCCCACGAGCCGTAGGCGCGCGTCCACAGGCCGCCATTGGCGCCCTCGACCGTCTTCAGCTCGCCGGTGTTGCCCACGCCGCCCTGCGCCTGGCGCAGCCGGTCGGCGCCGGCTTCGCGCACGAAGCGGCTGTCTTCGACGAGCGCCGAGCGCACCGACGCATGCAGCTCGCCGGAGAGCTGGTCGAAGGCCAGGCGGGCCGTCGGTGCGTCGAGCTGCACCACCGCGTTGTAGAGCAGGCCACCGCCCAGGCTGTCGAGCGCCGCGCCCGACGCACGCTGGTTGAACGTGACGCCCACCGCCGGAAACGCAACCGTGTTGCGCACCAGGCTCAGCAGGACATCGCCGCCCTTGTAGCTCAGCGCCGGATCGAGGAACGCGAAGTTCGACGACACGCCGCCGAAGGTGCCCACGCGGGTGCCCGACGTGAGGATGGTGTACGTGGTGGTCGGGTTCCACTTGCCGTCGGCCGCCAGCACGATCACCGAGGCGCCGCCCAGCGTGGCGGTGCCGGTCACGCGCAGCAGGTCGCTCGCGCCGCTGGGGTCGGTCTCGACCTGGTAGCGCGAGCCCGGTGCAAAGGTGAAGTCGCCGTTCACGGTGAGCGTGCCGATGGAGTTGCCCGGGGCCAGCGTGGCGCCGCTCGCCAGCACCGTGGTGCCCACGCTGCCGCTGCCCTTCAGCGTCGAGCCCGATTCGACGTGCAGCGTGCCGCCGAGCGAACCGTTCACCGACAGCACACCGCCCGTCACCTGCAGGTTGCCGGTGAAGGCCGAGCCGTTGCCGGTGTAGCGCACCGCGCCGGCGCCGGACTTGGTCAGGCTGCCCTTGCCGGAAAGGTCGTTGACCATGGTGGCATCAGTGGGCTGCTCGATCACCAGCGCGCTGTCGTTGACGATGGCGCCGGTGCCGAAGCTGTTGGCACCGCCGACCAGCGTGCCCGCCGCGATGCGCGTGCCGCCGGTGTAGCTGTTGGTGGCCGACAGGCGCAGCGTGCCGTCGCCGTCCTTGGTCAGCGCACCGCTGCCCGAGACCTGGCCGCCGATCTGCAGCGTGGTGCCGGCGTCGGTGCGCAACGCGCCGCCGGGGCCCGACAGCACGACCGCCCGCGCCGTGGCAATGCTGGCCGTGGTTTGCAGCGTGCCGCCGGCCAGCGTGAGCGCGCCGCTCGCGTCGCCCAGGGCGCCGTCGGTGCCCACGACCAGCGTGCCCCGCTCGATGGTCCACGGCGTGACCTGCGTGGTGCTGCCGTTCAGCGTCCAGGTGGCCTCGCCCGATTTGCGGAACTGCCCGAAGCCGCGGTACTGCCCGCCCGGTCCGGTGGAAGCGACGTCGAAGCTGCTGTCGTCCGCGCCGCCCAGCGCCAGCGTGTCGGCCGTGCTGTGGGCCAGCACCAGGCCTTCGATGACCGAACTGCGCTCGATGGTGAGGCTGTTCACGCCCCCCGTGAAGGCGACGGCCGCCGCCTGCGTTTCGCCGTCGCCCGAGTAGCCGCCGGCAATGATGCCGGCGTTGGTCACGTGCAGGTTGGCGCCCGTGATGCCCGCGCCGCCGGCACCCATCGTGCCGGGAGTGCCCACGCCATAGGTAATCGTGCTGGGGCTGTCGCCGATGTTTTCGTGCTGGGTCACCGCGGTGGCGCCCATGCCGCCGTTGCCGCCCCGGACCACGCCGCGGTTCACCACCGTCGAGTCGTTGCCCGCGATGCCGGCGCCACCCGTGCCGCCGTTGCCACCCGTGGCGAGCAGCGTGGCCGCCGCCACGGCCGTGGTCGACTGGCTGTTGGCCTTGCCGCTGCCGCCGTCACCGGCCTGGCCGCCGGACACGCTGCCTTCGTTGAGGAACAGGCTCGCGCCGTTGAGCCATGCGCCATTGCCGCCATTGCCCCCGTTGCCACCGATGGCCACCGCGCTGGCCTGCGCCATGTTCATCGAGGCCGCCGCGGCCTGTGCGCCGGACCCGTTGCCGCCCATGCCGCCGCGCATTTCGGCGCCGTCGCGGTTGACGGCCGTGCCGCCCGCCGCCAGCACCAGGCCGCTGCCACCGGCGCCGCCCACGTTGCCGGTGGCACTGGCACTGGTCGCGCCATCGGGGCTCATGGCAAGCGCGAAGCTTTGTATGGGAGAAGAAGGGACCGTCATGGCCGCGAAGTCCGGCGGCGGCGTGACGCCCGCACCCGACCCGCCCTCGATGAAGCCGCGATTCTCTGCCGCGGCGGCCCCGCCGAAATACGCACCCGCGCCGCCGCTGGCGCCGACAGCGCCGACGACCGTGGCCGTGGCCGTCACGGAAATTCCGATCGCGCCGTTCATGGGCGCGGCCGTGGGCACGGCAACGATCCCCGCAAAAGCGGCGCCCAGGCTCGAAGCACCGGCGTTCCCGCCGCTCAGCGTGCCCTGGTTGACCAGCGAGCCTGCGCCTGCATAGGCAACGCCCGCGCCGCCGCTGCCGCCTGCTGCGTTGGTGATCGTGCTGTCGGCCGCGCCAAGGCTCAGGCTGACGCCCACCAGCGCCCCGCTGTCGCCGCCGTGGCCACCGCGGACGATGTTGTTGTTCTGCAATCCGCCAGTGCCCGTCAGCAACACGCCGTGTCCACCGTTGCCGCCGGCGCCACCCGTGCCGGTCAGGCTGCGCGCCCCGGGGTCGCCGAACGTCGGAATCAGCATGGCCGTGCTCGAAGTCCAGATGTTCGCCACGCCAATGTTGATCTCAGGCTGGCTGTCGCCTCCGCGCCCGCCGCGACCGCCGGCAATGACGCCGCCGTTGACGATGGTTTCGCCCGACGCCGACGTGACGGCCGAGCCCCCCGCGCCGCCAGCACCCACCGTCATGGTGACGCTCGTCGACGGGGCCGCGTCCGCGGTCGCGGGTGCCACGGCAAGCACCGGTGCTCCCTGGCCTCCTTCGAAGGGGTCGATGAAGGGGCTGACGTTGACGGCGCCGCCGCTCCCACCCCGGCCACCGGTGATGTTGCCGCCGCTTTCGACGACCAGTGCGCCCCCGGTGACGTTCACCCCCGTGGCGCCGGCACCGCCCGTGCCGCCTGTCACGCTCGGCGTGGGTATCAGGCCTCGCAACTGCGTGCTGCTTGCGCTGCCTCCAGTGCCGCCGCGGACCTGGCTGTCGGCCTCGACCACCAGCTTTCCGCCCGCGACGGCCAGCCCTGTCGTGCCCGCCCCGCCGTTCTGGCCGAGGAAACCGTCCGGCGTGGGAATGGCCGGGGTGGTCTGGCCGTCCGCCCCGACGATCACCCCGCGCGCGCCGTCGCCATCGCCCAGGCGCAGCGTGCCTTCGCGCACCACGCCGGTAATGGGCGTGCCGAATATGTCGCCGGTCAGCGTCCAAGTGGAACTGCCTGTCTTTTCATAGGCCTCGAAGCCCTGGAACCTGCCATCCGCCAGGCTGCCCAACTCGAAGCTGCCCGACTCCGTGCCGCCGAATGCCAGCGTGTCGGAGCTGCCGTTGGCAAGCACATTGCCAATGAGCTGCGAGCCGGCGCGCAGTTCGAGCCGGTTGGTACCGCCCGTAAATCGGATCGCATTGGCCCGCGTGTTCCCGTCGCCGGAAAGCCCGCCCGAAATCGTGCCGCTGTTGATGACTGTGAGATTGCTGCCGACGATGCCGTCACCGCCCAGCGACACCGAAGAGGCCGCCACCGCAGCCGCATCGGCCCCCTCGCCGGCACCGCCCCGGGCGCCGATGAGGGGCAGCGGAAAACCATTGCCCACGTTGCCGGAACGGCCGCCGTTGCCGCCCGTGATCGAACCCGCATTGGTGATGGTGGTCGTCGTGCCCTCCGGGGCGACGACCAGCAAGCCCGCGCCACCGCCGCCGCCGTAGCCGGCACCGGCCGGCGGAAACACCGATCCCGAAAGGTCGCCGCCCCGGCCTCCATTGCCACCAGCCACCGCGCCCCCGGCGTCGATCCGGACGTCACCGTGGGCGATGGTGCTGCCACCGCCTCCGCCCGCACCCGAACCCCATGCAGGTTCGATCGTGTTTGCACCGTTGCCGCCATTGCCGGCTGAAACCGCCGACGTGAGCGGCACCGGCCCCAGGAACACGGAGCCGCCACCGCCACCCCCGCCCGGGATGACACCCAGCACCGCCGCGCCATCGGCCCCGTTCGCGCCTGGCGCGCCGCCCGCGCCACCCAGGCCGGGAATACCGCTACCGCCCGAGCCGCCCTCGCCTGTCAGGCTGCTGCCGGTGGTCGGCTGGACCCCGAACCCGGGATAGCCGGCCTGCCCGCCATCGCCACCCGCGAATGCCGACATGCTGGCAATCACAAGCGACGCCGCGCCCAGCGTCAGCGCCGCGGTGCGGTGGCTCTTCTTTCCGCGCGCGCGGCTGTTTTCGGAGACGGCAACCCAGGCGCCCAGCGAAGCGTTCCAGAGACTGCGATGTGCTTTGTTCATATTTGTGAGTTCCTTGCGCGGGGAAGAAAAAGCCGCCCAAGAAACGTGCGACTCGTTAAAGAATGTTGATTTTTGTTAACTATTTGTTTCCGCGCTATCACCCGAAATAGGGATAAGGGCGAGATGCGTGCACCGTTGCGGCGCGCGGCGGCAATGCCCGGCGTGCGAGTCAGTGCACGGGGCGCTCGCGGGTCTCCCTTGCGCAAGAGAGACTTGTTTTGGAACGATGATTTTTATCGGGCTTCTGCTTCATCGCCATCGCATGAAGCAGGTATCCGGTCACCGGGATGACCAGCGCCACGCGATAGTCGTTCAGCTCCGACCAGAATGCAGACAACAACAAACACAGGGAGAAGAACGACATGCCGACAAGACGAAGCCTGCTCTGGGGCGCCAGCCTCATTGCGCTGGCCACCACTGCGTTGCTCGCCGGGTGCGCCCGGCTGCGACAAACGCCGCCCGCCGCAACCGTCGTCCGCGTGCCGGACGCCGTGCATTCGGAATGGATTCCGGCGGACCCGCAGGCACAGGGCCTAGACCCGGCCGCGCTGGCGCAGGTGCTCGACGACGGCGCCAAGGTGCCCGCGTTGCGCGCCCTGCTGGTCGTGCGAAACGGACTGCTGCTTGGTGAGCGCTACTACGGCGGTGCCACGGCGGACGACCTGCAACCGCTCAACTCCGTCACCAAGAGCGTGACCTCCCTGCTTGCAGGCCAGGCACTCGCGCGCGGAACGATCAATGGGTCCGGCGCAACTGTCGCGGCCCTGCTGCCTGAGGACGTGGCCAGGGTGCCGAACTCGCGGGCGGCAAAGGTCACGCTCGCGCAGATCCTCTCCGGACACACAGGCCTGCAGTACGACTGGCTCGCACAGTACGACGAACTCGAAAGCACGCCCGACCTGATCCGCATGGCGCTCAAGCTTCCTGCGGCGACAGACCCCACGGCCTGGAGCTACAACGATCCGGCCATCGCCCTGGTCTCACCGATGCTCGCGCGGGCAGAAGGACAAGACCTCGCCCGGCTCGCCGAGCGCGACCTCTTCGCGCCCCTTGGCATCGAACGCTATTCATGGCGACGTGACCGCAGCGGCCGAACATCGAGCCATGTCGGCCTGGCGCTGCGGCCGCGCGACCTGATGAAGATCGTCTGGACCATGGCCGATGCGGGCGCGTGGCAGGGCCGGCCCGTGGTGCCGCGCGAATGGGTCGCGGACAGCACCCGCTCGCAAAGTCCGGCAAGCTGGCGCGTCGCACCGGTCTCGGACATCGGCTACGGCTACCTCTGGTTCACCGGCCGTATCGACGGGCAACCGATCATCTGGGGTTGGGGCTATGGCGGCCAGTTCGCGCTGTGGGCTCCGGCCTTGCGTCTTGCGGTGGTCACAGCCGCGGAGTCGCCGCCGCCTGAGCAGGTGGGAGTGCAGACGCAGGCCATCATGGCGCTGGTGGCTCGGGTCGTGCGAGCGGCGCGTTAGCTCTTCACAGTACCCCGCGCTCGTCGGCGCACGCCATTCACGACGAACTTGTTACTCCCTGCCACGCGCCCTGTCCGAATAGATTGCTCATCACTCATCACCCCACGGCCTCCGAGGCACCCCGGCATGACGCCGGGTCGCATCGGAACCAGACGATGACTTTCTTGAAAGGACAACAGCAATGAACCACAAGGCCTACACCGGCGGTTGCGCATGCGGCGCAGTGCGCTACGAGATTTCAGGCGAGCCGATCTTCCAGAACGACTGCCAGTGCCGCGACTGCCAGAAAAAGAGCGGCACCGGCCACGGCTCGTACCTCGCCTTTGCGCGCGGCGGCGTGAAGCACAGCGGCCACGTCACGCTGTGGGACATGGTCGCCGACAGCGGCAAGGTCAAGACCCGGGCGTTCTGCCCCACCTGCGGCTCACCAGTGTTCCTGACGTTTCCGGCAAACCCCGATGTGTTCGTCGTGCATGCGGGAAGCCTTGACGATCCGGGGCGGTACAAGCCGCAAGTGGTCACGTACGCCGTGCGGGGGCACGCGTGGGACTTTCTTGATCCGGCGCTGCAGAAGTTCGACAGGATGCCGACGATGTGAAAGGAAACTGCTACGCCTTCATGTCAGCGCCTCGCACTGTGCTTCGATCCGCGCGTGAAGGAGACCCAGCGTTGCAGAGAGAAGCCGTTGCAGCGAGCCGCGTTGGGATGCGTCGAAAAGCGGCGCGGGGTCTGCATCGGACGAAGCGGCATCGCGCCGGTCTTCGTCCCAGTCGAGCAACTGGATCAGCGTTTGCGCGCCTTGCACTACATCGCGTGCATCGTTGAGGAATGCGGCTTGGCTTTGCTGGGAAGGGTCGAGTGAGTCGCCTTGGACCCATTCGAAGGGTTTGAATTGAGCGGTGGGGCGATAGGACACGCGCGCACAACGAGCGTCCGTGTTTGCGTTTGAAGAAGCATGGGCCATGGGCCTCCCAAGGATGTCGATTTGCCACAACCGACGCCCTCGCTTCCAAACAAGGGCGGCAGCTCGAACGGGTTGGAAGACCGGGACATCCTTGCGGAAACCGGCAGGGCGCGAGCCCTCCCGTTCAAGCCGCCTAAAAAATAGGCGCAAACGAAAAAGCCGCAGACCATGTGCGGTGACTGCGGCTTTCGTCGCAGGATGTCAGCGGGCTTCCAAACCCGGCCTCGCTTATCGCGGGGCGAAGGCAATGTAAGCGGTGTCGACGGCCGACGTCAAGGTTGTGAACTCACTGTGGTTGCAGCACGGCCATCCACTGAGTCTATGAGTTGCCCCTGCGGACAAGCCCGGATCACGACGGCCGTCCATCCGATGATGGGTCCGCCACAAACGGTCTTTCGCGTCACTGAATGACTGCATTAAGCTTCGGACATTTGCCGGGTCCGTCAGGCGGACTACGATCAGCCACTTGCGATCCAATCAAAATACGCTGCAGGGATAGCCCCATTTCACAACGCTCAATAGCAAGTTGACCTCATAAAAGGAGACATCTTTGCGGCCCCACCTAGCGATCAGCTATGCGCACCCCTTGCATGAGTCTGACTTCGAGCAGTTGCGCAGACTTCTAGCTTCAGATGGAACAGAGATTGAGTTTGAGCAGCGTAACGAAGGAGGGCCGTATGCCGGCCTAGAGTGGTTACTGCCTACTGCCGTAATTCTGTTCATCGGCAAAGCCTACATCGATGGCTTTGTAAAGGAGATCGGCAAGGACCACTACGCACTATTGAAGCAGGGGCTGAAATCTTTGTACGCGCGGCTTGTTGGACCTAGGGCACCGGCGCTCACTATCGTCAGCACCGCGGGAAAGTCCGGGGCCAAGAGTCCATATTCGTTGCTCTTCTCACTGCTTGCCGAAGCACCCGACGGCCTGTGTTTTAAGTTACTAATCAAGGCTTCTGCAACTGAAGCCGAGTACGACGCAACGGTGAACGCGTTCATTGCATTTTTGGACGCGTTTCACAACAAAGCGCTGCCCGCCGAAGTTGTTCAAGAGCTTCAAGCTGTGCGGGTAGTCGGGAAAACCTTGCTACTAGCCTACGACCCCATCAGAGGCCGCGTCGTGGCAGTCGATCCAATCGCGGAAAGAGTGCGACCGAGTCCAGACCTTCACGGAAACTGACGGCTCCCAGCCCTCCACTCCTAGCTGCAGATCATCTCTAATCGTTGATCCTGACAAGAAAGAACTAGATGAGTCTGCTACACGATATTCAAACAGCCATCCTTCAGAACAACGCGGATCTTGGCCCCATCCTGCTCAAGCTGAGACTGCTTGCCGCTCGCCTTGGGAGTCAACCACTCGCAGAATGGGTCAAGCATGAATCAGAAGGCTATCCACGTGGCGCCGATCTTCCAGAATACCGGGTGATTGCGGTCAGCTATACGGCTACATTCTTTGGACCATTTGGATCCAGCATACAGAACGCGCCCATCTCTCCATACCTTATCAAGAAGTTCGGCGGAGAGTCTTGGGCCCGATACGAAGTACGGCAAAGCATCGCGGCCATCGACGAACTTCTCAGTTCGTCCATCAAAGGTGGGCCACTTGAGATCAACGCGGCAAATCTCATTCATCTCTTGCAAGGGAATGTCTATCCAGACTACGCCTGTAACTCTGTGACTGGAGCGATTTCTCGAGCAGCGCTTGCCGAACTTCGGCATTCGGTTCGCAGTCGCGTCCTCGAGCTAACTATCGAGCTCGAGAAATCGGTCCCGGAAGCAAGCCTCGTTTCGCTGGGACCGGCCACAACCGCATCAAGTCAGAACTCAGCAGTTGCAACGCAGATCGCTCAGCAAATCATCTATGGCAATTTCACCTCAATCTCGGCAACGGGAGACGGTGCTCAAATTAGCGTCTCGGTTGGTGAGCGAGATGTTGAGGGGCTCGTGAAGTTTCTCGTACAAGGGGGAGTCGCTGAAGCGGATGCGCGTCAACTGGGGCAGTTGGTTGCCAGCGAAGAGCCTGAAAGCAAGACCGAGCCGTTTGGGACAAAGGCACGAAAATGGCTCGTAGACAATCTCAAAAAGGCGGCGGACGGAACATGGAAAGTCAGCGTTTCGGTGGCGACGGACTTGATGAAGGAAGCTCTCCTCAAGTACTACGGACTCAAGTGAGCCCCCTTTGAACGGTACCGCTCACCCGTTTAAGTTGAAGTACAAGGGCGTCACATTCGCAGTCGACAACGCCAGCAGTTCTCAGACCAACTGCAAATCCCTCGGCGCCACCCCCTCAAACACCTTGCCAAGTTGCCCAGCCGACAACCCATACATCCGCCTGAACAGCCCCCCAAACACCGCCCGGTATTCATTCAACACCGGATAGTCCCGGTTCTGAAACAGCGTCGCCTGCGTTAGCACCTGCTGCTCCCCGACAACGCGCCCCCCGGCCTGCGCCGACAGCCCACCGCCAAGCACCCAGTAGACAGTGCCATGCCCGTGGTCCGTCCCCCGGTTGCCGTTCTCGCGGAAGGTGCGGCCGAACTCGCTGATGACGACGACCACGGTCTGGCGCCACGCGTCGTCGCCCATCTCCTGCGCGAAACCTGCAACACCACGGCCGAGTTCTTCAAAGCGATTGGCCAGGTAGCCGGTGCCCGCGCCCTGCCCCACGTGGGTGTCCCATCCGCCGATGTCGACAAAGCCCAGGTCGAAGCGGTCGCGCATCAACAAGGCCATGCGGCGCGCGACCAGCTCGAAGCCCTTGGCGGTCATGGCGTTGCGGCTGGCCGCATCCATCTCGGCCTGCACGGCGCGCATGACTTCGTCGCGCACCTGGAAGCCTTCGGCGACCGGCTGCGCGAGCGAGGTGTTGCGGTACATGGCCGCGATGACCTGGCTCTGCCTTGCGTCGATGCCCGAGCGCGCGTTGCCGGCGAGCGCCATGTTGGCGGCCTTGGCATCGCCGCGCAGCGAAATGGGCAACTGGTCGGTGAAGGCGATGGGCGACACGTCGGTGATCGGACCCGCGCCGAGCACACCGGCCAGCCGGTTGAGAAAGCCCGAGCGGTAGTCGCGCCGCTTGTCCAATGCCTGGCCGAGTTCGATGGAGTCCTGCGTTTCGAAGTGGCTGCGCGTGAGGTCGTCGGTGCCGGCAAAAGCAATGAAGGACGCCTGCTTCTGCTGGAACATCGGCATCACGCTTTGCGCCAGCGCGGGGTGCAGGCCCCAGTTGCTGTCGAGCGGCAACGCACCGTTGGGTTGGCCGGGCCGCGCGATGGCGATGTTGGGGCGCGAGGCGTAATAAAAATCGCTGGAGGTGGGCACGAGCAGGTTGCTGCAGTCGTACGCACCGCGCAAGAACACGACCAACAGCTTGGCGCCTTCGGCCGCGGGCGCGGCCATGAGTTGGCCGGTGGCGCCCGCGAACGGGGCGGCGGCGATGAGCTTCAAGAGTTCGCGACGTTGCATGACGATGCTTCCTTTCTTTTGCCTTGCTCCTTCCCCCTTTGGGGGAAGGTTGGGATGGGGGCTCTGCGGCGTTCGATTCATCGCAGCGCTTCATCGAGCGCCGCTTGCCCCCCCCTGCCCTCCCCCGAAGGGGAGGGAGAAAAACCAAATACCTCAGCGGCGCATCAGCTCGGGCGATGCCAGCAGGAAGGTGTTCCACTCCTGCGGGTTCTTCGCCTGTGCCAGCGCCTCGCGCGTATCCGCGCTCAAGCCGACCTGCATGGCACGCACGGCGCGCGATTCGGCCAGTTGCGGAAATGCGGGCTTCTCCAACGGTGCCTTGTCGTCCGCACGGAACAGCACGGCGCCGTTCGCGCCGATGGCGCGCGCAATCTCGAAGCGCGTGTTCATCTGCCCGGCGCTGGCCCACGCGGCTTCGTTGAGCGGGTAGCCGTCGGGCGTCTCGTGGCCGTACAGGGTCTCGCCCATGCGGGTGATCCAGTTAAGCATGGGGTTGACGTTCAGCGCCACGCGGTCGTCGTATGCGAGCCGCACGCCGGCCATCACGTAGTGCACGGGGTCGCGAAACTTGTGGCCGAGCGACGCGGCGAACTCGGGCGATTCGAACAGCGTCTTCAGCGTGACGGCGATGTCGCCGTCGCTGCGGGTGAAGGCCGCGGCCATGCGGTCGACCAGCGCGGGCGGCGGCTCGTCGGCGACGAAGTACACGGCGAGCTTGCGCGAGATGAAGCGCGCGGTGGCCGGCGCGCGCGCCAGGCGGTCGAGCGCTTCGTCGGCCTCGGCCAGGCCACGCGACTTGATGGGCTGGCCCAGCAATGTCTTGGGGCCGTAGTCGTGCCGGTTGGGGTTGAACTCGAACAGGCCCTTGCGAACGTAGTCCGCACGCACGGCCGGGCGGATGTTGGGCGGCGGCGCGTCGAGCGGCTGCAGGCTCACGCCCACGCCGGTGAGCACGCGCGCCAGTTCCTGCACGTCGGCCTGCGAGTAACCGCTGCCCACGCCGAGCGTGTGCAGCTCCATCAGCTCGCGTGCGTAGTTCTCGTTGATGCGGTTGGCGGCGTTCTGCGCGTTGTCCAGGTAACGCAGCATGGCCGGGTGGTGCAGCGTGGCGCCGAGCAGATCGCGGAACTTGCCGAGCGCATGCGGGCGAATGGCGTTCTCTTCGTAGTCGCCGACCATCGCGCGGATGCTGTCCTTGCGCAGGTTGACGTTGAAGTGGTTCATCCAGAACCAGGTCATCTGCTCCTGCAGCTGGTTGGGCGAGTACAGCGCGCGCAGCACGAAGCGTTGCTGCGCCTCGCGCACGAGCTTGTTGAGCTCCTGCTGGTAGGCCTGGCGCGCGGCTTTTTTCTGTTCTTCGTCGGGCAGCGCATCGGCGGCCTTGCGCTGGGCATCGAGCCCGGTCACGAGCTGGTCGAGCGGCGTGCGAGAAATTGCCATGGCATCGATCTGGGCCTGCGCGGCGGGCGGCAACGGCGCGGACTGCGGCTTCAGCTGCCGGCCCATCCACACGGGGAGCCCTTCGCGTGCCAGCTCGGCCTGGCTGCTGGCGTTGGCGCCCCAGGCCACGCGGTCGAGCCAACGCAACTGGGTGGCGGGGTCGGTGGCGACGCGGTTGAGTGCGGTCAGCGGGGGCGCCTCGGGGCGCGACGGACCGACCGCGCAACCGGCCAGCCACAAGGCCATAGCGGCCGACACCATGCAACAAAAACGGCCGGGGTGCAGCATGCGACTCATCATGCACCGCTCAACCCGCCAGCGCGCGCCGCGGTTGACGGTGGCGCGCGGCGGGTCAGGTAAAGCTTTTGGTCAGGTTCGCGCCCGCGGGAGAAAAGGAAAACTTTCCACCGACCCCGCTGGTCAGGATCGGTCAGGATCAGCCGGGACCGATCAGGCCGTGGCGGTGCTGCCGGGCTCGGCGCCGGCAATCTGCCGCAGCGCCCGTTCGAACACCTCGACGGGCTGGCCACCGGAGATCAGGTGCTGGTCATTGATGATGATGGCGGGCACCGAGTGAATACCGGCGTCGGTGTACATGCGCTCGCGTTCGCGGGTCTCGGCGGCGTACGCGTCGCTGGCCAGTATTTCGCGGGCACGGGCCGCGTCGAGCCCGGCTTCGGTGGCGGCGCGCACCAGCACTTCGGGGTCCGACGGGTTCTGGCTGTCGGTGAAGTAGGCCTTCAGCAGCAGCTTCTTCAGCGCGGCCTGCTTTGCCGGGCTTTCCAGTTCGGCCCAGTGCAGCAGCCGGTGCGCGTTGAAGGTGTTGTACACGCGCGGCCGGCCCTCGGCGCTGAACTCGAAACCGACGGCCGCGCCGCGCTGGCGGATCATCTCGCGCGACTGGGCCTGCTGCTCGCGCGTGGAGCCGTATTTCTGGTTCAGGTGCTCGAAGGTGTCCTGGCCTTCGGGCGGCATCTGCGGGTTCAGCTCGAAGGGCTGGAAGTGCAGCTCCACGGTGACGTCGGGTGCGACCCGCTGCACCGCCGCCTCGAGCGAACTCAGGCCAACGGCGCACCAGGGACAAGACACATCGGAGACGAAATCGATCTTCAGGTGGGAGGTCATGGCGCCATTCTTCACGGCGCCACAAGCCTTGGTGCGCGCAAGGTTTTCAGGCAACGGCCTTGGCCATGCGGGCGTCGGACAGCGTCTGCTCGCGCAGGCGGTCGTATTCCTGCTTGTCGACCGGCACCGCGTTGGGGTTGCCCAGGTCGCGCATGTGGATGCGGTAGGTTTCGCGTGCGCTCAGGGCCGCGAGTGCCGCCAGGATGGTCACCGAGAAGGTGATGGCACCCACGGTGAGCCACACGTTGGTGGAGCCCGGAGGCGCCACGGCGGCGAACAGCGCGGGCAGCAGCGCGGTGAAGGTGGTGCCGATGTTCTGCGAGATGGCCATGGCCGACACGCGGTTGCGGGTGCGGAACAGCTCCGGGTAGAAGCTCGGAAAAGTCGCGTTGTAGCCCTGGTACACGATGCCCCACATCAGCAGCGACATGCAGATGGCCAGCGGCACGTTCTTGATGCTGATGGCGTACAGGTACACGAACGACAGCAGCCCCGAAGCCAGCGCACCGACGATGATCGGCGGCTTGCGGCCGATGCGGTCCGACAGGTTGCCCACGAACGGAATGACCAGCACCGCGAGGATGTTGCCGAGCACGGGAATCCACAGGTACACGTCTTTCTGGAAACCGATGCCGTAGGCGGCCTGCACGGCATAGGCCGCGCCGAACACGGTGGCCACCACCGGAATCACGTTCATCAGCGCCATGCAGACCACGCGCAGCATGTCGGCCCAGCTGTCGGTAAAGGCCTGCACGATGGGCGACTTGGCCACTTCGCCCTTCTTGTCGACTTCGGCGAAGGCGGGGGTTTCATCGACCTCGCGGCGAATGATGTAGCCGGCCACGATGACCAGAAAGCTCAGCAGGAACGGAATGCGCCAGCCCCACGCGTTGAAGGCTTCCTCGGGCATGTAGTGCGCGAGCGGCAGGAAGACGGCCGCCGCCAAAATCTGGCCGGCCTGCACGCCCTGCAGCGTGAAGCTCGCGAAGAAGCCACGGCGGCCGAACGGCGCGTGCTCCAGAATCATCGAGCTGGCGCCCGAGATTTCTCCGGCCACCGCAAAGCCCTGCACCAGGCGCAGCAGCACCAGCAGCACGGGGGCCAGCAGGCCGACCTGGTCATAGGTGGGCAACAGGCCGACGGCCACGGTCGAGAAACCCATCAGGAACATGCACAGCACCAGCACCTGCTTGCGGCCGTGCGTGTCGCCCCAGTGGCCAAGCACGAAGGCGCCGATGGGGCGCGCGACATAGCCCACGCCGTAGGTCGCGAGCGACGCGATGATGGCGGTCTTGGGGTCGCCCTTGGGGAAAAATATCTGCGGAAAAATCAGCGCCGCCGCGGTGGCGTAGATGAAGAAGTCGTAGTACTCCAGCGCCGAGCCGATCCAGCCGCTTGCCGCGGCCTTCTTCGACTGGTGCCTGCCTTGCGGCTCTTTGGCTATGGTGTTGGCCATGGTTTGTCTCCAGTGATGATCCGATGATGAATGACGAAAAAAATCAGTCCTGCGCTTGCGAAGCCATGCGCGCGGGTGCGTTGAGGGCACCGTAGGCGTCGTAGTTGCCCACGCGCTGTGCCACCTCGAAGAACAAGCCTCCCTCGAAACTCTCGGTGTAGATGTGCAGGTAGTCGCCGGCGGGCGAGCGGTCGAACAGCACGCCCGCCGCGCGCATGCGTGCCAGCAGCTCGGGCGCGATGTCGATGCGCGTGGCCAGGTCGTCGTAGTAGTTGTCCGAAATGGGCACGAAGCGCGTGCCGTTGGCGCGCAGCCTGGCGACCGAATCGAAGATGTCTTCGCAGTCCAGCGCGATGTGGTGCACGGCGCCGCCACCCGTGACGCTGAGCGTGCGCGCGGTGCGGGTGCGCTGGCTCAGCGACACGTTGAGCACCAGGCGCAGGCTGCGGTCCGCATTGGCCACGCCGCGGCTGCGGATCAGGCCGAAGGGGTCGGCCAGCTCCAGGCTCTCGCCCGCTTCGAGGCCGAGCACCGCGCGGGTGAACAGCACCCAGGTGTCGAGCTGGTCGAGCGCCAGGCCCAGCGCCACGTGGTCGATGTGCTTCAGGCCGGCGTCGTTGGAGTTTTCTGAGCCCTCTTCTTCCTCTTCGAGCACGAAGTCGGCTTCGTACAGGCCGTTGGCGCCCAGCGCCTGCGGCACGAAATGAATGAGGTTGCCACCCGGCGCCACCACTGCGGGCACGCGCAGCTCGTTCGGGCCGACGGGGCTGTCGTGCCGTTGCGAACGCATGGCGGTGGCGCGGCCCACGGCCGCGAGCGGGTCGGCGCAGCGCACGCCCAGCGCGCAGACCGAGGTGCCGTGCGCATCGAAGCGGCCGCGCGCAAACGAGTCGGGCTGCGCGTTGACGATGAAGTGAATGTCGCCCTGCCGGTACAGCGTCACGGCCTTCGAGCGGTGCGTGCCGACGCGCCGAAAGCCCAACTGCCGCAGCAGCGCGCCCAGCGTTTCGGCCGAGGCCTCGTCGGCCGCGAACTCGATGAACGACAGGCCCGACAGTGCGGGCACCGCCGGCGGATGGAACAGCTCCACGCGCCGCGGCTGCACGGGCGAAGCGTCGATCGACGCCAGCCGTTGCCGCGTTTCGCTTTCGAGGTACAGCAGCGAGCGCATCGCATCGACGGCGGTGCGGCGGTTGGGCGTCTCGCGAAAGATGTCGTTGAAGATCTCCAGCGACAGCGGCCCGGTGTAGCCCGCCAGCAGCACCTTCTCGAAGAAGCCCACCACGTCGAAATCGCCCTGCCCCGGAAACGAACGGTGGTGGCGCGCCCACTGCAATACGTCCATGGCCAGCAACGGCGCATCGGCCATCTGCAGAAAGAAAATCTTGTCGCCCGGAATGTCGACGATGCCGGCCGGATCGTCTTTCAGCGACAGCGTGTGAAAGCTGTCGAGGATCAACCCGAGGTGTGCATGGTCGGCCTGCTTCACGATGTTCCAGGCCTGGCCATAGAGCGAGGTGTGGCGACCCCAGGCCAGCGCCTCGAAGCCCACGCGCAGGTTGCGGCGCGCGGCGCGCTCGGCCAGTTCATGCAGTTGCGCGGCGGCCAGTGCGGGGTCGTTCACCGACAGCGGCGAGGTGTTGGAGCAGCACAGCACCATCGGCGCGCCCATCGCTTCCATCAGGTCGAACTTGCGCTCGGCGCGCTCCAGGCTGCGGCGGAACTGCGGCTCGGGCATGCCTTCGAAGTCGCGGAACGGCTGGTAGAGGTCGATCGACAGGCCCAGGTCGGCGACGATGCGGCGCAGTTCGGTGGCCGTGCCCTTGAAGTTGATGAAGTCGGCCTCGAACAGCTCGATGCCGTCGAAGCCCGCGGCCGCGACGGCTTCGAGTTTCTGGCGAAGGGTGCCGCTGAGCGACACGGTGGCAATGGAGCGGTGCATGGGGTGGACTTTAGGAACACCCGGGCGCCGCCACAATCTATTCGGCGTGCAACTGATCGATTATCGAACGCCGACGTTCATTATTCGAACGAAATACGGGATACACCTAGGTTCAGAAGCCCGCCGGGCCGCCTCAGAGACTGCGCCAGAAATCGATCAGCAGCTGTGTGAACTCGACCGGCCGCTCGACCGCGCTCAGGTGCGCCGCATCGATGGTCGCCAGGCGGGCATTGGGAATGGCCGCGGCCATGGCCTCGGACATCGCCATGGGCGTGGCCTCGTCCTGCAGCCCGCCGACCACCAGCGTCGGCACGGCGATGCGGCGGTTGCTGTCCCGAAAGTCGATGGCGGCCACGGCGTTGCAGCTCTCGATGTACGCCTGCGCCTCGGTGCGCACCAGCACGTCGTGCAGCGTTTTCGCGGCCACCGCGCCTTCGGGCGTGCCCGCATAGGCCGGCGTGAGCCAGCGCGCCACGGCACCCGGTGCGATGGCGGCCACGCCCTTGGCGTTGACCGTTTCGGCGCGCGCGCGCCACGGCGACTGGTCGGGGTAGTAGGCGGCCGAATTGGCGATCACCACGGTCTTGAGCAGCTCGGGGTGCCGCACCGCCAGCGCCTGCGCGGTCATGCCGCCCATCGACAGGCCGACGAAGTGCACGGGCTCGCCATCGGCTTCGCGCTGGATCAACTCGGCGGCGTCTTGTGCCAGTGTCTCGATGCGCAGCGCACCGGGCACCACTTCGGAGGCGCCGTGGTTGCGGTGGTCGTAGCGCAGCACGGTGTGCGCGCGCGCCAGTTGCGCGGCCACGCCGTCCCACATGCGCAGGTCGCAACCGAGCGCATGGCTGAGCACGACGATCGGGCCATTGCCCTCGCGAACGACATTCAAACGGATCATGGTGTGGTTTCCTTTATCGGGTGTTGATGAAGACGCGGCAGCCACAGGAACGCGATGGCCATCAGCACGGCGCCGGCCAGCAGCATCGGCACGACCATCGGCCAGGCGCCGTTGGAAAAATCGGCATCGACGAATCGCGCGGCAAGCTGCCCCACGCAGAAGGCGACCATCATCATGCCGAAGCCCGACCACGACACGGCACGGCCCGCCAGGTGCGGCAGGTCGCCCACCGCGCCGGCCTGGCCGCAGGGCTGGTGAATGCCATGGCCCAGGCAGTACACGGCGTGGCCGAACAGCAGCGGCACGGCGCTCGACGGCATCAGCCAGCAACCCAGCGCCTGGATGATGGCGCCGGTCAGGCTCAACGAGGCGCCGAGCCGCACGGTGCGCACCGGCCCGTAGCGGCGCAGCAGGCTGCGGCACATGGTGGTGCTGAAGATGTAGACCAGCGAGCCGCCGGCCGGAATCCAGCCGTACATGGCGGGCGACCAGCCGAGGTAGCCGATGTAGACCATGGGCGACAGCAGCAGGAAGCAGAACAGCCCGCCATAGGTGGCGGCCGCCACGGAGGCCCAGGCGCGGAAGCTGCGGCTCGCGAACACGGCGCGCGTGCTGCCGCGCGGCGCCGACGATTCGCCGCCGGCCAGTGGCTTGCGCGTTTCGCCGAACGAGCGCCAGCACAGCGCGAACAGCAACAGCGAATAGACCGCCATCGCGACCATCACCCAACGCCACCCCGCGCCCTGCACCAGCCAGGCGCCGAGCAACGGCGCCACAAGACCGACCATGCCCAGGCCCGTGAGCCCGCGCGCCATGACGTGCGGGCCTTCGTGCGCCGGATACAGGTCGCGCACCGCCGCGCGCGAACACACCAGAATCGCCGCCATCGAAAAGCCCTGCAGCGTGCGCCAGCCCGCGAGCACCGCCACGCTGCCCGCGAAGGCACCGCCGAAGGCCGCGATCACGTAGCAGGCCAGCCCGGCCAGCAGCACCGGCCGCCTGCCGAAGCGGTCGGCCAGCGGCCCGCACAACAACTGCGCAAAGCCGAAGGCCAGCACGAACAGCGTGAGGCTGGTGCTGGCCGAACCCAGTTCCTTCGCGATGGCGGGGAGCGCGGGCAGGTAGCTGTCGGTGGCCACCGGTTGCGCCGCCAGCAGCAGCGGCAGCAAAAGGGTGAAGCTGACGTCGAAGCGGCCCCTCTTCGGGGCTGGCGGCGCGTTCACCGCGCCGCAGGCGCAGCGGACGAAGCAGGCGTTGGGGGCAGCAGGCCCTTCTCGCGCAGGATGTTGGTGGCAATGCCGAACGCATGGTTGGCCACCGGCACGCCGCAGTAGATGGCGGCCATCATGATCACTTCCTTGATGTCCTCGGGCGTGAGGCGCGACTCCGGCGGGCCGTCGAGCGCGGCGCGCACGTGCATTGCGAATTCTTCGTACGCGTGGATGCCCAGCATCATCGACAGCACCATGTAGCGGCGCGTCTTGTCGCCCAATGCAGCTCTGCCCCAGATGTCGTTCCACGCGTGGCGCGTGATCAGTTCCTGGAACTCGGCGTTGAATTCGTTGCGGTTGGCCAGCGACTTGTCGACCCAGGCGTCGCCGAGCACGCGGCGGCGGTTGACCAGGCCGTCTTCATAGTCGTTGGAGCCGGCGCTCGGGGTTTGGGGGGCGGTCATTGAGAGAGTTCCTTGTTGGAGAGCGTGGCTTGCAGCGCCTTCACTTCTGCAAGCGCGATGTGGCCGGCGTTGACGGCCAGCGCGGGGTCGAACCATTCGTCGGCCGCGTCGCGCGGCAACTCGGCGCGCAGGCGGTCGATGTTGGCGCGCATGCGCGTGGCATCGACCTGCAGGCCGGGCAATGCGCCGGCCATGGCGCGCACGCTGCCGTGCGCCGACATCAGCAGCTGCGGCCATTCGGCCAGCTCGGCCTGCCACGCGCCGAGCGCGCGTTCGTGTTGTTGCGGCATGGCGCCCAGCAGTGCGGCCACACGCTGCGGCGCGCGGTGCGCGGCGGCAATGGCGACCATCGAGGCCACCGGATTGCGCTTGTGCGGCATGGCCGACGAGCCGCCGCGGCCGGGTTCGCTGGGCTCGGCGACTTCCGCCACTTCGTACTGGCCGAGCAGCGCGATATCGACCGCGATCTTGCCGAGGCTGCCGGTGACGAGGCCCAGCTCGCAGCCCAGCGCGACCCATTCGTCGCGCTGCGTGTGCCAGGTGGCGCCGGGGTCGCCCAGGCCCAGTTCCTTGGCCATGCGCTGGCGCACCGCGGCGCCCTGCCCCTTCATTTGCGCCAGCGTGCCGACAGCGCCGCCCAGCTGCAATTGCAGTGCATGCCGCGCGGCATCGCGCAGGCGGATGCGGCTGCGCACCAGCGGCGCGGCCCAGCCCGCGCACTTGAAGCCGAAGCTGGTCACCGACGCCGGCTGCATCAGCGTGCGCGCGAGCATCGGCGTTTCAGCGTGCGTGGTGGCCAGGCGCAGCAAGGCATCGGCGGCCTTGGCAAGGTCGGTCTCGATGAGCGCCACCGCCTCGCGCGTGACCAGCGCCATCGCGCTGTCGATCACGTCCTGGCTGGTGCTGCCGAAATGCACGAAAGGCACGGCGTCGGCATTGAAAAGGCCCACCGCCTCGCGCAATGCCTTGACCAGCGGAATCGCGACGCTGCCGGCGCGGCCGCTTTCGCGAACGATCTTGGCCACGTCGAACAGCTCGACCTTGCAGCTGCCGACGATCGAATGCGCGGCGCTCTCGGGAATCAGGCCCTCGGCGGATTGCGCACGCGCGAGCGCGGCTTCGAAGCGGAGCATCGCATCGACGAACGCGCGGTCGCTGAACGCGCCGAGCGTCTCGGACGTGGAAAGAAAACCTTCAAAAATACTCATGCGATGACCTGAACTTTCAATACTTCAATTGGGCCACGGCACGCAATTCCTCCGGGGACGCTGTGCCAAAACCGAAGAACTCCAGGTACGCGGGAATCATCTCGAAAAGCATGTCGGTGCCGACCTGCACCTGGCAGCCCTTGGCCTTCGCGGCTTGCAGCAGCGGCGTGAATTCGGTCTTCATCACGACCTCGCCGACGAAGGTGCCCGGGTCGATGCGGTCCACGTCGAAGGGCAGCGGGTCGCCCTCTTTCATGCCGAGCGGCGTGGCGTTGACGACCACGTCGTAGCCGGCCGGGTCTTTCGAGCCCGTGGTCACCGTCATCCGCGGATAGTTTTCGCACAGGCGCGCAGCGAGCGCATTCGCCGATGCATCGCTCATGTCGAACAGCATCAACTCGGCGGCGCCCGCCGCGGCAATCGACGCCGCGATGGCAGAGCCGACGCCGCCCGTGCCCGACACCAGCACGCGCGTGCCCTTGAACAGCCGGCCCTTGCGCTCCACGCCGCGCACGAAACCGGCGCCATCGAACTGGTCGCCCAGCAGCGTGCCGTCGGGCCGCTTGAGAATCGCGTTGCATGCGCCCGCGACGCGCGCGGTGGGCGTGACCTCGTCCACCAGCGCCATCGTCGTGACCTTGTGCGGCATGGTGACCAGCGCGCCGCGCAGGTTGCTGAACCTGAAGATCTGCGGCAGCGAGGCGGCATAGTCTTCGGGCTTGACGCCCATCGGCACCACCACCGCGTCGATGCCCCGTTTGTCGAACCAGGGGTTGTAGATCATCGGCGCCTTGAAGGCCTCGGTCGGGTAGCCGAGGTGGGCGATGAGCGTGGTCTTGCCGGAAATCATGTCGGTCGTCTCGATGAAGAAAAGGTTCAGGCAACGCTGGGCGAGCGGTAGCGCAGGGGCTGCGCAATCTCGGCGTGCATCGCCGGTGGATAGATGATTTCGCGCAGGAAATCGGCATCGGCCTGCAGCGCCTGCGCCGCATCGATGTGGCCGAAATAGCGCAGGTAGTGCGGCATCTGCTGGACCAGCATTTCAAAGCCGGCCTGCGCATTGAGTCCGCGCGCACGCGCCGCCCGCACCAGCGGCGTGGGCTGGTTGCGCAGAAGAATGTCGAACAGCGCCGCATGGCCGTCCATGCGCGCCACGTCGACCGGCAACGCGTCGCCCTCGACCAGCCCGAGCGGCGTGGCGTTGATCACCAGGTCGTAGCCCTCGGGCGCGTTGCTGTCGACCGCGACCACCGTGGCGTCGAAAAACGCATCGAGCTTGGCCGCCACGCCGGCCGCCTTGCCGGCCGCGCTGTCGTAGAAGGCAATGTGCTCCGCGCCGTTCACCGTGCCGCCCTCGGCCAGCGCCACGCCGATGGCCGCGGCGCTCACGCCCGCGCCAAGGATCAGCACGCGCTTGCCCCGAAACGGAACGTTGCAGTGGTCGAGCGCGCCGATCAGGCCTTCGCCGTCGAACAGGTCGCCTTCGAGCTGGTCGCCCTCGGTGCGGCGCACCACGTTCACCGAGCCCGCCACCCGGCCGAACAGCCCGCAGCCATCGAGCAGGTCGACCACCAGCGGCTTGTGCGGCGGCGCGATCACCATGCCGCGCACGTTGCGCGCCAGGAAAGCCGACTTGAAGAACACCGCGAAGTCGCGCACCGGCACCTGCATCGGCAGCAACACCGCGTCGATGCCGAAGCGCTCGAAGGTGGCGTTGAACATGCGCGGCAGCCGCACATTGCGGACCGGATCGCCCGGAATCAGGTATGCCTGGGTGCTGCCGCTGATGGAATGGCTCATGTGCTTGCTTCCGTTCGTCAATCGCTCTTTGGGAGGCCGGATGCCGAGCTTTATAGTCCGATCTTCTTTCTCCTGCAGCCCTGAAACCTTTGAAACGTTCGATCATCGATCTGTAAAAATCGACAATCGATCAAACCAAGGGTTTTCACCGCCACCGAATGACGCCGAGAAACCTGCCGCCAGAGGCACACTTCCGCCCATGAGCAAGGACGACTCGACACCGCCCGCCGGCCTGGACAAGCGCGACTGGATTGCCGGCCTGGAGCGCGGCGTGAGCATCATCGAGGCCTTCGACGATGCCAACCCCCGCCTGACCGCCAGCCAGGCCGGCCAGCGCACGAACATGACGCGCACGGCCGCACGGCGCTACCTGCTGACGCTGCAGCACATGGGCTACGTGGCCAGCGACGGCAAGCTCTTCTGGCTCACGCCGCGCGTGCTGCGGCTGGGCCGCTCGTACCTGGAATCGGCCCGCCTGCCGCGCGTGGTGCAGCCTTTTCTGCAGCGCGTGGCCGCCGGCACCAACGAGATCGCCTACCTCAGCGTGATGGACGGCGACGAGGTCGTCTACATCGCCCGCAACGGCCCCAACCGCAGCATGAGCACCGGCTACGTGCTGGGCGCGCGCGTGCCGGCGCAGGTCACCGCGTCAGGCATGCTGATGCTGGCCTTGCGCAGCGACGCGGAACTGAACGAATGGCTGGCGACCCGGCAGCTCACTGTATTCACCTCGCACACCATCGCCAGCATGGAGCGCATGAAGCTCGAGCTGGCGCGCATCCGCGCCCAAGGCTGGGCGCTGTCCGAACAGCAGCTCGACCTGAACTCGCGCGGCATCGCCGTGCCGCTGCGCGACCGCCACGGCACCCTGGTCGGCGCACTGAACATCACCATGCCGATGGGGCACGAGAGTTCGGAAGACGCAGTGGCGCGGGTGCTGCCGGTGCTGCGGGAGACGGCGCAGGCGATGCGCAACCTGATCTGACTGACAGCTTTCCGACAGCATCCGTCGGGCAGGATGCGGGCCTTCTTACAAAAGCGACGGAGACGAGCACCATGTCCGAAAACTTCCTGAACGACGCCCACAACCGCCGCCACTGGCTCCAGGCCGGCGGCGCCCTCACCCTCGGCGGCCTCCTGCCCTCCCTCGCCTCGGCGCAAGACGCCTGGCCCACCAAGTCCATCCGATTCGTCGTGCCTTTCGCCCCCGGCGGCAGCTCCGAGATCGTCGCGCGCTCCACCGCCGCCGAGCTTTCGCGCACCCTCGGCCAGAGCGTGTTCGTCGACAACAAGCCCGGCGCGGCCGGCAACATCGCGATGAGCGAAGTGGCGCGCAGCACCGACCAGCACACGATCATCCTGGGGCACATCGGCACGCTGGCGGTCAACCCGTACATCTTTGCCAAGCTGCCCTACGACGCCAACAAAGACTTCAAGCCTGTGAGCCTGCTGGCCAAGGTGCCGAGCCTGTACGTGGTGCACCCCGACGTGCCAGCGAAGAACCTCAAGGAATTCATCGCCTATGCCAAGTCGAAGCCGGGCAAGCTGAGCTACGGCTCGGCCGGCAACGGCAGTGCCGGCCACCTGGCCTTCGAGTACCTGAAGATGACGGCCGATGTGTTCATGCTGCACGTGCCCTACCGCGGCACCGGGCCGATGGTGACCGACCTGCTGTCGGGCCGGCTCGACGCCTCGGCCATCGGCGCGGCGGCGATCATTCCGTTCATCAAGGCGGGCAAGGTGCGCTGCATCGCGACGGGCTCGGCCAAGCGGTTGGCGCAGTTGCCCGACGTGCCGACGGTGGCGGAGCAAGGCTTTCCCGGCTTCGAGATGACGCAGTGGTACGGCATGCTGGCGCCCGCCAACATCGCGCCGGCCAACCTGGCCAAGCTCTC
The DNA here is from genome assembly GCF_003852515.1 of Variovorax sp. KBW07. GTDB lineage: Bacteria > Pseudomonadota > Gammaproteobacteria > Burkholderiales > Burkholderiaceae_C > Variovorax. Next base: position 10,227 of record NZ_QAJK01000017.1, on the reverse strand, counting down.
GGCCGAGACGATGAAGGCGGTGAAGTCGCCCGACTCGATGCAGCGGCTCACGGCCGATGCAGCCGAAGCCGTCGGCGGCACGCCCGAGCAGTTCGCGCAGTTCATCGCGGCCGAGCAGGCGCGCTGGCAAAAGGTGATTGCGCGGGCAAACATCAAGCCGGACTGAGCCCCGCAGGCCCTAGCATCGGCGCCATGCGCATCCTGCTGGCCGAAGACGAACACACCCTGGGCACCTGGCTCTGCAAGGCGCTGGAGCATGCGGGCATCCAGGTCGAATGGGTGGACGACGGCCGCCTGGCCGACCGCGCGCTGCAACAGCGCGACCACGATGCGCTGGTGCTCGACCTGGGCCTGCCCGGCATGGACGGCCACACGGTGCTGCAACGCCTGCGCGAACGCGACCAGCGGTTGCCGGCGCTGATTCTCACGGCGCGCGATTCGCTGAACGAGCGCGTCGAGTCCCTCAATGCCGGTGCCGACGACTTCCTGGCCAAGCCCTTCGCGCTGGCCGAGCTCGAAGCGCGGCTGCATGCGCTGGTGCGCCGCGCGCGCGGCGTCGAGCATCCGCGCCTGGCCTGCGGGCCGCTGGTGTACGACGGTGCACGCCGCCACTTCACGCTGAACGGCGAAGCGCTGGCGCTGTCGCCGCGCGAACTGTCGGTGCTGCGCGCACTGGTGCAGCGCAGCGGCGAACCGCTGTCGAAGCAGCAGATTCTCGACCGGGTGTTTTCCGACGACGAAGAAGTGCACCCTGAAGCGGTCGAAGTCTTCGTCTACCGGCTGCGCAAGCGGCTCGACGGCAGCGGCGTGCGCATCGTCACGCTGCGCGGGCTCGGCTACGTGCTGGAAGCCGACTGAGTGAGCGCCTTGCTGTCGCGCCTTCGTGAACGGTTGCGCCGCGCGAGCCTGTGGCAGCGGCTCGCGCTGCTGCTGTTCCCCGCGCTGCTGGTGGTGACGGGCCTCGAGCTGTGGATGACGCGGCACGACGCGCTGGCCGCCGCCAACGCGGCCTACGACCGTTCGCTGCTGGGCGCGCTGAAGTCCATCGACGCCAACATCTCGACCGCCTCGGGCGGACTCTCGGTCGAGCTGCCGTACACGATGTTCGAGTTCTTCGAGCTCACGGCCAGCGGCCAGGTTTTCTTTCGGGTGGCCACGTCCGATGGGCTGGTCGAACTGGGCAGCGCCGACCTGCCCGCGCCGCCCGGCGAACTGGCGATGGGCGTGCCTGCCTTCTACGACGCCACGTACTTCGGCGAAGCCGTACGGCTGGCGGCCTACCGGCGCGACCTCGACCGCGCGCCGGCCGGCAGCACCGGGCGCAGCGTGCTGATCCAGGTCGGAGAAAGCACGCGCTCGCGGCAGGCCTTCAGCGCGCGCTTCGTGCGCAGCGCGGCGCTGCGCGACGGGCTGGTGCTGGCGATGCTGCTGTGCGGCACGGCCCTGGCACTGGCGGCGGCGCTGCGGCCGTTGTCGCGGCTGGCGCGCGAAGTGCAGGCGCGCACGCCCGACGACCTGACGCGCATCGCCGATGCCGACCTGCCGGCCGAGGTGCGCCCGCTGGTGGCGGCGGTCAACCAGCAGATGTCGCGCACGCAGGAGCTGGTAACGCAGCAGCGGCAGTTCCTGGACGACGCCTCGCACCAGCTGCGCACCCACCTGACCACGCTGCAGATGCAGGCCGACTACGCGCGGCGCGAACAAGACCCGGCGCAGGTGCAGGTCGCGCTCGATGCGCTCGGCACCGAGATCGGCCGCGCGACGCGCAGCGCGCAGCAACTGCTGGCGCTCGGCCGCAGCGACACGGTGTCGGTGGAGCCCGCCGCGTTCGATCTTGCGGCGCTGCTGCGCGAAGTGGCGGTCGACCTGCTGCCGCTGGCGCGCGCCAAGCGCATCGACCTGGGCATCCATTCGCCCACGCCGGAATTCGCGGCGGTCGCCGACCGGGGGCTCATGCGCGAAGCCTTGAGCAACCTGGTGACGAACGCCATCACCTACACGCCCACCGCGGGAACCATCACGCTCTTTGCCGCGGGCGATGCGGCGGGCTGGAGCCTCAACGTCGAGGACGACGGGCCCGGCCTGAGCGAAGAAGAACGTGCCGCGCTCGGCCAGCGCTTCCGGCGCGGTGCGCGCGCGGGCAAGGGCGGCTTCGGGCTGGGGCTGGCCATTGCGCGGTCCATCGCGCAGCGGCACCAGGGCGAATTGCGGCTCGAAGCACGCGAGGCGGGCCCGGGCCTGCATGCGATCATCTGGTGGCCCCGGCCGGTGGCCAGCTAGCTGGCCAGCGGCGCACATTCCCATGCAGATGATCCCCTCTCCCACCCGCCGCCATGCGCTGCGTGCGCTGCGTGCGCTGTCCGCGCTGCTCCTGCCCGGCATGGCTTGGGCACAGTCCGGCGATCCGTCGCTTGCCGCGGCCGACTGCGTGATCCCCGCGAAGGCCGGCGGTGGCTTCGATCTCACCTGCGCCCTCGCGCGCGACGCATTGCAGGCCGTGCGCCCCACGCGCCCGCCGCTGGGCCAGCGCTTCCTGCCGGGCGGCATCGGCGCCGTGGCCTTCGACCGCATCGCCACCGGCCAGCTGGGCGGCGCGGGCACGCTGGTCGCGTTCTCCAGCGGCTCGCTGCTCAACCTCGCTCAAGGCCGCTTCGGCCCGCATCCGCCTTCGGCCGTTCGATGGATCGCCACGCTGGGCACCGACTACGGCGTGATCGCCGTGCACCGCGACTCGCCTTACAAGCGCCTGCAAGACCTGCTCACCGCGCTGCGGCAGGAGCCGTCGCGCGTGGCCTTCGGCGCGGGCGGCACCGTCGGCAGCCAGGACTGGGTGAAGGCCGCGCTGCTGGTGCGCGCCGCGGGCCGCGACCACAAGGCGATGCGCTTCGTTTCCTTCGAAGGCGGCGGCGATGCGCTGGGCGCGCTGCAGGGCAAGCACGTCGACGTGTTCCCAGGCGATGCGGCCGAAGCGCTGCAGGCCATGGCAGGCGGCGCGGCGGTGCGCCTGCTGGCGGTGCTGTCGGAAACACGGCTGGGCGGTGCGCTCACCGGCGTGCCGACCGCGCGCGAGCAAGGCGTGGACATCGTCTGGCCCACGGTGCGCGGCCTGTACCTGAGCGCGAACGTGCCCGAAGCTTCCGTGCGCGCATGGACCGCAGCATTCACCGAAGCCGCGGCCGCGCCCGGCTATGCGGCGCTGCGCGAACGGCACAGCCTTTATCCTTTCGCGCTCACCGGTGCCGCGCTCGACGAGTACGTGCAGGCGCGCATCAAGACCTACCAGGCGCTCGCGGACGAACTCGGCCTGCGCCGCTGGAAGCCCTGACGAGACACCTCGCCACGCCACGCCTCGCCACACCTCACATGCACATGCACATGACCGAAGACGACATCACCCGACACATCATCGATTCACTCGGCGGCGGCCAGTTCGTCGTTGCCGACGACAACACCTTCTTCTTTCATGGCGCGGACAACAAGTTTCCGTTCGCCACCATCGTGACGAAGGACGACGATTTCGACAGCGCCTCGAAGCTGAACCGGCTCGGCGTTTTTCGCCTCAACGTGGGCGTGGGCAAGGAAACCTTTCGCGCGCTGTTCGGCGAGCCCGACGAGGCAAGCATCGCGAACGTCGACTACGCCGCGCTCGACACACTGATGCCGCACCCCATGTACGGAAAGATGCACTGGGTCAGCGTGATCAACCCGAGCAGCAAGACCTTCGAAAAAGTGAAGCCGCTGCTCACGGAGGCCCGCAGCCTCGCGGCCGCACGGGACAAGAGCAAGTAGCCCTGCACCGTCGACAGCCGGGGCTCAGGCCTCGCGTGCGCACGACAGCATCAGGTCGCGCAGCCATTCGTGCGCGGGCGAATGGTCAGTGCGCGGGTGCCAGAGCATGCGCACGTCAAACAACGGCAGCTCGAGCGGGATGTCGAACAACGACACCGTCGCCATGCGCGTCATGCGGCGCGCCAGGCGAGCGGGCACGCTGGCCACCATGTCCGAGGTTTCCAGCACGAAAGGCAGCGCCAGGAAGCTGGGCTTGATCATCTGCACCCGCCGGCGCAGGCCATGGGGTTCGAGCGCCGCATCGATCTGCACGTTGTAGATCTGCGCGGCATCGAGCTCGATGGTCACGTGCGGCAGCGCGCAGAAACTTGCCACGTCGAGCGTCTGCGAAAGCACCGGATGGCTGCTGGCGCACAGGCCCAGGAAGCGATCGGAAAAAAGCTTGCGCCCCTTCAGGTAGTCCGGCGCGCCGGGGAAATAGGTCAACGCCAGGTCGAGCTCACCGGCCGCCATCATCTCGCCGAAGTGATGCGGGTTGGTCTGCAGCACGTGCAGCTTCACGCCCGGCGCCTCCTGCCGGATGCGGCGCATCACGGCCGGCATCATGAGCAGGTCGATGTAGTCGATGACGATCAGGCGAAAGGTCGTCGTCGCCGTGGCGGGGTCGAAGCTCGGTGAATCGAGCACGCGTTCGAGCGCGCCGATGGCATCCTGCACACGCGGCCAGAGCACCAATGCAAGCTCCGTCGGCATCCACCCGCTGCCCGACCGCATGAGCAGTTCGTCGCCGAACAGGTCACGCAACTTGGCAAGCGACACGCTCATCGACGACTGGCTCATTCCCAGCCGTTCCGCGGCGCGGGTCACGTGCCTTTCACGCAGCAGCGCATCGAAGGCACGCAGCAGGTTCAGATCGAGATCCTGGAGTTTCATGCGCGCATCTTGCCGCGACGGCGCGCGGATCGAGCGGCGCCTTGCGACGGGAAAACCCGCATGCATCATCACGAAGCCGATGGCGCGCATCGGATCTTGCGATGGCACCGGCGGCCCTGTCGGCGAATACTCGAAGGCCTCCTTCACTTCCACAGAGATATTCACGATGGCCATTCCCCAGATCCGTGTGACGCGCGAAGAGATGCGCAAGCGCGTTGCCTACTTCAAGGACCTCAAGGGCTTCGACGGAGGCCTGCCCGACAGCCGATACCCGAGCGCGGTGCGCAAGCTCTACAACGCGGTGGGCTTCCAGCCGCCGGCCGGAAAGGGCGGCACCGAGGTGGTGTCGCCCGTGGGCGCGCAAGCCGCCGAAAACGCCGCCATCCGCATCAGCGAAGGCTTCAACCTAGGCTTCTGCGAGGCCAAGCCGGGCAACGGCCCGATGATGCACAACCACGACACCAACGAGACCTTCATGCCGCTGACAGGCACCTGGCGCTGCTCGTGGGAACTCGACGGCAAGGACGAGTACTTCGACGTCGGCCCGTGGGACATCTGCTCCTTTCCGCCCGGCGTGAACCGGCGCTTCGAGAACATCACCCACGGCGAGCCGGACAAGACGCACTTCCTGATGTTCGTCATCGGAGGCAATGCACCGGAGGCCGACTTCACCGAGAAGGCCAAGTCGACGCTGCGCGAAGAAGGCTACCTCGCATGAGCCTGGTCCACCCTTCGCCGCCCGGCCTGAGCGGCTATGTGGGCAGCGCGCCGCTGGGCCGCTTCACCGAGGCCGACGACACACCCTGGGGCTACCGCGACAACGCCCGCCGCTCCGCCCGAGGACCGCTGATCCTGCTGCCGGGCGCGCTGGGCAATGGCGACACCGCCTGGCAGGTGGCGCAGGCCTTCGACGCCGAGCGCCGCGTGGTCAGCGTCACCTACCCCGGCGGCCGGAGCCCCGCGCAGCTGGCCGAAGGGCTGGCTGCACTGCTGCGGCACCTCGGCACCGGACCGGTCGCGCTTTGGGGATCGTCGTACGGCGCATGGTGGGCGCAGCACTTTGCCGCCCGCTTTGCGCAACAGGTGTCGGCCCTGTGGCTGGGCAACACCTTCGTCGACGGGTCCGACGTGAAGGCCTCGCCGCTGTTCGACGCGGCCTGGCTGGACACGGCCACCGACGGCGAGGTCATCGCCCGCTGGCATGCCGCGCTGGCAGCGCGGCCCGACGACCTGCTGCGCAACGTGCAGCTGCACATGCTGCACCACGGCCTGCCGGCGGGCGCGTTCCGCCAGCGCCTGCGCCAGGTGGCCCACGCGCAGGCACCGGCTGCCGTGCCGGCCATCGCCGGCACGGTGGTGTGCGACTGCGCGGACGATCCGACCATCACGCCGGCGGTGCGCGCGCGTGTGCGGGCCCTCTACCCCGGCGCACGGCACCTGGGCCTTGCGGCCGGCGGCCACTACCCGCACATCGTTGCGCCGGCCCCGCTCATCGCCGCGATGCGCGACTGGCTCGCCTGAGATTTTTCAGAACAAGGAACGAACGGAGACACACCCATGCAAGACAAACGTTTTTCCCGCCGCGCGGTGCTCGCGCACCTGGGCGCGGCTTCCGCGGCGCTGGCCGCCCCGCCACTGATGGCACAGGGCAAGTGGCCCGACCGGCCCATCAAGATCATCGTGCCCTTCGCGGCCGGCGTGTCGCCCGACGTGGTGACGCGCATCGTCAGCGAGCCCCTGTCGCGGGCCCTGGGGCAGCCGGTGGTCATCGACAACCGCGCGGGTGCGGCCGGCATCATCGGCGCGGAGATCGCAGCCAAGAGCCCGGGCGACGGCTACACGCTGTTCATGACGGTCAACTCGATCATGGGCATCAACCCCAACGTGTACACCCGGCTGCCCTACGACACCTTCCGCGACTTCGCGCCGGTGACCCAGGTGGCACTGGTGCCCTACGTGCTGGTCACCGGCCCGAACCAGCCCGACGCCACCCTGAAAGACCTGATTGCCCGCGCCAAGGCCAAGCCGGGGTCGGTCGACTACGGATCGCTGGGCATCGGCTCGGGCCCGCACGTGGTGATGGAGATGATGAACAACATGGCTGGCATCCAGATGGTCCACGTGCCCTACAAGGGCAGCCCGCTGGCCGACGTGATGGCCGGCCAGATGCCGTTGGCCTTCGAGCCGGCCACCACGGCGATACCGCTGGTAAAAAGCGGCAAGCTGCGTGCACTGGCCATCACCAGCCGCAAGCGCAGCGCCGCGCTGCCCGACGTGCCCGCCGTGGCCGAGCTGCTGCCGGGCTACGACGGAGACGGCTGGCAGGGCTTCTACGTGCCGGCCGCGACGCCCAAGGACATCGTCGCGCGGTTCAACACCGAAATCGTGAAGGTGCTGAAACAACCCGACGTGCAGCGCCGGCTGATCGACCTGGGCCTGCAGCCAGTGGGCAGCACGATCGACGAGTTCGCGAAGGTCTCGCGGGACGAATACGCCAAGTGGGGAAAGATCGCGAAGTCGAACAACATACGCATCGACAGCTGAGGGGTTACCCATGGGAGCCGTCCCGCTCAAGCTCGGGACGGATTCCTTCACGCGGCATGGCGCAGGCCTACAGCGGTGGGCGGCAACCCCCATCAAGAATGGCTGAACACCACAAGGAACTTCAGCCATGAGCCCGCAAGATTCGCAGCCCGCCCCGCGTGGAGCCGGCACCACACGGTACTGGGCACCCTGCTTGGCCGTGGCGCTGGTGGCGGTCGCCCTCTTCTACGTGACCTTGAAAGACCTGGTGCAAGAGAGCGCGGCGCGCGGGCCGGCCTTGGCAACCGCGGTCATGCCGGCGCATGTGGAGCCGACCCGACCGTCCGAGAACCGCTTGCTGCAGGATGCGATGGCACGCCCGTCCGTGGAACCGCGGATGCCGACAGCCCGGCCCGCGCAAGTGATCGTGACCGCCGCGCCGCCCGCCAGGGCCGTGCCCGCCTTCGTCGAAGTGCAGAAGTGCGTCATGCCTGAAGGCGATGCCGTCTATTCCGACGGGCCTTGCCCCGAAGGCTCGAGCGCAAGCACCCTGCGGCTGCCGCGCGACCGGCAAGCATCGGCAAACCTCTGAGCGGCTTGCGCTTTCTCAGGCCGCCTTCAGAAACACATCGTGGTCGGGTGCGAAATTGGCGTGCAGCGGCAGCATCGCGCCTCCCAGTGCGCAGGCCTGCGCGCCCACCCTGCCGCCATGCAATTGCGGTGGCCACAGGCCTTCCCAGTTGCACTGCGCCAACGCGGCGCGCGTCTGGTCGAGCAAGGCTTGCAGCAGCTCGCGCGACATCGACCCGTCCATCACCACGTCGGCAAGGTCGAGCACCGCCGTGCTGCTGACGATGGCGTGCGCCAATGCCAGCGACGCGGAGCCCAGCCAGGCTTGCGTTGCGGCGGCAAAAGGCGGCTGCAGCGCGCGATCGTCGTAGGCCGCGGTGGGGTCCAGCCCTTCACCTTGCAGGCGCTGCTCCAGCTCCCACAGCGAGGCGTCGGCCATCACCTGTGGCGGTAGCGCACCGCCGGCGCGCGCCGATTGCATCGGCAACGAAGCCAGCGCCCCCGCATTGCCATGCGTGCCCGTGTGCAGGTGCGAGTTGATGACCAGCCCGCCGCCCACGAAGGTATCGACAAAAATGTACAGGAAGCTCTTGAGGTCGTGTCCCCGCCCGCCGACCAGTTCGGCCACGCAGGCGGCGACCGTGTCGCGCGCGAAGCTCACCGGCACCTCGGTGCGCGCCTTCACCTCGGCCAGCAGGTCCATCTGGTTCCACAGGTCCGACTGCGCTTTCGACAGGCCCAGCGTGCGGTGCCAGCCGCCCAGCTGAAACGGCGCGGCGAGCCCCACGCCCACATTGCGCGCGGCAAGCGCACCGAGCCCGTCGCGCAGCCGGTGAATGTGCTGCGCTATTTCGGGCAGCAGCGCGTCCGCATCCGGAAAGTCGTAGCTGATGGCGAGGCGCTCGCGCACCTGCGCGGTGAAGTCGATCAGCAGCCATTCCGCGCCGCGCCGCCCCACCTTGATGCCGATCGAAAAAGCCCCGTCGGGGTTCAGCGCCAGCGGCACCGACGGCTGGCCGATGCGGCCGCGCACGCGGCTCTGCTTGACGATGAGCTGGTCTTCTTCGAGCCGCGCGGTAATCAGACCGATGGTCTGCGCGCTCAGCCCGGTGAGCCGTGCGAGGTCGGCCTTGGGCAGGCTCGTGTGAACGCGCAGCGCCTGCAGCACCACGCGCTCGTTGAACTGGCGCATGCCGACCTGGTTGGAGCCGCGCGGGCGCAGCAGGTCGGGTGGACGCGCAGTGGCTTCAGCATCAGGCATGCGCCTCCGCGGGCAACTGGTCGGCGGTCATGGCGCCGGTCATCACGGCCACCGTGTCGCTCATGCTGATCTTCTTCGGGTTGAGCACGGCCGCGCGTTTGCCGAGGCGCGCCACGTGAATGCGGTCGGCCACCTCGAACACATGCGGCATGTTGTGGCTGATGAGCACCACGGGCAGGCCGCGATCGCGCACGCGGCGAATCAGCTCCAGCACCATGTTGCCTTCCTTCACGCCGAGCGCGGCGGTGGGCTCGTCCATGATGACCACGTGCCGTGCAAAGGCCGCGCTGCGCGCCACGGCCACGCACTGGCGCTGGCCGCCCGAGAGCGTTTCGACGGCCTGGGTCATGGACTGGATGCCGACTTTCAGGTCGGACATGCGGGCCATGCTTTCCTGCAGCATCTTCTTCTTGTCGAGCATGCGCAGCACGTTGCCCAGGAAGCCGGGGCGGCGCAGTTCGCGGCCGAGGAAGAGGTTTTCGTAGATGGTCATGGCGGGTGCCACGGCGAGGTCTTGGTAGACCGTCTCGATGCCGGCGCGGCGCGCATCGAGCGGATTGCGAAAATTCACCGGCACGCCATCGAGCAATATCTCGCCCTGGTCGGGCACGACGGCACCTGACAGCGCCTTGATGAGCGACGACTTGCCCGCGCCGTTGTCGCCGATGACCGCGAGAATTTCTCCTTCGCGCAGTTCGAAGTCGACGCCGTCCAGTGCGGTGACCTGGCCGTAGCGCTTCACGAGGCCCTTGGCCTGCATGACGATCTTGGGGTTTGCCACTGCGTTCATTTCAGTTGTTCCCCTCGCTGATGCTTGTCTCGCGGCGTATGAAGCTGCTTGGGTTCGGGATCGGAGTCATTCTTGGCGCGTGCGACTGACACCGGGTACTCCCCTCCGCGAATGTCCCCCGCTTCGCTCCTCCTTTATTTCGCTGCGGGGAGCACCCGATGCCATTCGCACGTTGGGCACGCTGCTGGTTATCAGCTGTTCGACCAGTGCTCCGAACTCGCTCGCGCTGGCGGTGTGCTCTGCGCAGCGAAATAAAGGAGGAGCGAAGCGGGGGACATTCGCGGAGCAGAGCACACCGTCGGCGTGGGCGTCGCCCTGAACAAACCCAAACAGCAACGGTACCTACGAAACAGCCTTCAGC
>NZ_QAJK01000169.1:2669-12523 GCF_003852515.1 Variovorax sp. KBW07 | reverse complement strand
ACCCCGCTCCCAAACAGCAGCCGCCAAAAGCAAGCGATCAGACCGGCGTAGTCCCCGTGTCCGGCTCGCGCACACCAAACGGCTTGCCAGGCAGCGGAATGAATTCCGTCTCCCCAGGCACATGTCCCATGCGCTGCGCAGCCCAATCGGCACCCGCTTCGAGGATGCGCTCACGACGGCTCGAAACGAAATTCCAAGTGATGTAGCGCGGCCCATCCAGAGGCTCGCCACCGATCACCATCAGGCGCACCGCCGAGTCGGAAGTCAGCACACCGCCCTGCCCTTCAGGCAGCACAGCCATCGTGTGCGCCGGCACCGCCTCGCCGTCGACATTGGCATCCGCGTCGACGGCATACACAGCCAACTCCCGCGCCAGCGCGGGCAACTCGAAACGGCCACCCGCCGGCAATGCGATGTCCAGGTAGACCGTCTGCGACAACGTCTTCACCGGCGAGCGCACGCCAAAGGCCTCGCCCACCAGCACGCGCACCGCCGTGCCTTGCTCGGTAACTTCCGGGATCGCGTCGGACGGCGTGTGCACGAAACTCGGCGCCACCTCTTCGTACGCCTGCGGCAATGCGGCCCACAGCTGCAGCCCGTGGTTCACGTACGTGTCGGCCTTCAGGCGCTCGGGCTTGCGCTCCGAGTGCACGATGCCGCGGCCTGACGTCATCCAGTTGATCGCGCCCGGCAAGATCTCCTGCACGCTGCCAAGGCTGTCGCGATGCATCATCGCGCCCTTGAAAAGATAGGTGACCGTCGACAGGCCGATGTGCGGATGCGGCCGCACGTCGTGCGCCGTGCCCGGCTGCTCGGTCGCCGGCCCGAAGTGGTCGAAGAACACGAACGGCCCGACCGATCGGCGCTGCGCCGCCGGCAACAGGCGCCGCACGTTGAAGCCGCCGCCCAGGTCCTTGTCGTGCGGTCGAAGCAGTTGGGTCTGGGGCGTGGTGTCGTCGGTCATCGTGGGCTTTCTTCGTGGGCGGCGGATTGCCTTTTTACTTTGCTGCGCGCGATCTTGCCACTTGGGCAATGCGCTCGCCAAATGCGCGCGCTGTCTCGAAATCGCCCTTGAACATTTCAGCCGGACTGGCATCGGAAGGCGATTGCGTCAGCAGGCCGCCGTAGCCGCCCACGTAGTTCATCGAGTCGCGCGTGGCCGCCTTGTTGTTGGTCGGCAGGATGCCCATGCTGACCCAGATGCCGCTGTGCTGCATCGCGAGCGTCCACAGGTAGGCCATGGTCGTGACCTTGTCGCCGTTCATGGTCGCGCTGTTGGTGAAGCCGGCGAAGAGCTTGTCTTTCCAGCCCTGCGTGTACCAGACCTTCGACGACGCATCGGCGAATTTCTTGAACTGCCAGCTCACGCCGCCCATGTAGGTGGGCGAGCCGAAGACGATGGCATCGGCTGCCGCCAGCATTTCCCAGCCGCCTTCGGGCAGGTTGCCGTCGGCATCGATGGCCAGCAGTTGCGCGCCCGCGCTCTCGGCCACGGCTTGCGCCACGCGCTGGGTATGGCCGTAGCCGGAATGGAAGACGACGACGATGTCGGCCATGTTCATGTGCTCCTTGATGGATTGAATGTTTGGATAGATGGGATCAACGCTTGTCGATGCTGAAGCGGCCGGGGCCGAAGGCAGCAAGGGCCAACAGTCCACCGGCAATCGCGATGTTCTTGTTGAAGTTGATCTGCTGCATCATTTTCATGGCTTCGGGCGCCGACCAGTACTTGTGGAAGAACAGCGCCGTCACCACGGTGAAGATCGCCATCACGATGGCGGTCCAGCGAGTCTTGAAGCCCAGCAGCAGCGCAATGCCGAGGCCCAGCTCGATGACGATGGCAACGGCGGCCGCCACTTCGGGCAGCGGCAGGCCGGCCGAGGTGATGTAGCCGACCGTTCCGCCGAAGCCCATGAGCTTGCCGATGCCGGCGGGAATGAACAGGAACGCGATCATGAGACGGCCGATCAGGGCCAGCGTGTCTTGTGCGGCGTTGGGGGTGGTGGTGGTTGTGGTTGTGGTTGCCATGGTTGAAAACTCCTCGGTTGTTTGAAATGGAAAGGCAGGAAAAAGGGAACAAGAAAAAGAAAAGCCGGGCGACGCGCGCCCGGAATGCATCACGCGGCCAGGTCGAACACCAGCACTTCGGCGTCCTTGCCGGCGGCCAGCGTCAGCTGCGATTCGCCTTCGAGCTTGGCGGCGTCGCCGCCCACCAGCTTCTGGCCATTGACTTCGAGCTCGCCGCGCACCAGGTGCACGTAGCTCTTGCGCTTCGGGTCCAGCGCCAGGCTGGCCTTTTCATCGCCGTCGAGCAGGCCCGCATACAGGCGCGCATCGGCGTGCACGGTGACCGAGCCGTCGCTGCCATCGGGCGAGGCCACCAGGCGCAGCTTGCCGCGCTTCTCGGCGTCGCTGAACTGCTTCTGCTCGTAGCCGGGCGCAATGCCACGCACGTTGGGCTCGATCCAGATCTGCAGGAAGTGCGTGGTCTCGTCCTTCTTGTGGTTGAACTCGCTGTGCATCACGCCGCGGCCCGCGCTCATGCGCTGCACGTCGCCCGGCGGAATGGACTCGATGTTTCCCATGCTGTCCTTGTGCGCCAGTTCGCCCGACAGCACGTAGCTGATGATCTCCATGTCCTTGTGGCCATGGGTGCCGAAGCCGGCACCGGCGGCCACGCGGTCTTCGTTGATCACGCGCAGGTTGCCGAAGCCCATGTGGGCCGCGTCGTAATAACCGGCGAAAGAAAAGCTGTGGAACGAGCGCAGCCAGCCATGGTCGGCATAACCGCGTTCCTGTGATTTACGGACTTGCAACATCGTCAGACTCCTTCTGTGGCCCTGCTCCGCGGGGAAGCCCGGGCCTTCTTCGTATGCCGCGCCGGATGCGCAGCGGATGAGAAGAACTTTAGGTCTGGGGGCGGTTCGGAAAGACGCCGCGGTTTGATGGCACCATTCAAATATTTTGATCAATGGAGCCGCCATGCCCAGCCCCAGAGACGTGCTGACCCCCGACGCCCTTGCCATGCTGCAAACCGTGGCCAGCACCGGCAGCTTTGCCGGCGCCGCCCGCGCCCTGAACCTGGTGCCCAGTGCGCTGAGCTACCGGGTGCGCCAGATCGAAGACGCGCTCGACGTGCTGCTGTTCGACCGCAGCGCCCGCCAGGCGCGCATTACCGAGGCCGGCGCCGAGCTGCTGCGCGAGGCCACCCGCCTCTTGAACGAAATCGACGCCGTGGCCAACCGCGTGAAGCGCGTGGCCACCGGCTGGGAGCCGATGCTGACCATCGCGGTCGACAGCGTGATCGCGCGCGACCCGCTGCTCGACCTGTGCACCGCGTTCTTCGCGCTCGAACCGCCCACGCGGCTCAAGCTGCGCGACGAAACGCTGCTCGGCACCATCGAGGCACTGACCAGCGGCGAGGCCGACCTGGCCATCGGCTCGGTGCTCGATGCCGCGAGCCTGGCGTTCACCGCCACGGGCCTGCGCAGCCTGCTGATCGGCGAGCTGCGCTTCGTCTACGCGGTGGCGCCGCACCATCCGCTGGCACGCCTGCCGCAGCCGCTGAGCGATGCGGTCATGCGCCAGCACCGCGCGGTGGCGGCGGCCGATTCGGCGCGCAGCGGACCGAGCATGACCGTCAACCTCATGGGCGGGCAAGACGTGCTCACGGTGCCGAGCATGCAGGCGAAGATCGCGGCGCAACTGCACGGCCTGGGCGGCGGCTTTTTGCCAGAGCCGATGGCGCGGCCCTACATCGAGGCCGGGCACCTGGTCGAGCTGCGGACCGAACGCCAGCCGCCGCTGGGCACCATGCATTGCGCATGGCGCGTGCGCAGCGCGGGCAAGCCGGGGCGCGCGCTCGAATGGTGGCTTGCGCAGTTCGAGCACGAGGCCACGCGTCGCGCGCTGCTCGAACGGCATCGCGGCCGCTAGGGCTCAGCAGATGGACCGGTCCATCGGGCGATGCGGCTAAGGGTGAGCCCTCAGGCGGCAGCCCATGCAGACCGATGTAGAGTGCGGACACATCCAACCGCATTCCATCCAGAAGAAAAGAGTCCGTCATGACCAAACGCGCAACTGCAAAGCCCGCCGACCGCCACCGAACTCCCACCGCCCCACGCCACTACGCCGTCGTCGGCGCCGGCATCGCCGGGGTGGCCTGCGCGCGCACGCTGCGACAGGCGGGCCACAAGGTCACGCTGTTCGAGCGCGACGACACGCCCGGCGGGCGCATGGCGAGCGTCGACACCGCCTTCGGCCGCTTCGACAGCGGCGCGCAGTACTTCACCGTGCGCGACCCGCGCTTTGCGCTGGCGCTGGAAACCACGCCCGGCCTGTGCAAACGATGGAGCGCCAACCTCGTGCGCGTGCTCGACGCCCATGGCCGCGTGGCCGAGGCGGCCCTGCCCTCGCTCGAAGCGCACTGGGTGGCGCAGCCCGGCATGGATGCACTGGTGGCCCACTGGGCCGCACCGCTGGGCGACAGCCTCATTACCGGCACGCAGGTCACGCAGATCGAGCCCGATGCGCTCGATGCCAAGCGCTGGCAGTTGCGCACCGCGGGCGCCGAAGAGTCGCAGCACGTGTACTCGGGCTTCGACGCCGTGCTGCTCGCCGTGCCGCCTTCGCGCACACGCGCCCTGCTGGGCGACGGCAAGCTCTCGGCCGCGCTCAGCCGCAAGATCGAATCGGTGCGCATCGCGCCCTGCTGGACGCTGATGATCGCCTTCCCGCAGGCCAACCAGCCGACCATGTCGCACCTGGGCCCGCAATGGAATGCGGCGCGCAGCACCCATCACCGCGTGGCATGGCTGGCGCGCGAATCGTCCAAGCCCGGCCGCGAACCCATCGAACGCTGGACGCTGCAGGCCAGCGCCGCCTGGTCGCAGGAGCATCTGCGCGACATGCCTTCGCGCGTCGAAGCCAAGCTGCTGCGCGCCTTCGCGGAAATCACCGGCATCCACGCCACGCCCGCGCACGCCAAGGCGCTGTGCTGGAGCGAAGCCCAGACCCAGGTACCCGTCGGCCAGACCCACCTGTGGGACGCCAAGGCCCGCATCGGCATCGCCGGCGACTGGTGCACCGGCCATCGCGTGGAAGACGCGTTCCTTTCGGGCCTCTCGCTCGCACTCGAAACCATCTGATCCGGGGATGGGGGAGACCGGCCGCTTCGCGCCCTCGCCCACCGGGCCGCTGCATGCGGGCTCGCTGGTGGCCGCGCTCGCGAGCTGGCTCGACGTGCGCGCCCGCGGCCCGCAGGCGCGCTGGCTGGTTCGCATCGAAGACGCCGATACCGAGCGATGCCTGCCCGGCATGGGCGAGCACATCCTGCAGCAACTGGCCGACTGCGGCCTGCTGCCCGACGAAGCGCCGGTGTGGCAAACGCAGCGCACGGACCGCTACGAAGCGGCACTGGCCACATTGCGGGCCCGTGGCCTTGCCTACCCCTGCGGCTGCTCGCGCAAGGACATCAACCAGGCATTGGCGCGCCTGGGCCAGCACCACGAGCGCCACGGCGAGCGCGTGTACCCCGGCACATGCCGCGACGGCCTGCATGGCAAGCCCGCGCGGGCGTGGCGATTCGCCACCGAAAAATTCGAATCCGACCGACCGCCCACCCCGGCCGTGCCCTGGCAGGACGCCACCGAACGCACGCAGGCCGGCGAACTCTGCTGGACCGACCGCCGCCTGGGCCGCCAGTGCCAGGACGTCAGCCGCGAGGTCGGCGACTTCGTGCTGCGCCGCGCCGACGGCCCGTGGGCCTACCAGCTCGCGGTGGTGGTCGACGATGCCGAACAGGGCGTGACCGACGTGGTGCGCGGCGAAGACCTCACCGACAACACGGCGCGGCAGATATTGCTGCAGCGCGCGCTCGGCCTGCCGACGCCCAGCTACCTGCACACGCCGCTGGTGCGCGGCGCCGATGGCGACAAGCTCTCCAAGCAGAACGGCGCCACGGCCATCGACACCGCGACGCCCGAAGCCGCGCTGGCCGCCCTGAACGCCGCTGCCCGCGTGCTCGGCCTGCGCCCCGCCACGGCCTCCGACTGCACGGCCGCGCTGGCCGGCTGGGTGCCCGAATGGCGCGCTCTCTACAATTCGCGGCCCACATGAACTTCCCCGACACCGTGCCCAACGACCTCCCGCGCAGCGACGACGCGCCCGCCTCCAACGACAGCCACGACAACGACGGCGACAACGGCGGCAGCGGCAACGACGCAGCCAAGCCGCACCCGCTGCACCGCCGCCTCAAGAGCTTCGTGAAGCGCGCCGGCCGCACCACCGACGGCCAGGCCCGCGCTTTCTCCGAGCTGGGCCCGCTGTTCCTGGTGCCCTACAAGCCCGAGCCGCTCGACCTGGCGGCAGCCTTCGGCGGCCGCGAAGCGCCGACCGTGCTGGAGATCGGCTTCGGCATGGGCGAAGCCACGGCGCATATCGCGACCGTGCTGCCCGACACCCATTTCTTCTGCTGCGAAGTGCACGAGCCCGGCGTCGGTGCGCTGCTCAAGCGCATCGGCGAGCAATCGATCTCGAACATCCGCATCTGCGCGCACGACGCCGTCGACGTGCTCGACCAGATGCTGCAGCCCGGCACGCTGGCCGGCGTGCATGTGTTCTTTCCCGATCCGTGGCACAAGAAGCGGCACAACAAGCGCCGGCTGATCCAGCCCGAATTCGTGACCAAGCTGGCGCGGCACCTGCGCCCCGGCGGCTACATCCATTGCGCCACCGACTGGCAACCGTACGCCGAGCAGATGCTCGAAGTGCTGGCCGCCGAACCGCTGCTGCGCAACACGGCCGAGGCCTATGCGCCCAAGCCCGCCTACCGCCCGCTGACCAAGTTCGAAAACCGCGGCATCAAGCTGGGCCACGGCGTGTGGGACCTGGTGTTCGAGCGCACCGCCGCCTGAACTGGCCGCCTGGGGTCCAGCGCCCGGACCTCAGTCCGCCGCGATGAAGCGGAACGGCACGCGCATCTTCGTGCGCACCGCACGGCCATCGGCATCGCGTGCCGGGTCGAAGCGCCAGGCCTTGACCGCCGCACTGACCTCCTGCGCAAACAGCCGGTGCGATGCGTACTCGATGCGCACGTCTTCCGGCCTGCCTTCCACACCGACATAGAAACTCGCGATCACCCGGCCGTCAGGTGCGCCGTCTTCGAGCAAGGCCTTGGGGTAGACCGGCATGCGCCGCGAACGCGCCACCGGGTCCGTGGCGACGGCACCGCCAACCATCGGCGGATCAAAGCGCCGCTCAGCCATGGGCGGCACGCCGATGACGGGAGGCCGCGGCGGCTCGGCCACGAGCGCCGGGGCCGAAGCCGGAGCGGACACAACGTCGGGCGCCGGCGCCGCCTCCTGCATCTCGGCCACCCTGAGCACCGGCGTCGTGCACCCCGCGAGCGCCATCGACACACCCACGCCCACCCACAGAACTGAATGTTTCATCAGGGAATTCTGACCGGGCACCCGATTCCCCCTTGGCCCTGAAATTGCTACACTTTTTTACTATTGTTCACGAGGGTATCGAATGAACACATCTCGCAGGGAATGGCTCGCACAGGCAGGTGGTGCCCTGTTGCTGGGAAGCGGGGTCGGCGGGTTCTCTCTCTCCGCCATGGCGCAAGCCACGCGGCCCGCGGCCGGCGGTGCGCCCCGCGTCGTGCTGCTCGGGCAGTCAGTGCCACTGACGGGCAACGCCAGTGAAATCGGCAACGCCTTCGCCGCCGGCAGCCGGCTCGCGGTGAGCGGTTTCAACGAGCGCAACGCAGCCACCGGCCTGCAGCTGAAGCTGCTTCAACTCGACGACGGCTATGACGCCGCCCGTGCCGGCGCCAACGCGCGCACCCTGCTGTCGACCAACAAGGCCGATCTGCTGTTCGGCTTCGTCGGCACGGCCAGCAGCGAGGCCGGTGCGAGCGTCGCCACGCAGCAGGGCAGCCTGCTCTTCGCGCCCTTCGCGGCTTCGGACACCCTGCGCGGCGCCGATCACCCCAACGTGTTCCATGTGCGCCCCGGCATGATCGACGAGGCACTCAAGATCGTGCGCCAGTGCTCCACCGTGGGGCAGACGCGCGTGGCGCTGGTGGGCGACGACGACGCCATGGGCCGCGCCGGCCTGGCCGCCGTGCAGCAGGCCATTGCCGAGCTCAAGCTCACGCCGCTGGTCGCGACCGCGCTGGTGCCGGCCAGCGGCAACAAGCTCGATGCCGCCCTGAAGACGGTGCAGCAGCAGTCGCCGCAGGCCATCGTGCTGGTGTCGCTCTCGGGCACCACGGCCAATGCCATCCGCTCGCTGCGCAAGAGCGGCTACACCGGCAGCTTCATGGCGTTTTCGATCGTCGGCATCGACCCGCTCTACGCCACGCTCGGCAAGGACATCGGCGGCATCGTCATCTCGCAGGTGGTGCCGTCGCCGCGGCCGTCAGCCATTCCCATCGTCAAGGAATACCTGGCGGCGGTCGACAACTCCGACCAGACGGCCTCGTACGAAGGGCTCGAGGGCTTCATCGCGGCCAAGGCCGTGGGCGAAGCGGTGCGCCGCGCGGGCAAGGGCTTCAACACCGCGAGCCTGCAGCGCGTGATGGCCGGCATGACCGACTACGACGTCGGCGGCTTTCGCATCAACCTGCGGCCCGGCCTGCGCGACAACGTGCGCAGCATCGACCTGATCAGCATCTCGGCCGATGGCCGCGTGCTGAGGTAGGCCGCACCCACGCCTTCACTCCGGGCTGTCGCGCAGCAGCTCGGTAAAGCGCTGCTGCACATACGACGCGGTGGCGCCCAGCGGCCGGCCCTGCAGCCAGAGCATGCGCACCGTCAGCCGGGGCAATGCCAGCGAAGGGCAAGGCACTTCCTGCAGTGCCTTGCGAAAGCCTTCGTAGCGCGCGATGTTGACGGGCAGCACGGCCCAGCCGAGGTTGTCGGCCACCATCTCGGCCGTGCTGTAGAAGCTGTCGCAGCGCCACACCCTGGGGCTGTAAGCCACCTCGTGCACGTCGTCGGCGTGCATCAGCAATTGCCGGTGCCGCACCAGGTCTTTGCGGCGAACGGTGCGGCCGTCGGCCAGCGGATGGTCGCTGGCCACGAACACGCCCTGCGGCACGCTGCCGATGTGGCGCAGGTCGAAGCTCGGCCACGCCGGGCCGCGGTCGAAATGAAACCCGACGCTCGCACGCTCCTGCTCCACGTAGTCGGCCACTTCGGTGGCGGTGCCATTGAGCACGGTGAGTTCAAGGCTGGGAAATTTCGCCGAGATCTCGCGCATCAGCGTGCCGATGGCCGTGTACGGCAAAGCCTCGTCGAAAGCCAGCGACAGCGCGGCCTCGTTGCCCGCGTTCAGCGACCGTGCGCGCTGGTCGAGCTGCTCGGCCTGCCGCAGCAGCTCGCGCGCTTCGAGCAGCAGCACCTGGCCCGCTTCGGACAGTTGCGCGTTGCGGCGCGAGCGGTCGAACAGCGCCACGCCCAGGTCGACTTCGAGCAGGCCGATGGCCGTGCTGACGGCCGATTGCGCCTTGCCCAGATGACGCGCCGCCGCCGAGAACGAACCGCACTCGGCGGTGGTCACGAATTGGCGCAGCTGATCGACGGTCCATTCCATTGCGTCCTGCCCGTCCGTTTATCTAGTCATCTATTTTGTTGATGAATTTCATCTTTATTCATCCATTTTAATGGCGCAACATGCGTTCATGACGATTTCTCGTACCCGTAAAGACATGGCACCGTTCGAGCTGAGCTGGTGCCACGACCCCGCCCAGGCCGACGCCATTGCCGCGTTGTTCCTGCGGCACTTGCGCCCCCACTACATCTCGCACTCCGAACTGCAGGAGCAGCGCGCCGTGGCCATCGGCG
>NZ_QAJK01000169.1:0-2647 GCF_003852515.1 Variovorax sp. KBW07 | reverse complement strand
GCCGGCATCGCGCTGGTGTCCATCGACGAGGCACGGCGCGCATCGCGCAGCTTCGCCACGCTCGACGACCTCGTGGTCGACGCGCAATTCCAGGGCACCGGCCTCGGCACGCAGATGTTCGACTGGCTCTGCGCCGACCTGCGGCAGCGCGGCATCGCGCGGCTGTTTCTCGAAAGCGGCATCGGCAACGAAGACGCGCACCGTTTCTTCAAGGCGCGCGGCTGCACGCCCGTGTCCGTCACGATGCTGAAGGAACTCGACGGGCAGGAGGGCTGAGCCATGGCACACATGACAGACACCGCAAAGAAATGGCTCACGCTGGCGATCGTCTCGACGGCGCTGCTGCTCATCGTGGTCGACATGACCGTGCTCTACACGGCGCTGCCCACGCTCACGCACGACCTGGCCGCATCGGCCTCGGGCAAGCTGTGGATCATCAACGCCTACACCGTCGTCGTCTCCGGCCTGCTGCTGGGCATGGGCGCGCTGGGCGACCGCGTGGGCTACCGGCGCATGTTCATCGCGGGCCTGTCGGTGTTCGGCGTGGCCTCGCTGTGCGCGGCCTATGCGCCGAGCGCCGGCGCGCTCATCGCGGCGCGCGCCCTGCTGGGCGTGGGCGCCTCGATGATGATGCCGGCCACGCTGGCCATCATCCGCCTGACCTTCCCCGACGAGCGCGAGCGCGCCGTGGCCATCGGCGTGTGGGCCTCGGTGGCCTCCGGCGGTGCCGCGCTCGGGCCGGTGATCGGCGGCGTGCTGCTCGAATACTTCTGGTGGGGATCGGTCTTCCTGATCAACGTGCCGGTGGTCGTGCTCGCGCTGGCGGCGGGCCTGTGGCTGCTGCCGCGCCAGCGCCCGGCCGGCAGCGACCGGCCGTGGGACTTCATCGGCTCGGTGCAGGTGCTGGCCGCGCTGGTGTGCCTGGTGCTGACCATCAAGGAGTTCGCCAAGTACGCACCGTCGCTCACCACGGCAGCCATCACCGGCACGCTCGCCGCGCTGGCCATGTTCGTCTTCGTGCGGCGCCAGCGGCGCAGCGCGTCGCCGCTGATCGACTTCAGCCTGTTCCGCAATCCGTACTTTTCGGGCGGCGTCATCGCGGCCATCGTGGCGTCGGTGTCGCTGATCGGTGTCGAGCTGGTCTTCAGCCAGCGGCTGCAACTGGTGGCCAGCCTGACGCCGCTGCAAGCCGGCCTGGCCATGCTGCCGCTGCCACTGGCCGCCTTCGTGGCGGGGCCCTTCGCGGGGCTGCTGCTGGCGCGCGTGGGCACGCGCCCGGTCATCCTGATCGGGCTGCTCACCACGGCGCTGGCGCTGTGCGCGCTGGCCCTGTCCGCCGACGCGCAGGGCCTGCACAGGCTGGGCGTGCTGCTGCTGCTCGGCCTGGGCGCGGGCATCACCATCACCGCGGCTTCCAACGCGGTGATGAACAACGCGCCGGCGGAGCGCGCGGGCATGGCGGCGTCGATCGAAGAGGTGTCGTACGAACTGGGCGGCGTGCTGGGCGTGTCGCTGCTGGGCAGCGTGCTCTCGTCGATCTACACGGCGTCGTTCGCCGTGCCGGCGGGGCTGGCGGTTCCGGCCTCTGCCAGCGACGGCATCGACGCCGCGCTGCTGGCCGCCGAAAAGCTGCCGCCGCAGGTGGCCTCGCAGCTCGTCGCGCTCGCGCACGGCGCGTTCGACCAGGCTTTCGTCGGGGTGATGGTGGTGGCCGTGCTGATCGTGGTGGCCGCCGCAGGCTCGGTCGCCGCGCTGGGGTGGCTGGCGAAGAACAACAAGCCGCGGCAGAGGCAGGCGCAACCATCGCAGGCAGCCGGAACGCGCACGCGCCCCGATTGCCCATAGCTGGCAACGACCGACCCGTCAGGTGGTAGTGGTGGTGGTGCTCAAGCGGTCGCGGCTTCGTCGATGAGCGCCGCCACCTCGACCGACTTCGACGCCAGCGAGGCATGGCTGGCCGCGAGCGTGATGACTTTCTTCGCCCCGAGCCGGGCGGCCATGCGCTCCTGGTTGGCCGGCGCGATCATGCGGTCGTCGCTGGATATCTGATACCACGACGGCTTCTTCTTCCACGCCGGCGCGGTGATGGCATCGCCGAAGGTGCTGGCCAGCGGAGCCTTCTGGGTGACGCCCATGACGCGGCCCTCTTCGGCGCCGAGGTCCTGGCAGAAGCTCTCGTGGAATTTCTCGGGCGCGACCCAGAGGTAGCCGTCGCTGTCGGGCGCAAGACTGGCGGCAGCCACTGGCGGATGCGCCTGGGTGATGCCACCGGGGCTTTCGCCTGCATCGGGCGCAAAGGCGGCGATGTAGACGAGCCCGGTGACGTTGGGCATGTCGCCGGCCTGTGTGATGACGGCGCCGCCATAGGAATGGCCGACGAGCAGCACGGGGCCCTGTTGTTGCGCGACCATCTTGCGCAGGCGTTCGGCATCGTCGGCTAGCGAGGTCAGTGGCAGTTCGACTGCACGAATGGATGTGTAGCCTTTGCGCAAGAGTTCGGCGATGACTTTGTTCCAGTGGGCGGCGCCGCCCCAGAAACCATGGACCAGAACTACTGTCGGTTTGTTGCTCATGATTCGACCTTCCTTGGGTGGGTTGAGAGTCTGTCGGCTGTCTGCGTTCGGGATGCGGGTGCGGGGTCATTCTT
>NZ_QAJK01000168.1 GCF_003852515.1 Variovorax sp. KBW07 | reverse complement strand
GTGAGCGTCGCCCTGAACTGCGCCCAGAACAAACGCCGAACGAAAGTCGCACTTTCCAAAGGCGCTGCATCGTTTCTTCGTAGCGCAAAGAGCCACGAAGCAACGCGTGGCTCGGCTATCGTTGAAGGCTTCCATTTTTGTGAACAGGGAGTCACGCTCATGCAGCAATCTCGCTTCCCGTTGTCGGCCCTTACCGTGGGCTTGATGGCATTGGGCCTTACCGTACCGGCCTTCGCGGAGACGCTCAAGAAACCCGAGCTCGACCAGCTCGCCGCCACCTGGCAAAGCGGCAAGCCCGCATCCAGCTTCAACGCTTTTCTTGCCAGGGCCGAGAAGGCCAACCCCGCGTTGAAGCCCGCCGTGGCCGCGTACCGCAAGAAGCAGCCGCTGGCTGGTGACGACCTCACCAACATCGCGCGCCTGCTCGGTTTGTACAACCGCCTGCACAACCAGAAGGCCGTCATCGCGAGCCTCGGTGCCATGGTGGCGCTGCCGACCGCGCGCAACGTGCAGGTTCCGCCGCACGAGAACCCAACCATCATCGACTTCGGCAAGCTGGTCGAGAAGATGGCGAAGGACTTCGGGCTTGCTTATCGCAACGTCGACAACCGCATCTTCGAGGTCAGCCTCAAGGGCAAGGGCACCGAAGAGTTCGGCATCCTCACGCACTCCGACGTGGTGCCCGCGGTGCTGTCCGAATGGGTGCTCGACGACGGCACGCGGCTCGACCCCTTCACGATGAAGCGCGTGGGCGACCGCCTCTATGGCCGCGGCACCATCGACGACAAGGGCTCCATTGCCGCGGTGCTCTATGCAATGAAGACGGTGAAGGAAAGCGGCCTGCCGATCCAGCGCACCATGCGCCTGATGATCGAGACCACCGAGGAAACCGGTGGCGACGCCATGGAGTACTACCGCGGCAAGACCAAGCTGCCCGAGTACAACATCGTGCTCGACAGCGGCTACCCCGCGGTCGTGGCCGAGAAGGGCGCGGGCTCGTTGAGCGTGTTCTTCCCCGCGGAAAAAACCGATGGCAGCGTGACCGCGATCACCGACATGGGCGCGGCCGCGGCGGTCAATGCCATTTCGCAGACCGCCACCGCCACGCTCAAGGGCGGCGACCTCGCGGCCGTTGCCGCAAAGCTCGAAGCCGCGAAGCAGCCCTTCCTGCAGAAGTACGAGCCGCAGGGCGGCAAGTTCGCGATTGCCGTCACGCGTGGCGCGGACAGCATCGACATCAAGGTCACCGGCACTTCGGCCCACGGCTCGGAGCCGCAGAACGGCGTGAACCCGCTGCCGCGGCTCGGCCTGTTCCTGCAGGAGTCGGGCGTCGCGCTGGCCGACAACCAGTTCCTGAAGGCGGTGAAGTACGTCGACACGCTGTACGGCACCGGCTACCTCGGCGAGAAACTGGGCGTGGGCTACAAGGACGATTTCATGGGGCCGCTGACGTTCTCGCCCAACCTCATTCGCACCGGTGCCGACGGGCGGCTGGTGGTGGCGGTCAACACGCGCATGCCGCGTGGCCGCACGCCCGACGAGCTCAAGGCGCAGGTGACGGCGAAGATCAACGAGTGGGCGGCGGCGAACAAGGCCACGGTCGAGATCAAGTACGACCAGGGCAACTGGATGGCGCGGGACCCCTCGGGCCAGTGGCTCTCGACCCTGCTGAACATCTACGGCGACACCACCGGCCTCGAAGCCAAGCCCGTGTCCGCCGCCGGTGCCACCACGGCCAAGCAGATGCCCAACGCGATCAGCTTCGGCCCCGGCATGCCGGGCAAGAAGTACACCGGCCACAACGCCAAGGAATACAAGGAGGTGCCCGACCTCGATGCCGACCTGCAGATGTTCACCGAGATGCTGGTGCGCATCGGCAACCTGCAGCAGATGCAGTAGAGGCTGCCGCCGCGGCCTGGGCCGTCACGGCTTCGATCCCGTGTCGGGCACCAGGGGCGCGCCCTTTTTCTTCTTGGCCACGATCTCGGCGATGGTGCGCCGCATCGCGACGAAGCGCTTGGCGGAGCCCGGGTGGGTGTCGGTGAATCCCGTCTTCGTGCCGGTGGTGTGTATCCAGAACTCACGCCATGTGCGTTCGGCCCCGTCGATGTCGTAGCCCGAAGCGGCCGTCATGTAGAGGCCAAGGTAATCGGCTTCGGCCTCGAACTGTTGCGAGAAAGGCGCCGAGAGGGCATCGCCCGCCAGCCCCGTGCCGCCCAGGGCGCCGTCCATGAAGCCGGTCGCGATGCCCACTGCCCGGGTCTTCCCGACATGCGACAGCGCACCGTGGGCCAGTTCGTGCCCCAGGACGATCGCAAGGTCGCGGTTGTCGGGAAAGAAAGCCATCAGCGCCGAGTTGACGACGATCTTGCTCCCGTCGTTGTGCGCATTGATCTCGCCCTTCATCTGGGCAACCGCCGAGTAATTGCATGCGACCACATAGGGCAGCCGCAGCGTCGTCGATTGGCCGTCGCGCTGGACCACGGCGTCCAGCCATCCATCGTTCTTGCGGGGCTTGGCGCGCGAGGCATCGACCAGAACCTCGTCGAGATCGTCGAGCGCGTCGTCGCCGGCGGGCAATGATTTTCCGCCGATGGAAACGAGAACATCCCCGGCGCGCAGGGGCGTTGCCGGCGCCTGGCTTCTGTCGAGCGTCCACAGCACGGTCGGCCGGTCGTCCAGATGCAGGATCTGCCCTGCCGCCGCACGGTCTTCCTTCTCGAAGCTCCACAGGCTGGCGATGTGCGCGCCAAGGCTGGCCCGTACGTTGCCGGCGCAGAACTGCGCACTGCGCTCCAGGATGGGTATGGCCACTTCATCGAGCCGGCGCTGCAGGGTCATGCGGCGGTCGAGCGACATCGATTGCTGCAAGGCTTGTTCCTCGACAACGTCCGGGTCGTCGCTGGAAGGGCGGATGGCCGTGGCGCAGGCCGTGAGGGCAAGGATGGCCGCGACCGAAGCGCAAGCCGAAACAAAAGAAAGGCGAGGTGTGTTCATCCGCTCGAAGGCTCTGGCAACCGGTCGCATCGATGCCCGGACATGATTCCGGGGTCCATCGGTGAGGAAGGGATTTCTCGGTTGCGACGGCGGCTGAGAATTCCAGGCAAGGCGAGTGTTCACGCCCGCATGGAATTGTGGGTGGGCATGTGCCCCCCAAGCTGAAGACCTTGTGAAGCGGCGAAAGCCGCCAGCGTCAGCTGAGTCCGCGTGCCCGCAACGTGGCCTTCAGCCGGCGCACTTCGTGCTGCAGGTCGAGGATCAGCGCGGCCGCATCGAGCCCCACGCCGAAGTCGCGCTCCAGCCGGCGCGCCTCGAGTGCGTGCTGCAGGTCGGCGCTGGAAAACTGCCAGCGCTCGGGCGGTGCCTCCGCGGTTTCGACGTGCAGGATCCCGACCTCGACCAGTTGCACCACCCAGGCGGTGTCCGCGCCCACGGCGTGTGCCAGTTCGGTGGCCGCCAGCGGCTGCGAGGCGCTGATGGCGGTAGCGGTTGTGAGGGTGAAATTCACCATGCTCAGACTCCCAGATGCTGGCGTGGGTTGAACGATGCCGTGGCTTGCGCCAGCTGCTCGTAGGCCTTGCGTGCATCGTCGCCATCGGCGGGCGGCAGCGCGATCTCGAGCAGCAGGTACAGGTCGCCCGGCGTCTTGCCCGCGAGGCCGCGGCCCTTGAGCCGCAGCTTCAGGCCGTTGCGCGCGTTGCGCGGCACGGTCACCTCGACCACGCCACCGGTCGGGGTCGGCACCTGCACCTGCGCGCCCAGTGCCGCTTCGGTGGGCGTCACGGGCAGCGTCATGTACAGGTCGCGCTCTTCCACGCGGTACAGCTTGTGCGGCGCCAGGCGCACTTCGAGGTACAGGTCGCCGGCCGCTTCGCCACCGTGGCCGGGCATGCCCTGGCCCGCAAGGCGGATGAACTGGCCCGGATGCACGCCCGGCGGGATCTTCACGCTCAGCGTGCGGTTCTCCCATTGCGGGCGGCCCTGCGCGTCGATGGTCTGCGCGCGCAGCGTGATCTCGCGCTCGGTGCCGTTGAGCGCGTCTTCCAGCGTGATCTCGATGGCCGCGTGGTGGTCTTCGCCGCGTGCGCGGTAGTTCTGCCGCGCGGCGCCGCGGCGCTCGGCCTCGCCGAACATCGACGAAAAGAACTCGCTGAAATCGGCGTGGTCGGCCGGCCCCTGGCGCGGGCCACGGTGAAATTCGTAGCCCGTGTCCCAGCCGGGCGGCGGTTGGAAGTCGCCATCGGGGTGGCCGCCGCGCGCCACGCGGTCGGCCAGCGCGTCGTAGGCGGCGCGCTTTTCCTTGTCGCCCAGCACGTCCTTGGCTTCGTTGATGTCGCGCATGCGCTTCTCGGCGTCGGGCTCCTTGCTGACGTCGGGGTGGTACTTGCGGGCGAGTTTTCGGTAGGCCTTGCGCACCTCGTCGTCCGACGCGGTGCGCTCGATGCCGAGGGCGCTGTAGTAGTCCTTGAATTCCATGGTATGTGGCGGTTCGTTGGTGGGACGGCGTACAGGGCAGGGCGCTGGCTCGTGGGCTGGTCTCTAGGCCAGGGCTGCTTCGCCGTCAGCATGCCGCAGGAGCGGCGTTATGGCCCATGTGGGGCCGTGGCGTTCAAAACGCAATGGCTGCGCATTGCCGAGAAGTTCGAAATCGATGGGCACGCCGAGCAGCGCGGCCAGGGCGTAGAGCGTGCCGCCGTGCGCCACCACCAGCACCGGGCCGGGTTGCTGCTGCAGCGCCGCGTCGAGCGCGGCCCGCTTGCGCGTGACGAACTGCGCCAGCGTCTCGCCGCCCTCGGGTTCGCAGGCCCAGTCGATGTTGGCCGACGAGGTGCCGATCAGTGCGCCGAAGTTGCGCTCGCGCAGCGCCGCTTGCGCCTGCGGAACCAGCTTCAGCGCGGCGCCCACGGCGTGGGCGGTGTCGCTGGCGCGCCGTGCGTCGCTGCAGACGATGGTGCGAATCGGCTCGCCGGCCAGCAGGCCCGCGGCACGCGCGGCCTGCTGCAGTCCGAGTTCGCTGAGCGGCTCGCCCACGTCCTGGAAAATGCGCTGCGCATTGCGGCCGGTCTGGCCGTGTCGCAGGAAGTAGAAGTGGTCGCAGGCCGGCGACAGCGGCTGCGCCGCCGCGATCTGTACCAGCTGGTCGAGGCCGCCGGCAGCTGTGTGTGAAGGCTTGGTGGTCTGTTGTGACATGGCTTCAGTATGCAAGCTGCAGCGGCGCGCCTTCGCGTTGCGCCTGCACGTCGGCCCGATGGAACGGCAGCGGATGCCACTGCTTGGCCGCGAACAGCGGCAGCTGGTCGTAAGCGCGCGGCGACGAAAGGTCGCTGCTCTGGCCGTAGGTCAGCAGGCCTTGCGCCACCGGACCGTTCGCGTCGAAGGTCACGACCTGCATGTAGCTGCTGCCGTAGTTGACGTTGTAGCCCTTGGGATCGATGAGCGACTGGCCTTGCGACTCGAGCTTGTTGAGCACGCCTTCGAACTCATCGCCGCCGTGCAGCGCGATCTTCTGGCCGCGCACTTCACGCGATTGCGGCACGCCCAGCGGCACGTCGGCCGCGAAGCCGGCGGTGCGGACCACGCCGACCGCGTCGCCGAGCGCCTTGAACACCGCCTCGCGCGTGGCGGGCGTCGCCATGTCGAGGCCGGCCGGCGTGGCCACCGGCTGGGCCGGGTCGAAAGGCACGCGCCAGACCTTCGGCACGTCCTTGGTCTTGCGCCAGAACTCGCGGAACAGTGCCGCACCCTTCGAATCGGCGTTGCTGGTGCGGTCCCAGGCCGACAGCACGCGGCAGCCCAGCGCCTGGTCGGCATTCAGCGAGGCGCCGGCGGCCTTGCAGGCGGCCTGCAGGTCGTCCATGACCAGCATGCCGGCCAGGTTCTTGTCGCGGAAGATCACGCTGCGCACTTCGGCCGCGCCCATGCGGTTGCCGGGCAGGCCGTCGGTGCCCGCCAGCCGGCCGCGAATTTCCATGATCGCGCTTCGCGTGCGCAGCCGCTGCGGCACGCCGACCGGGCCGACCAGCGGCGAGATGCCCGCCGCGGGCGCCGTCTCGGGGTTGCTGAGCCAGAAGCTGTCGTTGCTGTTCTGCACGTAGTCGGGCGTGATGACGACCGGCATGCGAGCCGGCGCGATGACGCCGGGCGACGCGGCGGCCGGGTCGCGGTTCCAGGCGCAGGCGCTGCGCGAGCCATCGAGCACCGGCAGGCCGGCGGCGTTGAGCAGCGCCGCCGCGGCGGGCGAGGGCGCGCAGGCCTTGAGCATGTCGGCCGACACGTCGGGCACCACCGACAGGTCGGCGTACATCGCGTTGCCGTCGCGGTCGGCGGCAATGGTGTTGATCCACGGGATGCCCTGGTTGCCCATGGCGGCGCGCAGCTCGCCCACGTTGCGGGCCTGCGCCATCTTCATCCAGCTTTCGGCCGAGCGCACATTGAGCGTGTTGGCGTCGCGGATGGCGTAGGCCTTCTGCGCGGTCCAGCCAAGGCCGGCGCGCGGCAGCGAGATGACCGGGCCCCAGTCGGTGGCGTAGAACGTGTGCTGCACAGGGGCCGCGCCGCCCGTGGCCGCGGCCGGCAGCACAACGGTGCGCGCCACCATCTTCTTCGGCTGGCCGTCGACCCAGTACACGGTGGGGTCGTTGGCATCGAGCTTCAGTTCGTACAGCGTGAAGCGCTTGCCGGTCGACACGGTGTGCGTCCAGGCCACGTCCTTGTTGAAGCCGATCGACACCACCGGACTCAGGCCGCCGGTGGCGCCCATCACGTCGAGCTTGCCGGGAATGGTCAGGTGCATTTCCCAGAAGCGGTTGGTGCCGCTCCACGGAAAGTGCGGGTTGCCCAGCAGCAGGCCCTTGCCGTCGGGCGTGGCATTGCGCCCGAACGCCCAGCCGTTGGAGCCCAGTTCGCCGCCCTCGGGGTTGGCGTTGAAGCTGTGGCGGCCGATTTCGGCCACGGCTTCTTTCAGGTCGACCGGCGCGGCGCCGGTCTTGGCGCCGGGCGCGGGCGGCACCGCGGCCAGCACGGCACCGGCCAGCGCACCCAGGCCGCCCTGGATCATCGACATTTCGGTGGCGCGCGACAGGTCGGCCATGGTCATCGGGCGCACCCAGGGCTTGCCGCGGCAGGCGGCGGGCAACCCATTGGGGCCGGCGTCCTGCAGGTAGCGGTTGTAGCCGGCCACGTAGCCGCGCAGCGCGGCCTGTACGTCGGGGCTGGTGGTGGCGCCCGCGCGCGCCAGTACCGCGTCGTCCATGTGATAGCGGATGAACAGGTCGATCTGCGCATTCGGCGCGCGGCCCAGGCCCAGGTCGCCCATGTTCTGCGCACCGAGGAACTGCGAGCGTTCGCCGCGCAGCGTCAGCAGGTGCTCGGCGGTCTGGCACACGTTGTCCTGCGCATGCGCGTAGGCGCTGCCGTAGGCCAGGCCTTCCTGGTCGGGCGCCGTGATGTGCGCGATGCCGAAGGTGGTGCGCTCGATGGTCACGCTGCGCGACCCGGGTGGCGGCGCGCTGGCGCAACCTGCAAGCAGGGCGGCCAGGCCCAGGGACAGGGCCGTCAGCGAAAACCGGGAAAGCGAGGCGTTCTTCGATGTCATGGTGCGGGCGTGGGTTGAAAAGACAGGAGGCCGATTAAAAGGCGTGCCCGCCGCCGCGCAGTGTCACCAGCGCGGCACGCCGCGCGGTTTTCAGCCGAACTTCATGCCCTTGGGGCGAGCCTGCAGCCGGTCGATGTAGGCGTTGAGCTTCGGGCGGTTGCTGTGGCCGCCGAACGCACGGTGCCAGATGAACATCGAGCCGATCATCACGTCAGCCGCGGTGAACCGCGCGCCGAACAGGTAGGGGCCGTCGCCCAGCTCGCGTTCGACCGCGTCCTTGGCCTGCTCGAAGTTTGTCCAGCCGCGCGCGCTGTTGTTGCTGCGGATCTTGAGCAGGCTGTCGCCCATCGCGGGCTCCAGTTGCGCGGTCGAATAGACCATCAGCGACAGGTAGCGGCCGCGGTCGGGCGAGCCCGGCGGGGGCGCAAGCTGCTTCTGTGGAAACTTCTCGGCCACGTACATGCAGATGGCCGCATTCTCGAAAACCCGCGTGTGGCCATCGACCAACGCCGGAACCTTGCCGGCCGGATTGATCTTGAGGAACCCGGGGCTCTTGTGCGCCTTGTTCTTGAGGAGCGTGGGCACGATCTCGTAGTCGGCGCCTGCCTCGTCGAGCATCCACTTGGCAACCTGCGAGCGGCTTTGCGGATCGAAATACAGCTTCATGGCGTTGTCTCCTTTCGTCGGCGTGAGGGAAGAAGGGGGGATCAGAACTTGGGAATGCGCAGGGTCTTGCTGATCATCAGCGTGCCCGAGAGCGCGAACAGCAACACCAGCGGATGCAGCTGCCACGGGCCGATGACCCAGGCGCCGCCCCACACGGTGGCGCCGATGTGGCCCTGCCAGGCCGCATACGCGAGCACGCCCACCAGCACCACGCTGGTCGGAATGGGCGTGCCCTCGAAATACTTCACCTTGTCGGCGCCTTCGGACAGCGCCTCGGCCGTGACGTTGTAGCGCGCGAGCCGGCTCACGCCGCAGCCCACGAAATAGATCAGCAGCACGCAGTCCCAGCCGCCATTCAGGCCGGCCGCGAAGGCCAGCGCGGCCGGTGCCACGCCGAACGAGATGATGTCGGCCAGCGAGTCGAGTTCGCGCCCGAGCGCCGAATGCGTCTGGCGCCAGCGTGCGATGCGGCCGTCGAACACGTCGAAGATGAAGGCGGCCGGCGCCAGCGCGGCGGCCCAGAGAAATTGCGCCAGCGACTGGCTCGCCATGAAGGCCATGGCCAGGAACACCGCGCCGACGCCGCAGGCCGCATTGCCGAGCGTGAACGCATCGGCCAGGTGGAAGCCGCGGATCATCGAGAAATGCTTGCGAATCGGTGCGCGTTCGGGAGAGGTCATAAGAAGGAGCTGGGTCGTCTGGGCGCCGGGCCCGGGGAAATGCCCCGCACCTTAACCCAGGCGCGGGGCTTTTTTTGTAGTCGCGGTCCTATAGGGCGGCGTCAGCGCCACGTGCCTGCAGCGCCGCCGCCATGCCGGAAAGGGGGCGGTGTCAGGCGCCCTGGCGCGCTTCCGCGATGCGGGCGAAGCGGCCGAGCAGTTGCGCGGCGCTGTCGGTGGCGGCCACGCGTTCGCGCAGCGCGCCGGCATCGATGCCGTCCGCCTTCAGCGGGGCGGCCAGCTGGTCGAGGTAGTCGCGCATCGTCTGGGCGTCGAACTCGGGGTGGAACTGCACGCCCCAGGCGTTTTCGCCGACGCGAAAAGCGTGCACGGGCTCGTGGTCGCTGCCGGCCAGCCGCACCGCGCCTTCGGGCAGGCGCAACGCGCTTTGCCAGTGCACCACGTTGGCCGGAAATTGCGCCGGCAGGCCATGCAGCAGCGGGTCGGTGGCGGCGGCTTCGTCCAGCGTGACCGTGACGGTGCCGACCTCCACGCCCCGAGGGTGGTTGCCCGCCTCGCCGCCGAGCGCATGCGCCAGCAACTGGTGGCCGTAGCAGATGCCCAGCACCGGCGTGCCGTGGGCCACCAGCCGGGCGAGCCACGCGGCCGTGGTTTCGCTCCAGGGCTCGCGGTGCGACACCATCGCATGCGAGCCGGTGACGACCACGCCCGAAACGTCTTCGGGCGCGGGCAGCGCGTCGCCGCGGCGCGGGTCGATCACCAGGATCGGCAGGGTCTGCGAATCGAGTCCGTCGGCGATCCAGTTTTCGAAGTCGCCGCGTTGCGCGCGGATGGCTTCGAAGGTGCCTCCGAGCTTGACGATGACGAGTGGATGCGGGGGCTTGTTGTCCATGCCCGAGATCATGCCGCAGGCCGGGCGGCCCGGCCCGTGCCGTCGCCCTCAGGCAATGATCAGCTTGTTGCAGGCCTTGCGCAGCGGCGCCAGCCCCGGCAGGTCGCGCGCCTTGGCGTCGGTGACCACCACGTCGATATCCGCGGTGCGCATGTAGGTCACGCGGCTGGCCTGGCCGATCTTTGCGTGGTCGGCCACGATCACCACCTGCTGCGCCTGCTCGGCCATGGCGCGCGCCACGGCGGCTTCAGGGTGCTCGAAGCTCATGGCGCCGTGCTTGGCATGCAGGCCCACCGGCGACAGCAGCGCCACGTCGGCGCGGTAGCGGCGGATTTTCTCGACCGTGATGTCGCCCAGCGTGGCCTGCGTCTTTGCGTCGATCTCGCCGCCCAGCAGGATGGTGCGGTTGCCCGTCAGGCGCCCCTCGCTGGCGCCCGCCAGCTTGAGCGCGATGCTCAGCGAATTGGTGATGACCGTCATGCCGCTGAGCGTGGCAATTTCTTCCGCCAGGATCGACGTGGTGCTGCCCGAGTCGAGAAAAATGGTCTGCCCCGGTTGCAGCAGCGCGATGGCCGCCTTGGCGATGGCGCGCTTTTCGCGCTGGCGTGCCACCAGCCGCACCGCCAGTGGCGGCTCGGGCTCCGCGCTGGTGGCAATGGCACCGCCGTGCACGCGGCGCAGTTCGCCCAGGCCTTCGAGTTCGAGCAGGTCGCGGCGCACCGTTTCGCGCGACACCGCCAGGTCTTGCACGATGCGGTCGACGCTGAGCCGGGAGAAGGTGGCGAGCAGGCTGCGGATGCGCAGGAATCGTTCTTCTTGGAGCATGAATGCTGGCGTGTGAAAAGGAACAGGGCGGCGTCAGTGTGACAGCCGCCCCGGTCTGCATTGTTTTCGAGAAAGAAGGCGCTTGACGGGCGCCATTGTGCCGATCAACGCCCCGCAGCTGTCGCAACAGCTGCGGCGGGGCGTCGGACGTCGCGAGGCTCAGAGGTCGGCCATGCCCATGGCCGGATCGCTGATCGAGTGCTTGCCGGTTTCCACGCGGCCGGCAAAGCGGCGGTAGAAGCTGGCATCGCTGTCGCAGGTGACGTCGAAGTCGTACCAGCAGCCGCTGGTCGCAAGCTCCCAATGCTGTTCCACGTTGGCCCCGCCGGCCACCGTGGTGACCCAGGGACCATCGTTTCGGAAGTAAGCCTTGGCGCGAACAGTGAACTTGCATTCCTTCTTGCCGCCGTTCCGCATCTTCAGGTACACATTGCCGTTGGCGATGTCGTAGCAGACCTGGATTTCGGGGACTGGCACGTCGCCTGCGCGCAGGCTGCCCAGGTTGCCCTTGAAGTGGCGGTGGAAACCGTTGGGGCCGAGCACCCACAGGTCGTAGAAGCCGCTGGTGTCGGCCATTGCGTTCCAGGTGTCGTCGAGCGCCTTGCCTGCTTCGACCATGTAGCGGCGCGGCAGGCGATCCAGGTTGTTCTGGTCGTACACGTGGAACACGGCGGCCGCAGTGCCGGTGTTGTCGAACAGCAGCTGGACCTTGCCGTTGATCACATCGCTGCGCGCGCTCACGTGGAGCTCGTAGGGCAGGGCGCGTGACGGGCGCGTGCCGGTCGCCTGGCGCGGGAGCTGTGGGTCGAGCGGCAGGGGAACGGCCGTCTTCGCTTCCTGATCGGTGCGCGCCTTGGTGGCGTCGCCGAGGGTCGTGCGGCCCGCGAGCGCGGGCGGCTGCTCGTTGTTCGGGTTGACGAAGTTGAAGGTGCTGGTCAGGTCGCCACACACAGCGCGGCGGAACGGGCTGATGTTGGGCTCCGCGACCCCGAAACGCGCCTCGATGAAGCGCAGCACCGAGGTGTGGTCGAAGGCCTGCGAATTCACCCAGCCGCCACGGCTCCACGGCGAGATCACGTACATGGGAACGCGCTTGCCCGGTCCGAAGACCTTTCCATCGCGCGGGTAGCTTGCCTGCTTGGTCGTACCGGGCGGCGCCGGATAGTTGTGATATTCAAAGGCGATCTGTGCGGCGCTGAGCGTGGTCTTGCCGGCGGGTGTGCCGTCCGGATTGATGGACGGGGCTGCCGGCGACGGATAGTGGTCGAAGAGGCCGTCGTTCTCGTCGAAATTGACGAACAGCACGGTCTTGCTCCACACCTCGGGCGAGTCGGTCAACGCGTCCAGCACCTGCTGGATGTACCACCCGCCCTCCACAGGGCTGGAGGGCCCCGGATGCTCGGAATAGGTGTCGGGCGCGACGATCCACGACACCTGCGGCAACTTGTCGTTTTTCACGTCCTTGCGAAAGGTGTCCAGGTACTCGTTCACGTTGGCGCCCGGCATGGTGTTGGCGATGCCCTTGTACAGAGGGTTTTCCGGTGTGTCGTCGCTGGCTGGATCGTAGGCCGGCACCGGACCGCTGCTCGGGATCTGCTTGGTGATCGTTGCTTCGCTGGCGCGGCGGTATTGCTTGAATCCGACGAGCGGGTTGTCTCCATAGTTGTCGCGCATGTTTTCGTACACGATCCAGCTGACCTTGGCCGCCTGCAGGCGTTCGGGATAGGTCGCCCACTCATAGCCGTCGGTCGAGGGCTTGGTATAGCGATCGTCCCATTCGTTGGTGACCGTGGCCACGCCTGCGCCGGTAGGGCCGTTGGTGCCGGTCCAGAGGAACATGCGGTTCGAGTTGGTGCCCGTGTGCATGCTGCAGTGGTAGCCGTCGCACAGGGTGAAGGCGTTCGCCAGCGCCATTTGAAAGGGCACCTCCGCTTCCGTGTAGTAGCCCATGGACAGCGCGCTCTTGTAGCGCGGCCACTGGTAGTTGCGGCCGCCGTCCCAGGCGTTCTGGCCATCGCCCCAGTCGTGCGATGTCTGTCCCGCGCGCAGTGCGTTGCCCTTGTCCTTGTCCAGGTGGTACGGCAGCACCACCTGGGTGTTCGCAGCGTCGCTGGTCTGCTGCCAGACATTGCGGCCCTTGGGAAGCGGAATGGTGAAGCGGTCGCCGAAGCCGCGCACGCCCATCAGCGTGCCGAAGTAATGGTCGAACGAGCGGTTCTCCTGCATCAGGATCACGATGTGCTCGACGTCCTTGATGGTGCCGGTCTTGTTGTTTGCCGGGAGCGCGAGCGCGCGGCGGATGCTCGGCGGAAAAGCCGAGAGCGCGAGGGCGGCAGCGCCTGTGGTGGCGGTGCCCGTGAGGAATTTGCGGCGTGAGTTCATGGTCTGGTTCTGGCGATTCGTGGGGTCAGCGAGCGCAGCGCATTTCAGGCTTGGCACCCGTGTCGGGCGTGGGCGTGGGGGGCGGGTTCGGGGTGCCGGGAACGAAGCCTCCGCCACCGCCGCCGCCGCAGGCGGAAAGCGTGAAGGCGACGATCAGCGCAGGCAGCAGCCGCGCGCCCAGGGTCAGGAATTTCATGTGTGGGTCCTCTGTGATGCAGTGGGGGTGTGGGGTCAGGGAGTGAGCGTCGAAAGCGGGGCGCCCGCCTTGTAGAGGCTCGCGACTTCGTCCGCGGTGAGTGCGCGGTTCCAGATCGCGAATTCGTTGAAGTCCATCGCGCCGCGCGGTGAACTTGCCTGGCGCTTGTAGTAAAGGCCGGTGCCGTCTTCGTTCAGGCCGATGCCGGCCTTCATGCCGCCGAGCTTGGCGATCAGGGCGGGCGTGAGTGCCAGGCTGCCGGTCTGGACGCCCTTCACGGGGTCGATGGCATAGGCGTCCATCTTCTGGCCGGCCTTGTCGATCACCCAGGCCACGTAGGCCCACTGGCCGGCGCTCAGGTAGTGAATGCCCTTGATCTCGCCGCGAGGGGTGCTACCGCCCGCGCCGGTGTTGAAGCGCAGCTCGCAGCTGCCGAACAAGCCGATGGCAATGCCTTCGCTGGCGCCGCTGTCGTAGTTCTTGTTGCCGATGATCGGCGAGCCGTTGCCCACGCCCTGGCTGCAGATGGAATCCATGCGGAC
Source organism: Variovorax sp. KBW07 (assembly GCF_003852515.1). GTDB lineage: Bacteria > Pseudomonadota > Gammaproteobacteria > Burkholderiales > Burkholderiaceae_C > Variovorax. The sequence continues at coordinate 10,268 of NZ_QAJK01000168.1, read as the reverse complement.
CCAGAAGCCGATGGTGAAGGCAGTGGTGGCCGCGTCCGTGGTCACGTCGTTGGTCGGCATGAGGCGGTAGCCGGCCGTGCCGCCCGCATTGGCGATCCGGCTGTCCACGCGCAGGGCCTTGGCCCGATAGCGAATCCGAATGCCGTCGTCGGCAACGAGCGAGCCACCGTCCGCGTCCGCGGCCCACGGTGCGAGCGTCGAGGCGCCGGCCTTGGCGTCCACGCCGGGAAGGGTGTCGAGCGGGTAGTAGTTGACCAGCCCGTTGAGCAGCGTGGGCGCCAGCGGCACGGGCTTCAGGAAGGCGATCTGCGCGCTCAGCGCAAGCGCCGTGTCGCCGGCCGCCAGCGTGTAGACGTACCGGTAGCTGCCGTCGCTCGTGGCGTCCACGTAGTCGGCATACGTCGTGCTGCCCGCCGGGAGAGAGGCCACCAGCTTGCCATCGCGCAGCACCTGCACGGGCACGTCGGCCTTGCCGGCCAGCTTCCACGACAGCTCGATGTTGTCCTTGTCGGCGCCGGTCTTTGCCGCGAATTCGCGGATGCTGGCGGCGCCTTGCAGCGCCATGCCGTTCCAGCCATAGGCGGTGGCCGCGGGCGTGATGCCCAGGTGGCGCAGCACTGTCGGCGCGATGTCCGCGGCCGACGCGAGCTGGAGCAGCGTGGTGTCGGCCGGTGCGGCCGCGCCCGTGCCCGGCAATCCCGCGAGCGGCTTGTTGCTCGCGATGAAGATGGTCTTGTTTTCGAGCGTCTGCAGGCCGGTGCTGGCGCCGAAGGCATCGAGGCCATGCCCCGTGGTGACGATCACGAGCCAGTCTTCCTTCGCGTCGTTGGCCTTGCGCTGCGTAATGCGTGCCAGCAACTGGCCGACTGCGGCCGAGGTGTCGGCGATGGCGCGCTGGTAGGCGTCGCTCTTGAGGCCGCTGGCCGTCGCCGCGATGGCCGGCGCGCCGTATTGCGCCACGATCAGGTCCTGGCCGGCGTCGATGAGCTTCGACGTGCGCTCTGTCACGCAGGCGTCGGAGCCCGCGCAATCGAACGCTGCATCGACGGTGCCTGGCTCGTTGCCCAGCAGGGCGGGATAGAGCGGGTTGGCCGTGACCGACGCTGTCTTGTAGCCGGCGGCGGCGTTCTGCTTTGCGATGGCGAAGATCGACGGGGCCAGCTTCGCATCGCTGCGCTGGTCACCGGTGTCCCATTGCACGCCGTGGCGCGCAACCCAGGTGCCCGTGATGAGCGTTGCCCAGCCCTGGCTGTCGGTGGTGCGCTGCTGGCTGATGGTGCCGTTCGCGCCACCGGTCCAGGCGGGAGCGACCTGGAACGCTTCGAGCGCGGCCGCCTTCTTTTGTGCGATGGCATCGCGCAGCGCCGCGTGCGTGAGGCCGTCGACCTCGACGACGAGCGCCTTGGGGCCGCTCTTGCCCTGGTTGACGGTCGGTGCCTGATTGCCTCCACCCACCGGTGGGAAATAGGCGCCGTTGCCACCGCCGCCCCCGCAGGCTGCAAGCACCAGCAGGGTCGTCGTCATGCTCCCCCACGCCCATGCGCGGCGCGCGGTCATTCCTCTGATCATGTTGTTTCCCCGAGTAGTTGAAAGACGCACCCGTGCGGCTGCGTTCAAGAAATCTGTGTATCCACTTGTGTTTGTGTAATTTCAAGTGACTTGCAAGAAATTACACAAACGCTGCGAATGCCTCAGATCTTGCTTTCCTCAAGTGACAGCGCGTTGACAAGCGCGCACGACGTCGACATGCCTGCGCGACGAAGGTCGCGGGCATGAAAAAGGCGAATCCATCCGCCGGCGTGACCGGACTGGGATGGATTGGCGGGCGCGAGGTCGGGAGTGAATGGCGCCGGCGCTGCGCGTGCGCCGGCTCGAAGAGCGTCAACTCAATGGCTGGGTGACGCTGCCGGAAGGGCCCATTGAACAGGCCCTTTCCGTGGCGTCAGCGAAGCTGCGCTTCGTACGCCTTCTCGACCGCTTCCAGGTTGGTCCAGAAACCCTGCGGCTTTTTTCCTTGCACCACGTCGATGAGCACATCGAGGTGCGCGTGCCAGCCGCCCGCGACGCTGAGCGTTTCCTTGCGGTCGGCCAGCCGGCGGTGCGTGAGCACGAGCTGCGTGCTGTTGTCGCCCTGCGGCGTGAGCTCGAACGTGACTTCCGATGACGCCGGCCCTTCGTCCCAGCTGATGGTCAGCAGCGTCGGCGGCTCGCTGCGCAGCAGCCGCGACTTCTGCAGATGCGGCTTGCGGTAGCCGGCGAAGCGTTCGGGGGCTTCCTCGTCGGTGAGCTTCGTGTGCTCGAAGCGCAGCTCGAAAACGCCGCCGGCCTGTTGCGCCATGGTGCCGCCGGCCAGCCACGTGGCGCGCTTCTCGGGGTCGGTGAGGTAGGCCCACACGCGCTCGATGGGCGCGGGCAGGGTGCGCTCCATGCGCAGGGTGCCGGGTTCGATCAGTTGGCCGAGGCCGTGCGGGGTCGTCATGTGCTTTTGCTCCTTGGGCATGAGGGAAGAGAGACAAACAAAGAAGATCACTTGGCGGGCTTGGCGTCGCGCTGCAGTTCCTGCGCGAGCGCATCGAGATGGTGGTTCCAGAAGCCTTCGTAGTAGCGCAGCCATGCGTTGGCCGAAGCCAGCGCCGCCGGCTCGAGCCGGCAGACGTGCGCGCGGCCCTGCACGGTGCGCGACACCAGGCCCGCGCGCTCCAGCGTCTTCACGTGCTTGGACGCCCCCGCGAAAGACATGCGAAACGGCGCGCCCAGTTCGCCCACGCTGCACTCCCCATGGGACAGCAACTGCAGCATGGTGCGGCGCGTGCTGTCGGCCAGGGCCTGGAATACGGCGTCGAGCCGTTCATCATCTAGTTCAACCATGAAGTTGAATATAGATGATGTGCTGATTTCATTCAACTCATCGGTTTAATAAAACCCTGCCGTTACAGCGGATACACCCGGGACGCCAAGCGCCCGTGGGGTGCTGGAACATCGAAGCCCGCGCTCCTACGATTCATTCACTTGCCTGCTCATGTCAACTCGCCGAAAGAAAGAACACGAATGAACGCTTCCGTCTCGCGCCGCACCCTGTTGCTCGCCGCTTCCGTGCTGCCCCTTGCCAGCGCCTGCACCGCATGGTCGGGGCAGGGGGCGCAGTCGTCCTCGTCAGCCGAAGCGCAGCTTGCCGCGCTCGAAACCGCCTCGGGCGGCCGTCTCGGCGTGGTGGCCTTCAACAGCACCAGCGGCGCGCGCGTGCAGCACCGGGCGCACGAGCGCTTTCCGTTCTGCAGCACCTTCAAGCTGATGCTGGCCGCCGCCATCCTCGAGCGCAGCGCCAAGGACGCGAGCCTGCTCACGCGGCACGTCAACTACAGCAAGGGCGACATCATTTCCTACTCGCCCATCACCGAGAAGAACCTCGCGACCGGCATGACCGTGGCCGCGTTGTGCGCCGCCACCGTGCAATACAGCGACAACGCCGCCGCCAACCTGCTGATGAAGATCCTCGGCGGCCCGCCCGCGGTGACGGCGTTCGCGCGCAGCATCGGCGACCAGGCCTTCAGGCTCGACCGCTGGGAGACCGAGCTCAACACCGCCATTCCGGGCGACCTGCGCGACACCACCACGCCGGCGGCCATGGCCGACAGCGTGCACCGGCTGGCACTGGGCGACGCGCTGGGCACCGCGCAACGCGACCAGCTCCAGGCCTGGCTGCTGGGCAACACCACCAGCACCGAGCGCTTCCTGGCCGGCGTGCCCGCGGGCTGGAAGGTGGGCGACAAGACCGGGTCGGGCTCGTACGGCACCACGAACGACGTCGGCGTGCTGTGGCCACCGGCCGGCGCGGCGCCGCTGGTGGTGGCGGTCTACCTGACCTTTCCGGACAAGGACGCGAAGGGACGCAACGACGTCATTGCATCGGCGGTGCGCATCGTGGTCGCCGGGCTGGCGGGCTGAGGTCGCCCAGGGAGGCGCGCGCAGGTGCACACGGGCGCACGCAGGAGGGTGGGGAGAGGGCTGGCCGATGGCCGTCATCGGGCCGCCCTCCAGACCGTGCATACTCGCGCGCGTTCTTTCCCCGCGATTTCAACAAGGACTCCATGTCAGGACACGGCTTTCACGTGCACGGCCCGCACGACCACGAACTCGAACACGCCGCATCGGGCGGCCACGGCAACCATGGCGGTCATGGCGATGCCCCGGAAACGCCCGCCGGCGGCATGAGCATGACCAGCAAGATCGCGGTGTGCACCGCGGTCATCGCCACCGTCGGCGCGATCTTCTCGTACATGGGCGGCGCCACGCAGGCAAACGCTGGCATCTACAAGAACAACGCGGCCATCAAGAAGACCGAGGCCTCGAATCAGTGGAACTACTTCCAGTCGAAGAGCACGAAGCAGGCGCTGGCCGAGTTCGCGCGCGACACGGCCAACGACGATCGCAAGCAGGGCTGGCAAGACAAGGTGGCCCGCTACGAACTGGAAAAAACCGAGATCCAGACCACGGCGAAAAAGCTGGAGGCCGAGGCCAACCGCTGGGACGCGCAGTCTGAAGAGCAGATGCACCAGCACCATCGCTGGGCCCAGGCCACCACGGTGCTCCAGGTGTCGATCGCGCTCGCGGCGATTGCCTTGCTGACGAAGAAGAAGTGGCTGGAGCGGGCGATGTTCGGCGTGGCGGTCGCCGGGCTGGCGGTGGGCGCCCTGGCGGCGTTTCACATCTAGCAGGCTTCCCCGCTACAGCACGAACCACCCGACAGCCACATAGTGGCTGGCCGTTCCCGCCAGCACGAACAGGTGCCACGCGCCATGCGCGTGCCTGAACCCCTGGCGATTGCGATAGAAGACGGTGCCGGCGGTATAGAGAACGCCGCCGATCAGCAGCCACGCCAGCCCCGCGCCTTCGAGCCGCGCGGCCAGCGGCACGGCGGCCAGAACGCCGAGCCATCCCATGCCGATATAGAGCGGCAGCGAAGGCTTCTTCGACACGCCGTTCTTTGGCGGCATGAGCTCGCGCCAGATGCCGAAGAGCGCAGCGCCCCAGATCGTTGCAAGCAGCAGCCCGCCCCAGACGCCCTGCAGCGTGACCAGCGCGAAGGGCGTGTAGGTGCCGGCAATCAGCAGGTAGATGGCGCAATGGTCCGCCCGCTCCCACATGCGCTTGAGGCGCCCCCGCGTGCTGTGGAAAAGCGTGGACGCCGCATACAGCGCCACGGCCGAGAGCGAAAACACCAGCGCACCCGCGATGCGCGCGGGGTCGCCGGTGGGCACGGTCTTGATGAGCAGCAGCGCGGCGGCCGGCAGCGCAAGCACCAGGCCCAGCAGGTGGCTGTATCCGTTGAGTCGTTCGCCCGGGTACATGGATGAAATCTGCCGCCTGCGGAACCTGGCCCGGCCTCAGCGGCCGGTTTCCGCCAGGTAGGTCTTGCGCGCCGCGAAGGCGGTGTTGGCGAAGTCCGAGAACACGCCGTCGATGCCGGCGCGGAAGTACGCCAGGTACTCGGCCACCGGGTCGCCCTTGTAGATGCCGGCCAGGTATTTGGCTTCGTTGCGGAAGGTGTAGCTGTGCACGAACAGGCCGGCCTTGTGGGCGTCGGCGATCAGGCTGGTGGGCTTGATGGTGTTGACGTCGGCGAGCGTGCCCTTGTCCTTGTACGGCACGATGGTGTGCGCCATGACCTGCGGCTTCCACGGGCCCACGCCGTCGGCATAGGTCTTGATCTCGGCCAGGCCGGCCGGCGTGAGCATCTCGCCGAAGAACTTCGGGTTGCCGGCCAGCGTCCAGCTGTAGGGGCGGCCGTCGACGAAGGTGTAGTCGTCGGTGGTGACGTAGATCATCGCGCCGGTCTTGAAGTCGATGTCGTTGCCATCCACGAGCTGCACGGCGCGGGCCGTCATGCCGGCCGAACGCAGGTACTTCAGGCTCTCGGGCTCGAAGCTCTGCACGAAGATCGGCGCGTCCTTGCGGTTCAGGTCGTTCGCTTTCATGATCTTCAGCAGCGCGTCTTCCAGCGGATGGCTGCCCGCCGGGCCGCAGCCGTTGGCGATGGCTTGCGCGTTGTTCCAGATCGGGTTCTTGGTTTCCGGGTACACGGTGAGCTTGCGGCCGGTGGAGGCGCTCTTGGCCTTGGCGATGTCGATGACTTCCTGGAAGCTCAAGATCGGCAGCTTGCCGTTCAGGTCGGTGGGGCGCTGGTCACGGGCGTCGTAGGTGGTGCCCGCAATCCACTGCTTGAGCTCGGCCATCGTGAAGTCGGTGATCGACCAGTCGTTGGTGTGGTCCTCGCCATCGACCACCAACGACTTGAGCACCGACTTCGGGTCGTTCGGGTCGGTCAGGTCGCTCTTGTATTGCGCCGGGCCGTTCTCGGGCACGGCCGGGTACTTCACGTTGACCAGCACCGGGGGCACGGTGCGCTTGCGGGCCGCGACGGTGCTGTTGGTCTTGGCGACTTCGGCGATGTTGGTGTTGTCGCTGAGCCAGGGGTTGTGGCGCGCGACCAGCACGCAGTCCTTGGTGAGATGCAGGTCGGTCTCGAGCGAGTCGGCACCGGCATCGGCCGCGGCTTCATAAGCCTTTTGCGTCTCTTCGGGAAACAGGCCCGGCAGGCCACGGTGGCCGATGACCAGCGGCGCGGCGCCGTCGAGCGTGAGCAGCGGCGTGGCGGACGTGAAGTTGCCCGGAAACGCGATGCCGTTGTCGCCCCCGCCGCCACAGGCGGCAACGACGAGGCTGCCCCCGAGGGCCAGCAGGGCGGCGCGCAATGGGCGGGGCGCGGGAGCGGGAACGGACACGGGCAGGCGAGCGTTGTTCTTGGTCATGGTGTTTTTCGATGTTTGAAGAGAGTCCAACGGCCGGCGGATGCTAGGTTTGGCCCATGACGCTACGGTGACCGGCGCGCCACTTCGGTGGCTGCCGCGCCACGCTTCATGTTCTCTTCAGGAGGCGCCGAAGCCGAGCGCCGATGCCGCGAGCCTGGCCACTTCGAGGGTCTCGCCGGGGGCGTCGCCGTCTTCCAGCATCCAGGCCGCCGAGAGCCCCGCCCACGCGAGCACCCATTGCAGCAGCCGTTGCCGCTCGATGCCCGAGGCCTGCGCCACGACCTCGATGCGCCGCGCGAAACGGCCGGGCGCAAGCGCGCTTTCGGCATCGGGGTTGCAGAAGATGTTGGCGTGGTCGAAGCCGCGTTCGCCATGCAGGCACTTGGGGTCGATTGCCAGCCAGCCGCGCGGGCCGAAGTCGAGCACGTTGCCGTGGTGGATGTCACCGTGCAGCGCCGTCACGTCGCGCGGTGCGGCCAGCAGTTCACGCGCCGTGCGCGCGCTGTGCACGAACACGCCGCCCAGCGTGTCGCCGGCGGGCCAGAGCGATGCGAACCACTGCGGCAGTTCGACAAGTCCGGGCGGTGGCGGTTGGGGGCGCGGCGCGTGCAGGCGGGCCGCGGCCGCGCAGAGGATGCGCGTGGCTTCGTCGTCGTGGCCGGCATGGACCATCCGCTTCAGGGATGCGGTGCCTTGCGCGCGCTCCAGCAGCAGGGCCTCGCCTTCGTGCGCCAGCACCCTGGCCGCGCCGTCGCCGTTCCACCACTGCATCAGCAGATGGCCGCGCTTTTCTTCGACTTCGTGAGACAGCTTGAGCATGGCCGGCGCGTCACGCTGCCGCACGGGCAGCAGGTGGCTGCTCGGCGTGGCGAAGGCTTCACCGTCGATGGTGAGGTTCCATTGCTTGAGGTAGCGGCCGAACATGGGCGCGGCGAGGGGCAGCGTGTCAAAGTTGTGAAGGCTGTGAAGGCCGCGTGCCCACCAGCACGGGCTGGAAGAACGTGCCTTCGATGCGCCGGACATTCTCCAGCCCCGCCTCGCGCATCAGCTCGCACAGCCGCGTGGTCGACACCGCGTAGTACCTGGAGCGCATCACGCGTGTGTCGACCTTGTGCGTCGAGAGGTCTTCGGTCACGAAGAAGAAACCCAGGTCGTAGTGCTCGCCCGTGAAGTCCCAGACCTGGAACAGCACGTGGCGCTTGCCGTTCTCGACCCGCGCGCCGTAGTGCTTGACGAGGTTGGTGCCGCGCTCTTCCTTCGCGTAGTCGCGCACGCTGACCACGCAGCCGCCGCCGGGGCGCAGGCACGCGGTCATCTGGCGGAACGCGGCCAGCAGGTCGTCGTCGGTCTGCAGGTGCGGCATGGAGTTGTCGCACGACATCACGATGTCGAAACCGGTGCCATGCTGTTCGTGTGCCTTGCGCATGTCGCCCACCGAAAAATCGATGTCGAGCCCGCGAAGCCGGGCTTCATGGCGGGCGCGTTCGATCTCGTTGGCCGACAGGTCGGAGGCCGTGACCGCATAGCCGAGCCCGGCAAGCGCCAGCGTCTGCGTGCCGATGCCGCACGACACGTCGAGTACCTTGCGGTGGCCGGGCCATTCGGCCTCGATGAGGCGCGAGAGGCTGTCGCCTTGCTGGCGGATGCTCGCGTTCCAGTCGGGGTAGATCAGGTGATAGAGCGGTGCAAGTTCGTCGTAGAAATCGTTCATGGGTTCATTGTGCAGATTCGCGATGGGGTCGTGAAAACACGGCGGGCGAGGGCGGGCCGGTGCACCACCATCGACAATGCAGGCGCCTCCCGATCACCATGCCAAGACACCTCGCATCCACCTTCCTCGGCCTCGCACTGTCGCTGTGCGCATCGGCCTTTTTCTTCTGGGCCTGGTACGAGCGCTATCTGCGGTGGGACTTCAACGACCAAGGCCGCCACTACGACGCGGCCAGCCAGACCGTCTACACCGACGCCGGCTTCGTCTGGGTGCTGCCCGCCTGCGGCTTCTTGCTCGTGGCACTGGTGATCGCGCTGCGCGCCGTGTGGCGAAATCGCGCCCATCGGGCCCGCAAGTAGCCCGCCTTCCGACCCGTTTCGCAAGGCCTCGGGCAGCGCAAACCCGGATCGGGCAAACCCGCTTACCGCCTCTGTTGCATATCCTTACGATTCGCTCGCCGAGGCAACCGTCGCTCGGTGTCCGCCCGGTGCGTTGGTGCCGATCTTGCAAGGGGCTGGACTGTTCTCAACCCGAGGGAGAGTCCATGAAGAGAATCTTGCAGTGGCGCCGAGCCGGAATTTTGTTGTTGATGGCGGCAATGGGCAGCGCCGTGGCCGTCCAGGCGCAACAACAGCAACAACAGGCGATGCAGTTCAAGTGGGGCCATGTCTACGAGCCGACGAGCATCTTCCACCAGCAGGCGGAACTGGCGGCACGCAAGATCGCCGAGCAGTCCGAAGGCAAGATCAAGATCGAGGTGGTGGCGTCTTCCAAGCTGGGGCAGGAGGCCGACTACCCACTGATGCTGGCGAACGATTCGGTGCAGATCGCCTACGTCGGCCAGGCGACGCTGGCCGAGGGCTATCCGCCGTTGAGCCTGGGGAGCTATCCCTTCGCGTTCAAGGACCTGGACCACATGCGCAAGTACCTTGCGAGCCCGTTGCTGGCGGACCTGATGAAGGGCTACAACGCGAAGAGCGGCAACCGGATGGTGGCGGCGGTGTACTACGGTGCCCGCCAGGTAACGTCGGCCAAGCCGCTGTTGCGCCCCGAAGATTTTCGCGACCTGCGCCTGTACGTGCCCGACGCGTCGGCCTACCAGCTGTTCGCGACGGCGCTCGACGCCAAGCCGGTGACGTTGCCGTTCATGAATCTGTACAACGCACTGAAGAAGGGCGAGGTAGAGGCGCAAGAAAATCCGCTGGGCACGGTGAAGGCGAAGAAGCTGTACGAGGTGCAGAAGTACGTGCAACTGACGGCCCACGTGTACGACACGCTGGGCATCGTGATCGGCAAGGCGGCGTGGGCCAGGCTGACGCCACCGCAGCAGGCGATGGTCGAAAAGACGCTGGCGGAAACGGCGAAGTGGACGAACGTCGGCGTGATTGCGGGCGAACTCGAAGACGAGCAGTTCCTGCGCGGCAAGGGGATGACGGTTTCGCCGGTCAACCGGCAGCTGTTCCTGGAGCGGATCGTCAAGCGCTCTACGCCGGAGCAGCTGGGGGCACGTCCTGGGGACTATGCGCGGTTGCAAGCGCTGTCTTCTGGTACCAACTAGGGCCTGACGCGGGAACTTCAGGGCGCCGCTCACGCCGACGGTGTGCTCTGCTCCGCGAATGTCCCCCGCTTCGCTCCTCCTTTATTTCGCTGCGCGGAGCACCCGATGCCAGTCGCACGAGGGCGCTGCTCTCGCATTGGCCGATCAACGACCGCTCTGAAGGCGCTCGCGCCGATGGTGTGCTCTGCGC
>NZ_QAJK01000167.1 GCF_003852515.1 Variovorax sp. KBW07 | reverse complement strand
CGGCGCGGGCGGCGCCCTGAATGAACCAAGCAGCAGCCCCCAAACGCACAACGCGGCAAACGAGAGAGCAAGGTGTCATCCCCGATCCCCGCTAGCCGCGAACCCAAAGGAGACGATTACTTCGCCTTGCCCGGATCCTTCACGCCCTTGATCACGTCGAACTCGACGTTGTACAGCTGCCCGTCCTTCTTCTCGACCTTGCGAAGGTACACGTCCTGCACGATGTCGCGCGTCTGTGCGTCGATCAGCACCTGGCCGCGCGGGCTCTCGAAAACCTGGCCCTTCATTGCGGCCAGCAGCGCTTCGCCGCCGCCCTGGCCCTTCGTCGTCTTCAGCGCTTCGTAGATCACGCGCATGCCGTCATACCCGCCCACCGCCATGAAGTTCGGGCGCATCTTCGGGTTGGCCTTCTGGAAGGCTTCCACGAACTTCTTGTTCGTTGCCGATGGGTGCGCGGCCGAGTAGTGGTGCGACGTGACCACGCCCAGTGCGCCGTCGCCCATGTCGTTCAGTTGATCGTCGTCCGTCACGTCGCCGGTGGCGATCATCTTGATGCCGGCCTTGTCCATGCCGCGCTCCAGGAACTGCTTCATTACCGCCGCGCCCGCGCCCGAGGGCACGAACACGAACAGCGCGTCGGGCTTGGCGTCGCGCACCTTCTGCAGGAACGGCGCGAAGTCGGGGTTGCGCAGCGGCACGCGCAGCTTCTCGATCACCTTGCCGCCGTTCAGGATGAAGCGCTCGCTGAAGAACTTCTCGGCGTCGTTGCCGGGGCCGTAGTCGGCCACCAGCGTCACCACCGTCTTCACGCCGTTCTTGGGTGCCCAGTCGCCCATGGCGACCGACACCTGTGGCAGCGTGAAGCTCGAACGGATGATGTACGGCGAAGCCTCGGTGATGCTCGACGTGGCGGCGGCCATGACCAGCTGGGGCGTCTTCGACTGGGTGGCGATGGGCGCCACGGCGAGGGCCAGGGGCGTCAGGCCGAAGCCGGCCAGCACGTTGACCTTGTCGTTCACCACCAGCTCTTGCGCCAGGCGCTTGGTCACGTCGGGCAGGCCGGTGTCGTCCTTGACGATCAGCTCGATCTTCTTGCCGGCCACGGTGTCGCCGTTCTGGGCCATGTACAGGCGCGCGGCGGCCTCGATCTGGCGGCCGGTGGAGGCCGACTGGCCCGTCATCGGGAGGATCAGGCCGATCTTGAACTTGTTGTCTTGCGCACTGGCCGACGAGGTTGCGAGCGACATGGACAGCGCAAGCGCCGACAGGGCTGCGGTCTGGATGAGATGGCGTCTTTGCATGAGTTTTCCTTTAGGGGACGGAACGCGAAACCGGGGCTATTTTCAACACTTTGCAACACTTGGCGCAGCAGGCAACCACCTAGCCTGCTCCCGCCACGGGGCTTTGTTGCGCGATCAACAAATGAACTGCGCGATGATCGCGCAACGTGGCCTTCGCCTCGAAGGTTCAGCTGTCGGCGCGGTATGCGGAGTCGAGCGTGAGCGTACCCACCGCGCGTGACACGCAGGCGCAGATGCGGGTGGTCGATTGCTTTTCGTGGTCGCTGAGAAACACGTCGCGGTGGTCGATTTCGCCGTCGACCGCGAGCACGTCCATGGCGCACAGGCCGCATTCGCCGCGCTTGCAGTCCCACAGCGTCTGCACGCCCGCCGCGTCGAGCGCTTCGAGCAAGGTGCAGTCGGCCGGAACGGTGATCGCCAGGTCGTGGCGGGGAATGCGCACCTCGAACGATTGGGTGGCCAGCCGGCCGCTGCTGCCGAAGGTTTCGAAGCGCAGGTCGGCAAGGGGCCGGCCGGCCGCATGCCAGGCGCGCTTGACGGCTTCGAGCATCGGCACCGGGCCGCAGGTGTAGAGCTGGCCGCCGGGCGGCAGCGCGGCAATGGCGGCCGCGAAGTCGATGGGGGCCGAACCCTCATGCGCCGCCACGCCATCGCCCAGCGCTTCGCGCAAGTGGTCGAGGTAGCCGAACTCGCCCGCATGGCGCGCGCCGTAGAGCATTTTCACCGGCACGCCGCTGCGCCGTGCATGGGCGCCCAGGCGCTGCGCCATCAGCACCAGCGGCGTGATGCCGATGCCGCCCGCCACCAGCAGGTAGCCGGGGGCCGACAGGTCGAGCGGAAAGTGGTTCTGCGGCGCGCTCACCTGCAGGCGGTCGCCCACGGCCAGCCGCCACATCGCGAGCGAGCCGCCACGGCCGTCGTCGAGCCGCTTGACGGCAATGCGCCAGCACTGGCCATCGCCCTCGCCGACCAGCGAATACGAGCGGGTCTGCAGGCGGCCCTGCGCCGTCATCACCTGCACCTGCAGGTGGGCGCCGGGCTCGTACGGCGCGGCGGCAAGGCCACCCGCATCGGGGCGCAGCTCGAACTCGCGCACGGTGGGCGTGACGTCGCGCAGCGCAACCACCTGCGCCTGCATCCATTGAAGATCGCTTTTCATCGGGGGAACACCAAGGCAAGAAAAAAGACGGCAGCCTGTCAGCCGCGCCGGCGAATCAGCTGCACGCCGGGCAGCGGGCGCTGCTCGGCGGTCGGCGTGCCATGCAGGGCCTCGCGCAGGTTGCGCCGCGCGATGCGGCTGTGCTCGCGCATCAGCGCTTCGGCACGCGAGCCTTCGCCGGACTCGATGGCATCGAGCACCTGCACGTGCTGGTCTTGCGCAATCACGAGCATGTCGCGCGCGGCGGGCGAATTGGCCTGCACGATGACGAAGCCCGAGGGGGAGGCGAACGGCAGATTGACGACGCGCTCCAGCTGCTGCGCGATGACGGGGCTGCCCGCCATTTCGCAGAGCAGCGCATGAAAGCGCTCGTTGTGCGTCACGTAGCGCGAGAAGGCCGCGTCGTCGAGCGCGGGCTCGCGCAGCAGCTCGTCGATGCGCGCCAGGCAGGCGCGCGCTTCGCGCAGCACCACGGGCGCCGCGCCGCGCTCGGCCGCGAGCCGGGCGACAAGGCCTTCGAGCGTGCCGCGCAGCTCGATGGCGTCGGCCACGTCGCGCTCGGAGAACGTGCGCACGGCATAGCCGCCGTTGGGCAGCGCTTCGAGCAGGCCTTCCTGTTCGAGCCGCATCAGCGCGGTGCGCACCGGCGTGCGCGACACGCCAAGCTGCTCGGAGATGGCCACTTCGGCAATGCGCGCGCCGCCGGGCAGGTCGCCCGCGAGGATCAACTCGCGCAGCCGCAGCTGCGCCTTCACGGCCTGCGAGCTGCCGCTGTCGCCGGGCTCGGCGGTGGGGGAAACGGCTGCGACCTTCATGCGGCCTGCACCTCGACAGGGCGAATCGGAATCGCGGCGCGCGCGGGCTTTTCCTTCTCGACCATGCGGTCGATCAACCGGCGCGCCCACATCGAGCCGGCGTCGATGTTGAGGTTGTAGAACTGGTGGTCGGGGTGGTCGTCCATGGCTTTCTGCTGCGCTTCGAGCACCAGTTCGTCTTCGCGGAAGATGCCGGCCACGCCTTCGCGCAGTTCGTGCGTCAGGCGCTGCTCGCCGATGCAGTAGTTGCGCGCAAAGGCCCAGAAGTACAGGCAGGTCTTGTCGGTCTCGGGCGTGATGGTGTTCAGCACGTAGCCGTTCACGCCCTTGCTGCGGTCGCCCGGGTTGCCGTCCTTCGGCACGGCGCCGCTGCCCGCCTCGGCCACGCCGACGTCGATGTTCACCGTGCACGGCCCCTCGAAGCGAATGATCTGCCAGCGGTCGACCTTGCCCGTGTAGCCGCGCGCATGGCGTATCTGCCCACCCCAGAACGGCGGCGCGTCGATGCCTTCCATCCAGCGCGTGACGGTGGCCGAGCGGTCGCCGTGCGTGGCCACGAATGGCGCCTCGGCCACTTCGCGATTGCCGATCGACGAGCCGTGCACGAAGGTCTCGTGCGTGAGGTCCATGAGGTTGTCGACCACCAGGCGGTAGTCGCAGTGCACGCGAATCATCTTGCCGTCGCCGGCCCAGGCGGGGTCGTCGTTCCAGTGCATGTCGGGCACCAGCGCCGGGTCGGCCTTGGCCGGGTCGCCGGGCCAGATCCAGACGAAGCGGTGCTTCTCGACCACCGGAAAGCTGCGCACGCAGGCCGAGGGGTTGAGCGTTTCCTGGCTCGGCATATGAGTGCAGCGGCCCTGGCTGTTGTAGACCAGCCCGTGGTAGCCGCAGACCACTTCGTCGCCTTCGAGCCGGCCCAGCGAGAGCGGCATCAGCCGGTGCCAGCAGGCGTCTTCGAGCACTGCCACCTGCCCGTCGGTGCGGCGGAACAGCACCACTTTCTGGTTGCAGATGGTGCGTGGCAACAGCGCGTGGCGCACCTCGACGTCATAGGCGGCGGCGTACCAGGCATTCAGTGGAAAGGCGGTCGTGGGCGTTTTCATGAATACTCAATGTATACAGAAAATAGAAAATTTCCAGCCGAAAACGCCAATTCAAGGGTAAGTACGGAGATATCTGTATACAAACAAGGCACACCGGAACGATTTACGATCAGCCGTTCGTTACCAGCCACGACGGAGTTTTCATCCATGTCCCAGCACGCCGCCCTGCCCGCCCGCTACGACCACGTGGGCAGTTTCCTGCGCCCCAAATACCTTCTCGAAGCCCGTGAGCAGAACGCCAAGGGCGAGATCACGCCCGAGCAACTGCGCAAGGTCGAAGACAAGGCCATCACCGAGATCGTCCGCTTCCAGGAAGACATCGGCCTGAAGAGCATCACCGACGGCGAGTTCCGCCGCACCTACTTCCACATCGACTTTCTCGACCAGCTCGGCGGCGTGAAGACCGACATTCCGGTCACCATCCGCAAGCCCGACGGCACCGAGGAACTGGCGCCGCCCGCCATGCGCGTGATCGACAAGGTGCGCCACGTGAAGGACATCCAGCTTGCCGACTTCCAGTACCTCAAGAGCCAGGTGTCGGCCGGCCGCACGCCGAAGGTGACCATTCCCTCGCCGACCATGCTGCACTTTCGCGGTGGCCGCGCGGGCATCAGCAAGGACGCGTACCCCGAGCTCGACCCGGTGTTCTACGACGACGTGGCCAAGGCCTACGGCGACGAACTGCGCTCGCTGGCCGCAGCCGGCTGCACCTACGTGCAGATGGACGACACCAACCTCGCCTACCTGTGCGACGAGCACATGCGCGAAGCCGCACGCAAGCGCGGCGACGACCCGAACGAACTGCCGCACCGCTACGCCGCCTTCATCAACAAGGTGGTCGCGCAGAAGCCGCCGGGCATGCTGCTGGCCATGCACCTGTGCCGCGGCAACTTCAAGAGCACGCACGCCGCCGCCGGCAACTACGAGCCCGTGGCCGAGGCGCTGCTGAAAGAAATGGACCTCGACGCCTACTTCATGGAATACGACGACGCCCGCTCGGGCGACTTCAAGCCGCTGCGCTACCTGCCCAAGGGCAAGACGGTGGTGCTCGGCCTCGTGACCACCAAGTTCGGCGAGATGGAAGACAAGGACGAGCTCAAGCGCCGCATCGAGGACGCCGCCAAGTACGCACCGCTCGAACAGCTGGCGCTGTCGCCGCAGTGCGGCTTCTCGAGCACGGTGCACGGCAACAACATCGCGGTGGAAGCGCAGCGCGCCAAGCTGCGCCTGGTGGTCGAGACCGCGCAGGAGGTCTGGGGCTCGACCTGAAGCGCCATTTCTGGTGAAGTCGGGGGCATGACGAAAACACCCCCCGCCACCCGGATTCTCTCGGGCCCGCTCAGCATGTTCGGCGCCAAGGTGCAGATCGCCGCGCTCGAAAAAGGCATTCCCTTCGAGCTGACGATGGTGCCCTTCATCGCCGGCGACGCGTACGAGCCCAAGCACCCGGACGTGCTGCGCGTCAACCCGGTCAAGCAGCAGGTGCCGGTGCTGATCGACGCCGACGTGGCGCTGTTCGACTCGACGCAGATCTTCGAATACCTCGAAGACCGCTACCCGCCGCCCGAGTGGCTCGCGCTGTGGCCCGAAGGCATTGCCGAGCGGGCTCGCGCGCGGCAGCTGGAGCAGAAGGCCGACGAGGTGTTCTTTCCGAACGTCATCAAGCTGTTCGGCCTGCAGGAGGCCATGCAGAGCGCGCCGGCCGTGGCCGCATGCGCCGCCTGCGCGCGCTACTACGAAGAAATGGAAGGCCTGCTGGCCACGCGCGAATACCTTGCAGGGCCCTACACCTTCGCGGACATCGCCTTCTACATGGCCTGCGTGTTCGCCGATCGCAAGGGCGCCGGCATGACCGATGCCACGCCGCGCCTGCTGGCCTGGCGCACCCGCGTGGGCGACCGGCCCGCCGTGCGCGCGGTGGTCGATCCGATGATGCGGTTCCTGGCCTCGCAAGGGCGTGGCGTGCCGGCTTTCCTGCAACGCTGAGCGGCCGGCGGCGCGGCGCTGAGGCATCATGGGCCCCATGCCGAATACAAGGTTCGACTGGCTGCCCTCCCCTTCGCAGCATTTTCTCGTCGTCACTTTTGCGCTGCTCGTCTACGTGCTGACCACGCGGGCGCGCCGCGAGCAGCGTGCGCCCACCACGGCCATTGCCTGGGTCATGGGGCTGGTGCTGCTGCCCTATTTCATCCTGCCGATGTACCTGCTGTTCGGCCAGCGCAAGCTGCGCCCGGCGGGCTCGCCGCGGCCGCCGCGCTCGGTGCCGCCGGGGCACTGGGCCGCCGACCTCATCGAGAGCTTCGGCCTTGCGCCGCCGGGGCGCTGCGCGATCCGCATGCACGCCGACGGCGAGGCCGCGCGCGAGGCGCTGTGGCAGGTGATGGACGGCGCGCGCGAGCGCATCGACGTGTGCACCTTCATCATCGGCGACGACGAACTGGGCCATGCCGTGATCGCCCGGCTGGCGCAGCGCGCGCGCGAAGGCATCAAGGTGCGCGTGCTGCTCGACGGCTTCGGCGCGCTGTCGCTGCCGCGCCATCACTTCGACCGGCTGCGCGCGGCCGGCGGCGAGGTGGCCGTGTTCCGCCCCTTCTTCAGCCTGCGCCGCATCGGCCCGCGCAACCTGCGCAACCACCGCAAGTTCACCATTGCCGACGACAGCTGGCTCTGGTCGGGCGGGCGCAACCTGGCGGGCGAATACTTCACCGGCAACGAAAAGCACCCCGAGGCCTGGCGCGACCTGTCGTTCGACCTGCACGGCAGCGTGGCTGCCGCCGCCGCGCGCCAGTTCGATCACGACTGGAGCTCGGTGCGCGGCCGCAAGGCCCGCGCCATCACCGCCAACGACGTGCCCGAAGGCCCCGGCACCGCCATGGCCCAGTTCCTGCCGAGCGGCCCCGACCAGACCGAGGACACCGCGCACGCGCTGCTGATCGACGCGTGCTTCCGCGCCGAGCACCGCGTGCTGGCCATCACGCCCTACTTCGTGCCCGGCGACGGCCTGCGCGATGCGCTGCGGCTGGCCGCGCGGCGCGGCGTGCAGGTGACCATCGCCATGCCCGCGCAATCGAACCACCGCCTTGCCGACTTCGTGCGTGCCCGCGCCATGCGCGACCTGGCGCGTGCCGGCGTGAGCTTTCGCATGCTGCCCTTCATGGCCCACGCCAAGGCCGTGGTGGTCGACGACGAGCTGGCCATGTGCGGCTCCATCAACCTCGACCTGCGCAGCCTGCTGCTGAACCACGAGGCCGCGGTGGTGTTCTACGGGCACGCCGACATCGAATGGCTGGCCGAGTGGATCGAGACCACCGCCTCGGCCGGCGAGCCCTACCGCGCGCGGCGTCCGGGGCTGATGCGCGACGTGGCCGAAGGGCTGCTGCTTACCGTCGCTTTCCAGCTTTAGCGGCGGGTGCGCCGGCCGGCGCGGCGGGCCTGGCCTGCGCGGCCACCGCCTCCAGGCCGGCCAGCACATAGCGCATCAGGTCGTCCGCCAGCGCCCCGGTGTCTTTCACGGCCGGCAGCACCTTGTTGCCCAGGTCCTTGGGCGCCACCATCAGCACGATGCACGGCAGCACCGTGAACAGCAGGCTGCGCTGCACCGAGGGATGGTCTTCAGGCAGGCCCATGATGGCACCGATCAGGCCGCGCAACAGCTTCGCCTTGGGCAGCACGGCCTGGCGGATCATCACCGGCATGGCCGGCGACGGCGACAACGCCTCGCGCAGCACCACCCGGAAACCCCAGGGCGCCTTCGGCTGGCCGCCCATCTCGATCAGGTGCGTGAGCAGGGCCCGCAGCTTGAGCCGCGGATCGGTGGGCGCGCTCGCCAGGCCGACCAACTCGTCGATGCTCACGAGCTGGCGGTGCGCCTCGACCAGCACTGCTTCATACAGCCCGTCGCGGCTGCCGAAGTGATAGTTGACGGCCGCCATGTTGGTGCCGGCGCGGGTGCAGATTTCCTTGCTGGTGCTTTCGGCAAAGCCGCGTTCGGCAAACAGCTGGCCCGCCGTCTCGAGGATGTGCAGGCGCGTGGTGTTGCCATCGGTGCGCTGGGTGCGCGCCGCGGCAGGTGCAGGTGCGGCAGGTGCGGCGGATGCGGCCGGAACGGCCTTGGAAGAACGGATGGAAGAGCGGGTTGCCATGAGGCGCAAGGCTAACCGAAACAAAAAAATAGTTCAAATTCAAATTTCAATTTGATAACATCCAACGAAATCCTTGCCCGGGAAATGCGTCCATGAACAAGAAGCCCCTCATCGCAATCGCCGTCGTGGCCGTACTCGTCGCGGCCGGTGGCTGGTGGTACGCCCAGCGCGGCGCGGCGCCGTCCGACCAGCTCGTGCTGTACGGCAACGTCGACCTGCGCCAGGTGTCGCTGGCCTTCAACGCCAACGAGCGGGTGGCCGAACTTGCCGTGCGCGAAGGCGATCGCGTGCGCGCGGGCCAGGTTCTGGGCAGGCTCGACACCCGCTCGCTGGTGCTGCGCGCGGCGCAGTCGCAGGCGCGCATCGGCGTGCAGGAACAGGCGCTGCTGCGCCTGAAGACCGGCAGCCGCCCGGAAGAAGTGGCGCAGGCCAACGCGCAGGTCACGGCGGCGCAGGCCGATGCCGACCTTGCACAGCAGCAGCTCGCACGGCTGCAGGCCATCGGCCAGAGCACGGGTGGCCGCGCGGTGAGCCAGCAAGACCTCGACAGCGCGCAGGCCCGCCGCAAGGTGGCGCTGGCACAGCTCGACAACGCGCGCAAGGCGCAGCAGCTCGTGGTGACCGGCCCGCGCAAGGAAGACATCGGCCAGGCGCAGGCACAGCTCGAATCGGCCCGCGCCGACCTCGCGCTCATGAACCACCAGCTGGCGGAGGCCGAGCTCAAGTCGCCCATCGACGCCGTGGTGCGCGCCCGCCTGCTCGAGCCCGGCGACATGGCCTCGCCGCAGCGCCCGGCCTTCACCCTCGCCATCACCGATCCCAAGTGGGTGCGTGCCTACGTGGCCGAATCCGACCTGGGCCGCGTGCGCGCGGGCCAGGAGGCCCGCGTGACCACCGACAGCCAGCCCGGCGAAGCCATCGCCGGCAAGGTCGGCTACATCTCGTCGGTGGCCGAGTTCACGCCCAAGACGGTGCAGACCGAGGAACTGCGCAGCAGCCTGGTCTACGAGATTCGCGTGATGGTCGATGACACGCAAGACCGGCTGCGGCTGGGCATGCCGGCGACCGTGCGGCTGCAGCTGGCGCCGAACGGCAAGCAGTGATGACGGGCCTTGCCGACCACCGCCGCGCATTGCTCCCTCCCCTTCCGGGGGAGGGCTGGGGTGGGGGCAAGCGGCGTATCCATCGAGCGCTCTGCCTGCCCCCATCCCAGCCTTCCCCCAGAGGGGGAAGGAGCAAGACACCCGGCATGGAGGGCCGTTGAATGCCCCGCGCTGACCCGGCCGTCATCGGGCGCTCGCTGCACAAGCGCTTCGTCGTCAAGGCGTCGAAGACACCCGTGCACGCGCTGGCCGATGTATCGCTCGAAGTGCCCGCCGGCACGCTCACCGCGCTGGTCGGCCCCGACGGCGCCGGCAAGACCACGCTGCTGCGCCTCATGGCCGGCCTGATGCGCGCCGACCAGGGCGAGCTGCGTGTGCTGGGCATCGACGTGTCGGCCGACCCGCAGGCGGTGCAAGACCGCATCAGCTACATGCCGCAGCGCTTCGGGCTGTACGACGACCTGAGCGTGCAGGAAAACCTCGACCTGTATGCCGACCTGCACGGCGTGCCCCGGGACAAGCGCCGCGCGCGCTATGCCCGACTGATGGAAATGACCGACCTCGGCCGCTTCACCGGCCGCCCCGCGGGCAAGCTCTCGGGCGGCATGAAGCAGAAGCTGGGGCTGGCCTGCACGCTGGTGCGCTCGCCCGACCTGCTGCTGCTGGACGAGCCGACCGTCGGCGTCGACCCGCTCTCGCGCCGCGAGCTGTGGCAGATCGTGCAGCAACTGGTCGATGACGAAAAACTCTCGGTCATGGTCAGCACCGCGTACCTCGACGAGGCCGAGCGCTGCAGCCATGTGTTCGTGCTGCGCGGCGGCCAGTTGCTGGCGCAGGGCGCGCCGGCCGAACTGCGCGACCGCGCGAACGGCCTGTGCTTCGTCGCCACGCCGCCGAGCGGTGAGGCACCAAGGCGGCTGCAGGCGCGGCTGCTCGATGCGCGGCAGGACATCGTCGATGCCGTGCCGCAAGGCGGCGAGGTGCGCTTCATCCGCCGCCGGGATGCGGACGGCGGGCGGATCGACGCGCTGCTCGAAGGCGCGCACACCGAGCCGGTGTCGGCGCGGCTCGAAGACGGGTTCATGACGCTGCTGCGCACGCAGCAGGCAGGCGAAGGCGCCGCACCCGCCATGGCCGCCACCACCACCGCGTCACCACCCTCGACAACCGCGTCCAGCGAAGTCGTCATCGAAGTGAAAAACCTCGTGCGCCGCTTCGGCGATTTCACCGCCGTGGCGAGCACCAGCTTCTCGGTGCGGCGCGGTGAAATCTTCGGCCTGCTCGGCCCCAACGGCGCGGGCAAGACCACCACCTTTCGCATGCTCTGCGGCCTGTTGCCCGCCAGCGGCGGCCAGTTGCGCGTGGCCGGCGTCGACCTGCGGCATGCGCGCGCGCAGGCCCGCCAGCGCATCGGCTACGTCTCGCAGAAGTTCGCGCTCTACGGCAACCTCACGGTGCGCGAGAACCTCTCGTTCTTCGGCGGCGCGTACGGCCTGCGCGGACAGAAGCTGCGCGAGCGCATGGACACCGTGCTGCGGCAGTTCGACCTTGCGGACGAACTCGATGCGCCCAGCGGCCAGTTGCCGGGCGGCTACAAGCAGCGCCTGGCCATGGCCACCGGCCTGCTGCACGAACCCGAGATCCTGTTCCTGGACGAGCCCACCAGCGGCGCGGACCCGCTGGCGCGCCGCGAATTCTGGCGCCGCATCACCGCGCTGGCCGAAGGCGGCACCACCGTCGTCATTACCACGCACTTCATGGAAGAAGCTGAGTACTGCGACCGCATCGTGATCCAGGACGCGGGCAAGGTGCTGGCCATCGGCACGCCGCAGGAAGTGCGCGCGCAGGCGCAGGGTGGCGAAGACGGCGGCCAGCGCATCGACATGGAGCAGGCCTTCATCGGCATCGTCGAGAAGGCGCGGCGCAAGGACAAGGACACCGCCGCCAGGCAACCCGAGGGAGCCACGACATGAGCGGCTTCTGGTCCCGCCTGGTCTCGCTCACGCGCAAGGAGTTTCGCCAGCTGCTGCGCGACCGCAGCAACCTGGCCATCGGCATCCTGCTGCCGATGGTGCTGATCCTGATCTTCGGCTACGGCATGTCGCTCGACGTGAAGAACGCGCCGGTGGCCGTGGTGATGGAAGACGCCTCGCCCACCGCTCACGAAGCCATTGCCGGCCTGCAGCTTTCGCCCACCATCGCGCCGGTTCTGCTGGGCTCGATGCATGAGGCCGAGGCGCTGATGCGCGAGCGCAAGGTCGACGGCATCGTGCGCGTGCCCAGCGATTTTTCGCGCGCGCTGGCTGCGGGCAACGCGCGCGTACAGCTCATCGTGCATGGCGCCGACGCGGGGCGTGCCAGCATCATCCTGGCCTACGTGAGCGGCGCCCTCGCGCAGTCGGCGGTGCGGCAGGCCGACCGCAACGGCAACGCCTCGGGCGCCGATGCGCCGGCCGTGGGCCGCGTCACCATCGAGCAGCGCATGTGGTTCAACACCGCGAACACCAGCACCTGGTACCTGGTGCCGGGCCTCATCGTGCTCATCATGACGCTGGTCGGCGCCTTTCTCACGGCACTGGTCATGGCACGCGAATGGGAACGCGGCACGCTGGAGGCCCTGTTCGTCACGCCCGTGAGGCCGGTCGAAATTCTGCTGGCGAAGATCATTCCGTACTTCGCGGTCGGCATGCTCGGGCTCACGCTGTGCCTGCTGGCGGCGCGCTTTCTTTTCGCGGTGCCGATGGTCGGTTCGCTGGCGGTGGTGGTGTTCAGCTCGATGCTGTACCTGATCGTGGCGGTGAGCCTGGGGCTGGTGATCTCTTCGGTCACGCGCAACCAGTTCCTGGCAAGCCAGGTCGCGCTGATCGCGACCTTCATGCCGTCGATGATGCTGTCGGGCTTTCTGTTCGACCTGCGCAACGTGCCCACGGCCGTGTGGGTGGTGGGCCACATCTTGCCGGCCACTTATTTCATGGACCTCATCAAGACGCTGTTTCTCGCGGGCGACGTGTGGCCGCTGATCTGGCGCAACTGCGCGATCTTGCTGGCCTATGCGGTGGGCCTGCTGGCGGTGGCGCGCGCGGTCACGCGCAAGAGCCTGGACTGAGGAAGAAAGAAAGCCATGACCGCCCTGCTCGACTTTCTGCACCGCGTGGCCAACCTCTGCCGCAAGGAGCTGCTGACGATCCTCAAGGACCCGGCGACGCGCGCCATATTGATCGCACCCGCGCTGCTGCAAAGCCTGATCTTCGGCTACGGGGCGACCTACGACCTGACGAACGTGCCCTATGCGCTGCTCGACCAGAGCCGCAACGGCGCCTCGTCGCAGCTCATCGCGCACCTCGACAGCACGGGCGTGTTCCACCGCGTGGCCACGCTGCGCACGCAGGCCGACATCCGCGAAGTCATCGACACCGAGAAGGCGCTGCTCGTCATCCAGATTCCCGCGAACTTCGAGCAGCAGCTCAGCGCCGGGCAGCCGGCGGCCATCCAGCTGATCCTTGATGCGCGCAACTCCAACACGGCGGGGTCGGCGGCCGGCTATGTGAGCGCGGTGGTCGAGCGCTACAACGCCGAGTTGCGCGAGCGCGTGGGCGCGCCGCCCGCGCCGCTGGTCATCGAATCGCGCGCATGGTTCAACCCGAACCTCGAAACGCGCTGGAACCTGTTGCCCGGCATGATCGCCGCGCTCAGCATGCTGCAGACGCTGCTGCTCACCGCGCTGTCGGTCGCGCGCGAACGCGAACAGGGCACCTTCGACCAGTTGCTGGTCACTCCCATGTCGCCGCTCGAAATCATGATCGGCAAGGCCTTGCCACCGGTGCTGGTGGGCCTGGTGCAGTCGTCGATGATCCTGCTGGTGGCGCTGTTCTGGTTCGGCATTCCGATGGCGGGCTCGCTCGTCACGCTGTACACGGGGCTGGTGTTCTTCACGGTCGCGAGCGTGGGCATCGGGCTGTCGATCTCGGCCGTGTCGGCCAACATGCAGCAGGCCATGCTCTACGCCTTCGTGCTGCTGATGCCGTTGATGCTGCTGTCGGGCCTGACCACGCCGGTGCGCAACATGCCGCACGCGCTGCAGGTGATCACGCTGGCCAACCCGCTGCGCTTTGCCATCGACCTGGTGCAGCGCGTGTACCTCGAAGGCGTGGGCCTGGGCACCGTGTGGCACAACCTGATTCCGCTCGCCATCATCGCCGCCATCACGCTGCCGCTGGCGGCCTGGCTGTTTCGCAACCGTCTTGTCTGACATCGGGAGCACGTCATGCCCCTTCCTGCATCGCCACCCTCTTCCCGTTTCACCGCGGTTGCCGTTGCCGCATCGGCACTCACACTCTCGCTCATGCTTGTCGGCTGTGCCGTAGGGCCCGACCACAAACCGGCTGAAGCCCGGGCGCCGGCCGACTGGTCGGCATGGCATGGCGGCTCGCCCGCGCTGCTGGGCCGGGAACGACAGGCCGCGTCGAACGCCAGCGAACCGCCCGGCGACTGGAAAGCCTTCAACGACCCGGTGCTCGACCGGCTCCAGGCGATGGTGCTGGCCGCCAACCCCGACCTGCGGACCGCGGCGCTGCGCTTTGCGCAGAGCCGCGTACAACGCGCCACCACAGCGGCCCAGCGGGCGCCGCAGGTGAATGCCAGCGCGGGCGTCACGCGGCAGCGGCAAAGCGAGAGGGGTGCTGCGACGCGGCTCATCGACGCGCTGGGCGCTTCATCATCGTCGTCGCCGTCTTCCGGCACTTCGTCTTCATCCGCGCCGAACCGCGACCAGTTGATCCGCACGCTCAGCGAGCCCTACACGCTCTACCAGGCCGGCTTCGATGCCTCGTGGGAAATCGACCTGTGGGGCCGCGTGCGGCGCAGCGTCGAAGCCGCCGATGCCGACATCGGCGCATCGGCCGCGCTGCTGCAACAGGCCACGCTCAGCGTGCAGGCCGAGCTGGCGCGCAACTACTTCGAGCTGCGCGGCACGCAACGCGAACTGCGCATTGCGCGCGCCGACATCGCGGCCGCCGCCGAGTCGCTCGAGCTGGTGCAGGCGCGCGCCAAAGGCGGCCTCGTGACCGACCTGGACCCGGTGCGGCAAAGCGCACTACTGACCGAACTGCGCGCGCGCATCCCCGCGCTGCAGCAGCAGGAGGCCGAAGCGACCAACCGCATCACGCTGCTGGCCGGCGCCCCGCCCGGTGCGTTGAACGCCGAGCTTTCAGATGCAACGACCACGGCCACCATCACCACGGCCGACGATGCGCCGGACACCCCCGCCCTGCCCGACTTCGCGCTGGGCCTGCCTTCGGACCTGGCGCGCCGCCGCCCCGACATCGCGGCGGCCGAGGCGCAACTGCATGCCGCCACGGCGCGCATCGGCGTGGCCGTGGCCGACCTGTATCCGCGCGTCACGCTGGGCGCGGGCTTCGGCTACGAATCGGTAGGCAGCGATCGCTTTGGCGAATGGGGCAGCCGGCAGTGGCACATCGGCCCGTCCATCAGTCTGCCGATCTTCGACAACGGGCGGCGCCGCAGTACGGTCGAACTGCGCGAGCTGCAGCAGCAGGAGGCCGCCGTGGCCTTCCAGCAGACCGTGCTCAAGGCCTGGCACGAAGTCGACTCGGCACTGAACGCCTACACCGCCGAGCGCCAGCGCAATGCGGAACTCGCCGAGCGCGAACGCCAGAGCCGCGATGCATTGATGCTCGCGCATGCGCGCCGTGCAGGCGGCCTTACCGATTTCGGCGTGGAACTGGACGCGCGCCGCGTGCTGCTGCAGGCCCAACGCGACCGTGCACAGAGCACCAGCCGGCTGTCCGTGAATTTGGTCACGGTCTACAAGGTGCTCGCTGGCGGCATGCCGCCAACCGACGCGATGGCTCAGCGCATGCGGCCTCCGTCATCGTGAAGAAATGCCCAAATAATAAGCAGCCACTACAGCGGGGCAAGGCACATTCCTACGAGGCTCAAATTTAAAATTGAGGCCTTACTGGTTAACTAACGCAGCGTCGAGTTCGGGAATGAGCGGTCCGCTCTTCATTCGATAAAAAAACAGGCCTGCGGCCAGTCCCCGCACTTCGGAAGCATCGGCGCCCTTCAGGGCGTTTCGCCCTCGGCGATTTCGATGCGATGCAGAAGCCTGACCGGCAAAGGTGGTCTCGGGCGGGGGTTCGCGTGCTTCGTGCAGCCCGTCTCCATCGGGTCGTCCGACGCCACTCCCCTTTGATTTTTGCCGAGCCCCCTCACGGGGAAAAAATCGATGCGATCCGACTATTCGCTGCTGGCGCCTGCGCGCCGGCTGGGCGCAGCCATGCCCGTTTTCTTCCTGGCCTGCGCCGCCCTTTTCCTGCTGTTGCTGCTTCTGCCGTTCACCCCCGCCAGGGCGGCCATGAACGAAGTCGGCCGCGCCACGCCCAGCGTTCATCGGCTGAAGTTTTTTGTCGACCCGCAACTGGTGGCCGACATCGGCGCGCCCGAAGCGGGACGCCGGCTCGCGCAATACGTGGCCGACATCAACACGGTGTTCACGCGGGAAACGGTGCGCAGCTTCGTCTTCGACCCCGCGAAAGACCTGCGCGTTGCCACGCCCGCATCGGCACCGCAGTGCGGCTTCAATGGCGTGGCCGAGCGGGAGATCGTGCTGTGCGTGTCGAAGTCGCAGCGCGGCTACAGCCATGGCGGCCTGACCACCAGCACCACCTTCCCGCCCAAGGGCGTGACGTGGAACCTCAACTGGACGGCCATTCACGACCCGTTGCGCCTGTCGCGCGCCATTACTCCGTCAGCGCCCGAGTCCACCGAGAAAGACTACCTCGGCCGCCAGCTGAAGACGCTGCTGCACGAGCTGGAGCACGTCTTCGGCGCGGGCTCCGGCGAGTACTACAGCGCCATCGCGGTGGCCGACACCACCGGCGTGGCACCTGTCACTGACCTTGAGCTTGCGAACCCGACCGACCGCTACTGGTGGACGCGCCAGAACTGGCGGCTCGACCCGCTGCTGGGCACGGTGTTCGAAGAACGCTTTTTCGACCCCGCCGCCAACCGCGTGGCCACGCTGGAGATGATCCATTTCACCGAAGGCACCAAGGCCAACATCAACACCGACTGGAGCGACTGGCCGAAGCTGGGCAGCTCGAAGTACATGGCCGCGACCACCGCGACGCAGGTGCGCGTGACCGACCGCGAGAGCGGCGCCGCGCTGGCCGGCGCGCAGGTGTCGGTGTGGCGCGACCCCGGCGCACGCAAGCCGCTGGAGCTGCTGGTGCAGGGCGCGGCGGACGCGAATGGCCGCTTCGCTTTCGACTGGCATTGCGGCTTCAGCTGTTTCGCGGTGGGCAAGACGAACCTGCTGGTGAAGGCGCAATCACCAGACCGCGCACCGGGTGCGACGTGGTTAACGATCTTCGATGCGTTCGAGCAGAAGGCCGTGCAGGGGCAGGACACGTTCACGATCGACCTGCCGCTGGGCATTCAGGACACGTACAAACCCACCGTGTCGCTGGCCGCGCCGGCGATGGCGACGGTGGGCCAGCCGACGACTCTTGCGCCGGTGGCGATGGACAACGTGGGCGTGTACGGCGTGAAGGTGGTGGGCGCCAACAGCCTGCCGATCTGCACGTTCACCGCGCCGCCATACACCTGCACGTGGACACCGACGGCACCGGGCACGCAGACGGTCCGCGTGATAGCTGTCGACGCAGCCGGCAACTCGGCGGTCGCGTCCGCCAACGTGATCGTCAGCGCGCCAGCCGACACGGTGGCGCCTGTGGTGACGTTCGCGGTGCCACAGCCCGCTGCAGTGGGCATGGCGACGCGGCTGTCGGCCACGGCGACCGACAACGTGGGGGTTGCGGAGCTGAAGTACATCGTTGATGGACAGGTTGTGTGCAAACTGCGAGCCACGCCTTATGTCTGCGCCTGGACTCCCGTGAAACCGGGGACTGCGAACATCGAGGTACGTGCTGTCGATGCGTCGGGCAACGTGGCGGCTACTTCTGCTGCTTTGCGTATCGACGGGATGCGTGCCGAAGACATGTAGCGCTGGTGTTCTTGGCGCTGCTGTTTGGGAGCGGGAGCGGGAGCGGGAGCGGGGTCATTCTTTGGCGCGTGCGAC
>NZ_QAJK01000166.1 GCF_003852515.1 Variovorax sp. KBW07 | reverse complement strand
GTGCTCTGCTCCGCGAATGTCCCCCGCTTCGCTCCTCCTTTATTTCGCTGCGCAGAGCACACCATCGGCGTGAGCGTCAGCAGAGCCGTCGTTGATCAGCCGGTAAGCGCAGAGCGTGTCCATGTGCGAATGGCATCGGGTGCTCCCCGCAGCGAAATAAAGGAGGAGCGAAGCGGGGGACATTCGCGGAGGGGAGTACCCGGTGTCAGTCGCACGCGCCCCGAATGACCCCGAACCCGCTCCCGAACGGCAGCGTATCAACGCATCTGCAACCGCGCATCCTTCGGATAACCGATGGCGTAGTCGGCAGTAACCCGAGCTGTCTTCCCGGCGTCGAGATCGAAGCGCCACATCGTCAACCCCGGCTGCTTGTTCCAGGCCAGTTCCGCAGGTTGCGGCGAGAACTGCGACCCCACGCGCACCTGCTCGTCCACCGACACAGGCGCAGCCTCGAGCACCTGCACCGCTATCGGCGTGCGGTGACGGTTCTCCACCACGTAGGCGCGCTGTACCTTGCGCTCCGCACGTGAGCCTGCAAAGCCACCCGTGCCCTGGTTGTCGCGCTCGGGCTCGGCTTGTACCCGCACCAGTTCGTCGCGACCGAACGACAGCGTCAGGTTCGCGTCGGTCGGTGCCGTCCAGCGGCTGCTGCCCACGAAATTGCCGTCGCGGTACAGCTGCAACGGGCCGGCCGGCCACACGCCGGCGGGCTGCGCGATTTCCGCGACCAGGAATGCGCTGGCGTCCACGCGCGGGCTCGTGCGTACCGCCAGCTTGGCCGTGTCTTCGTGCTGGCCCAGCGCCATCGTCACGCGCTGGCCGTTGGAAGGCACGTCGATGCTCTGCGGCACCGCGAATTCGGTCGCGAAGCTGTTGTCGAACACGCTCACGTCGAACTGCGGCTGTGCCGGCTCCACGCTTCTGCGCCGCTCGCTGCTGTTGGCGGCAATCGGGGCCGGTGCGGCCATCGCCATTTCGGCCATGTCGAAATTTTTCGAGTCCTTGGCGGCCAGCACGCGCGGCGGCGGCTCGATGCCGATGCGCCACGCGCCCGGCGTGCGGCCGGTGGTTTCGCGGCGCGGCTGGCCGGTGGAGAGCACCAGCTTCACGCCGCGCCAGTCTTCGCCCGTGGCCTGCGCCACCAGCGCCTGGCGTTCGATGCGAACCTTGCGCGTGGTGGTGTCGAGCAGCGCGCGGTAGGTGGGCGTCCAGCCGGGGCCGTTGACCTGGTAGCTGAGCTTGATATCGGCATCGGCGCTGGCGGCCAGCGTCACGGTGACCGCCATGACCTGGCCGCCGTCGCCCTGCGCGCGCGTGCGCTCGGCCAGCAGCGGGTTGAGTTGGCGGTCGATGTCGGTCTGCTTGCGCTGGATCTGGTGTTGCTTCAGCAATGACTCCTGCCCGGTGCGGCGCATCGCCTCGGTCATGGCGGCGAGGTTGCGTGCGTCCATCGGGGCGCGGGCGCCTTGGGCCGATTCGCCGCTGCCGCCCGACAGGCCCTTGAGGTAGCCGGTGACCATGCCGAGCGCATCGGTCTCGGCCTGCAACGCAGCCTTCTGGTCTTCGAGTTCGCGGATGCGGCCGTCGAGTGCGCTGGTCGAGCAGCGCGCGGAGAGTTCGCGCGCCTCGCTCAGCACCGACGTTTCGCCGACGCGCACCGACGCGTCGGCGGACACCTGCAGGCTCTGCACGTCGAGCCCCGCGGGCAGGCAGGCAAAGGTGACCGAGCGGCTGCCGGCCGCGATGCGCGCCACGCGTTCCACCGTGGCGCTGCCGGGGTAGACCTTGACCTGGGTGATGCGCGAGTTGGCGTAGTTGCTGTTGCTGCCGATGGCGGCAGCGCCCGGCGTCTGGGCGCTAGCGCTCAGGACCAGCCAGGCGGCGGCAACGACGGTGGCGCGCAGCAGAAGGGCGGAGGACGGTGCTTTCATGGAGAGCCTTCGGTGGAAAGTGATGAGTGGGTGAACGGGCTTGTCTCCACTCATACGGCCGGGCTCGCGGAACGGGGTTAAGGCGTCGTCAAAAAACTTTCACTGGGGCTTGCCGCCCGTGACGCGCGGCGCTGCTGTCGCCAATGCAACCGCCGCCGCGTTTTCCGTCACACGCGCGACGACGCGCGGGGCCGGCGCTTCATAGAGTGCCCTGTACCCATCACCCATTGCCCATCGCCAACCCGCATTGCCAACGCCAAGGAGATTTTTTCCATGCTCGACACCATCAAGACCATCAACCAGTCCGCCGCCTTCAATCGCTGGGCCGGCTTCGAAGTGACGAAGGCCGCCGACGGCCAGGCCGAACTGCGCATGAACTGGCGCCCCGAAGACATGGGCCAGTACGCCGGCTTCCTGCACGCGGGCATGATCGCCGCGCTGCTCGACACCGTAAGCGGCTACGCGGCCGCCACGCAGGCGGGCCGCGTGCTGGCCTCGCATTTCTCGGTGAACTGCATCTCGCCCGCGATCGGCCAGGCCTTCGTGGCGCGCGGCCGGGTGGTCAAGGCCGGCCGCAAGCAGGTGTTCGTTTCGGCGGAGCTGTTCGCGCAGCCCGAAGGCAAGGGCGAAGACGCGCTCAAGCTCGTGGCGACGGGGAACGCCATCCTGGTTCCGGTGGAAGAGCTTCAGCAGAAGCCGGCTGCCTAGGCTGTGCGGCGCGCCGCCGCAGCTTCAGCCCGAACAGCGGGCGCAGCCAGTTGCTGCGGCGGACCAGCCCGTCGGTCAGCAGCCAGCAGCCCAGCAGCGTGAGCGCCACCAGCAGCGCGGGCTCCAGCACCGGTCCCAGCGCCAGGGGCGCCAGCAGCGTCACGCCGACGATGATCAGCGTCTGGTGCAGCACGTACCACGGGTACACCGACTCGTTGGCCCAGCGCAGCCACGGCCAGGGGCGGTTCAGGTAGCGATGGCCGTGGCCCAGGATGGTCGCGACGGCCAGCCACAGGTAGAGCATGCGCAGCGCGTCCATCAGCAGGCCGGACGGCGGGCCCTTGGCGCCGACGCGCAGCGCGATGAACGTGGCGATCACCGCGACCGCCAGCGCCAGCGACACCCGGCGCAGCCGCTCCAGCTCTTGCCACACGCCGGTGTCCACGCCCATCCAGTAGCCGTAGAGAAACATCGTGAAGTAAAGGCTGTGCAGGTGAAAGTCGCGCACCAGGTTGTGGGTCGGCGGAAAGTGCGAGGCCAGCAGCATCGTCCAGGCGAGCAGCGGCAGCACCGGCAGCAGCAACAGCTTCCAACCTCGCAGCCCGTTGAAGCGGCGGCGCATCCACTGGCCGGCGGCCGAGTTCCACAGCGGCAGCGTCAGCGCGACCAGTGCCGTGTACGTAAATAGATAGGGCAGGTACCACAGGTGGTTCCAGGTGATGCCGAACTCGGCGCCGTCGAAGGCGCGCTTCGGCCACGGCTCGGCCATCGACAGGTAGCGCAGCAGGAAGGTGCCGAATCCCGGCGCCACCATGCCGTTGGCCACGCCCTGCGCATAGGCCTGGTACGGCACGATCACCGCCATGCCGAACGCCAGCGGCAGCATCAGCCGAACGCCACGGCTGCGCAGAAGGCCCCAGGTGCCCTGGCCCCGGCTCAGGAAACCGAGCGACACGCCGGAGATGAGAAACACCAGGTCCATGCGCCAGAGGTTCAGCACCCGCATCGGCCACTGCAGCCAATCGGCGGCATGCGGGCTCTTCAGGTGCCAGGGCCAATCGGCCACGTAGTACATGCCCACGTGATAGACGATGACGAACAGGAAGGCCAGGGCGCGCAGGGCGTCGATGTCGTGGCGGCGCGCGTCGGGCAAATGGGTGGTTGCGGTGGTCATTGCAAGCTTCTTGAAGCGAAGAAGCCGCGATGCTCGGGCCCGCAGTCGGGGCTGGGGGCGGCGAGGGGACGGATCGCCCCCGCTTTGTGACGAGCGGTGGCCCCGAGGGACGAAATTTCCCGGTCCCAGGGTCCGTTTTCGCGAGAATTCCGGGCATGGGAGACTCGCGCAAGAACCTGTACGAACGTTACGAACCCGTCCGCCGCTACGTGGAGGTGGGGTTCTGGGTGGTGCTGATGACGCTGCAGGGCCTGTTCAGCACGATGGTCGCGATGGTCGACATGCGCACGCGCGCCGCGCCGCGCGCCAACTGGGAGGTCGCCACCTGGGAGGGCTCGAGCCACTTCGTGCTGTTGCTGCTGGTGCCGGCGCTGGTTGCCATCGAGCGCCGGCTGGCGCCGCTGGCCCGCAACCACTGGGTCCGCTTCCTGGCGTGGCATGCGGCGGCCAGCGTCGTCTTCAGCGTGGCCCACGTGGTCGGCATGTTCGGCTTGCGCGCGGCGGTCTATGCGCTGGCCGGCGCGCACTACGACTTCGCCGGCTGGACCGGCCAATGGACCTACGAATACCTGAAGGACGTGCGGGTGTACGCCAGCATGATCTTCGGCATCTGGGCCTACCGGTTGTTCGTGCTGCGGCTGCAGGGCGAGGCGCGGGTGCTCGACGCGCCGGAAGAGGGGGCAGCCCCACCGCCCGCGACTTTGGTGGAACCGGAGGGTTTCGAACCCTCGATGCAGGAAGCGCCCTCACCACGACCCGCGCCACCGGCTCCACCCGCCCGGCCCGAACGCTTTCTCGTGCGCAAGCTGCGCCGCGAGTTCCTGATTGCCGCCACCGACATCGACTGGCTCCAGGCCGAGGGCAACTACGTCGGCCTGCACGTCAACGGCCACGACTATCTGCTGCGCGCCACGCTCACCGACTTCCTGACCCAGCTCGACCCCGCACGCTTCGTGCGCGTGCACCGCAGCCACGCCGTGAACCTGGGGCGCATCAAGGAAATAGAGCCGCTCGACGGCGGCGACGCCAAGCTGCACATGCACGACGGCACCACCGTGCCCTGCAGCCGCCGCTACCGCGACGCGCTGCGCGGCGGCGCCACGGCCTGATGCGCGTCTGAAACAGCCGCCCGGCAGGCGGCCTGTTCCGGTGCGTAGAGGGCCGAATCGGCCCATTTATGGTTCGTTTCGCACCATCGAAGAGCCTTTAGGCACCAATTTTGCTTTCTTGCGGCGGCGACCCGAGCAATTCGGGTGCGACGCACCAATTCAAACCAAAAACTGCAAGAAGCTCCAATGGACGCACTCAAACAGGGCGCAGACGCGCTGTTCATCCTTCTCGGTGCCATCATGGTGTTGGCCATGCATGCCGGTTTCGCCTTTCTGGAACTGGGCACCGTGCGCAAGAAGAACCAGGTCAATGCGCTGGTGAAGATATTGGTCGACTTCTCGGTGTCGACCATCGTGTACTTCCTGGTGGGCTACGGCGTCGCCTACGGCACGCATTTTTTTGTGAGCGCCACCGAACTGTCGGCAAGAAGCGGTTACGAGCTGGTGAAGTTCTTCTTTCTGCTGACTTTCGCGGCCGCCATCCCGGCCATCATTTCAGGCGGCATCGCCGAGCGCGCCAAGTTCTGGCCGCAGCTGATCGCCACCGCGGTCATCGTCGGCTTTGTCTATCCGCTGTACGAAGGCATTGCCTGGAACAAGCACTTCGGCATCCAGGGCTGGATTGCCTCGCTCACCGGCCACGAGTTTCATGACTTCGCGGGTTCCGTGGTCGTGCACGCGGTCGGCGGCTGGCTCGCGCTGCCCGCCGTGCTGCTGCTGGGGGCGCGCCGCAACCGCTACCGCGGCGACGGTTCGCTCAGTGCGCATCCGCCATCGAACATTCCTTTTCTCGCGCTCGGTGCGTGGGTGCTGTGCGTCGGCTGGTTCGGCTTCAACGTCATGAGCGCGCAGAGCATCGACAAGATCTCGGGGCTCGTCGCCGTCAATTCGGTGATGGCGATGGTCGGCGGCACGCTGGTGGCGCTCGCCATGGGCAAGAACGACCCGGGCTTCGTCTACAACGGCCCGCTCGCCGGGCTGGTCGCCGTGTGTGCCGGCTCCGACCTGATGCACCCGCTGGGCGCGCTGGTGGTCGGCGGCGTGGCCGGTGCCATCTTCGTCAAGATGTTCACCCTCACGCAGAACAAATGGAAGATCGACGACGTGCTCGGCGTGTGGCCGCTGCACGGCCTGTGCGGCACCTGGGGCGGCATTGCCGCCGGCATTTTCGGCACGCAGATGCTGGGCGGCATCGGCGGCGTGAACCTGTGGGCGCAGCTCATCGGCACCGTCATGGGCGTGATGTGGGCCGCGCTGGCGGGCACCGCGGTGTACGGCGTGCTGAAGGCGACCATGGGGCTGCGGTTGTCGCAGGAAGAGGAATACGACGGGGCTGATCTGTCGATCCACCATATCTCGGCCACGCCGGAGCGTGAGGTGAACTGGTAGGGCGGGCCGCGCAAGCAGGGCGAAGCAAGCCGCGCCTGCTTGGGATATTCTCGGCGCCCCTCTCGTAACGCACCGGAGAAGAACCCATGACTCAACCCACGCGTTGGCTTCGTCGCGGCATTGCCGCAATGGCCGGCAGCCTGCTGCTACTTTCGTCTGCAGCCTATGCCGGCGCACCGCAGGTCAAGACCCAGGCGCCCGGCTTCTACCGCGTGATGCTCGGCGACTTCGAAGTGACCGCGCTGTTCGATGGCACCCTCGATCTCGAGCCCAAGAAGCTGCTCACCAACACCACGCAGGCCCAGGTCGGCAAGCTGCTCGACCGCTCCTTCGAGAAGGACGCGGTGCCCACGTCGGTGAACGGCTACCTCATCAACACCGGCAGCAAGCTGGTGCTGGTCGACACCGGCGCGGGCGGCCTGTTCGGCCCCACGCTCGGCAACCTGCAGGCCAACCTGAAGGCCGCGGGCTACCAGCCCGAGCAGGTCGACGACGTGCTCGTGACCCACATGCACGGCGACCACGTCGGCGGCCTCGTCGTAGACGGCAAGCTCGCCTTTCCCAACGCCACCATCCACGCGGGCAAGGAAGACGCCGACTTCTGGCTCAGCAAGGCCAACCTCGACAAGGCTTCCGGCGAGATGAAGGGCTTCTTCCAGGGCGCGATGGCGTCGCTGAACCCGTATGTCGACGCCGGCAAGTTCAAGCCCATCACCGGCAACACCGAGCTGCTGCCCGGCATCAAGGCCGTCGCGGCCCATGGCCACACCCCCGGCCACAACGTCTACGTGGTCGAGTCCAAGGGCCAGAAGCTCGTGCTGTGGGGCGACCTGATGCACGTGGCCGCCGTGCAGTTCGTGCAGCCGCAGGTCACGATCTCGTTCGACGTCGATTCGAAGTCGGCCGCGGTGGAGCGCAAGAAGGCGTATGCCGATGCGGCCAAGGGCCGGTACCTGGTCGGCAGCGCGCACCTGCCGTTCCCGGGGCTCGGGCACATCCGGGCCGAGGGCAAGAGCTATGTCTGGGTGCCGGTGGATTACCAGCAGGTGCGTTGACTGGCTGACCGAGTGACGGCCGAGCGGCGCGGTGGGGTATCGCAGCGCGCAGCAGGAATGCGCGGCCTGTAGCAAACTCGCCCGACCGTTCCGCTTCAATTTCCACGCCGCCCCATGACCCAATCTCCCCCCGCCCTCGAAGTGCTCCCCCGCGACCTTTCCGCCTATCGCGAGGGCAACGTCGGCATCGACTACGTGCACCGCTTCGAGTCCGGCAAGCCCGGCCCGCACGTGCTCATCAATGCGCTGACGCACGGCAACGAGATCTGCGGCATGACCGCCGCCACCCACCTGCTCGACACCCACGTGCGTCCGAAGATCGGCACGCTCACCGTGAGCTTTGCCAACGTGGCCGCGTACGAGTCCTTCAACGAGGCCTTGCCTTTCGACAGCCGCCAGCTGGTGCACAACCTCAACCGCGTCTGGTCGCCCGAATGGCTCGACGGCACCGAGGACAGCCCCGAACTGCGCCGCGCCCGCGAGCTGCGCCCGGTGGTGAGCGCGGCCGATCACATCCTCGACATTCACTCGACCAGCCAGCCCGTCATTCCGTTCTGGGTGTACCCTGCCTTCGAGCGCAATGCCGCAGCGGCCATGGCCATCGGCCGGCCGTCGGTGCACCTCGTGATGCCTGACGGACTGGGTTCGGGCACGCCGCTGATCCAGCACGGCTCGCATGGCACGGCGGAAGGCAAGGGCGTGGCGCTGGTGGCCGAATGCGGGCAGCACTTCCTGCGCTCGGCGTCGGAGTTGGCCACCGCCATTTCGCTCGACTTCCTGGCGCACTTCGGGCTCATCGACAAAGACCCGGCGGTGCCTGCGCCGGTTGAGCAGCGTCGCTTCCAGTTGCTGCAGACGCACGTCATCAAGTCGGAAGACTTTGCGTTCGTGCGGCCGTTGATCGGCTTCGAGACTTTTGCGAAGGGTGAGCTGATCGCCACCAACGGCCCGGACGAGATTCGCGCGCCTTGCGACGACTGCACGATCTTCATGCCCGCGCAGCACACGATCGTCGGGCGTGAGGCGGTGTACCTGACCAAGCCGCTTTGATGAAGCTGGACGGCGGATGGCCGCCGTCTTCAGCAGATCAATAGATGGACCGGCTCACCGGCGGTGCTGGTTTCGTAGCTCGCGTGCCAGTAGTGCGGGTCGTTGCAAAGGCTGAAGCTGGCGGCAGCGTTCGCATGGTGGTTGTCGAAGCGCTTGCTGAGCGTGACGTGCACCGAACCCGGTTCGGGCCAATCGACGCCGGTGTCGCTGACGCGGTTGCCCGAGGCGACTTCGGCGGCGACGATGGCTTGCAGGGCGGGGTGCAAGCGAGTGTTGAGGAGGGCGAGCGTTGCGCTGCGGCTCTCGCGGCGCATCGATGAGTCCAGACACGCTTCGGTAAAGAGCGGCTGACGGGGCATGCGTCCTATGGCGAAGGCAGTAGCGCCGCAATCTGGGCCCGCAGCGGCGACAGGTCGTTCTGGATGGTTTGCCAGACGACGGTCTGATCGACCGTGAAGTAGCCATGCGCGAGGGCGTTTCTCATCTCGTAGGCAAAGCGCCACGGAACGTCTGGGTGGGCTGCCGCGAAATCCGCGTGATGCTTCACGATGTTGTTGCTGGCCTCGCCGATCACTTCGAGGTTGCGCACCACTGCGTCCTGTGTTTTCTTGTCCGACAGATAGCTGTCGAGGGTGGCGCCGTTCGTGTAGTCGTGGATGTTGTCGATAGCCTGCAGGATGTGGCCCAGGTAGTCGGCCACACGCCGTGGATCGCTCCTGCTCATAAAGGCACGGCCTCGCGCAGCACCTGGTCCCGGTAGCCAGGCGGCAGGCCATTCGGCGTGAGCACGTCGACCTCGACGCCCAGCAGACTCTTCAGCTCATACCGGATGGCCCCGATGTCCATGAGCGTGGTTTGCGCCGTGGGTTCGACCAGCAGGTCGAGGTCGCTGTCGGGACCGTCTTCGCCGCGAGAAGCCGAACCGAACACCCGCACGTTGCTGACGTGATGGCTCAGCGCGATTTCACGGATGCGGGCGCGGTGGCGGGACAGGGCTTCGGAGGGGCGCATGAGGCGAAGTGTAGTGCGGTGCCGTGCACCGCGAAGCCTCAGGCCGCAATGAACAACGCCGGGTCCACCATCGCCCGGTTCAGCATCACCGACCAATGTAGGTGCGGCCCGGTCACCCGCCCCGTCGCGCCCACGGCCGCCAACGGCTCGCCGGTCTTCAGCACATCGCCGACCTTCACATCGACCCGGCTCAGGTGGCAATACATCGTCAGCAGGCCGCCGCCGTGGTCCATCCACACCGTGCCGCCGTTGAAGAAATAGTCGCCCGTATCGATCACCTTCCCAGGCAGCGGCGCCAGCACCGGCGTGCCGGTTCCGGCTGCGATGTCCATGCCGCTGTGCGGATTGCGCGACTGCCCGTTGAACACGCGGCGCAGGCCGAACGAACTGGAGCGGCGGCCCGGCACGGGCACGCGCATCTGCAGCGAGGCGTCCGGGTGCATGTCGGTGAGCGTGGCGATCACGGTGGCCTGGTGATCGCGTTCGCGCTCGTAGCGTGCCTGGTCTTCGGGCGCGAGATCGACGGTGCGCGGCGCCACGGTCAGGCGCTGCTCGCGGTATTGCTTCGCAGCGACCGTGTAGGCAATTTGCCGTTCTGCGCGGCCCTCGGCGCGCACGGCGATGCTTGCGTCGCCGGGCGTGGCCGAGAGCGGGATGCCGACCAATGCG
Source organism: Variovorax sp. KBW07 (assembly GCF_003852515.1). Classification (GTDB taxonomy): domain Bacteria; phylum Pseudomonadota; class Gammaproteobacteria; order Burkholderiales; family Burkholderiaceae_C; genus Variovorax. Next base: position 3,860 of record NZ_QAJK01000166.1, on the reverse strand, counting down.
GTCCACTCGATCGCGTCGCCGAGCACGAGCAGCGGCACATCACCGGCGAACGCCTTCGGCCGAGTGGCCGCGGGGCCCAGCGACAGCCGGGCCACGCCGCCCGGCACCTGGGACGGGTGCGGCCAGACAGTGGCGTGCTGCTGCGGTTGTTGTTGTGGCTGTTGCGACTTCTTGGCGGAAGTGGTGGCACCGGCGCGCGTCGCGGGCAGCGCCAGCAAGCCGACGGTGCCGAGCAGGGCGGCACGACGGCTCAGGGGTGTGGAGGGGAGGTCGGAGAAAGGCGCAGAAGAAGTAGGCATGGGCAGCAGATGTCGAAAGAAGTGGGTGTTGATCTTGATGCGCGGACGAATTCGCGACCGCGCTATTCCCGCCAGGTTCCCGGTGCGAGCCCATCGAGCGTGTACGGCCCGATGGCGGCGCGAATCAGGCGCAGCGTGGGCAGCCCGACGGCCGCCGTCATGCGTCGCACCTGGCGGTTGCGGCCTTCGCTGATCGCCAGCTCCAGCCACGCGGTGGGAATGTTCTTGCGCTCGCGGATGGGCGGCTCGCGCACCCACACCTCGGGCGGTGGGTCGAGCAGGCGCGCCCTGGCTGGACGGGTGAGGCCGTCGTTGAGCATGACCCCGGCGCGCAACGCGGCTAGCGCCTCTTCGGTGGGCACGCCCTCGACCTGCACCCAATAAGTTTTTTCCATCTTGAAGCGCGGATCGGCGATGCGCGCCTGGAGCTTGCCGTCATCGGTGAGCAGCAGCAGGCCTTCGCTGTCGGCATCGAGCCGGCCGGCGACGTACACGCCGGGTATGTCGATGAAGTCCTTGAGTCCTCGCCAGCGGCCTTCGGGCGTGAACTGGCTGAGAACGCCGTAGGGCTTGTTGAAGCGGATCAGGCGAGAGGAAGAACTGGAAGGGCTCGGAAAATTCATGAACGCACAGGATAGCCGGGGTCCGCGCGCTGCCGCCGCCGGAAGACGGCGGCGGGCCACATGAATTGGCGTGCCTGTCCTGCAAATGTTGCTCGCGCGCCTTGCTTGAATCAGGTCTTCGGGCCGGTCCGGCCTAGCAAGAACGGAGTCGCGAATGACGATGCGAAGCTTCAGCAAGATGGCGTGGCTGGTGGGCGCGGGCGTTGTGCTGACTGCCTGCAACAGCACCTCGGTGCGCGTGGGCGGTGCGCCCGACGCGAGCATCAAGAACTGCGTGGCAGCCGCCTCGCGCGAGTTGCGCGTGCCAGCGGGCAGCATTGCCGTGGACAGCGGCACGACGCCGCGAGACGGCGTCTACACGATCAACCTGAAGGTCGGGCCGCAAGGCCGCTCGGCTGTATGCACCACCGATGAAAACAGCGCGGTGCTGGGCGTGGTCTACAAGCGGCCCGAATAGAGACCCGAACAGGCAAATGAAAAAAGCCGGGACCATTGCGGTCCCGGCTTTGCGCGGAAGAGAGCGAGGGCAGGGCGAGTTACTTGCCCCAGCTGTCCCGCATGCCCGCCGCGCGGTTGAACACATGCAGCCCATTGGCATCGGCCTTCGTGTCGCGCACGAAGTAGCCATGCCGTTCGAACTGGATGGCGACACCGGCTTCGGCGTTGGCCAGCGACGGCTCCACGAACGCCGTGCAGATCGACAGGCTGTCCTTGTTCAGCTCATCGAGCAACTCGCCGCTGCCCGGGTTCGCCGCGGCAAACAACCGCTCGTACAGCCGAACTTCAGCCTGCACCGCATCCGCCGCAGCCACCCAGGTGATGTTGCCCTTCACCTTGATGGCGTCCGCGCCGGGCGTGCCGCTCTTGGTGTCGGGCACCAGCGTGGCCTGCACTTCGACGAGCTTGCCGTCTGCATCTTTCGTTGCGCCAGTGCACTCAATGACGTGGCCGTACTTCAGTCGCACCTTGTTGCCGGGGAACAGGCGGAAGAAGCCCTTGGGCTGCACTTCTTCGTAGTCGGTGCGCTCGATCCACACTTCGCGGCCGAGCTTGAATTCGCGCTTGCCCATTTCGGGGTGGTGCGGGTGCACGGGGGCCGAGCAGTCGTCGAGCACGTCGTCGCCGCCCATCAGTTCGCCCCAGTTGGTAATGACGAGCTTGACGGGGTCGAGCACGGCCATGGCGCGCGGGGCGATGGGGTCGAGGCTGTCGCGCAGCGCGGCTTCGAGGCTGGCGTAGTCGATCCAGCCACCCGACTTGGTGGTGCCGCTGCGTTCGCAGAACAGGCGCAGCGCCTCGGGCGTGTAGCCGCGGCGGCGCAGGCCGGCAATGGTGGGCATGCGGGGGTCGTCCCAGCCGTCGACGTATTTTTCTTCGACCAGCTGGCGCAGCTTGCGCTTGCTGGTGAGCACGTGGGTCACGTTGAGGCGCGCGAATTCGTACTGGCGCGGGTGGGGGCTGGCGACGAGGCCGCCTTCGGCCAGGCGGTCGAGCAGCCAGTCGTAGAAGGGGCGCTGATCTTCGAATTCCAGCGTGCAGATGCTGTGGGTGATCTGCTCCAGCGCGTCTTCGATGGGGTGCGCGTAGGTGTACATCGGGTAGATGCACCACTTGTCGCCGGTGTTGTGGTGCGTGGCCCGGCGCACGCGGTACAGCGCGGGGTCGCGCATGTTGATGTTGGTGCTGGCCATGTCGATCCTGGCGCGCAGGATGGCGGCGCCATCGGCGACCTTGCCGTCGCGCATGGCGCGAAAGCGCTCGAGGTTCTCGGCGGGCGTGCGGGTGCGGAAGGGGCTGTCGGTGCCGGGGGTGTTGAAGTCGCCGCGGTTGGCGCGCACTTCGTCGGCGGTCTGCTCGTCAACATAGGCAAGGCCGGCGCCGATCAGGTACTCGGCGGCTTCGTACATGAAGTCGAAGTAGTTGCTGGCGAAGTACTCGTGCGGCTGCAGGGTGCCGGGGGCGCTGGGGCGGTCGGCCAGGTAGGTTTCGTAGCCGAGCCACTTCACGGTGTCGCGGATGGAGTCGACGTATTCCTGCTCTTCTTTTTCCGGGTTGGTGTCGTCGAAGCGCAGGTGGCTCACGCCACCGTATTCCTTGGCCAGTTCGAAGTTCAGCCAGATGCTCTTGGCGTGGCCGATGTGCAGGTAGCCGTTGGGTTCGGGCGGGAAGCGCATGCGCACCTTGGCCGGGTCGGGCATGCCCTGGGCGTGGTGGGCGGCGTCGCCGGGCGAGCCGCCCCATTTGCGGCCGGAGTAGGCGCCCTGTGCGAGGTCGTTCTCGATCACGTGGCGCAGGAAATTGCTCGGTGCAGCGGTCGTTTTGGCGCCGTTTTTGTCGGTCGGGGAGGTCATTGCGGCATTCTAGAGGGCGCCTCCGAGGCGTTACTTTTGGCAACGTTCTTCACATTGCCCAGTGCACCCGGTTTGCAATTGCCGCGTTCAATACACACATGGGCGGTCCACACCCGGACGCAGCCCCCGAAACAAGGAGTCCAACATCATGAGCCTCACACGTTCAACCTTCTTCAAATGGGCCGCCGCAGGTGTCGTGGCAGCCGGTGCATTGTTCGCAGCCACTTCGGCCAGCGCCCGCAGCGACGTCAGCTGGTCGATCGGCGTCGGCGTGCCAGGCGTGGCGGTGGGCGTGGGCGCTCCGGCCTACTATCCGCCGGCCCCCGTGTACTACCCACCAGCACCGGTCTACTACGCACCGCCGCCCCCGGTTTACTACCGTCCGCCGCCGGTGTATTACCGCCCGGCGCCGGTCTACTACGGCCCGCCGGCTTATTACGGCCCGCGCTACTATGGTCGCGGCTACTACCGCGGTCATGGCCATGGCCACTGGCGTTAATTCGCAACGGCATTCGTGACTGAATGAAAAAAAGCCGGCCCCGCAAGGGCCGGCCTTTTTCATGGGCGTGACCCGTCCTGACCTGGGT
>NZ_QAJK01000165.1:2275-11747 GCF_003852515.1 Variovorax sp. KBW07 | reverse complement strand
GTCGCCCTGAACAGCAGCGCCTCAAACACCAGCCGAACGCAGCGAAGAACCCGCGATTTCAGTAGAGCTGCTTAGGCGCTGAAGCCTTCCAGCTGCGGCTGATGCGCCCCGCGCTGTCGATGCTTTCGAGGTGCACGTCGAAGCCCCACAGCCGGGCGACGTGCTTCAGCACTTCTTCCGCACCGTCGTGCAGCGGCAGGTTGTTGCGCTGCGTATGGCGCAACGTCAGCGAACGGTCGCCGCGCGTGGCCACGTTCCATACCTGGATGTCCGGCTCGCGGCTGCTGATGTCGTACTGGCGTGACAGAGATTCGCGCAGCGACTGGTAGCCGCTGTCGTCATGGATGGCCGACACCTCGAGTTCGGATTCGCTCTGGTGGTCGCGAATCGAGAACAGCCTGAAATCGCGCATCGTCTTCGGGCTCAGGAACTGGCCGATGAAGCTCTCATCCTTGAAATTTCGCATCGCGTAGTCGAGCGTCTTCACCCAGTCGGTGCCGGCAAAGTCCGGGAACCAGCGGCGGTCTTCGTCGGTGGGTTTTTCGCACACCCGCCGCAGCTCGGTGAACATCGCAAAGCCCAGCGCATACGGGTTGATGCCGCTGTAGGCGCGGTGGCCCACCGGCGGCTGGAAGATCACGCCCGTGTGCGAGCTCAGCCATTCCATCATGAAGCCATCGGCCAGCTGGCCGCGCTCGTACATCGTGTTGAGCAGCGTGTAGTGCCAGAACGTGGCCCAGCCTTCGTTCATGACCTGCGTCTGGCGCTGCGGATAGAAATACTGGGCGATCTTGCGCACGATGCGCACCACCTCGCGCTGCCAGGGCTCGAGCAGCGCGGCGTTCTTCTCGATGAAATAGAGCAGGTTTTCTTGAGGTTCCGACGGAAAGCGGCGTGTCGCATCCGAATCGGCCGCCTGTTCGCTGCGGCGCGGCAAGGTGCGCCAGAGGTCGTTCACCTGCTGCTGCATGTGGCGCTCGCGGTCGGCGCGCTGCACGCTTTCTTGCGCCAGCGAACGCTTCTGCGGACGGCGATAGCGGTCGACGCCGTAGTTCATCAGCGCATGGCAGGAGTCGAGCAATTCCTCGACCGCGTCGAGGCCATGGCGCTCCTCGCACTCGGCAATGTAGTGCCGCGCGTAGACCAGGTAGTCGATGATCGACGACGCATCGGTCCACATGCGGAACAGGTAGTTGCCCTTGAAGAAACTGTTGTGGCCGTAGGCCGCGTGCGCGATCACCAGGGCCTGCATGGCCATGGTGTTTTCTTCCATCAGGTAGGCGATGCACGGGTCAGAGTTGATGACGATCTCGTAGGCCAGGCCCATGTGGCCGCGCTTGTAGTTCTTCTCGGTCGCGATGAACTGCTTGCCGTACGACCAGTGGCGATAGATCATGGGCATGCCCACGCTGGCGTAGGCGTCCATCATCTGCTCGGCCGTGATCACCTCGAGCTGGTTCGGGTACACGTCGAGCCCGAAGCCCTTGGCGGTCTTCGCAATTTCGGTGTGGTAGGTCTCGATCAGTTCGAAGGTCCAGTCGGAAGGACTGGGCAGGCGCTCCAGAACACGGTCGGACACGGGGAGGTCGGCGTTCATGAGGTGACCCCTTCCTTCTTGAACAGGTCGCGAAAGACCGGATAGATGTCCTGCGCATCGGACACCTTGCGCATCGCGAAGTTGGGTTGCACGCCTTCGAGCTGCTGGTACTCCTGCCACAGGTTCTGCTCGGTCTCGGCCACCTGCACATACGCGTAGTAGCGCACCACGGGCAGGATGTCGTTGACCAGCAACTCGCGGCAACGGCCGCTGTCCTGGTGCCAGTTGTCGCCGTCGCTGGCTTGCGCGCCGTACACGTTCCATTCGCCGCTGGGGTAGCGCGCCTTGATGATCTCGTCCATCAGCACCAGCGCGCTCGACACCACGGTGCCGCCGGTTTCGGTGGCGTGGAAGAACTCTTCCTCGGTCACTTCCTGCGCCTGCGTGTGGTGGCGCAGGAACACGAGGTCGATGGTCTCGTAGTGCCGCGTGAGGAACATGTACAGCAGCATGAAGAAGCGCTTGGCCATGTCCTTGCGCGCCTCGTCCATGGAGCCCGACACGTCCATCAGGCAGAACATCACGGCCTTGGCGCTAGGCACCGGCGTCTTCACGCGATTGCGGTAGCGCAGGTCGATGGGGTCGATGTAGGGCACGTGCCGCATGGTGCGGCGCAACTCGGCAATGCGCTCTTCGGTTTCGTGAATCTCTTTCTGGACCAGCGCCGAGGTGGCTTGCGGATGCTGCTGCAGATGAAGCAGGTGGGCCTCGAGGCGCTTCAGTTCCTTGCGCGGCTCGCCACCGAGCGCGATGCGGCGGGCCAGCGCGCCGCGCATCGAGCGCACCACGTGCAGGTTGTTGGGCGAGCCGTCGCTGGTGAAGCCGGCGCGGTGGCTCTTCCACTCGGGCACATCGGCGATCTGGGTGCGAATGAGGTGGGGCAGGGCAAGGTCGTCGAAGAACACGCGCATGAACTCTTCGCGCGTGAGCCGAAAGACGAAGTCGTCTTCTCCTTCGCCACCGTCGCCGGCCTCTCCGCTGCCGGAGCCGCCGCCGGCCNNCCTGGCCTTCGGGGCGCTTGATGCGGTCGCCCTTCAGGTATTCCTGGTTGCCGGGATGCACGTACTCGCGGTCGCCGCCGCGCGCATGCCCGAACACCGGTTCGGACACATCGTGGCGCGGCAGGGTCACATCTTCGCCTTGCTCCAGTTCGCGGATGTTGCGGCCGCTGACGGCGCGCCTTACCGCTTCCTGGATCTGCCCCTTGTAGCGCCGAAGAAAGCGCTCACGGTTGCCAATGGACTTGTTCTTGCCCGATAGCCGGCGGTCGATGATCTGCTGCAGGATGGCCACGATGGTGTCTAAGCTCCTTGCAAAGAAGAGAACGATTGAACGCTCGTCGCTATGAACTCTTGCGCACGCGCAGGTACCACTCGCAGAGCAGGCGAACCTGCTTGGCCGTATAGCCCTTCTCGACCATGCGGGTCACGAAGTCTTCGTGCTTCTTCTGCTCGTCGGCGCTGCTCTTGGTGTTGAAGCTGATCACCGGCAGCAGCTCTTCGGTGTTGGAGAACATCTTCTTCTCGATCACCGCGCGCAGCTTTTCGTAGCTGGTCCATGCCGGGTTGCGCCCCGCGTTGCCGGCCCGTGCGCGCAGCACGAAGTTGACGATCTCGTTGCGGAAGTCCTTCGGGTTGCCGATGCCCGCGGGCCGCTCGATCTTCTCGAGCTCGGCGTTGAGCGAGGCCCGGTCGAACACTTCGCCGGTGTCCACGTCGCGGAACTCCTGGTCCTGGATCCAGTAGTCGGCGTAGGTGACGTAGCGATCGAAGATGTTCTGCCCGTATTCGCTGTAGCTCTCCAGGTACGCGGTCTGGATTTCCTTGCCGATGAACTCGGCATAGCGCGGCGCCAGCAGCTCCTTGATGTAACTGATGTACTTCTGCTCGATCTCGGGCGCGAACTGCTCGCGCTCGATCTGTTGCTCGAGCACATACATCAGGTGCACCGGGTTGGCCGCGACTTCGGAGCTGTCGAAGTTGAAGACCTTCGAGATGATCTTGAAGGCAAAGCGCGTCGACACGCCGCTCATGCCTTCGTCGACGCCCGCGTAGTCGCGGTACTCCTGGATCGACTTGGCCTTGGGGTCGGTGTCTTTCAGGCTCTCGCCGTCGTACACCTGCATCTTGCTGAAGGTGCTGGAGTTCTCGGGCTCCTTCAGGCGCGTGAGCACCGAGAGCTGGGCCATCATGCGCAGCGTGCCGGGCGCGCAGGGGGCCTGGGCCAGCGACGAGTTGCGCACCAGCTTCTCGTAGATCTTGATTTCTTCCGAGGCGCGCAGGCAGTAGGGCACCTTGACGATGTAGATCCGGTCGAGAAAAGCCTCGTTGTTCTTGTTGTTGCGGAAGGCCTTCCATTCGCTCTCGTTGCTGTGCGCCAGCACGATGCCGTCGAACGGAATGGCTCCGAAGCCTTCGGTGCCCTTGAAGTTGCTTTCCTGCGTGGCCGTGAGCAGCGGGTGCAGCACCTTGATGGGCGCCTTGAACATTTCCACGAACTCCAGCAGCCCCTGGTTGGCCAGGCACAGGCCACCGGAGTAGGCGTAGGCGTCGGGGTCGTCCTGTGCGTAGGTTTCGAGCTTGCGGATGTCGACCTTGCCGACCAGCGAGGAGATGTCCTGGTTGTTCTCGTCGCCGGGCTCGGTCTTGGCGACCGCGATCTGCCGCAGCACCGACGGGTAGCGCTTGACCACCTTGAACTGGCGGATGTCGCCACCGTATTCCTCGAGCCGCTTGACGGCCCAGGGCGAGAGAATGCGATTCAGGTAGCGGCGGGGAATGCCGTATTCCTTTTCAAGTATCTCGCCGTCTTCGGTGGTGTCGAACAGGCCCAGGGGCGACTCGTTCACCGGCGAGCCCTGGATGGCGTAGAAGGGCACGTGCTCCATGAGCTGCTTCAGGCGCTCGGCGATGGAGCTCTTGCCGCCGCCGACGGGGCCCAGCAGGTAAAGGATCTGCTTCTTTTCTTCCAGCCCTTGCGCGGCATGGCGGAAATAGGACACCACCTGCTCTATGGCGTCTTCCATGCCATAGAACTCCTTGAACGCCGGGTAGATCTTGATGACCTTGTTGGCGAAGATGCGCGAAAGCCGGGGGTCGTTGCGGGTGTCGACCAGCTGGGGCTCGCCAATGGCCTTGAGCATGCGCTCCGAGGCGGTGGCGTAGGCCGTCGGATCGCGTTTGCAGGTGTCGAGGTAGTCCTGCAGCGAGATGACTTCCTCGCGAGTGCGCTCGTAGCGGGCGGCAAAGTTGCTGATCACATCCATGGTCACGCCTCCATCAGGTCAGTGGGGCTTTTGGCCCCGAGGCCTGCAGCAAAGGCAATGCGCGCCATTTAAAAGGTGTGCCCGCCCCGCTGCATGCGGTGGAAAACTCCCTTACAACAATCTGCTAACAATCAGCATAAAGCAAAGATTGAACCCGGCAAATCATTTCTTAAATCAGAACCACACCGACGAGTAAAGTTCCTCGAAAAAAGCGGAACTACTATTCAGATTTCGGGTAAATTCAAAAGCTCGCTTTCCTAATTCTCTCCGGGTGAAAACACCTATGCCGAATGGCCATCTGCCGCTTTTCGGTTTTTGCCGGGAAAGCATCGCCTATTGAGCCTCAGGGCTCAATAAAACGGCCACCTTCCTTCAATAACGTGCGATCCGCCGTTTGGTTTATTGCACATCGAAAAAAAATATAAAAGCAATCCCCGCGCCACTTTTTGAGCAGGCGCTTGCGCGTGTTGGCGTGGGAAAGGAACGCGGACGCCGGTCAGCGTGTGCCGCGAAGGTGCGCGAAGCACCTTTCGTGTGCCTGAAGCCGCTTCAGCGGCCTTTGCGCACCATTTCGACGAGGCCGGAGTCGGGGATCGTCGTGAAGTAGCCGGTGTTCGACGTGAAGTCTTTGGCCGCAAGCCGGGTGCCCGGCTTCACGTGACAGACGAAGAAGGGGCCTGAATCGCCGCACTGCAGCTGGATGGCTGCGGGGTCCAGGCCTTGGAACAGCGCTTGCACGTCCTTGGTGCGCATGGGCGTGATGTCTTGCGACTCGTCGCCCAGTTGCACCCGTCAATCTTCAGCTGAAGAACTCTTTGGCCTTGTCGAACCAGCTCTTGTCGGTGGGGCTGTGCTTGTCGCCGCCCTTCTTGAGCGACTCGTCGAGCTCCTTCAGCAGCTTGCGCTGGTGCTCGGTGAGCTTGACGGGCGTCTCGACGCGCACGTGGCAGTACAGGTCGCCGGGGTAGCTCGAGCGCACGCCCTTGATGCCCTTGCCGCGCAGGCGGAACTGCTTGCCGCTTTGCGTGCCATCGGGAATGTCGATGGCCGCCGCGCCCTTGAGCGTGGGCACGTTGATCTCGCCGCCGAGCGCCGCCGTGGTCACGCTCACTGGCACCACGCAGTGCAGGTCGTCGCCGTCGCGTTCGAACAGCTCGTGCTTCTTCAGGCGGATCTCGATGTACAGGTCGCCCGGCGGGCCGCCGTTGGTGCCTGGCTCGCCGTTGCCGGTGCTGCGAATGCGCATGCCGTCGTCGATGCCGGCCGGGATCTTGACCTCGAGCGTCTTGTTGTTCTTGATCTTGCCCTGGCCGTGGCACACGGTGCAGGGCTCGGGAACGATCTTGCCGCTGCCGTGGCAGGTGGGGCAGGTCTGCTGCACGCTGAAGAAGCCCTGGCGCATCTGCACCGCACCCGCGCCGTGGCAGGTTGTGCAGGTGATGGGCTTGGTGCCGGGCTTGGCGCCCGTGCCCTTGCAGGTGTCGCAGTTGTCCCAGCTGGGAATGCGGATCTGGGCTTCCTTGCCATCGGCCGCTTCCTCGAGCGTGACTTCCATGGCGTAGCTCAGGTCGCTGCCGCGGAACACCTGGCGCCCGCTGCTGGTGCGGCCGCCGCGGGCACCACCGAACACGTCGCCGAAGATGTCGCCGAAGGCTTCCGCGAAACCGCCGAAGCCTTCCGCACCCGGGCCGCCGCGCATGTTGGGGTCGACGCCGGCATGGCCGTACTGGTCGTAGGCCGCGCGCTTCTGGCCGTCGGACAGCATTTCGTAGGCTTCCTTCACCTCCTTGAACTTGGCCTCGGCGTCCTTGCTGGTGTCGCCGTGGTTGCGGTCAGGGTGGTGCTTCATCGCGAGCTTGCGATAAGCCTTCTTGATTTCTTCCTCGCTCGCGTTCTTGGGGACGCCGAGGGTTTCGTAGTAGTCGCGTTTGGTGGCCATGGCAGGTCGATCTGGAGATCAGGGAAGCAGCGGGAACTCGGGTAACTTGAAGCGAGAAAGGCTGGACCACCCCTGCGGGTGATCCAGCCTTGCTCAAGGGGCTGAAGATCAGCCCTTCTTGACTTCCTTGACTTCGGCGTCGACCACGTTGTCGTCGGCCTGTGCATGCGCAGCAGCTTCCGCGCCAGCCGGGCCGGAGGCGGCCGAGGCGCCGGCGGCAGCCTGCGATTCGGCATACATCTTCTCGCCGAGCTTCTGGCTTGCCGTCATGAGCGTGTTGGTCTTTTCCTCGATCACGGCCTTGTCTTCACCCTTGAGGGCTTCCTCGACGTCCTTGATCGCGGCTTCGATCGCTTCCTTCTCGGCGGCTTCCAGGCTCGCACCGTGTTCGCCCAGCGACTTCTTCACGCTGTGGACCATGGCTTCGCCCTGGTTGCGGGCTTGCACGATCTCGAGCTTCTTCTTGTCGTCTTCGGCGTTGAGCTCGGCGTCCTTCACCATCTTCTGGATCTCGTCTTCGCTCAAGCCCGAGTTCGCCTTGATGGTGATCTTGTTTTCCTTGCCGGTGCCCTTGTCCTTCGCGCCGACGTGCAGGATGCCGTTGGCGTCGATGTCGAAGCTCACCTCGATCTGCGGCGTGCCGCGCGATGCCGGCGGAATGCCTTCGAGGTTGAACTCGCCCAGTGCCTTGTTGCCCGAAGCGATGTCGCGCTCGCCCTGGAACACCTTGATGGTCACGGCCGGCTGGTTGTCCTCGGCGGTCGAGAAGGTCTGTGCGAACTTCGTCGGGATCGTGGTGTTCTTCGTGATCATCTTGGTCATCACGCCACCCATGGTCTCGATGCCCAGCGACAGCGGGGTCACGTCGAGCAGCAGCACGTCCTTGCGGTCACCCGAGAGCACCTGGCCTTGAATGGCGGCGCCAACGGCCACGGCTTCGTCGGGGTTCACGTCCTTGCGCGGTTCCTTGCCGAAGAAGGCCTTCACCTTTTCCTGCACCTTGGGCATGCGGGTCATGCCGCCGACCAGGATCACGTCGTTGATGTCGCTCACGCTGATGCCGGCGTCCTTGATGGCCAGGCGGCAAGGCGCGATGGTGCGCTCGACCAACTCGTCGACCAGGCTTTCCAGCTTGGCGCGGGTGAGCTTGATGTTCAGGTGCTTCGGACCCGATGCATCGGCCGTGATGTACGGCAGGTTGATGTCGGTCTGTGCGCTGTTCGACAGTTCGATCTTTGCCTTTTCAGCGGCTTCCTTCAGGCGCTGCAGTGCCAGCACGTCCTTGCTGAGGTCGACGCCCTGTTCCTTTTTGAACTCGGCAATGATGTAGTCGATGATGCGCTGGTCGAAGTCTTCGCCGCCCAGGAAGGTGTCGCCGTTGGTCGACAGCACTTCGAACTGCTTCTCGCCGTCGACGTCCGCGATTTCGATGATGGACACGTCGAAGGTACCGCCGCCCAGGTCATACACGGCGATCTTGCGGTCGGCCTTGTCCTGCTTGTCCAGGCCGAAGGCCAGGGCTGCAGCGGTGGGTTCGTTGATGATGCGCTTGACATCGAGGCCCGCGATGCGGCCGGCGTCCTTGGTGGCCTGGCGCTGGGCGTCGTTGAAGTACGCCGGCACCGTGATCACGGCTTCGGTGATGGTTTCGCCGAGATAGTCTTCGGCGGTCTTCTTCATCTTGCGCAGGATGTCGGCGCTGACCTGTTGCGGGGCCATCTTCTTGCCGCGCACTTCGACCCATGCGTCGCCGTTGTCGGCCTTGGCAATGGTGTAGGGCATCAGGTCGATGTCCTTCTGCACTTCTTTTTCCTCGAACTTGCGGCCGATCAGACGCTTGATCGCGTACAGCGTGTTCTTGGGGTTGGTGACGGCCTGGCGCTTGGCCGAGGCACCGACCAGGACTTCACCGTCTTCCTGGTACGCGACGATCGACGGCGTGGTGCGCGCACCTTCCGAGTTCTCGATCACACGCGTGGTGTTGCCTTCCATGATCGACACGCACGAGTTGGTGGTGCCGAGGTCGATGCCGATGATCTTTGCCATGTTCTTTACTCCTGAAAGCCTGAAAAATATGTTGTTATGAACTTGTGGATAACCCGGCGCGATTCAAGGGATGAAGCGGGGGTTTCCTGTGGAAATCTTGTGTGCCGTGTTGCAGTGCCGCGTGCCGTTTACTTCGGCGCGCTGACCGTGACCAACGCCGGGCGCAGCACGCGCTCGTTGATGGTGTAGCCCTTCTGGAGCACGCTGACCACGGTGTTCGGTTCCTGGTCGGCGGGCACCACCGAGATGGCCTGGTGCTGGTGCGGATCGAACTTGGCGCCGGGGGCGGGGGCCACTTCGATCACCTTGTTGCGTTCGAGCGCGCTCTTCAGCTGGCGCAGCGTGGCTTCGGCGCCTTCGCGGATCTGCTCGGGCGTGGCGTCCTTGATGGCAAGGCCGGCTTCCAGGCTGTCGGTAACCGGCAGCAGGCTTTCGGCGAATGCTTCGACGGCGAACTTGCGGGCCTTGGTGATCTCGTCGTCGGCGCGGCGGCGGGCGTTTTGCACGTCGGCCTGGGCGCGGAGGTACTGATCGGCAAGCTCGGTGTTCTTGGCTTGCAGCGCGGCCAGCTCGCCCTGTGCGATGGCCAGCGCGTCGAGCGCTTCGGCTTCGTTGGCGGCTTGCG
>NZ_QAJK01000165.1:0-2088 GCF_003852515.1 Variovorax sp. KBW07 | reverse complement strand
GACACGAAGTGCGCCGCAGCCCTGGGGCGAGCCCTGCTCAGTGGGCGTCGAGCAACTCGACGTCGAACTTCAGCGTGGCGTTCGGGGGGATCACACCGCCGGCGCCGCGGGCGCCATAGCCCAGCGATGCGGGAATGATCAGCGTGCGCTGGCCGCCGATCTTCATGCCGGCAACGCCTTCGTCCCAGCCCTTGATGACCTGGCCGGCACCCAGCGAGAACGCGAACGGGTCGTTGCGGTCGCGGCTCGAATCGAACTTGGCGCCTTGCACGCCGTCGTTGTAGAGCCAGCCGGTGTAGTGCACATGCACGTGCTGGCCAGCCTTGGCTTCGGCACCGTTGCCGACGGTGGTGTCTTCGTACTGCAGGCCGGAGGGGGTGGTAGGCATCTTGAAACGCTCCTTGCGTCGATGTGGGAAGAATGGATCGAAGGCGCGGAGTTTACCGAGGCCGGACAGGGCCGGCCTGTCGGCGGTCAGCTGGTGCGGGTGTCGTCGTCGGAAGCGGAGGGCGCCGCGGGAGCGCCGGTCGCTGGCGCAACGGCGGGCGCCGGGGCAGGTGCGACGGGGGCTGCAGCGGGAGCTGCTGCCGATGCCGGCGCGGGCGCTGCCGCCTTCTTGGCCTGGCCCAGTTGCCATTTGCCCGCGAAGGCCTGCAGGTCGGACAGCCGCTTGAGCAGGTCTTGCCCGCTGAGCGTGAGGCAGTAGCCGTCGCTGCCGTGGCTCACGAGGCCGGCCTCGCGCAGTTCCTTGATGCGGGTGTTGAGCGTATTGGGAGTGATGCCGCCCACGCTGTCCTGCAGCAACCGGAAGGTCTGGGCGTGGCCGTCGCGAAGGGCCCAGAGCACGCGAAGCGCGTAGCGAGCCTCGAGCAGTGCGAGCAACTGGCTGACGGCTGCGTTTTCCTTGGTACTCATCGACATCATCTCCTCGAAGCTGGGCGGGCCGCCGGCCTTGAAAACAGGGCCGGCGTTGCGCGCTCTTTGTGTGTGGTTATGGACCCGCCTGGCTGGCCGGCGACTATAGCGCAAGGATCAGAATGCTACTAGTTTTATAGCTGTGCGGGCTTGCTGTATGCGGGTTGGGAGACAAAGCTTCACAAATTCGTGTAATTCGCCATGGCTTCGCCCAGCTGGATCGCACGGGTTGGCGACCAGTCCGGGTTGAAGGCCAGCGCGGGCGCCGGGAACAGCATGACGACCGTCGAGCCGAGCAAGAATCGGCCCATCTCGTCGCCCTTGCGGATGTCGATCTGCTGGTCGCTGTAGTTCCATTCGCGCAGTTCGCCCACGCGCGGCGGATTGACCACGCCATGCCACACCGTGGCCATGCTGCCGACGATGGTGGCGCCCACCAGCACCAGCACGAAGGGGCCGCGCGCCGATTCGAAGACGCAGACCACGCGCTCGTTGCGCGCGAACAGGCCGGGCACGCCGCGCGCCGTGGTCGGGTTCACCGAGAACAGGTCGCCCGGCACGTGGATCATGCGCACCAGCCGCCCGTCGCAGGGCATGTGGATGCGGTGGTAGTCCTTCGGGCTCAGGTACAGCGTGGCAAAGCTGCCGTGCGCGAACTTGGCTGCCAGCGCGGCGTCGCCGCCGACCAGTGCGGTGGTGGAGTAGTTGTGGCCCTTGGCCTGGAAGATCTGGTCGCCCTGGATGGCGCCGAACTGGCTGATGGCACCGTCGACGGGGCAGACGAGGTCGGCCTGCGCGAGTGGCCGCGCGCCGGGCTTGAGGGCGCGCGTGAAAAACTGGTTGAAGCTCTTGTAGTACGTGATGTCCGACTCGAGCGCCTCGCCCATGTTGACGCTGTACTTGGCGACGAAGCGCCGGATGATCCACGTCGTGACAGCGCCCCGTTCCTTGCCCGCGACCCAGCCGGCGAAATTGGTCAGTGCCTGTTTCGGGAACAGGTATTGGGGCAGAACTGCGGAGCGATCGGACACGTGGGTGAGGCCTGGAATGCGGAATCGGAGGGGCATTCTATAAAGCGCTTCTCTGCCGGGGCGTAGGAAGCTTCCCTTGGTTTCTTGCAAGGGGCGCCCGGTATGCGGTGCGGCGCGGTCGGCCCCGCTGTGCCGGCCCTTC